>JAZLLG010000088.1:0-4164 GCA_045598045.1 Lachnospiraceae bacterium | reverse complement strand
GTCCTACCTGTATTTTGATAAGACAATTATACCACAAAAAGCGGCTCAAAGCCAGTAAAATCAAGGCTTTAAGCCACTTTTTGTTACTAAAAAGTGAGAAAACCCAGCGACGATATCCGCTGGGTTTGTCTACAGTCTGAGGAGTTGCCGTAAATATCCGGCAACTGCTGTTTTTTTGTTTTTACCTGCAAAACCTTTTGAACCCGTCAGACATGTAAATTTCGCCATCCGGTGTCAGCCAAAGCGCCTCCGCGTCCGGTGTTGAGTTTATCAATACCATGCCTTCCTCAAGCGTCATATTAAAGAGTGCCGTGGAAAGGGCGTCACCGATACCTGCTTCAGATGACAGTACAGATACCGAAAGCCATCTGTTTTCCGGCATTAATGTTTCCGGGTCGATTATGTGGTGATATCGCTTATTATCAACCTCGTAAAATCTCTGGTAGGATCCCGATGTAGCCAGAGCCCGATTATCCAGCTCCACAACTTCAAGGTACTTCTTTGTTTCTATGCTTTTCCCCGTGGCATGTTCGTCATAAAGAGGGTTTTCAATGCCCGCACTCCACTTCGTACCGTCGTCTTTTGAACCGGTGGCGTAAACGTTTCCGCCGATATTAAGCATAAAGCTTAATGTGCCCTGCTCTTTAAGCATATCAACCGCTTTATCAAGAACAAAGCCTTTGGCAATCGCACCGGTATCAATCATAAATCCACGTGGAACGGACACCGTGCCATTCTGACGGTCTATTACTATTTTATCTGTTCCGGAAAGCTCCGCAGCTGCTTTTAAAGCTTCCAAATCAGGAACTTTCGCAATTTCGGGATGCTCAAGTCCGTTTGTTCTCTCTTCATGCCACAAGCTGAGCATCTTTCCAAGACTTATGTCCACTTTACCTTTTGAGAAGGAATACATCTCTTTTCCAAACTCCAGAAGTTCCAAAACATCATCACTTACCGTACACTTCACGTATTCGCTGTCAGAAAGAGAATACGTCGAGAGACTTCGGACGTTTAATGCAGCAAGACTTCCGGTTACCGACTCACTCTCTTCATAGCAGTCAAAGAGCGTGTTGTAGCAATCCAGTTTTTCGAAGACAAGATTTTTCAAGCTTTCAAACTCTTCACGAGTTGCTATGTAAGCGGTAAATTCCGTGCTTGTATCAAAGTAATCAAAGGAATAAGCCGAATACTTTTCCGAATCGGCAGTTCCGCCGTCAATTCTTACCACCACTCTGTTCGGCACACATACAATGGGATTATCCCCCGGATGAATTGAACCGATGTGAACACAAACATCGTTTTTACATGTGGAGCTTTCCATTCTGACACCGTCACCATCAATTATGAACCGGTTTATCTCTTTGCCGGCTTCATCGGTAATGGAGTAAGAACCTTGTTCGGCAAGGGGAATGCGATAAGCTTCTTTTCCGTTAAGCGTTACGACCACCACAGGCGTTTCGTATTTTTTTTCAGCCTGTTTTTTTACAACGGAATTAACGCAAAGAAATGCCATCCCTATAAGAAGAACAGCTGAAAGAACAGGAGTCACCCCCGCAAAAGCCGTTTTAATCCCATTCTTCTTTTCTTTATATCCCAACCTTGAAATGACAAGGCTCGCAATGATTCCTGTAAGAAATCCGGTTATGATCCCGGTAAACAAAAGGACCGGAAGATAAGTTACGATGACAAAGCTCTGAAGCATCAGGCATGCAGCCGCAATTTGCCCGATGTTGTGTGCGACCGCTCCGGACATTGAAACAGCCGCTATGCCGAGGTTTGTCTTTCGTTTCAGGAAAAGCATAACCACAAGGCTCAGTAGGCCTCCCGCAAGGCTGTATATAATCGATGATGCTCCGGCATATATGAATGCCGAAAGCAGCACCTTTATAAGAACGAGCGCCAGCGCTGATTTAACATCAAGCAGGCATACCGCATATAGAACGACCGTGTTTGCAAGTCCGGGTTTAACGCCGGGAATACCGATATTCAGAGGTATCAGCGATTCAATGTAACCAAGGACAAGAGACAAAGCCCCAAGCATGCCCGTCAAGGTTATTTGCTTTATTTTGTTGGAATTTGTCTTTCTGTCCATCCTGATTATCAGCCTTCTCCTTCCCGACTTTTCACGAAGTATAGCATAATGTATCCTTTTTCACAACAAAAGCACGTGTCCAAACAATCTCATTTATTTGATTATTGTAGACAAACAGACCACTGTACACTATAATGTAATTATCTTTGATTAGGAGACATAAAAATGGGTAAGAGGTCAATTAAAGAAAACAAAAACGTTTACCAGGAGATGCGTGAAAACTGTAATCTCACAAGGGAACGTGCCGGTGAGCTGATGCAGTTCGTTTCTGCGGACCGCATTGAAAAGATTGAGAATGAGCGTTCACTTCCTCGTCCCGAAGAAGTGCTCGCAATGTCCGAATGCTACAACTCTCCTGAGCTTTGCAATTACTACTGCACTCATGAATGTCAGATCGGTATGAAGTACACGCAGGAAGTTGAGGTTAAAGAACTTTCTCAGATTGTTCTTGAAACCATCGCCTTTTCCGATAAGTTCAACAGTCTTAAAAACCGCTTCGTTGAAATCACTGTCGATGGTAAAATCACCGAGGACGAGTTCAAGGATTTCTCTGAAATCCAAAAAAACCTGGATAATCTTTCAAGCGCCGTAGATTCCCTTAAATTCTGGGTTGAAAAGACAGCGCGTACAGCAAAGAAAAATTAGCTTTTTTGTAGTGGGTGGGAGAAGCTTACATGAAAAAATCCATACGGGTGTTCATAGTCGTCAGTGCCTTTTACCTGATTGCTTTCTTCGGAACACTCTTAATAACCAAATATGTGCTTGAAAATCGTTCTATAGAGGACCGTTACACAAAAGTCGACATATCACAGGTTGGTACTTCCTACCAGCTTTCCGATACGCCTTCCGTACCTTCTCTTCCCGATATCGGAGCCATACCTTTAAGCAACGGTTGTTCCGCAAATCTTACCGTTACAAAGACTTGGATCGATCGTTCAAAAGGCCCCACATATCAGGCTGCAGAGTACATCATTGATTTTCGTAACGACACCGAGAATCCTTTTACGGATTGGCAGCTTACATTCTGCGTACCTGAGGGTTCAATCATAAACGACAGCTGGAATGGCAATTTCATAGAAAAAAACGGTATTGTAATTGTCAAATCCGAGTCCGGTAGTTCACGCATTAAGCCGGGCGGTTCCCGTTCCATCGGTTTTGTTATGTTTACCGATGCGTCTACCGTTAAGGTATATCCTGTTCCCGAAATGAACATTATGTTTCATCAGGAATTCCTTATGCGTGACAGTCTTGCTGTAAAGATTGCCGTTTTCACCTTAGTTATTTATGTGCTTGGTGCACTTCTCTTCTTTGTTTCCAAGATAAGCTCCTATCGTTACAAATTGCAATCTGAGCATGATCATAAAATCATTGTTCAGGCGCTTAAGAGCTTTTCAACCATCATTGATGCCAAGGACGAATATACAAGAGGCCATTCTCTTCGTGTTGCGGTTTATTCAAAAGAACTTGCCAGACGTCTTAACATGAGTGTCGAAGAGCAGCAGCGTGTGTTCTATATAGCTTTGTTGCACGACATTGGCAAGATTGGTATTCCGGATGCAATTCTTTGCAAGCCGGGTGCTCTTACGGACACAGAGCGCGAACAGATTAAGCGGCATGTTGTCACCGGAGGTGATATTCTTAAGGATTTCACATCCATCGAGGGTATTGAGGATGGTGCACGTTATCATCATGAGCGTTACGATGGCATGGGGTATTGCGAAGGTCTCTGTGGCACAGAGATTCCTCTTGTAGCCCGTATTATTGCAGTTGCCGATGCCTTTGACGCAATGAGTTCCGCTCGTTGTTACAGACTCAAGTCATCAATGGCTTACATCATTCTTGAGCTTCGTGACAATTTCGGCAAACAGTTCGATCCTGTCATCGCGCAGCATATGCTCGATATGATAAGTGATAAATTTGCCCCCGTCGACGAAACAAGCGAAGAAATACTTAAAGAATTACAATAAAACGCACAGCGGGCCCCGAAGTTCCCCGAACTTCCCCGCCCCCCTTTTTCGCTCCCCAAGCCCCCTCTTCCCCCCTCCCTACCCCCCACCTTGTTCTCTTCGTCT
>JAZLLG010000087.1:0-12228 GCA_045598045.1 Lachnospiraceae bacterium | reverse complement strand
AAATGAATACACAACCCCGTCCCCCGGTATCATTTTTTATTTGACAAACCTTTCGTGTCATGTTATAACTCTCACGCATTTCACAGAATTGTTTTTTTGCGTGCAAAGCACGCCACATAAAGGAGGACGGAAAAACATGTTTTATTTAGGAAGAATGCAGAAGCTCCGTGTTGCTAAACTGGCAGACCATGGTGCCTATCTGTCATCTGACGTTGCTGACGAAACTACAGTTGCAGATGTACCCGAAAACGAACAAATTGATTCAAAAAATATCCTTTTACCAAAAAAGCAGGCAGAAGGATTAAAAACAGGCGATATTGTCGAAGTATTCATTTACAAGGATTCCGAAGACAGACCCATTGCCACGACCACAGTTCCGGGCCTTACAATGGGCGAAGTGAAAAAGCTTACCGTTAAAGATGTCGGAAGTATCGGTGCTTTTCTTGATTGGGGGCTTATGAAGGATTTATTCCTTCCCTTCAAGGAGCAAACGTACCGCGTTAAGCGTGGCGATCAGGTTCTTGTTTCTCTCTATTCAGACAAGTCCAGCAGACTTTGCGCAACCATGAAAGTCTACAATATGCTTGAAAACAAGTCGCCGTATAAGCTTGATGACGTGGTTTCCGGCACGTGCTATGAGAAAATAGATGCATTTGGCGCATACATCGCCGTTGATGACAAATATTCGGCTCTCATTCCGAAGCACAGGCTTTTCTCTCAGGTTCTTCCCGGAATGCACATTGAGGCTCACGTTTCCCGCGTTCTCGAAGACGGACGTCTGGAGCTTTCACTCCGGGGAAAAGCCTACACCGAGCTCGATTCCGACGGAGAAAAGATTTTCGAAGCTCTTGTTGATGCGGGCGGTTTTCTGCCATATCACGACAAAACTTCTCCCGAGCTTATCCTCGCAAAATTCGGTCTCAGCAAGAACGCCTTTAAGCGCGCTATCGGCCATCTTCAAAAGGACGGTCGCATACTGATTCACGAAAACGGCATTGAACGAATAAAGTGAAGCGAGTGAGACAGGGGGACGGGGTTGTGTATTCATTTTCGTTTCGAAAATGAATACACAACCCCGTCCCCCTGTCTCACTCATTTTATATCAATATCTAAAGGTTTATCTATTTCTTCGCCTACATACTTACCGTTTTTCTTACGCTGCCTGACGCACTCGGACAACAGATATTCAATCTGACCGTTTATCGACCGAAAATCATCCTCTGCCCATTTTGCTACGGCATCATACAGCTGCTCTGACAGGCGAAGCGGAACTTGCTTTTTTTCGCCCATTTATTTTCCTCCTGTCAATTAGTAAAGACTACCGGAATTAACAACAGGCTGTGCATCGTGATTTCCGCAAAGAACTACAAGAAGGTTGGAAACCATAGCAGCCTTGCGCTCTTCGTCAAGCTCAACAACATTGTTTTCATTGAGACGCTCAAGAGCCATTTCAACCATACCTACCGCACCATCAACAATCATCTTTCTTGCATCGATAATAGCCGAAGCCTGCTGGCGCTGAAGCATAACAGATGCGATTTCGGGAGCATATGCAAGATATGTGATACGTGCATCAAGTACCTCAAGACCTGCCTCGGCAACTTTGCTCTGGATTTCCTGTTTGATGCGCTCTGCAACAACCTCTGCAGAACCACGAAGGCTGCCTTCGTCCGGATGACCGTCGCCTGTTGTATCAATATTCTGTGCAACGTCATAAGGATATATACGAACAATGTTTCTTAAAGCCGAGTCACACTGAAGTGAAAGGTACTCTTTGTAGTTGTCTACGTTAAACACAGCCTTAGCTGTATCTGTAACCTTCCAGATTACTGCAATTGCGATTTCAACAGGGTTACCAAGACAGTCATTAATCTTCTGTCTGCCGTTTGAAAGAGTCATTGCCTTAAGTGAAATCTTCTTATTGTACATTTCCGCAACATTTGCACCGCTAAGCTGAGTGCCTGCTACCTTTGTTGCGGGAACATCACCGCTCTGTGCAAGCTTCGTGCCTGCTGCAGGGTTTACTGCTGAGCAAAAAGGATTAACCCAGTAGAAACCGGCCTCCTTGATTGTACCCTTGTATGTACCGAAAAGTGTAAGGACAAGTGCCTCCTGAGGTTTGATAACCTTAAAGCCGAGGAAGGGAATCCAGCCTATGCAAAGCCAGATACCGCCGATAGCAAGTGCGATTATTGCTGCGACTGATTCCGTTACCCCTGCAGCTCCCCATATAAGCACAAATATAGCAGCAACATAGAGAACAAGGAATAATAAAAATGCACCAAAGCCATTCTGTTTTGATTTGTAGATTTTTTCTGTCATAATATTTCCTCCTTTTATGCTTCCGGATTTTCGTCCGGGTTTTCAGCGGTTTTCGTCGCTGTTACGACCGTTTCATCATTATCTTTCCTATATACATTAATTGTATAGATCACTATAGCCACTGCGCAGATTGCAAGATAGATTTCTGTTACCGTAGCTCCGAATCTGGAGTTTATAAGCAACATGATTCCGTCGTATAAAGTGTGCAATGCAATGGCCAGAAGAAGCTTAACAACCTTTCTGTCTCTGTATCCTCGGTATACAAGATATGACATGCAGATATGGAAAGAGATTGCAAATATTCTTTCTATGCCTCCAAGGAAAAACAGAATCGGATTTTCCGTCCATAAAGGCGCAAGAGCAGCGATATTCTGTTCGAGCAGATCCGCCGACATAACCGCTTCCGAAAGTCCAAGCGAAGTCTGAAGCAGACCGGAATTCAACATCGCAACAGTCACAAGATTTGATATCTCCGCAAAGCCAAGAAGAATGATTGCTTCAATGCCGCCGTGGCCGATTCCAAGCATAATGGAATTTTCTTTGGTTTTCTTTTTGCCCGTCATAAAGATGAGCATCGCTATGTACCGCCCCACTTCTTCAAACACTCCGGCGAAAAGACCTCCCACAAGTGCAAGAAGGAAGATGTTTCCTGTTATCGTGTCCCCTGTTGCAGCAAATAAAGATGCCTGAATCAGTTTTTCAAGAAGCAGTGCAAAGGAAATGAACGTAGCTGCGCCAATGAAAAACATCGATACATTTGCCTTTGTCTTTACTCTCCATATAATCAGAAGAGTAATCGGAAGCCCGATGCTTATAATCAGTGAAAATACAATGCCGACAGTAGTTAATGCAGGGATTTGTGTAAATCCGTATTTCTGTAAAAGTGCTTCTGTCATTATATTCCTCCTTAGAGAGCTCTTCTCTTTTGATATCAAAATGATATCACCATAATATTAGTTTGTCAAGAGATTTTTCAGTATAAAAAAGAAGGCCCGTTTTCATGGCCTTCCTTTAGCGCATTACAAAGTATCAATTCAGTTTTACTTCAAAATTTTAACCTTGCCAATGATGGGAAGCTCTTTGGCTTTTCCGTTTGCTGCATTAACGATGCCGAGGATTGCAAGAACGAAGCAGCCAAGGCTGAGTAATGCGTTAATTAACGAGAAGATTAATCCGATAAAAGGAATTTGTGCAAGAATACCAAAAACAATCCAAATGATAATTTCTGCAATTGCAAGCACAAGGCCCTGATTAACATGGTAACGTGCAAACTTGGACTCCTTAGCCGCAAAAATCGGAATGAGTACAAGCCATGAAAGGTAGGCAAGTATTGCCATTACTTTGTTCTGCTCGATGTCTTCCTGAGAAAACTCGGAAGTGGTGTCAGCAGTGTTGTTAAGTTCATTAAGTTTGTCATTAATGTCGGACATAATATGTTCCTCTCTTCTCCATAAATTGTATGCTGTATGGCCGGACCCCTGTCCGAAATGCCATTCCAAAGCATATTCGTATTCTACCACTTTCTTACGAAATATAAAAGTGCCGTTTCAAACTTTTGCTTTTTGAGGTGCAGAAAGAGCCCGCCAAAAATGACGGGCTCTAATTAATGTATTATCGATGAAGTCTTAATCGTGAGAAGCGAATCACTTATTCCACTCTTTTCCAAATATATGCAAGGATAGATTTGGGTTGAACGGTTTCAGACTTACCATATACTTTATTTTCAAAAGTAGGCACAACAGTATTATCCGTTTGGGTTCCACATTCTCCACTTGCAGCACTAAACCCAAGTTTGTAATGTGTATATAAATATTGCTGAGGGTTGTCCGGGTCTGCAAATGCACTATCATTATTATAACGTCTGTTAGTTATAGCATATGCACCTTCTGCATCTGTGAATTGAATTGCACAAGTCTTATTAGCATAGGTAAATGCACCGAATGCACCCATAATATTTGGTAATCCGGCATCTATTGTTGTACCGATTAATTCAGGATCGACAGTTGCTTCAACAAAATATCCTTCCTCAATCATTTCCCAAGTTCCGTTCCAACCATCTGTATTGTTTGGATTGAAATTTGCATCATAAGAGGTATATTGTGAACCTACAGGATACATAACATTGAAGAATGCTTCAAACAGGTCGTCAACCTCGTCTTTTGAATAAGTATCTGAAATATTAGCCTTTGTATCATTCAGTGCTTTTCCCTGTTTAGCACTAAGCGCTTTTGTACCATCATCTGTAGTCAAATCATCTGCTATCTCGATAGCTGAAAAGCTTTCCGTAATGATTGAGCCATCCGTATTTACTTTTAAATATTTGCCGGCATTGGCTATTCCTAAATTATTATCCAGTTTGCCGGTTAATGCCTCAAAAATTGATTTAGCTGTTGCCAATTGAGCATCTGTTGAAGATGATGTAAGCGAGGAAGTCACCACACCGCTTTGGAAATTGCTGATTGTAAGATCAGTGGCGGTTGCATCGCTTCCGTCTTCTCCTTTATCCCCTTTGTCGCCTTTATCGCCCTTATCACCTTTATCGCCTTTTAAGCCTTGTTCGCCCTGATCGCCTTTATCGCCTTTTAAGCCTTGTTCGCCCTGATCGCCTTTATCGCCTTTTAAGCCTTGTTCGCCTTTATCACCTTTTAAGCCTTGTTCGCCCTGCACTCCTTGTTCGCCTTGTTCGCCTTGTTCACCCTGTTCGCCTTTATCGCCTTTTTCGCCTTTTTCGCCCTGCACTCTTTTTTCGCCTTGTTCGCCTTGTACTTTTCCAATGTTAATTTGGGTGCCATCAGACATAACAAAAATAAGTTCATCATTTACAATAAACGCAGACGCCATTGTTATCGATTCATCTGCTTTTTGTTCATTTACTTTTAGTTCATTTGTTTTCTGTGCATTCGGTTTGGTAACATCATTGTTATCTTTTGGTATATTCTGACTGTTGATTTTCAATAAAACATTACTGCTACCATCATTAAGAGCCATGGCTCTGTTAGCATCACAGCCCAAAAGAGTAAGTATCATCATTAAGATTAATAAGGTAGTTGACAGTTTCTTTTTCATACAGCAGTCCTCTCTAAATAAACTTTAGCTCAAGCGTACCAGTCCTGACACGGCCTGTCATACACCTGAGCTGATTTGCTTCAATAAGTAACTCTTTTCAACAACAAAATCTGCTGTCAGGCTCTAAGCAGCCTTTTCACAAATTTGCCCCCGGCACCGAAAGATTTCTCATGCCCCGAAATTAATAATTCATCGTAATCGAAAAATCAAGTATCGAGGAAACGCATCTTGTTCTCATGATTTGTCTTTTTAATCTCGATCTGAGGCTCTTCCTTTTTGTAGAGGTTACCCATTCCGTTTACCATCTCTGCTTTGCACTTCTTGCAGAAACGACCCGTGAGAATACGTTCACCGCACTTCTCGCAGGTGATGGCGATATCGGAGCTCTCGGCAAAAGTAAGCTTTTCCTCACGAATCCACTTCTTAACCTGAGCCTGGCTGACTTCCATGTCTGTGACAACATCGTTAATGTTACAGCCGGGATGATCGTACACATACTGCTTAACTTCTGCATACTTCTCATCAAGCTTCTTTAAGCATTCCTGACAAAGAGGAGCAGCACCCGCAACATAGTTAAACATCTTTCCACAGCTTGCACAATTACGTATTTCCATAACCTTCACCCTTTCGTAGTTAATTGTCCGTCGTTCCGGCGGCAATGCAAATATAATATACCCTTTCAACGCCCGCCTGCTTTAATGCATAAGCGCAGGCATTCACCGTGCTGCCTGTTGTGAAAATGTCATCCACAATCAGAACCGATGAAGGCATCATTGTTCCCTCGGGAATACGCACCGAAAACACGTTTTTTAAATTATCACGCCTTTCACGCCCGGAAAGATTTTTCTGATCCTTCGTGGCACGATTTTTCCGAATTATGCTCTGCACAGGGATTCCCGTATGCTTTGAAATAACATTTGCAAGAAGATCCGCCTGGTTGAACCCCTTTGCAAGAAGCTTCCTTTTATGCATCGGAACCGGAACAATGACCTCCGGGGATGCATTTTCAAGGAATTCCTTATGTCTTCTTACACTCATAACTCCGAAAAACTCAGCGAACTCACGTGTTCCGTTGTTTTTCAACTCCTTCAGAGCTGTCTGAATGACTGTTCTGTAAGGAAACGTACACCTGCCCATATCGAAGAAGAAATTACTGTTGCGGCATGTGCTGCAACAAGCTTCTTCAGTGTCCGTAAGCTGTCTTCCGCATTTAATGCAAAAAGGGCTTTTTATGAAGCTGAGACTTCTTTCACATTCCTTGTGAATAAGCCGCCCTTTAGGCATAACCGGCTCCATACATACCGGACAATATTCAGGGAACAAATACATTTTTACCTCCGCAACCCATTTCTCCCATTCGGTCTCGGAAAGTATGCTTATTTTACAACAGAAAACCAGCCAAATACAATTAACTCTTTATGAATTTTCAGGGATTTCGGCTATTGCACGTTTCAAGCCGGAATACCGTGTCTGTTCCATCGTATTTCGTATCATTGCGTTTACGGTATCAGAACTTCCGATTATGGTAACACACTTCTTTGCTCTCGTAACGGCCGTGTACAGAACATTTCTGTTAAAGAGCATCGAAGGCCCGGTAAGAAGAGGAATAACAACCGCAGGATACTCACTGCCCTGGGACTTGTGAATTGTAATTGCATACGCAAGATTCAGTTCATCAAGCTGTGAAAAGGCATATTCCACCGTTCTGCCTTCTTCATATTCAACAGTTACTCGTTCGGAATAATTGTCTATTTTTTTGATTCTGCCACAGTCACCGTTAAAGACTCCTGTTCCCGAATCTATCGGAATACCGTATTTACTGCGCACTTCCCATTCAAGCTGGTAGTCATTCTTGATTTGCATGACTTTGTCGCCTTCTCTGAAAATATGGCCGTTTTCAAAGGCTTTCTCGCTTTTGTTCTTTGACGCGGGATTCAGTGCGTTTTGAAGCGCAGCATTAAGCTTTTCACACCCCAGTTCACCGGTTCGCATGGGAGTAAGTACCTGAACGTCAAACGGTGTCGAACCCACAAAGCGTGAAATCTTGTCTTTTACAAGATAAACTATGCCTTCAAGAATGTCGTTTATATTTTGTCGTCCAAGGAAAAAGAAATCATTGTTTACTTTATTGTCCAAAGAAACAAGCTCGCCTTTGTTGATCTTATGCGCATTTACTATTATGGAACTTTCCGCAGCCTGACGGAAGATTTTTTCAAGCTTTATCGTTTTGATTCGGCCTGAATCAATTATATCGTGAAGTACGTTTCCGGGGCCTACACTTGGAAGCTGATTAACGTCGCCGACCATAATAAGTCTTGTTCCCACTACGACAGCCTTCAGAAGTGCATGCATAAGCGAAATATCGACCATGGACATTTCATCGACAATAATTGCATCGCATTCAAGCGGATTGGATTCGTTTCTGGCAAAAGCAAGTGCAGATGTTTCAACACTTTCACTCATTTTTGTGAGTTCCAGAAGACGGTGCAAAGTTCTTGCCTCATGACCGGTTGTTTCTGACATTCGCTTTGCGGCGCGACCTGTGGGTGCTGCCAGAAGAACGTCCATACCTTCACGTTCAAAAAGTCTGATTATAGCGTTTATTGTTGTTGTTTTTCCTGTTCCCGGACCACCTGTAAGTACGAAAGCCCCGTTTCTCACCGCTTCGAAAACAGCTTCCTTCTGCAAAGAATCAAGCTCAATGTCGAGATCCTTCATAACCCCTGCAAGGCTGTTTTCAAGCTTTTCGTCGGAAATGTTGTACCTGCAGTTCAGGTCGCAAAGCATTCGCGCAACATTTAATTCCGTATAATAAAAGGACGTAAGATAAACGTTTCTTGTGTCCTCATCTTTAATAATTACTTTTTTCTCCAATGACAGCTGACGGAGCTGACGTTCCATCGTTTCTTCATCTACAATGATAAAACGGCGTGCATCGTTAAAAAGCTCATTTTTGGGAAGATAAACATGTCCGTTTCCTATTGCTTCGGAAAGCATATATAAAAGAACCGCCCGAACTCTTGAATCATCATATTCAGAAACACCCATAGCCAATGCTATGCTGTCCGCTGTTTTAAACCCAACACCGGAAATATCCTCTGCCAGCCTATAAGGAGACTCTCGTAGAACGCTGTACATACGCGATCCGTAATAGTTGAAGATTTTTAGGGCAAGGCTGTTTGAAATGCCATATTGTGACAGAAAAACCATTGCATTTCTGGCTTCCTGCTTTTCCATAAACTGCTCGGCAATCTTCATTGCTCCACGTTCACTGATTCCTTTTACCTCTGCAAGGCGTTCGGGTTCAAACTCAATAATGCGGAAAGTATCATTGCCGAATTTTTTTACAATCCTTCCTGCCATTGTTGCTCCTATACCGGATATTGCTCCGCTGGCAAGGTACCTTTCCATATCGGAAGCGTCGGTAGGAGTTATTGCTGTGATTTTTGATACCTTAAGCTGGTCTCCGTACTGAGGGTGGAAAACTTCTTCGCCTTCCACTTCAACAAATTCTCCCTCATCAAAAACAGCCATAACGCCCACACAGCAGGTTTCCGTACCTTCTGTGTCAAGTGTCATGACTGTATATCCGCTTTCTTCGCTTCTGTATACTATTTTGCTGATGTAGCCGCTTACTGTCATTAGTTTACTATGCATCCCGCTTTACGGAATCGTAAAGCATCTTGGCTATTCCAAGATTACTGTTTTCGGTGATCAATCTTGAATATTCCTGATAAAGATTGTCTCCGAAGTACTTCATGTATTGGTTTTCATCGTCTTTGTTGTCCGGAAGCATCGCTTCTTTTGTGGACTTTATAACCTGCTCAACAAGATACTGCTCAAAGGATTTACAAGCTTCCATAAGCTCTTCATCTGAAGCAGTGGCAGCCGAAAGGCCTTCAAGAGAGTTTGAAAGCTTGTCGGCGCTTGACTTTGAAGCTGTGTCCTGTAGCTGTTGCTGATATAAAAAATTCGATCCGATTGAAATAGACATACGTTACCCTTTCAATTAATCAGAATCAACCTCTGAGATTGTTTGCCTGCTGAAGCATCTCGTCAGAAGCATTGATTATTTTGGAGTTCATCTCATATGCACGCTGTGCAACAATGAGGTTAACCATCTCGTCTACAGTCTGTACGTTGGAAGCTTCAAGGTAACCTGAATATACCTTTGTTTTTTTGAGCTGTATATCCTCAGCCTCGAGCCTTGGCTCTCCGGAGGCATCCGTAGCTTCAAGAAGGCTTCCCGAAATCTTTAAAAGGCCTGCAGGATTGCTGAACTGCGCAAGTCCGATCTGAATACCGAGATCGGTGATGGTATCGTCGACTTCTCTGTAAGAGAAACGCCCCTGTGCATCTATGATGAGCTTGGAAGTGTTGATGCTTGTATCGAAAACAATGGGCTCGCCGTCGGTATCGAGTATCTGATAGCCGTCGGATGTACAAAGCGAAAGTCCCTGAGGATCGATGGAAACGTTGAAATTTCCGGCTCTTGTGTAGGCAATCTGACCTTCAGCTGTCTGAACACGGAAGAAACCGTCGCCCTCAAGTGCAAAATCGAAAGTATTTCCAGTGGGATTGATAGGTCCCTGCTGGTATCTGGATGTAACGGAAGCCGTACGTACACCTGAACCGACCTGACCGATTACCGGCTTCGGATTACCTTCGTTGTCTTCAGTCTTGACCTGAAGCTTTGAATAAAGGAGGGTCTTAAACTCAACGGTTTCCTTCTTGTATCCGGTAGTATTAACGTTTGAAAGATTGTTGGAAATGGTGTCAACAGCATTCTGCTGTGCAATCATTCCCGAAGCCCCGGTCCAAAGTGAACGCATCATAGGACAAATACCTCCCTGCTAAATATTATACACGGCCAATGGAATTAACTGACTGATCGAGAGTCGAATCCATAGTCTGAATGACCTTCTGGCTCGCTTCATAAGCTCTTGTGATATTTATGAGTGAAACCATCTGGTTAATGACATTAACGTTTGACTGTTCGAGATAACCCTGGCGTATAACACCTGTAGGCTCTTTCTCTGTAGCACCGTTTACAGGCTCATACATTGTATCGGCAAATTTTTTGAGATAATCGTAATCTTCGAAATCATAGATGGTGAGTGTATCAACAAGCTCATTGTTTGCGTAAACCGCACCGCCTTTGTCGATGGTTATCTTCGCATCCGTGGGAACAATCATATCTCCGGCCTCGGACTGAAGATGATTGCCATCTGCATCCGTAATGTAGCCGTCGCGGGTGATGGTGAAATTACCTGCACGTGTGTAGCGGATGTGGCTGTTGCCGTTTGTGTCCACAACACGTACTCTGAAGAAACCGTCACCATCAATGGCCAGATCAAAAGTGTTTCCCGTTTCACGAAGTGATCCCTGGGTGTATTCCGTGTACTCTTCACCGATTTTAACGCCGAGGTACATATTGCCGATACGCTCGTCTGTATTGTAGTTCACGGAACGGTCCCTGATTTTGAGAGCAAGCATGTCGTCGAAGGACTGGCTTGTAACACCTTGGTTTTTATAACCTGTCGTGGACGCATTGGCAACGTTATTGGAAATAACGTCCAGCTTCTTCTGTTGGTTTCGCATGCCTGTCCATGCGGTGTATAAGCCTCTTACCATGTTAAGCCTTTCTTTTTGACTTCAGCGCCTGTACTCAGGGAAAGCCTTATCTCATTGAATCAATAACTTCGATGTATTTGCCTGTTCCGATTGCAACAGCTGTCTTAGGGTTATCAGCTGTAAGTGTTCTGATGCCCGTCTTTTCCTCGATGAGCTCTTCAAGACCCCAGAGCTGGCAACCGCCGCCCGTGAGGATGATACCGTTGCTTGCAATATCTGCGGCAAGTTCCGGAGGTGTCTTTTCAAATACTCTCTGGATTGCGTCTACGATCTGAGAGGTAGGCTCTCTGAGAGCTTCCTCGGTTTCCTCGGATGTAACGGAAATGGTCTTCGGAAGTCCGCTTGCTGCGCCACGTCCTTTAACATTCATGGCAATGGACTCAGGTCTTCTGTATGCCGAACCGATGTTCAGCTTAATGTCTTCGGCAGTACGTGCGCCGATGATAATGTTTTTATTCTTTCTGAGATAACGTGTGATGGCTTCATCGAAATCATCGCCCGCAACCTTAATGGATGCACTTACAACAGTGCCACCGAGGGAAATAACAGCGATATCCGTTGTACCACCGCCTATATCAACCACCATGTTTCCGCAAGGTTTTGTTATATCAAGACCTGCTCCGATAGCAGCTGCAATCGGCTCTTCGATAATTGCTACCGACTTTGCGCCGATGGTGTATGCTGCATCTTCAACTGCCTTCTTTTCAACTTCGGTAACACCCGAAGGAACGCAGATGGACACGCGAAGCTGTCCGAAACGATGCTTACCGACAGCTTTGTTAACAAAGTGTTTGAGCATCTTCTCTGTGACGGTGTAGTCGGAAATAACACCATGACGGAGAGGACGGATGGCAACGATGTTGCCGGGTGTTCTTCCGATCATAAGACGAGCCTCTTCACCGATAGCACGAACTTTGTTCGTATCACGGTCAAAAGCAACAACGGAAGGCTCTGTGAGTACAACGCCTCTGCCCTTTATATATACGAGAACGGTAGCCGTTCCCAAGTCAATTCCTATATCTGTTCCAAACATAAAAAGCTCCTTTCAAAGTACAAAACTCAAGAGCAATTATATACATTTCAAAACTTTTTTTCAATTGAATTTTATAGTTTTTTCATACTTATACTCTGTCGATTTTTATATCGGGCAAAACGTAGCGAAAGTTTAGCCTTCAAAAAAAAATGATACTGGGGGACGGGGATGTG
>JAZLLG010000086.1:0-10539 GCA_045598045.1 Lachnospiraceae bacterium | reverse complement strand
CGAAAAGCGGTAATGGCTTAAGCCATTATTGTGATTTTCTCTTGAAAAGATTGAATTGAAGTCTTAAAAGGTATATGAAGTGCGAAAAGAGGGTGCACGGCCGGTTAGGCCGCGTACCCTCTTTGTCGACGCTCTGAAACGTTCATTGAAAGATAATTTCAATGAACGTCTTTTTTTTAATTTTTTTTACGGAGAAAGAGGGATTTGAACCCTCGCCCCGCTATTAACGACCTGCACCCTTTCCAGGGGTGTCCCTTCAGCCTCTTGGGTATTTCTCCAAAAGCCTGACCACAAAGGTCTGCTATTTACTTTTTTGGACTGATGTCCAAACGGAGAGCAAGGGATTCGAACCCCTGTGAGCTTTCGCTCTAACGGTTTTCAAGACCGCCCCGTTATGACCGCTTCGGTAGCTCTCCATTTCGCTTTATAGGCGACTTGTGTATCTTATCACAGCAGAATAGATAAGTCAAGTATAAGTTTTCTCTTTTTCTGCTACAATTCAGCTTTTCTTTCAAGGATTGATTCCGCCAAAATCAAATCCTTCCATGTTGTAAGCTTCACATTGTCTGCACCGTCATCCAATGTGTAAACCTTCACATTGCCGTACTTCATTGCTACATAAACGTCATCGGTAATCTTCGTTTCTCCCACCTTCAGCGCTTTTTCGTATCCTGATTTTATATCTGACAATCTGAAGCATTGCGGCGTCTGAGCAACCCACATAAGCCTTCTCTCAGGCTGTTCCCGAACAGATCCGTCCTCATTAAGAATGTCCATTGTATCGGTTGCCTTCGTTCCGACACAGCAGGAACCCTTTTCCAAAAGCATCTTTGCCGCATTGTTGATGGTTTCGGTCATAACACAAAGCCTTGCACCGTCATGTATCATTACATAATCTCCGGAGCATTCATTGAGACCGTTATACACCGAAAAATACCTTTCTCTGCCGCCTTCAGCAAGCTTGGTGCACTTTGTTATGCCATATTTTTCAATAATATCCTTGTGGCAAAAATCTTTGTCCTCTTCCGAGCACACAAGAACAATTTCATCGACAACACTGTTTTGAAACGCCTCCAAAGACCATACAAGAGCAGGCTTCCCATACACATTCAAAAACTGTTTTTTTGTATCGCTGCCCATGCGTACGCCTTTACCGCCGGCAAGAACAATTGCACTGATCATTATCTTTCTCCAAGTTTGAGGTTTGGAACTGCGTTCAAGTCAAGGCCGCTTCTTGTGCCTTTCATAAATTCATAATAGCCTGCCGCACCAATCATTGCAGCATTATCCGTACAGAAAATCGGGCTCGGATAAATAAGGTTTATCCCGTTTTTATCGCATGCCGCTTTCATCCCTATGCGTAAAGCCGAATTGGACGCCACGCCTCCTGCAAGTGCAACTGTTTTGAAGCCGTACTCCTTTGCAGCATGCAGTGTTTTCTCGACAAGTACATCCACAACGGCAGCCTGAAAGGATGCCGCAACGTCAGCCTGAACTATAGGCTCATTACGCATTTCGGCCTGGTTAAGATAGTTCAGAACTGCCGATTTAAGACCCGAGAAACTGAAATCATAAGGGCAGTCATCCACTTTCGCTCTTGGGAAAGCAATTGCCTTAGGATTTCCTTCTTTTGAGACCTTGTCAATCTTCGGGCCTCCCGGGTAGCCAAGTCCGATGGCACGGGCGACTTTGTCGTAGGCCTCACCTGCTGCATCATCATGAGTACGACCAAGTATCTCATATTCGCCATAGTCTTTTACTATAACGAGATGCGTATGTCCGCCGGAAACTATAAGGCACAAAAAGGGCGGTTCCAAATCCGGATGTTCAAGGAAATTGGCAGAAACATGTCCCTCGATATGATGAACTCCTACAAGCGGCTTTTTTGCTGCGTATGCAACAGCCTTTGCCGCTGCTACTCCGACAAGAAGAGCCCCCACAAGTCCGGGACCGTAAGTCACAGCAACAGCATCAACATCCTCCAATTCCATATCGGCATCCTTTAATGCCTGTTCGATAACGACATTTACCTTTTCGATGTGCTTTCTCGAGGCAATCTCCGGCACTACGCCGCCGTATAAAGTATGTAAATCAATCTGTGAATAGATAACGTTCGAAAGGACCGTTCTGCCGTTTCTTACGACTGCGGCCGCAGTTTCATCACAAGATGATTCAATTGCAAGTATATTAATATCACTCATTTTTACTCCTCGATATCTACCTTATCGCCAAGCTGCCAGCCGACAATTTTCCATTTTCCTTCAGAATCCTTTCTGAGAAGAAATTCATAGTAAATATCATATGCCTTTTTGCCCTTTTCTGTTTCAACCATACATCCGATTATGGACGAAAATTCATTCCCGTTTTCATCGGTCCATTCCTTCACTTGGCTCTGTTTCTGAACCTTTGTTATGGAAATGATTCTCTTGCTCTGTCTGGCAAGAGTAAGCTCGTCATAAAAAGCGGTCCTCTGTTTTTCCCGCGGGTTTGCTTCAAGGAATTCCTTGTCAAAGAGCTTACGAAGCTGATCAAGCAGCTGCTCGTATTGCTCATCGGATATTTTTTCATTGTAACAGCATTTGTTTATACGATAGAACATCCGTACAACTTCGCGCTGATTGGAAGGATAAAAGCTGTCAAGGTTTTTGCTCAAAATGAGCTCCGCTTCCGTGCTTGAACCCTTCTTTTCAAAAATCCCGTCCGAGCGGTTGTTCAGATAATAGAACAAGCAGAGAATAATGATGACCGCAATTGCTCCGATTCCGATTATTTTTCCAAGATGCTTTTTCATTAAGCCTCCTCCGTGGATTCCTGTTCATCTTCAAAACGCAACGTAAGTTTCTGTCCATCACCGGCACAAACGGTATTCTCAAAAATTTTCTTTGCCATGTTAAGATATTCCTTAGGCTTAATCATGGACGGACTGTAATGAGTAAGCCACAGTTCACCGACTTCCGCCTCCTTTGCAAGAGTTGCCGCTTCTTTGATGGTCATGTGTTTCTTTTTGACAGCGTCCTCATGCTTTTCAGGATCTCCGTACATGCCCTCACATATAAACAAATCCGAACCTGCCGCAAATCCGGCAATTGATTTTGTCGGCCTCGTATCGGTGCAATATGTGAGCTTAAGTCCCTTTCTTTCGGGTCCAAGCACCATTTCGGGTGTAAAAACTCTTCCGTCCTGCTCGATTATCTCGCCTTTTTGAAGACGATTCCAAAGCTTTAAAGGGATATTCTGTTCTTTTGCCCTGTCTGCATCAAACCTCCCGGCCCTTTTCACTTCGAGGGAATATCCGTAACAAACAACATTGTGGTTTACTTTGAAAGCAGAAATATAATAACCTTCAAGACACAGTTCCTGTACTGTCTCTTCAATTTCAATAAACTTAAGTTCAAACGGCAGTTCGGGAGCAATGATTCTGAGAGCTCCGACTACCCTTTCCAGCCCCTTCGGTCCGACAATCGTAACCGGTTCGGTTCTGTCCGCATTCCCCATGGAAAGAAGAAGCCCGGGGAGTCCGCTGATGTGGTCCCCATGGAAATGCGTAAAAAGAATGACATCAATGTCGTGAAAGCTCAGCCCGGCCTCACGTACAGCCACCTGAGTTCCCTCACCACAGTCAATGAGAATCCCCTTTCCGTTCAGTTTTACCATAAGCGAAGTGAGCCATCTTTTGGGCAGAGGCATCATTCCGCCGGTTCCAAGTAAACAAATATCAAGCATTAACAGTATACCTCATAACAATAGCATCCTCCCTCGGACGCTCGTAAAAACCTTTTCTGATTCCGTTCTCAACAAAGCCGAGCTTGGTGTATAAGTGTATGGCAGGCTCATTGGACTTTCGTACCTCAAGATAGAGTGAGGAAATGTTCATGCTTTCGGCAATATCAATAAGGCCCGAAAGCATTGCTGTTCCGACTCCTTTTCCTCTCATATCTTCCCGGACACAGACATTTGGTATTTCGCCTTCATCCACAACATAATAGAAACAACAGTAGCCCAGAATGTCCGTATCATCCGTATCCGAAACCGCGACGATGATTTTATAATTGTCCTGTAAAACAGAGCCTTCAAAAGCTTCCGCACTCCAAGGTGTCGTGAAGGACTTTTCCTCTATGGAAGAAACCTTAGGAACATCTTCAATTGTCATGTTGCGAAGCTTCATTTTTTTCTCTTTCGGCTTGTGATAAACGTAAATAGTCCGGTGCGTGTTCTGCAGCAGTTTCCGTCTTTCCTTCTTTGTAAAGAGCAATCGCTCTCTGTCCAAGACTCCCGGCGCGCTGGTACATGGAATTGACATCTGCAAACAGATGCGGCACCGTAAGTCCTGCATTAATCCTGTCTCTGAAAACCGGCACTCCGTCGCCGATGAAAATAACCTTTTCACCGCGTTCATTAAGCTCGGCAATCAGTTCATCAATCGACATCGCTTTTTGGTCCTCAACGATATCGAAGTGTTCATAGTTGCGATAGAGTCCTGTGTACACCTGGTTTCTTCTCGCATCCATAATGGGACATACCAGCCCCTCAAATGCCTGAATATTGGCTGCAAGCCCCTGCGTTGTAGGCACGGCAACTATATTTTTCTTAAGAGCCAGTCCGAGCCCCTTTGCGGTTGCGGAGCCGATACGAAGTCCCGTAAAGCTTCCGGGTCCTCCGGAAACGGCTATTGCATCAATGTCCTTAAGCTCAATGCCTGACATTCTCACAACTTCGTCAACCATCGGAAGAAGCGTCTGGGAATGAGTCATTTTAAGATTGACATTGTACTCTGCAACAACTTTTTCATCTGTCACAATTGCAGCCCCGGCTACCAGACCGGAAGACTCTATTGCTAAAATCGTACTCATTTATAAAACCTCTATATCTCTGTAATCAAAACCTTTTGAAAGGTCTTTTTTTATTGTTATGCGAACTGCTTCCTCGGGAATAAGCTCCTCAATCTTCTCAGCCCATTCCACAAGTGATACACCGTCGCCATAAAAGCAATCCCTGTAGCCGATTTCTTCCATTTCATCGATATCGTCAATGCGATATACATCAAAGTGATATAACGGCATACGGCCGTCGTCATAAATCTGAACGATGGTAAATGTCGGACTTACAACAGGCTCTTCTATTCCGAGCCCTTTGGCAAAGCCTTTTGTAAAAATCGTTTTCCCTACGCCAAGATCTCCGGACAAGCAGTAAACTGTTCCCGGAACGGCCTTTAATCCCAAATCATATGCGATTTTCCCTGTCTCCTCAGGAGAATTTGACGAATATTTCATTACTCTGTCACCTTAAGCTTGGCGGCAGCATCGGGGCAAACCGCCTTAATAAGCTTTTTAAGATTGTTAACCTTATCGGCATAGAACTCTTTCGGAAGAATTACGGCATTATTATTGCCTGTAAAAAGATAAATGCTTCCTACAGCTTCCTTCGCAAGTAAAACAAGTTCCCAGCCTGCCTCCTGGCTTTCTTCGCCCTGAGAAAGAATAATGTTCTTCTCTGTAAATGTGTACTTAACAGGCCGTTTAAAAGCAGGACTGAGCTTAATCTGTCTCCAAGCCTTAAACAAAAGCATAAGAGGATCGATTATGGTAAAAAGCGATGCCAGAAGAAGGAGCGCAATAAGGTTAAGGGGTTTATCACCATAGCCGAAGCAAAGAGCAACGATTGCAACGGCACTGAAGCCATAATTTATAATGCCCCTGAAGCCACTGTATGAGTTGATGTAGAGAAACTCGAACAGATATTTTGTTTTCATAGTAACGGTAAACTCAATAGGTTCCATATTTCCTCACTAAAGAATCATTGAAAGCTGAATTCTCTTCTTTTGAACATCGCAGCTGAGCACCTTGACATCGACGATATCACCTACGCTCACTGCTTCAAGCGGATGCTTGATGTACTTTTTGTTGGTAATTTGCGAAATGTGCACAAGACCGTCCTGATGAACGCCTATATCGACAAAAACGCCAAAGTCGATTACGTTTCTGACGGTTCCTTTAAGAATCATGCCCTCGGTAAGATCCTCCATGCTTAATACATCACTTCTGAGGATAGGCTTTGGCATCTCATCACGAGGATCACGTCCGGGTTTTTCAAGCTCTTTAATGATGTCGGTAAGTGTCATCTCACCGATTCCGAGTTCTTCAGCAAGTTTCTTTTTATCCTTTATGAGTCTGCTGATGGATGAAAGCGAATCTCCTTCTGCTTTAACGGTAACAACAGGCTCTTTCTTCTCTTCTTTCTTTTGCTGAACGGGCTGTGTAAGAGTCTTTCCCGACTTTGCCATAGCCTGTGCAAAAGCTGCGCCGAAAGCTGAATTTGTGTTGGTTACACGTATTTCCTTCGGCTTTTCTTCTTTCTTTCTTCTTTCACCCTTGTCAGGCATTGCTGCCGCTTTTGCTGCCTTTTCTTCGGCCTTACGGGTTCTTGCTTCCTTAAGCTGTTCCGCACGAAGTGTGTTGATATCCTCCGTCTTAAAGCCGAGGCTTGAAAGCAGCTCGCTTGCAGCCTTATAAGACTCAGGGTGAACGGATGTTGAGTCAAGAGGATTCGTGCCGTTCATAATGCGAAGGAAGCCTGCGCACTGTTCAAAGGCCTTGGGACCAAGCTTTGCAACATTAAGCAAATCTTCTCTCGTAACAAACTTTCCGTTTGCTTCTCGATATGCAACAATGTTCTTTGCGATTACTTTCGAAACGCCGGAAACGTACTCAAGTAAAGCGGGTGAAGCGGTATTAAGGTCGACTCCGACTTTATTGACGCAGTCTTCAACAACGCCGGCCAACGTCTCCGAAAGCTTTTTCTGGTTCATATCGTGCTGGTACTGTCCGACACCTATAGCCTGAGGCTCAATTTTTACAAGTTCCGCAAGAGGGTCCTGAAGTCTTCTTGCTATGGAAACGGCAGACCTCTGCGCAACGTCATAATCAGGGAATTCTTCCGTAGCAAGCTTACTTGCGGAATAAACAGAAGCTCCTGCCTCACTTGTGATGACATACTTTGTCGGAACATTCATTTCTTTAAGAAGGTCAACAATGAAAAGCTCCGATTCTCTTGAAGCCGTTCCATTGCCGACGGAAATGAGAGTAACCTTATATTTCAGAATGAGGCGTTTTACAATAGCCTTTGCCTCATCCATTTTATGCATACCGGGAAGTGTTGCAAAAACAACTGCTGTGTCAAGAACTTTGCCTGTTGCATCAACAACTGCGAGCTTGCAGCCTGTTCTGAAGCCGGGGTCCCATCCGAGAACGGTCTGTCCGACAATGGGGGGCTGCATAAGGAGCTGTTTAAGGTTTTCACCGAAAACCTTAATGGCACCGTCTTCTGCCTTCTCCGTAAGGTCGTTTCGCACTTCACGCTCAATGGAGGGTGCGATAAGACGCTCATATGCATCCAGGATGGTTGCTTTAAGGACATCGTTTGTATATTTGTTGTCCTTTACAATAATCATCTTCTCAAGATAAAGAAGAATACGATCTTCCGGAGCATCAATCTTTACGGTAAGAACCTTTTCGTTCTCGCCACGGTTAAGAGCAAGTGTTCTGTGGCCTGGAAGAGTTTTCACCTTCTCGGAGAAGTTATAGTACATCTCATATACCGATTCAGCCTTTTCATCCTTTGCCGAAGAGCTTATCAGGCCTTCTTCGGCTGTGAGCTCACGAATATATGTTCTGTAATTTGCCTCATCGGAAATCATCTCGGCGATGATATCACAAGCGCCCGCGATTGCTTCCTCTGCGGTTTTTACTTCTTTCTCTTCGTTTACATATGCTGATGCGATGTTTTCAAGAGGTTCAGCCACATCCTGCGCATAAATAATATCAGCCAGAGGCTGCAATCCTTTCTCCTGAGCGATTGTTGCTCTTGTACGACGCTTAGGTCTGTAAGGCCTGTAAAGGTCCTCAAGAAGAACCATTGTCTGTGCTTCGAGGATTTGCGCCTTAAGTTCATCGGTAAGCTTGCCCTGCTCCTCAATGCTCTTTAATATCTGCTCTTTCTTTTCCTCAAGACCTCGTAAATATTTCAAACGTTCGTCAAGGTTTCGAAGTACTTCATCATTCAAAGCACCGGTTGCCTCTTTACGATAACGTGCAATAAACGGAATTGTGTTGCCTTCATCAATGAGCTTTACCGCAGCTTCAACCTGTTCACGACGTACGGCAAGTTCTGTGGTAAGTTGTTTAATTATGTCCATTAAAGACTCCTCCAAAAATAAAAATGCATACACAATTATTTTAACACAATTTCCGCAAACAAACAACATCGCTTCCAAACGGAAGCGATGTTTTTGATATTTTTGATATTACATTGTCAGCTTGCTTTTTCCAAATCTTCCTTTGCACTCTTCCCAAGTGCAAAGTTCAGTTTTGCTTCATCAATCGACGAATTGTCCGTCGTATGTTTAATCTTTGTATTTGTCACTCCGCCGGAAACATAGCTTCTTCCGCATTCGGGACAGATTGCCGTATGGAGGCGTACCGTTGCCGAAACAAGTTCTGCGTTCGGCTTTCTGCCTTCCGCAACGGCATTTGCCACATGTTCACGTTCATGTGCCATGACAACGGTTGCTGCCGAGCTCGGATCTATATGAGCAGGAGTTTTAAATGACACGTTTGCCTCGTTGGAGCCATCAACGTATTTCCTGTTTTCACAGGTTTCACATTTTTCGATTCCAAGACGCTTCTTGATTTTTTCAGCCGCAGGGTCGGAATTCATACGATCCAGAGCGATGTCACGTTCTTTTTCAAGCTGTTCGGGCGTTTTCCCGACGCGCTCCGTCTGTCCGTTTGAAAAGACCTCCGGAACCTTCTGCACAGGAGATACGCTTTCAGCCCCGACAGCAGCATTAACAGCTGTTTTTTCGGCTCCATGCACATAAGGTGACATACCGTAATTCAGATTGCAGCCATATCCTGATACCGCACCAATCATAAGCACTCTCCACTTTCGTTTCAATCACAAAGAACTCAACCCACTGTTGCAAAACAGTGGGTAATTTACAAGCCGTATTATACTACAGTGGTAGTTTAAAGTAAATAGAATCAGCCAAAGCTTCAACGAATCTTTATAAAGTCAAGTCAACGTGCTGAACGGTTCCCGCACCACCGGACTCTTTAAGGAAAACACCTGTGCTTCTTACAAAGCCGTGAGAACGGTTTGCCTGATCGTTAAGCGAGAACTGTGTTCCGACTTTACCAAGATATATAGCACCAACATCAGCTTTCTTCAAATCAACGAGCGTCATATTTCCGTTTTCATCTTTTGTCCAAAGCTTAAGTTTATTGAATACAGAATCATTTTCATCTATCCAGCCGTTGCCGTCTTCGTCGTACTCAGCAAGATCCTTAAAACCGTCTCCGGATTTTGTTCCGAAAAGCTCACTTCCGTCATCGATTGTACCGTTTCCGTTTTTGTCAAGAGCAAGGAAACCGCTTCCCTGAGAAAGCTGGGATATTTCTTCTTTTTCTCCGTCGGCGTCAAGATCAAAAAGGAAAGTCTGATCATCAAGGCCTGTAAATCCCGCATCCGCATTAATTACAAGAGGGTCGCATACGAAGTATTTCTGCTGTGAGAAACTTTCATATGTTGCACAGAAAGAACGTGACATTTCAAGCGTTACATTAAAATCAATGCTTCTTCCGTCTGCTGTCTTTACGGTTCCTACAGACTGGAAAGCAGTATTTTCGGTTTCCATGAAGAAAGCGGACTGAACGGTAGTCTGCACCCACATTGTATTTCTGCCGCCGGGGTTTTTAACAGGTGTGATTTCTGTCATTTCAGGCCCACCCGGATTACATATTCCGACATTTGCAGAGCCGGCATTCTCACCGATTTTATCCATATCTTTCGCAAGCTTATCAATATCTTTCGCATTGTCTTTGCCGGGTTTTCCGTGGCGAAGAAGTTCAAGAATGCGCTTCATTATTTCGATTCTGAGTTCTTCGGGGCTTTTTGCATCGTTTGTTTTCTTTGCATCAACCTTGTGTTTTCTGAGACTTTCAAGGTAGTTGTCCATCATATCCTTGGCATTCTTTTTTTGGTTTTCTTTGCGGGCTTTCTTTTCTTCCTTTTCAGACTCTTCTTTCTCGTCAACAACGTCCTGAAGCTGTTTAGCTTTGGACTTTCCGGGATCTGATAAATCTAATTTGGCCGCTTCATCGGATTTCTGCTGGATGGAAACTGATTCATATTTTTCGTAGGAAAAATATGTGCGTTCAGACTGCATAGATACATTACTTGACTGTATTTTCATAGTGTTGCCCTCCTTGGACATATTCATGAACCGGAAATCCTTTTCCGCATTAGAATAGTTTCTAAAGCTTATATCGGCATTTATTTTAAGAACTTAACCCCCTGCTCAAAAAAATTTCAAAAAAAAATGGCCATTATATAATGACCATTTCAGAGCGTCGACAAAGAGGGTACGCGGCCTAACCGTCCGTGCACCCTCTTTTCGCACTTCATATACCTTTTAAGACTTCAATTCAATCTTTTCAAGAGAAAATCACAATAATGGCTTAAGCCATTACCGCTTTTCGCTCT
>JAZLLG010000085.1:0-39341 GCA_045598045.1 Lachnospiraceae bacterium | reverse complement strand
GTTCTTGAAGAAGAAGTTAGTAAACAGTGTACAGTTTTGAAGGTATAAGAGAAAGTATACCGACATTCCTCGATAGCTCAATGGTAGAGCACTCGGCTGTTAACCGAGGTGTTGTTGGTTCGAGCCCAATTCGGGGAGTTTCAGATGAGATCACTGCAAGGTTACTTGTCAGTGGTCTTTTTTTTGCGCGAATAGCTAGAAGGCATTCGTATTCGGATTATTGACATTGCAAAGCATATTTATATTTGTTATACTTTCTGCATATTTTTGTTTATGAGGTTTGTATGGCTAAATATGACGTTGTAGTTGTCGGTGCAGGTAATTCCGGTCTTTCGGCAGCATTGGAGTTAATAAAAACAAATAAAAAAGTGCTTCTCATCGAGCAGCATAATCTTCCGGGGGGATGTGCCACAAGCTTTGTAAGAGGACGCTTTGAATTTGATCCAAGCCTTCATGAATTATGCGGTGTCGGAAGTGCGAAAGAGCCCGGTGGGGTTCGCCGCTTAATGAACGAATATGGCGTAAAGATTGATTGGATTCCGATAAAGGACTGTTTCAGAGTTATTTCGTTATATTCTGACGGGACTCCGATGGACGTTACTATGCCTGTTGGAGTTGATAATTTTATCAAAGCCATGGAATATTATGTTCCTGGTTCATTCTCCTCTATGAAAAGGCTCTTTGAACTTTTTGAAGAAGTTCAAAATGGTGTGGAATATCTCACAGGTTCCGTAAAATCACCTGAGACAAAGGTTCTTCAGGAAGAATATGGTAATTTTCTTCGAACAGGCGGATACAGTGTAAACAAGGTTTTTAAAGCTGTCGGGCTTCCTCAGAAAGCCCGTGATATTCTTTCTGCATACTGGAGTTATCTTGGTGTTCCGCTTGACAGGCTTAATTTCATTCATTTTGCAGAAATGGTTTTAAGCTATGTAAAAGAAGGGCCATATATTCCTAAAAACACTTCTCATGAAATAAGTGTAGCCATGATAGAACGGTTTCGCGACCTTGGCGGAGAGATTTGGATGAACTGTCGCGCCGAAGAATTCATCTTTAATGAAAACCGCTTATGTGGCGTTCGAACGACCAATGGTATAGTGGAATGTGATTATGTACTTGCGAACATAAATCCTGACATTGTATATTCAAAAATGGTTCCGCCTGAACTTGTTCCGGCAAAAGAGAAGAAGTTGTCATCAGCCAGAAATCATAATTATTCCGGACGTATGTTCACATGTTATTTTGGCTTGGACTGCAGCGCGGAGAGACTTGGAATTTCGGATTATTCTACCTTTTTCTATGGAACATCCGATTCTTCAAAAGAATATCGCAACATTCAAAACGGATTTGCTACCGACGATTTCTTCATTTTTCTTTGCTATAACATTGCTAATCCGGCATTTTCACCTGATGGGACATGCGTTGTTTCACTTACCACATTTACGTCTGCTGATGATTGGAACGGATTGGATTCATCGGATTACGGATGGCAAAAATCTCGGGTTGCCTCTGAGCTTGTCAGAGAACTTAGGGAGATTACAGGCATAGACATCGCTCCGCATATTGAAGAAATGGAAACAGCGTCACCCCTTACTTTTGCGAGATATTTGAATACACCGGAAGGGTGCGTATACGGATACGAGGTGGCAGATTGGGACAGTATGATGGCGCGAATGATGATGCTTTCCGAGGAACAATCCATAAAGGGACTTCGCCTTATCGGAGCGGCGGGGGCATATGGAGTAGGTTATAATATGACCTACGCAACGGGACAGCTTGAAGCTATGCTTACTTTGGCGGATATGGCTCGCGACCGTATGTCGAATGAAGAAACAACACAGGAAAATCCACAGGATTCAGGTTTGAATAATGAGTGAAAAGAAGAACTTAAAAATTAAAATATCGCCTGTCGGTGCGTTTGACATGCTTAAATTCAAAGGACTTGCGGAAGAAAGGCAAAAGGCAATCGAGCGCGCTCAAGAGACCGAAATTGTTTCGGATTATCCTATAAATGAAATGGCAAAACAAAATCATCCGGACTGGCAGGAAATGCGCATTGAGGCGATTAAAGAATACCCCGGTGCAAACGCAAAGACCTTTGTACTCAAACGGACGGACGATAAGCCGGCCGCAATGTTCCGTGCGGGACAATATGTAACTTTGGCACATAAAATAGACGGGTTTGAACATATTCGCCCCTATACCATATGCTCCTCACCGGAAGATTCCAAACAAGGAAAATATGAAGTGACCATCAAAGCTTTTCAAGGAGGCTTTACTTCTGTTTATGCTGTTAAAAACTATAAAGTCGGCGATATAATTAATGTTTCCGGACCTCAGGGGCATTTTTATCATGAACCGCTTCGTGACGGAGAAAATGTTGTGGCTGCCATCGGCGGCGGCTCCATTACCGTTGCACTTGCCATGGCACGTGCAATAAGAGACGGATACGAAGATTTTACTCTTACAATTCTTTATGGAACTGAGTCGAAAAATGATATTATTTGCTTTGACGCTCTCAGTGATGTTGTTGCGGTGTGTGATAAGGTCAGACTAGTCTATGTGCTTGAAAAAGAGCGACGTGACGGATATGAAAACGGTTATATTACGTCAGATCTTATAAGAAAATATTCTGTGGAACCATATACGATGATTGTCTGTGGACCTCCTGCCTTTACGGATTTCATGAAAAAGGAGTCTTGTAAACTTGCAAAGCGTCCAAAGGATATAAGATATGAAATGGCACCTGTACCTCAGGACGTTTTTGCACTGCCGGATTATCCGGAATATTGCAGAAACAAGAGATTTAAGCTTACCGTTCGCCGCGGCGGCAAAGAATACAGGGTTACTGCAGCTGCCAATGAGCCACTTATTTCAGCCCTTGAAAGAGCGAAAATAAAAGCGCCGGTTTCATGCAGAAGCGGTGAGTGCGGCTTTTGCCGCTCCAAACTTGTTTCCGGATCGGTTTATATTCCGAGAAACAATGACTTCAGGCGTGAAGCCGACAAAAAGTACGATTACATTCATCCATGTGCATCATATCCCACTTCCGATATTGTGTTGGAAGTGCCTTGTGTGTATATGTGAAACGGCATTTAAGTGCAAACAAAATATAATCATTTATAGAGTAAACGCAATCGGTTAAGGGCAAACTTGACCGATTGCGTTTTGTTTCAGACAGACAAAAATATTATTTCGATAATTATTTATCGTTATTCGATAAAAAAGTGTTGACAAACATAATGAGAGGTGATATAAAGATAATCGTAAAGAGTTTATCGATAAACGATAATCAGTACACGATAAACGATAAAGAGTCCACTTAAAACAAAGTTAATGAAATATAAATATGGAGGTTCATTATGAAAAACGAAGAACTCATCAAAAAAGCCAGGTTTCTCGATATTATCTTAATAATATTTGAGATTATCGTGTTTCTTGTCGGTATCTTTTTGTTGGCATTCATTATTGCCGTTCCGTTTTTGAAAAATTTTGAAGTATCCGTCAATAAACTGGATTTCGGTGCAATTAGTGTTTCGTTCAGAAACATCCTTGAGACTCCTTCAAAAGTATTCTCAGCAGAGTTCACAATGCTTCCGCTTTTTTGTGAGATTGCGCTCCTTTGCTACGGCCTTATGATGTTCAGGAAAATCCTTGTTCCCTTAAAAGAAGGGCACCCGTTCGAAGGCTCTGCTTCCGGGCGCATTCGCAAGCTTGGTATTTTGGTAATCATCATTGGTATCTTTATGAATGTCTGCGACTTCGTTCTATTTACTTGCGGTCCGCTTTCTTTCTTTGATTTGAAATCAGTCTTTAACGCTGACGTTGTAAAAAATGTTACATGGTACTACCAAGTAGATTGGAAATTCATCCTTATCGCTGCAGTTCTCTTCCTGCTTGCGCATGTCTTCAAATATGGTGAAGCACTTCAGATCGAATCTGATGAAACTCTGTGAGGTGGCAAATATGGGAAAAATTATTCTTCGACTTGACCGTGTTATGGCGGATAGAAAAATGAATTTGAAAGACTTATCGGAAAAGGTCGGTGTATCAAACGTAAACCTTTCCAAGATGAAAACGGGGAAAATCAGCGCCATACGCTTCTCCACACTTGAAGCGATTTGTGACGCCCTCCATTGTCAGCCGGGTGACATACTTGAATATGATCCGAATGGTATCAGCAACCATTTCGACGAGGAATGATACATTAACTTATCTTTTGAAGCAAAGGAGACATTATGAGCCTTTTTATTAATGAATTTATCGGAGCACTCACACAGTTATTGTTGTTCTCTCTTGTACCTGTAATATGGTGGCTTTGCACAGCTGTAAAAAAAGAAAACTTCTTTAAATGGATCGGGCTGAAAAAAGGCTGCTGCAAAACATCTGTAATCAAAATGATAATATGCTCTGTGTTTGCTGCTACATGTTATGTCGGCATCATGACAATATGTATAAATATACTTCCCGAAGGCATCACAACAGCCGGCAGTAACTTTAGCGGAAAGGGCCCGGCTGCCATTCCGGCAATCATTGCTTACGCATTTATCCGCACTGCGCTGGCTGAAGAAGTTTTGTTCAGAGGATTTCTTCTGAAAAGAATTTCTTCTAAGTTTGGATTTGTTGTGGGGAATACGGTGCAGGCGCTGCTGTTCGGCCTTCTCCACGGTGTTCCTTTCGGAATTTCGACAGGAAGCATCGCCGTAACCATACTTCTCACTCTTCTTCCGGGTGTCATCGGCTGGTATGAAGGCTGGATGAATGAAAAACGTTTTGAAGGCTCCATATTCCCGGGATGGATAATGCATGGCGTAGTTAATTTCATCGTGGCGCTTCTCGGAATATAAATGCATCTTAATAAAAGAATTATACCGGAGGCTTATCATGAAAAACGAAAAACTGATAAAAGAATCAAAAATATACGACAAAATATTGAATGTAGTGGAGAAAATAACATTTATTATTGTGGCCCTTGCGCTTGCTGCAATTGTGATTGGTCCGTTTTTAGGAAAGATAAATCTGCCCTTAAACAGTCTCTATCTGGGTGCAATGAACGTTTCACTTTATGAGCCCATAGACATCAAACTCTCTTCCGTGTTACCGTCATTGGAAATAACGCTCGTTTATGTAATGGTCTATTCCTTCATCATTTTTTACGCTTCAAGAAAAATCAGGAAAGTCATGGACCCCATGAAAGAAGGCAGACCTTTTGACAAATCGTCGTCCGAAAATATATGGCAGCTTGGTGTATTCGTTGTTATTGCGGGCATTGTAAAGAACATTTTGGATTTTCTGGCGCTTTATGCAGGCTACGAATTTATTGACCTTTTTACCATATTCGATCTTACGAAAATACATGCTATCAACTATGACTACAAATTTGACGTTACCTTTATCATTATCGCACTTGTGGTTTTCATCCTCGCCTACGTATTCAAATACGGTGAATCGCTTCAACGTGATTCCGATGAAACACTTTAATATACTGCTCGATGAAAAACGGGGCTTGCCGTTACAATAGGCATGCCCCGTTTAAATTATCGTTTCAGTTCAAAATATCCTGTTGAAAAATCAATTGTAGGATCTTCTTCACATGTGAAGGAGAAAGAAAGCTGAACTACGTCGCCTTCTTTTAGCTCCGCGAAGGCGTCGGCGGTGCTGTACGCACGGCCGCTGACGTAAACGCATCCTGCAGGGATCGGGTCCTTGTATATGCCGGAAACGCGATATTTGTTACCATTTATGATCATGTAATCCGAGCAGTCAATAATAAGTGTACAATCGGTTTTGTTTAGTATCTTGAATGAATAATCATTGCTATGTGCATCCTCGGACAATGGCAACACTGCGATAGTAACCTTTTCGTTTTCAAAGGCAATAAGTTCTTCCGGAATTATCGGCGTTTCATCGAAATCCGCGTTGGTCGTCAGAATGGAATACTCACCTTCATCACTTTTGTACAGTTGTTTTTCACCGACTCCGTATACATGGAAATCAGTAAATCTCAGACTTTTAATGGTGTCGAATTTGCTTTTGTAAATCCAGGAATAAACAGTAACAGCAGTATTTGCCGGAACCCAACCGCCTTCGTATTTCAAGGATTCCACTCTGTTAAGATAGTTCATGTTGAATGTGATTTTCAAAGGTTCTGAAGTGGTATTTTCTATTTTAAAACCTATTTTAAAATATTTGTATTCTTCGTCTCTGTATATACCCTCAACTGTAACCTTCGCACCGGCCTCTTCGAATACAACGTTTTTATCGCCGAAGCCATAATTAACAGGCTCATAATTTTCGTAAGAGTACTCATTCAGGACTCCGTTCTTAATGAAGTTACCGTGAGTGTGTTTGCGTAAAAAGTTTACGATAATTGCGGTGCCAACCATGAATACAAGCGTCCCCACCAGAACGTATATAATGATTCTGATGGTTTTTGCTATCTTTTTGGCCTTGGCTTCTGCCAGCTTGACTTCCTCGCTTGCGGTATCCTTGGAATTGATTTCAATCCATTCCGCATTGGGGTCGTGACGTTCAAGCCACTCTTTATCCACATCGTAAGCTGCACCGCACTGAGGACATGTTTTTTGGACACGTGTATCGATTTTTGCACCGCAATAGTCGCAGGAAATAATCGGATCCTCACGCTTCAGCTTTTCGGCTTTCTTTTTTGCAGCTGCATCATAAGCGCCATGGCTTGCGACTCTTGCATAGGTTTTAAAATATTTAACCGTTAGTACTGTAATGGCTATAATAAGCCCGACGGAAATTAAGAAAACAGGCATAATCACAACTCCATTCTTTTAATAATTATCAAATCAAAGAATACATTAATTTATGATGTATATCAAGTATTTCTGTCATAAGTTTTGGTGCGCATACATGCGAGAAAAAAAGTTATTTTTATCGTTGACAAGCCGGATTTTTTAAGGTACAATAAGCAAGCTGTCGCGAGAAAGATAGCAAGATGGCGACGTAGCCAAGTGGTAAGGCATGGGTCTGCAACACCCTGATTCATCGGTCCAAATCCGATCGTCGCCTCTTATGTGAGCAGTTCGAGAGAACTGCTCTTTTTATTTTTCTATACCTTTACATTTTCTTTCAAAAAGGTTAGAATATTCGAGAAACAAATCATGAAAAATGATTTGAGAGTAATTCAATTTTAGGAGGTTGTTTATGAAAAAATTACTTAGTGTACTTCTTGCATTAACAATGCTTCTCGGCATGGTATCCGTTATCGGATGCGGCGCTGAGAAAAAGTACGAAATCGCTGTAGTTACGGATGTAGGCCAGCTTATGGATGGCGGCTTCAACCAGGGCACATGGGAAGGCGCAAAGAATTACGCTGAAGCTCACAAGCTTACTTACAAGTACTATCAGCCTGCAAACGGCGCTGACGCTACAGACAATGACCGTATTGCAGCAATGAGACTTGCTATTGATAACGGCGCAAAGATTATCGTTGCTCCCGGTTTCCTTCAGCAGGCAGCTATGGAAACAGTTGCAAAGGAAAATCCCGATGTTAAGTTTGTATTCGTTGATGGTTGGGCATTCGGCCTTCAGAACGTTACAGCAGTAGTTTACAAGGAGCAGGAGTCGGGTTACATGGCAGGCTATGCAGCAGTTATGGATGGCTACACAAAGCTCGGTGCTACACTTGGCGGTGGCGGTTCTAACCCCGCTTGTAACAGATTCGGTTATGGCTTTGTTCAGGGCGCAGCAGCTGCAGCAGCTGAAAAAGGCGTTGATGTAGACATGATGGTTTCCTATAAGTACGGTTCATCTTTCTCCGCATCCACAGAGCTTCAGACACAGATTGCCGGCTGGTATTCAAAGGGAACAGAAGTTGTATTCTCATGCGGCGGTTCCATGGTTAACTCCGTAAAGGCAGCAGCAGAAGAAACAGCAAACGGCAAGATCATCGGTGTTGATACAAATCAGAGCGGTATCTCTGAGAGAGTTATTACATCTGCAGTTAAGGGTCTCTCAACATCTGTAGAAATTATCCTTGGTAAGTTCTACGATGGCAAGTGGGATGCTGAACTTGCAGATAAGGCAGTAAACCTTGGTGCAACAGATGATGCTACAGGTCTTCCTGATGATTTCTCAAGATTCAATAACTTCAAGAAAGCTGACTACGAAGCACTCTTCAAGAAAATCGTTGACGGTACTCTTGCCATCAAGGCTGAGGTTGCTGACGATTGTAACGATGAAAGCTTCTGGACAAATGCAGTAGCAGGTACAAGAGTTAACATCACACTCGACAAATAATCAGTTATGAGTACCGGGGCTCGGTTTAAACCGGGCCCCGAATTTTTGTTTAAGGAGACAGGCTAATGAGTGATTACATTATCGAAATGAATCACATCACCAAAGAATTCCCCGGAATCATTGCAAACGATGATATTACGTTGCAGCTGAAGAAGGGCGAGATCCATGCTTTATTGGGGGAAAACGGAGCAGGAAAGTCAACACTCATGAGTGTTCTCTTTGGAATGTATAAACCTGAAAAAGGTGAAATCAGAAAAAACGGCGAAGTAGTAACAATTAACGATCCCAACGATGCGACAGCACTCGGAATCGGTATGGTACATCAGCATTTCAAGCTGGTAGAAGTGTTCAGTGTTTTGGACAATATTATTCTTGGCGCAGAAACAACAAAACTCGGCTTTATCAAAAAGAAAGAAGCAAGAGCGAAAGTTGTTGAGCTTTCAAATAAATACGGGCTCAATGTCGATCCTGATGCCAAGATTGAAGATATTACCGTAGGCATGCAGCAGAGAACGGAAATTCTCAAAATGCTCTACAGAGATAATGAAATCCTGATTTTTGATGAACCGACAGCGGTTCTTACTCCTCAGGAAATCGACGAACTTATGCAAATAATGAAGAATCTTGCCAAAGAAGGCAAATCGATTCTTTTTATCACTCATAAATTAAATGAAATTATGGCGGTCAGCGACAGAGTATCTGTTCTCAGAAAAGGCAAATACATCGGCACCGTTGAGACAGCCAATACATCTGTCGAAGAGCTTTCCGAGATGATGGTCGGACGTAAGGTTCAGCTTGTGGTCGACAAGGAGCCTGCAAAGCCCGGCAAAGAAATATTTAAGGTTGAAAACCTTACGGTTAAAAGTAAAACCCACACAAAGAATGCGGTCAATAACGTTTCTCTTAACGTCAGAAGCGGTGAGATTGTCTGCATAGCCGGAATCGACGGAAACGGACAGAGCGAATTCGTTCAGGGAATTACGGGGCTTGAGCCGGTATCATCCGGATATGTTTTCCTTGATGGGGAAGACATTACTCACAAGTCCATCAGATATAAAAACACTCATGGCATGAGCCATATCCCCGAAGACAGACACAAGCACGGGCTTGTTCTTGACTATTCTCTTGAAGAGAATATGGTGCTTCAGCGTTATTATGAGCCTGCATTCTCAAAGCATGGATTTATCAGATTTGATGAAGTAAGAAAATACTCGGATGCACTTATTGAGCAGTTTGACGTCAGAAGCGGGCAGGGAAGTGTTACCGCTGCAAGAAGTATGTCCGGAGGTAACCAGCAAAAGGCTATCGTTGCAAGAGAAATGGACAGGGAACATGAACTTCTCGTTGCCGTACAGCCTACAAGAGGACTTGACGTCGGAGCCATTGAATACATCCACAAGCAGATTGTAAAAGAAAGGGATAACGGAAAGGCAGTACTCCTGATAAGCCTTGAACTGGAAGAGGTAATGTCACTCTCAGACCGCATCCTTGTTATGTATGAAGGTGAAATCGTGGGCGAGCTTGACCCTAAAAAGACTACGGTTCAGGAACTCGGTCTTTACATGGCAGGAGCGAAGCGCGATGCCGGAAAGGAGGCAACAAATGAATAAAGAGAGTGTCAAGTCATTGGCTTCATCGCTTATAAGCATACTTGCCGGAATTGCAGTCGGAGTGCTTGTAATGGCTATACTTGCCATAGCATCTCCTGATATTACCGCAGGCTCGGTTTTTGAAGGCCTTGGATATCTTCTTGCCGGTCCTTTTACCGGCTCACATGCGGGTGTAAATTTCGGAAACATGGTATTCTATGCAACGCCTCTCATTATGTGTGGTCTTGCTGTTGCCATCGCGTTTAAAACAGGTCTTTTCAATATCGGAGCTCCCGGACAGTTCCTTATGGGCACACTTGTATCATTGTCCATCACATTGAACATTGATAATACAGGAAAGCCTCTTGCCGGATTTTTTACATGGCTTATTGCAGTACTTCTCGGCATGGTGGCAGGAGCTATATGGGGCAGTATCCCCGGATTTTTCAAGGCTGTATTCGGAGTTAATGAAGTAATTGTCTGCATAATGACAAACTGGATTGCGGCGAATATCGTCAGCTGGGTGTTCAGCCTTCAGAAGCATCTTTATGCTGCGGGAAAGGGTGGATTCCTTATTACGACCGCAGCTACGGGAAACAGTACACCCGATTTAGGTTTATATGAACTTTTTAACGGGTCCTACCTTGATCTTGGAATCTTTATAGCAATTGCTGCAGCTGTTGTTATCTTTATTATTCTGAATAAGACAACCTTCGGCTACGAACTTAAAGCGTGCGGATATAATAAAGATGCCTCAAAGTATTGCGGTATGAATGAGAAGAGAAACATTATTCTTTCAATGGCAATTGCCGGTGCTCTTGCGGGACTTGGCGGCGTTCTCTATTACCTGAACCCCGGTATTGAACTCAAGTGGGATGCAGCATACATGAAGCTTCCGGACTATGGATTTAATGGTATTCCTGCGGCACTTCTTGCATCTTCCAACCCTGTTGGTACAATATTTGCATCACTGTTTATCAGATATATTGCTATGGGCGGTGACAGCCTTGTTTCAGCAGGCTTTAACAGATATGTAGCGGATATTATCATTGCATTGATTATTTATTTCGCGGGTTTTGCTAACTTGTTCAGAGCACTTCTTTCAAAAAGAAAATCAACAAAGGAGGCTAAATAATGGTACTTATTTTACAAAAAACATTAATGTATGCGGTCCCTTTGCTTATTGTTGCTCTTGCCGGCGTATTTGCGGAGCGAAGCGGTGTCATTAACCTGGCACTTGAAGGTGAAATGATTTTCGGAGCATTCTGCGGAGCTGTTGTCGGTGTTGCGTTCGCAAAACATAACATTCTGATTGATAAGCCACAGGCTATTTTCGTAATTCTTATGTGTGTTTCGGCTGCAGCCGGAGCGGTTTATTCGTTGCTGCTGAGCTTTTCGGCGATAAACCTGAAGGCGGACCAGACCATAGGCGGTACGGCGCTTAATATGCTTGCACCTGCCGTTGTAAATACTGTCGGCCTTGCGTTCTTTTCTCAGGAAAAGATTGTTATGCCCTCAAACTTCAAGAGCTACGCAATAAAGAATCCTGATGCAAGTCCGTTCATGCAGATATTTACCGACAAAGCGTACATTTCTACTTACATCGTTATTGCGGTATTCATTGTTCTTTCGATATGGATGTACAAAACAAAGACGGGTCTTCGTCTTCGTTCCTGCGGTGAGCATCCGCAGGCTGCGGCTTCAGTCGGCATAAGCGTTTTTAAGATGCGTTATCTCGGTACGACGATAAGCGGTGCACTTGCAGGCCTCGGCGGTTATGTATACATTGCAACAACAGCCGGAGCAACAGCCGAAGGCAGTGTGGCAGGTATGGGTTTCCTTGCACTCGCAATCATGATTTTCGGTAACTGGAACCCTGTAAGAATTGCACTCGGTGCCATCCTTTTCGGTTTCCTCAAGTGCGTCGGCGCTGTATCCGGGCAGTTGGAATTCCTTAGTGCAATTAATCTTCCGATGTATTTTTACAACATCATTCCTTACTTCGTGGTATTGGTTGTTCTCGCATTCACTGCCGGAAAGTCCGGATGCCCTAAGGCTGAAGGTATACCTTACGATAAAGGACAGAGATAATTAAATATTGAGGTGCAAATATGAGCGTGAAAGATAAAAAATGGTGGCGAAACGGTATTGTCTATCAGATTTATCCACGCTCTTTTTGTGATTCAAATTCCGATGGTATCGGAGATATTCCCGGTATCATTTCGAAGCTGGATTATCTTAAAGAGCTTGGTGTGGACATAATCTGGCTTAGCCCCGTTTACGCCAGTCCGAACTGCGACAACGGATATGATATTTCCGATTACAGGTCTATCCATCCGGATTTCGGAACAATGGAGGATATGGAAAAGCTTATTGCAGAGGCGAAGAAGCGTGGCATACGTATAATTATGGACCTTGTGGTTAACCATACTTCCGATGAACATGAATGGTTTATAAAGGCTTTGGCGGGAGATGCAAAATACAGAAATTACTACATTTTCCGTGAAGGAAGGAATGGTAAACTGCCCAATAACTGGGGTTCCTTCTTTGGAAGTGACTGTTGGGAAAAAGTCCCATCCGAAGACAATATGTATTATCTTCACCTTTTTGATAAAAAACAGCCTGACCTTAACTGGCACAATCCTGAGGTATACGAGGAAGTCTGCGGAATACTTCGTTTCTGGCTTGATAAAGGAATAGCAGGCTTCCGATGCGATGTAATCAATGTTCTGTATAAAAATTCGCTTGAAAACGGGAAAAAGAAACTTGCGCTTACCGGACTTGAACACTATCACAGCACCGAAGGAAACCATGATATATTGCGTCGTTTACGAAAAGACGTCCTTTCGAAGTATGATTGCTTTACGGTCGGCGAAACGGTCCTTGTTGACCCTAAAATGGCAATGGAACTCTGCGGCTCCGACAGGGGCGAGCTTGATATGGTATTCGGATTTGAACACATGGAATGCGACCAAATCGGAATAAAGTGGTTTAAGACGAAATACAAACCAAGAAAGCTTATTAATACTTTGGACAGATGGCAGAAGGAAATGGAGTGGAATGCCAACTACTTCGAAAATCACGACCAGCCCCGCTCCGTAAGCAGATTCGGTGACGCTGTCGGAATGCACGATATCAGTTGTAAGATGCTTGCGGGACTACTCCTTTCGTTACGAGGAACGCCGTATATATTCGAAGGTCAGGAAATTGGTATGACTAACGGTGATTTCAAGGACCTTACTGAAATTATGGACGTTGAAAGCCACACAATCGACAATACGATGAAAAGCCTTCACTTCCCCGCGAAGCTGCGTGATAAGCTGATAAAGCTTACGACACGTGACAATGCCCGCACACCCATGCAATGGCAGGGAGAGGCGGATAATGCCGGCTTTACGGATGGAACTCCGTGGCTTAAGGTTAATTCGAATTTCCGAATTATAAACGTAAAAGACGAGATTGCTGATGACGAAAGTGTTCTTGCCTTTTACAGGAAAATGATTGAATACAGAAAGAACAGTGAAACATTGCAGTGGGGCGATTACGAGAGGCTTAAGAGCCCGAAGAACGTGTATGCTTTCCGCAGATACACAGAGGAAAAGAATACAATTGTTATCTGTAATATGACAGCAAAAAAACAGCCTGTATGGGTACAGGCTGTCCAGAGCCGGGAAGATTCCGAACTTGTTCTGAAAATGAGTAATTACTTGTCGGATTCGCAAGGAACTTCATCCGATGCGCTGTCATTCAGACCTTTTGAATTTTGTGTTTTTGAGGAAGAATGACGTCCGAAGAGCCATGAGAAAAAGCCTATAAATGCGTAAATACATATAAGTCCGGCAAATGCTCCGAAGATGTCGAGTACGGAGTCGAGCACTTCAAAGTGACGTCCGTCCACGAACAGCTTTATTCCTTCGTCCATGAAGGCAACTGCGCCACCCATAAATAAAATGCAGGCGTAGTCGATGGGCTTAGGCTTGCTCCAGCGGAGAAATACAAAAGCGATTCCGAGCTCCATGCTGAAAAGGGTGAACAGTCCAAAGTGAGCGGCCATACGCAACAACTTGTCACCCCAGTGATACATACGGCTAAGCTCCAAAGGAGTCAGGTGTATATGACGCTTATTTATTAACAGGTCGATTATCTCTTTTGCGAGACTGCTGCTGAGAACATCCGATTCAGAAGCGGTCTGCATGGAAAAAAGGAAAATCATCATCATGCCTATAATGAGGATTCCTATGAAAATTGTTATTCTGATTGCTTTTTTTGGCATTTATTACCTCTGAATTAATTGATTTTGATTTTTCGATATGTTAAAACGGGTTATAGTGCTGATAATTGTATCACGCAGTATATTTCACTTCAAGTAAAAGAAAAATTATACTGACAAACGGAGAATAATGTGAACAGACCTTACGACAAAACAACAGACTATCACAGCCATATACTTCCGGGACTTGATCATGGCTGCAGTGATGAAGATATGTGCCGCACGCAGCTGGAGTATGCGGAAAAGGCAGGGATAAAGACGGTCATTGCAACTTCACATTTTTATCCTCAAAAGGAATTGGCGGGTGAATTTGTCCGCAGACGGGAAGAAGCCTTAAAAAAAGCACGCCCGATAGCTGAAGAAAAGGGGATTGTCCTTGTTCCGGGGGCAGAAACACTCTGGTGCCCGGGGATTGAAAAGATGGAAGGACTGGAGGAACTTATCTCCAAGGAAAATGGTTTCAATCATCTTCTGTTGGAACTTCCGTTTATTGAGTTTGATAGTGACAAGGCTTTAAGAACCATGAGGGCGGTTCACGACAAATTCGGGTGTGATATTATTCTCGCACATGTTGAAAGATATTCTCCAAAGCAGATTTTGGATTTTGATTACGATTTTGTAGGCTATCAGATTAATTCAAGGAGTTTTCACAAGCTTTCAAGAAGATATAAAGTAAATACATACATTAAGTCCGGGAAAGTCATGGCTTGCGGCAGTGACATACACGGATTGGAAAATACATACAAGTATTTTTAATGCGGAGGGTTTACAATGCTTACAATTAACGAGAAAATCCGGACGTTGTCCGGAAAAGGAGCATGGCACAATGAGGACCTGAACGGCAAGCTGCCTTCCATCCATCTTTCAGATGGACCTCATGGACTCAGGAAACAGCCTGAAACAAACAATGGCAACAATGACTCGATTCCGGCAACCTGTTATCCTACAGCAAGCGCACTGGCCTGCAGCTGGGATTTGGAAGCTGTGGAAGCCATAGGCGAAAGCCTTGGAAAAGAGGCTTGGAATATGGACGTTTCCGTGCTTTTGGGCCCCGGGACAAACATGAAGCGTTCACCGCTTTGCGGACGTAATTTTGAATACTTCAGTGAAGATCCCTTTCTGGCAGGAAGCATTGCTTCCCACTACGTTAAAAAGGTACAGGAACAGGGTGTTGGTACAAGCCTTAAGCACTTTTGCGCGAATTCTCAGGAAACAATGAGAATGACGTCCAACAGCGTCATTGATGACAGAACTCTTCGCGAAATATATCTTACCGCATTTGAAATGACGGTGAAGGATGCACAGCCGGCAACGATTATGTCCTCTTACAACATGATTAACGGCACTCATGCAACGGAAAATGCATATCTTCAAAATCACATCCTTCGTGATGAATGGGGATTTGAAGGGCTTGTTATGTCTGACTGGGGAGCATGCTCGGATCTGGCTAAATCCGTTCATGCCGGAATGGACCTTGAAATGCCTTCTTCTAGAGGAATACATACTTCAAGAATGCAGAAGCAGTATGCAGAAGGTACCGTAGATGAAATAGACATCAATACTGCCGCAGACAGAATGATGAAGCTTGTGGAAAAGTACAATCCCAAGGGAAGGGCAAAAAAGCCGCATAAGTACCATAACACAGCTGTTGATGTGGCAAAGAAGTGCGCCGTTCTTTTGAAAAATGACGGTGTTCTCCCGCTTGAAAACGTAAATGAAGTCGTTGCTGTCGGTGAATTGGCCAGAACGATGCGCTTCCAGGGGGGCGGCAGCAGCCACATAAATGTAACTGAGTACGTTAATGCAATAGAAGCATTTGAAAAGAAGGGCATCAAGGTTACGTTTGCTCCGGGATACAGAATTGATTCCGATGAACGTGATATCCAGCTTGAAATGGAGGCTTCGGAAGCAGTCAGGAATACCGAAGCACCCGTAATCTTCTTTGGAGGCCTTACAGATCTTGCCGAGGGAGAGGGATACGACCGTACGACACTCTCGATGCAGCAGAACCAACTCCACGTGTTTGACAGAATATACGAGGAAAACAGTAACATTATTTACGTTTCCTTCAGTGGAGCACCTTATGACATTCCGTTCAGAGATAAAGTAAAAGCAATTCTTCATATGTATCTCTGCGGTGAGGCCACAGGCGAGGCAGCGGTTTCGATACTTACGGGGGAAACAAATCCCTCGGGAAAGCTTGCGGAGACATTCCCTTGCAGAATTGAAGACACACCTGCTTTCGGAAGCTTCGGAAGCCGCGAAAAGAACGTTGAATACAATGAAGGTGTTCTCATCGGCTACAGACATTACGACACGAAAAAGATTGAGCCGATGTATCCGTTTGGATTCGGCCTCTCTTACACAGCTTTTGAATATAGCGGTTTAAAGGTTGAAAGAGGAGAAAAGCCTCTTGAATGCAAGGTTACCCTGACTGTCACAAATAAGGGCGAAAGAGACGGCTATGAAGCTGTTCAGATTTATGTACAAAACCCTGAAAGCCAAATTGCAGGATATGATTTTCCGGGCAGACCTCTCAAAGAACTCAAGGGCTTTGCAAAACCTTTCATAAAAGCAGGGGAAAGTGCTGAAGTTACCATTAACCTTAATGCACGAAGTTTTTCGATATATGACGTGAACAGCAAGGCTTACGTTGTTCCGGAAGGTGAATATACGGTGCTTGCGGCAGCTTCCTCCAGAGACATACGTCTTTCGGAAAAAGTTAGCATAAAGAAAAGTGCGAACGGCTATGAAAAAGCCGATTTGGAAGTTGTTTCGGAGAGCGAGGCCATTGAATCCATGAAGGTGAGAAAGTATATTCTTGCCGATTGTGATGAGGGTGATCCGCACGTTGATTTCAGCGCTGCGGGAAGTGAGCCCTATTCGATGGCTTCTTCATTGCTTGAGCTTTCAAGGCATTCCAAGCTTGCGGAAAAAATGCTTAAATTCGGTGAGGAGACAATATACAAAAGATTCGCCGGAAAACCGCATAACGATCCGGAAGTGCTTATGTACATCGGTGGCCTTCGTGAAGGAACAATCGACTGTGCGGTTATAAATTCCGAAGGAGCGGTTCCGTACAAATTTGCCGAGAAAATTGTCAAGCAGGCAAACAGACACGTTGGAGAATAAGTTTAGAAAAAATTTATATATTAAAAAACGCCTTGTGTAGAGGCGTTTTTTATTGTATAATCAAGTCCACTATGCGCATTTTGCGGAAGACTTTAAAAAAGAACATTCTACAGCTGTAAGGAGGCTGAAATGGCGAAAAAAAAGGAAGACATTAATCTTGAACAGGTTGTATTGGATCTGGATGGCATCGGAGAAGTTACCTATGATGTCATTTCCATATTTCCGGTTAAGATAGACAATAAAACGACACGTGACTACATTGCACTTCTTGAAGAGGATGCAGGAGAGGATGATGACATTAAGCTTTACCGCTGTGATGTTTCAAACCTTGATGACATCAAAATCGACAACATTGAAAGTGATGATGAGTTTGAAATAGTTGCGGATGCATTCGATGAGCTCCTCGACGAAGCTGAATTTGATGAGCTTGCAGATGAGCTTGACGATGAGGATTGATAATGATTAAAAATGTTGTCCTTGACATAGGTAATGTACTTGGTCATTTTTGCTGGGAAGATATTTTTCATGACAAGCTTGGCGTGTACGGAAAAGATTTTGACGAAATGGCCGCAGCCACAACCGGAAGCGGGATGTGGAACGAATTTGACAGAAGTCTTTTAAGTGATGAGGAAATCATTGATGCATGCTGCAAAAGAGCTCCGCAACATGCTGAAAAGATTCGTGAATTCTTTACATATGTCGGAGAAATCGTAATCGATTATGACTATTCGGCCGACTGGATAAAGAATTTGAAGTCCAGAGGATATAAAGTATACATTCTTTCGAACTACGGAAGAACATCCTTCAACAAATGTCTTGAAAACGGGCATTTACAGTTTGTTAATCTGGCGGACGGAAGACTTGTTTCGTACGAGGTTTGCAAGTGCAAGCCCGAGCCGGAGATTTATGAAGAGTTCCTGAAAAAATTTGGGCTTATCGCTTCGGAGTGCGTCTTCATAGATGACAGACCGGAGAACATTGCCGGAGGCGAAAAGGCAGGCATAAGAGGAGTTGTTTTCAGAAACTTCGAACAGGCAAAAGAGGAACTTGAGGCAGTACTTAAAGAATCATAACAGTTAATCGGGATGAAGAAGAAAACGGTTAAAAACATTATACTGATGCTTATTCTCGCCATGCTGGTCACGCTTTCCGCGGGCTGTACGGACGATCCTGTTTATATGGGCGGAAATTCTTCTTTTGGCCCGACACCGACTCATGAAGCACTTTCTTTCATATATTCCCATGCCCTCTTGAACACAACTGCGCAGCCGGAGGCAACACCGGTGGCTTCGGTGACTGAGAAGCCGGTGACAAAGCGTGAAGAAGCAAGTCATAAAGAGGAAGAGGCTCAAAGCATTAAAGCAACACCTGTTCCGACAAGGCTTGCAGGCAGCGGCACAGGTGACAATGTTAACGGCATCGTTTCGCGCTTAAGAAGGCATAACAGCATAATGGGAGAATCTACTCCCGAGGGTCTTTACATCTATTGCGACAGCGAGAAAAAGGCTAATGTACTTGTGAGTACCGCGTCACAATCATATTCGATGTTCCCTGTTTTGTATTCGGATCAGTCGATTATGCATACTCCTGAGTACTACATGGAGCTTTATCCGGAAATAACATCATTGTCCGTTGATTATTCCAGAAGCGGTATTTACGCCAACGGCATCGTCCTCTGCTTCACAAACATTGAAACAAAAGCTGCAGGTGCCCTTCTTGCGGCCATTCGTACCGGAAATGAATCGTCTTTGTCAAAGAATGACAAGTGGACACTTACCGAAATCAGGCGGATTTCTTCCGAACTCGGTCTTTCGAAGATGTCCGATATAGACAAAACGTACACTGTCTACAACTACATCGTTACCCATTGTGCATACGATTCAGATGCATCTTCTTCTTCACATAAGGCATATGGTCTCCTCAAAAACGGAAAAGCCGTTTGTGACGGATATGCAGAAGCATTTATGTTGTTTATGGTTGTAAACGGTGTTGAAGCCGAAGTGATTACAGGCAAGGCTGACAGTGGGCCGCATGCATGGAATCAGGTTAAAATCGGTGAAAACTGGTACAACCTTGATTTGACATGGGACGATCCGATAGATTCAACAACAGGTGAAGACATTCCGGATCATGTATTTTACAAATACTTCATGCTTGACGATAAAGAAATGGGAAGGACACACACGGCAGAATCATCCTTCACGCATTCCTGCAATGACAAGTCCTACAGACTTTACGGCTACATGAATGTCAAGGCTGAAAACGAAAGCGAGATACTTGATGTTATTTCATCGCAACTTTCAAAGAAGTATGTGACGGTTGCCGTTCCTTCCGAAAAGGCTGATGTAAGCACAGTGCTTGGTATCTACCAGTCTGTTACAGGCAAGTCGTCAACCTATTTCCCTGCGTATACCGTCGACGGATACAAGATTATCGAAATCAGAAACTGATTAATTTTGAGGCATCGGATTGAGAAAACTACTTAAGTACAGTCTTATAATGGCAGGCGCTTTGTTTCTCCTTGCGACAGGTTGCGGAGACAAACATTATACCGGCTATCAGACCCCTAAGGCCACTCCGACCGTTAAGGTTGTCATTGGTCATCAGGGGCACAATTCGCATGCAACAGATACCCCTGTTCCGACCGGTTCAGGCAGTGAACACGGGGGGGATTACGACGGAAACGGAGGCGAAGGCTCCGGATTTACGCCTATTGATGAGCTTTTCCCGGGTTCAGGCAAAACCACAAATACCCCTGCTCCTACAAAAAAGCCTACGAAGACACCGACTCCGAAGCCTACTTCAAAGCCTTCGGACGAGAAAGTGCCCACACCTACACCTATACCGACTCCTTATCACCCTGTTAACACTCCCAGACCGGAGAAGACAGGCAAACCATTACCCACACCTACAGACTATCCTGACGCAACCCCTACACCGGGAACGTTTATTGTTATAAAGCTTACGGGCACACCTACAGTTGCTCCGACAAAACGTCCGACATCAACACCCAGACCTACGGCTACGTCCACACCGACTCCCGAAGTAAAGGCTACGGCAACACCGACACCTACAGAGACTCCTACTCCTACGCCGACGTGCACACCTACTGCACTCGAAACGGCTCAGAAGGGCGACAACATTGAGTTTGGTCATTATGAACAGGACAATGTCACTTCAAACGGTAAGGAGCCTATCGAATGGACGGTGCTTGATGTTACCGACACGGAGATACTCCTTATGAGTGCGAAGATTCTTTACTCCAAACCTATGAACGCTTTCGGAGAAAACGAATCCTGGTACAGAAGATGGGACAGCTCCGACCTCAGTGTATGGCTGAACGGCACATTCTACGGAGCTGCTTTCAGCGATGATGAAAAGAAAAAAATAGTTGCGGATATTATTTCCGCACCTAACGGAAATAATGTTTCTTCCAATAAGGTTTATCTGCTTACGGAAGAAGAGCTTATGGATTATTTTGGCGTAACGGATCCCGAGGCAGTGAACGACGTGCTTAGAGCAACGATGACCGAGGCAGCATGGAACACCGCAGACAGTCCGCATAAGCCTGAAGAGTATTCAGCTGAAGCCTGCTATTTCTGGTGGCTCAGGTCCTATCAGGATGACGGAATGACAAAGGCAGTCAACAGTGACGGTCAAATCATTACCGACCTTTCATGGTACGGATACGGAGTACGCCCGGTAATAAGAATTAAAAAATAGCGGAGCTGAGTAATGAGTGAATCCAAGCAGAGTATATCTGTCCGGAACCTTGTAGAGTTCATCCTCCGTTCCGGAGATATTGACAATTCCTCCTCGCGCTTTGACTTTGATGCGATGCAGGAGGGAACCAGACTACATAAAAAGATTCAAAAGGGGCAGCCTGTCGGCTATAAAGCTGAGGTGCCCCTTAAAAAAACATTTGTTCTCGAACAGGATGACGAATGTATAGAGCTTATCGTGGACGGACGTGCAGACGGAATACTTACGGAAGAAAGCGGCGTAACCATTGATGAAATCAAAACTACGTGTCTGAATGTTGAGCATATGGAAGACCCTGTGTTCATACACGAGGCACAGGCTAAGTGCTATGCGGCAATTTATGGTGAGGATGAAGCTCTTTCGGAAATTACCGTCCAGCTCACATACTGTAATGTGGAAAACGAAAAAATCAAGCGATTTTCTGCAAAGTATGATGTAGATGAGCTGCGCGACTGGTTTAATGGAGTAGTCAAAGAGTACTCCAAGTGGCTTTTCTGGGAACAAAAATGGAAAAAAGAACGGAACGTCACCATTAAAAATCTCAGCTTCCCGTTTGAATACAGAGACGGCCAGCGTGAGCTTGTTTCCGGGGTCTACAAGTCCATCATCCGAGGAAAAAAGCTTTTTATTGAGGCACCCACAGGAGTCGGAAAAACAATCTCCACGGTTTTTCCTGCCATTTGGTCGGTCGGTGAAGGAAAAAGCAGCAGGATTTTTTATCTTACCGCAAAAACCATTGCCAGAACAGTGGCGGAGGATACGTTCAAGCTGCTTTCGGACAAAGGCCTGAAATTCCGTTACATCACAATAACTTCAAAAGAAAAAAGTTGTATACTTGATAAGCCGTCCTGTAACCCCGGGGCATGCATACGTGCAAAGGGCCATTATGACCGTGTAAATGAATGTGTCTTTGATATGCTTAACAACGAAGAAACGATTAACAGGGACATAGTTTTCAGCTACGCGGAGAAATACTGCGTGTGCCCTTTTGAAATGTGTCTTGATGTGTCTCTTTGGACAGATGCCATAATATGTGATTACAACTATGCATTTGATCCGACTGCGAGCCTGAAACGTTTCTTTGCGGATGAAAAAAAGAATGATTATGTGTTCCTTATCGATGAGGCACACAATTTGCTCGAGCGTGCTCGTGATATGTATTCCGCCGAAGTGATAAAAGAGGACTTCCTTGAAGTAAAGAGAGCCGTAGCGGGGAAAAGCAGGAAAATGGAAAGCTGCCTCGAAGGCTGTAATAAAGCTCTTCTGCAGTTGAAAAGGGAGTGCGAGGATTTTCAGGTCTGGGACGATGCGGATATATTTTACAATAGAGCGTTGTCTCTTGCGGGCGCCTATGAGGATTTCCTTGAAGAAGCCGTACTGGAACCTGAAATCAGGGATGTTGTACTTGATTTATTCTTTAAGGTTCGCAGCTTTATCGATGTATATGATAATATGGACGAAGCCTACCGCATATACACCGACTTCCTTCCGGACGGAAGCTTCCGACTTAAGCTGTGCTGCATGGAGCCGGCCGGAAAGCTTAAAAAGAGGATGGATAATACTCAGTCTGCCATAATGTTCAGCGCAACCCTTCTTCCGATGGATTATTATAAAGAGCAGCTGGGTGGGGCTTACGATGACTATGCCATATATGCACCGTCTCCGTTCAAGCCGGAAAAACGCCTTGTTATGGTTGGAGGAGATGTAACGACACGTTACTCGAAAAGGTCTGAAGAAGAATACGAAAAGACAGCGGCATATATTGCCGATTTTACTTCAGCAAAGACCGGAAACTATATGGTCTTTTTCTCTTCTTACAAAATGCTTGAGGACTGCTCAAGACTTTTGGAAGGCCGGACATCCGCAAGGCTTCTGCCTCAGAGACGTGACATGTCTGAAGAGGACAAAGAGGAATTCCTGAACAGCTTTGTAAAAGAGCCTGAGGAGACGCTTATCGGACTTTGCGTTATGGGCGGAATCTTTTCCGAAGGAATCGATCTTACGGGAGACCGGCTTACAGGTGCTGTCATAGTGGGCTGCGGACTTCCCACTGTCGGCTATGAGAGAGAACTGTTTAAATACTATTTTGACGATAAGAAAAACTGCGGATTTGAATATGCCTACCTCTATCCGGGCATGAACAAGGTCATGCAGTCGGCGGGGCGTGTTATCCGTACGGTTGATGATGTGGGAGCAATTCTTCTGCTTGATGACAGGTTTACAAAGCGTCAGTACAACAGCTTGTTCCCTAAAGAATGGTTCCCGTACGAAAACATTACTTTGCAAACTGTTAAAAAACGTACCAAGGAGTTTTTTGATGGACAAGGACTTTAATAAAATTACACTGACAGGGGTATTGGTTGCTTCGGCATGCCTTGTGTTTCAGGCAGTTCTCGGTCAGGGACTGTTTACGCTTGTACCGATTGCAATAGTGATTCTTGCGGGGACTGTTTTTGTAAACAAGTTTTCAGAAGGATATTTTTGCACATTTTCGTACATGCTTATTGTTACCGCAGCACCTGTGCTTCTGTGCTTGCTCACAAAACTTAAGCTTTACAACGGCAATATTGACTTTCTTAATCCTGAGGCAGCGGTTACTATATTTGTTCCTGTTATCGTGTCGGCAATAGGAGCTCTTTGGGAGAAGGACGTTGAAAGAAACGGTTTTGACGGCTTTTTCAAAGAGCAGCTGATATACCTTTCCGCTTTGTATGTTGTTTTTATGATATACACTGTTTTCCTTAAGGATATGGCAGCTGCTTTTCCGGAAAGAAGCCAGTTCATTCCGTTTGCAACGCTGGCCGGCTACATTGAAGCCGTTATCGACCATTTGATTCCATGGCAGTTGCTGGCCTTATATATCGGATCGGCAATGACGATTTATGTGCCTTATGGCTACTTGCTTTCGGCACTTATGGAAAATGTTTTTCAGCCCGTACGTATAGCTGCTTTTCTTGCGCTTCCTGTGGCGGCTGAACTTATGCAGCTTATTGTTGGAAAAAACATGTGCGATATAGACGATATGTTTTTCGGCTTTCTTGGCGCACTGATAGGTGCCGGGCTCTGGAAACTTCTGAATGCTCTGTTTTTCGCAGTAACAAATCACGGATGTATGGGGCAGACAAAGGAACTTGACTTATAGTAATATGGGCGAAGCCAAAGCGACGCCCGAAGTTCGAAAGAAATGATAAGTAATTCGTATATCCTGATAAAAAATGGATAGAAAAATTACTTTGAATAAATTATTCTTTTGCTAAAGAATGATAATCCAATGAATGGAGGATAAATTATGTTGTATTTAGGCGTTGATCTTGGAACATCATCAATCAAACTTGTTGTTATGGATGAAAAGGGCGTAATAAAAGGCACAGCAGGTGCAGAGTACGGTCTTTCATTCCCTCATCCCGGCTGGTCCGAGCAGAGTCCTCTGGATTGGGTTTCCGGTATGGAAGAAGCTTTAAAGAAGCTTTCCGAAAAAATTAACCTTAAGGATGTGGCAGGCATCAGCTTCGGCGGCCAGATGCACGGCCTTGTTATCCTTGATGAGAATGACAACGTAATCCGTCCTGCCATCCTTTGGAATGACGGAAGAACAACTAAAGAATGTGACTACCTCAACAAAACAATCGGTCGTGACAAAATTTCCGCATACACCGGAAACATGGCTCTTACAGGCTTTACGGCTCCCAAGATCCTTTGGGTTAAGGAAAATGAGCCCGAGAACTTCAAGAAAATCAAAAAGATTATGCTCCCCAAGGACTATCTCGCATATGTTCTTTCGGGCGTTTTCTGCACAGATGTTTCCGATGCTTCCGGTATGCTTCTCCTTGACGTAAAGAACCGTAAGTGGTCCAAAGAAATGCTTGAGATTTGCGGCATCACAGAGAATATGCTTGCAAAAGTATTTGAGTCCTATGAAGTTGTTGGTACCATCAAGCCTGAAATTGCTGAAAAGTACGGCTTCAACAAAGACGTAAAGATTATTGCAGGCGCAGGCGACAATGCTGCAGGTGCGATCGGAACAGGCACGACACTCGACGGTATGTGCATCGTTTCACTTGGAACAAGCGGAACAGTGTTCATTTCCTGTGATGACTATGCAGTTGATGAAAACAATGCCCTTCACATGTTCGGACATGCAACAGGTAAGTATCACCTTATGGGCTGCATGCTTTCTGCTGCTTCTTCCAATAAGTGGTGGATGGACGAAATCATCGGAACAAAGGATTACGCAGAAGAGCAGAAGAGCATCACCGCACTCGGTGACAACCACGTTTACTATCTTCCCTACCTTATGGGGGAACGTACACCTCACAACAATCCCAATGCACGCGGAAGCTTTATCGGCATGACAATGGATACAACCCGTGCCGATATGACGCAGGCAGTTCTTGAAGGTGTTACTTTTGCACTTCGTGATTCACTTGAAATCGCACGTTCACTTGGTGTTAAAATCGATACAATCCGTGCAACAGGCGGCGGAGCAAAGAGTCCTCTTTGGAGAAAGCTTCTTGCAAACATCATGAACGTTAATGTTGAAATCATGAACAGTGAGGAAGGTCCCGGATACGGCAGCGCAATTCTTGCTGCGGTAGGATGCGGCGAATACAAGGATGTTGCAACGGCAGCAGGTGAGATTGTCAAAGTTAAAGAAACACTTGCTCCCGAAAAGGATCTTGTTGAGAAATATGAGAAGAGATATCAGGTTTGGAAACAGCTTTATCCCGCTCTTAAGAACGTTTTTGATGATGTTGCAAAGTAAATATGAATAATATAAAATTAAGCCGACTTGTGTCGGCTTAATTTTTAAATGTCGCTTTCTGAGATAAAGGAGAAAAAAGATGAAAACGGTCAATCCGGAAAAGGTGTACAAGATTCATATCGGTCCTGCAAAATATACGCTGGACCTTTGCGACGGAAGTGAGAGAGGAGAATATGTCTGCCAGGACTATATTCTTCATACGGTAGGACGTAAAGCGAGAGCTGTTAATCTTATGTACTGCTATTATCCCAATGAGCCGACGTGGCCTCTTCGCGCCAGTGTAGCCTACAAGGATAAAGAGGTTCATTTCGCATGGGACTATCCATATGAAGACTATTTCCCGTACGGAGGCGGACTTAACGGAAGCAGTGACGCTGAAGTTTTTAAGCAGATAAGAGACATCAGAAGCCACGGCATGGATGTTATACTTACTCTCACTATGGACCCGAAACTCTCTGACGAACAACTGCGTTCCATCGGACGCGACTTAAAAAAGTTCGGAAGGATTGAACTTCGCATTAATCACGAATGTACCGGAAACTGGTTCCCTTTCACGAAACGTGCATCCTACGAAGAACTTGGCTTGTTTTTTGCCCATGCATCGGAAATAATCCGTGAAGAAGCTCCTAACGTTAAGACTATAATATGCGCCGGAGCTATTCAAAAAGAGGGCGATGAAAAGGTCGAAAAAGAAGACGAATTCATTCCCGCAATTCTTGCTGCAGATATATGGTCCATTGATAAATATCTTGCCCTTCACTGGGGATGGCCTTATGATGTGGCGCAAGAAGGGGGCAACACGTTCGCACGCTATAACCTGAAGGATGTTTTCCGCATGGGGCAGTTGACTTATGAACGTTACAAAAAGCTGAACGGCGGTGAAGGAAAGCCTTTTGTGCTGGCTGAACTTAATGCTGACGGAGATGTCACCGGTCCTTATGACCAGGTTCAGATGATGAGAGAATTCATAAACATAGTTAAAAATGAGGGTAGTGAATGGTTCTCGGGCTTCACTTTCTACCAATTCAGAGACAGAGGGCGTCTTGGCCTTGAAGTTGAGGACCCGAATGACAATAAGGTTGGAATAAGGCAGCCCCTTATGGATTATTATATTGAGCTTGCGAATGATCCTGTATTTATGCAGGATGTGAAGAATACCGATGAACTGGCCGTAAACGAAGAAATGTTCTTTTCGCAGGCACAGACATTGAGATACGGAGGCTCACAGGACGCCGAAGGCATTTCAATGGAGTTTACGCTTCCTTCAAATCCTCATTTCTTTGAACTATACTTTGATGATAGTCCGGAAATGATAAATTCAAATGTTATGATTGAAGTGAACGGACAATGGTTCCATAAGGCACCCGGTACAAAATGCGTTGACCTTATGGAAGCATTTTATAAGAAACCACTTAATGACAAAACGGTTGTGAAGGTTAATATGATAACCCCTCCGGGAGATGGGGAGAACCATCTTGATTCCGGAGATGACCTTCTTAACAGTTATACGATTATGAAACAGCTTCCGAAGGCACGAATAGAGACGAAGCCTGTAGCCTGATGATTGCAAAAAAAGTCCCCGCGGAATTCCGCGGGGATGTTTTTGTTAGTTTCAGCCTTCCGGCTCGATGAGACCGTAAGTATTGTTTTTACGTTTGTAAACAACGTTGATGGCCTCTGTCTGAGCATTTCTGAATACGTAGAAGTTATGGCCGAGGAGCTCCATCTGTATGCAGGCGTCCTCAATTTCCATGGGCTTCATTTCGAACTTCTTGTTCTTTACGATTTTGATTTCGTCGTCGTAATCCCAGTCTTCGCTGATGAATGCCTGTGAAAGACTGACTGCGTTCTGCTTTTTGTCAATGAGCTTCTTTTTATATCTTCTGAGCTGGCGTTCAATCGTGTCCTCGATCATGTCGATGGACGCGTACATATCTTCGCTGACCTCCTCTGCGCGGATTGTTGTGCCTTTCATGGGAATGGTTACTTCAACCTTTTTGTAACCGTTCTCTACGCTGAATGTAACATGTACTTCAGTGTCTGCCGTGAAGTAGCACTCAAGCTTACCGATCTTTTCTTCGACTGCTTTCTTCATGCCCTGGGTGACGTTGATGTTCTTTCCGTAGGTGTTAATACGCATAAAATCACTCCCTTGCGTTATGTAGTTTTACGTTGAAAAGGTTGTTTTCAACTGTGACGAGTGTACCATAAAAACACCCCAAAGACAAGACTTGACAGGCTCAGTTTACAGAAATTTAACTTCATTTGCTTGAAGAATTCTGATAAAAGCTTGTCAATAGAAATCTTGCAAAAAATGTATCATTTTTGAAATTTTGGTAATTTTTACCAATGCGATTTTTTGTGGAAAAACGCACTTTTTATACCACACTTATAGTATATTTGTGTGGATATTGTGGAAAAGTCGGTTGAAAACCCTATTTTAGCCACATGTTTTTTATAAACACCCTGTGGAAAACTCTCAAAATGAATAAATGCCTTGTCAAGTACAATTTAATATCTTTATTTTTTTTGTGCATGTTGCACAAATAGCGTTACCGTTCACAGGTGTATATGCACCAACAATGGCCGTGTCTCATGCTTTTTATGAGACAGACGGCCATTGATGTGCATATACAACCGGGCTCGGTCACCAAAACCACATGAGCATAAACAAAGGTTGCGAAGCAACCCGGACGCGTAAAGCGGACGGTTTATGCGAATGCGGTTTGGGTGCCGGTGAACGGTAACGCGTAGGCTATTTTCACGCATCCTATGTTAAAAAATAATTGCCATTATGTGATGAAAATGGTAAAATGTTATGAAGCATTATCGTAGCCAAGTATGCCACGAAAGGCTGTTAATTCATTTATTCGGAGGCTATTATTTTGAGTATCATCACAAAACTGTTTGGCACCCACAGCCAGAGAGAACTTAAGAAAATCATCCCCATTGCGGACAAGGTTATGGCACTTGATTCGCAGATGGCCGCTCTGACAGACGAGCAGTTAAAGGCTAAAACAGCCGAATTCAAAAAGAGACTTGCAGAGGGAGAGACATTGGACGATCTCCTTGTTGAAGCATATGCGGTTGTTCGTGAGGCCGCTTACAGAACTATAAAAATCAAACCTTTCAAGGTTCAGGTTATCGGTGGTATCATCCTTCACCAGGGGCGTATTACCGAAATGAAAACAGGTGAAGGTAAAACTCTCGTAGCTACACTTCCCTCATACCTCAATGCACTTGCCGGAAAGGGCGTTCACGTAGTCACCGTCAATGACTATCTTGCAAAGCGTGACTCGGAATGGATGGGCGAAATTCATCGCTTCCTCGGTCTTTCCGTAGGCTGCATTTTAAACACGATGGAAGCAGAAGAACGTAAGGCTCAGTATGATTGCGACATTACTTATGCCACAAATAATGAGCTTGGTTTCGACTACCTTCGTGACAACATGGTAATTTACAAAGAAAGACTCGTTATGCGCGGACTTCCTTATGCCATCATCGATGAAGTCGACTCTATTCTCATTGATGAAGCACGTACTCCTCTCATCATTTCCGGCAGCAGCGGAAAGTCCACAAAGCTTTATGAAGCCTGCGATATTCTTGCACGCCAGCTTCATAAGGGTACTGCAACGGAACTCACGAAGATGGACATCCTTATGGGCGAACAGGTTCAGGAGTCCGGTGATTTCGTTGTTAATGAAAAGGACAAGAACATTACTCTTACCGAGGATGGTGTTAAAAAGGTTGAACGATTCTTCAAGATTGAAAACCTTGCAGATCCGGAAAATCTCGAAATCCAGCACAATATCATCCTTTCTCTTCGCGCGCATTATCTTATGTTCCGCGACAAGGACTATGTTGTAAAGGACGATGAAGTACTTATCGTAGACGATTTCACAGGTCGTATCCTTCCCGGCAGACGTTATTCCGATGGCCTTCATCAGGCAATCGAAGCAAAGGAACGTGTTAAGGTTCAGCGTGAGTCCAGAACTCTTGCAACCATCACCTTCCAGAACTTCTTCAACAAATATGATAAAAAGTGCGGCATGACAGGTACAGCACTTACCGAAGAAAACGAATTCCGTGAAATTTACGGTATGGACGTTGTTGAAGTGCCCACAAATGTTCCCATAAAGCGTCAGGACCTTGATGATGCTGTTTTCAAAACGAAACAGGAAAAGCTTAATGCCATTACAAACGCTGTAGCAGAGGCCTACAAGACCGGTCAGCCTGTACTTGTAGGTACGGTTACCATCAATGCCTCCGAAGAAATCAGCGATTGCCTCAGAAGGAGAAATATTCCTCATAAAGTCCTCAATGCCAAGTTCCATGAGCTTGAAGCCGAAATTATTGCAGCAGCCGGTCAGAAGGGGGCAGTTACCATTGCAACCAACATGGCGGGCCGTGGTACCGATATTAAGCTTGGAGAAGGAGTTATTGAACTCGGCGGACTTAAAATTATAGGTACGGAACGTCATGAGTCACGTCGTATTGATAATCAGTTAAGAGGACGTGCCGGACGTCAGGGCGACCCCGGTGAATCAAGATTTTACATCTCTCTTGAAGACGACCTTATGCGTCTCTTCGGTTCCGAGAGACTTATGGATATATTCAATTCCCTCGGCTTCCCGGAGGGCGAAGAGCTTCATCACAAGATGCTTTCAAGTGCCATCGAAAGAGCACAGAAGCGTATTGAAAACAACAACTTCGGCATCAGAAAGGATCTCCTTGAGTACGACAGTGTAAACAACGAACAGAGAGAACTTATCTATTCCGAACGTCGCAAAGTACTTGATGGCGAAAGCATGAGAAACACAATCATCAAGATGATTACCGAGGTTGTGGAAAGCTCCGTCGACATGTGTATCGGTGAAGGCGATGCCGAAAACTGGGATATCGATGAATTGAACAATCTTCTTCTTCCTGTCATTCCGCTTGAAAAGATTGCTCTTTCCGACCAGGAATTCAAGCATGGCACAAAGAAAGAACTCTTACAGAGACTCAAAGAAGAGGCTATTCATCTTTACGAAGAAAAAGAAGCTCTCTTCCCTGAAAAGGAGCAGTTCCGTGAGGTTGAACGTGTCGTTCTTCTTAAGACGATTGACCGTAAGTGGATGGCTCACATCGATGATATGGATCAGCTCCGCCAGGGCATCGGCCTTCAGGCATACGGCCAGAAGAACCCCGTTCAGGAATATAAGATGCAGGGCTATGATATGTTTGATGCCATGGAATCAGCCATTGCAGAAGAAACGGTTCAGGCACTTATGCATATGACCGTCGAGAAGAAGGTTGAACGTGAGGAAGTTGCCAAGATTACAGGAACAAACCGTGATGAAACTGCGGTAAAAGCGCCTGTAAGACGTTCGGACAAGAAAGTTATGCCCAACGATCCCTGCCCTTGCGGTTCGGGTAAAAAGTACAAATTCTGCTGCGGCAGATAATCAAAAATAAATAATAAAGGTGGTGACAGGCAATGGTTGAACTTGACCAGATCAAGTATACTCTCAACACATATAAAAAGCCTTTAGTCGAAGTGGGGGATTCACTTTGACCTCACAAATAAACGTGAGAAGATAGAAGAAATTGAAAACATTATGAACGAGCCCGGTTTTTGGGATGACGCAGACAAGTCACAGGGCTATGTTCGTGAGTTGAATACGCTTAAGGGCATTGTAGAGGACTACAAGGCGCTTGAAAGCGAATACGAGGATGTTCTTGTTTTCCTTGATATGGGATATGAAGCGAACGACCCTGATATAGTTCCCGAAGTTCAGGAAGCGCTTGATAAATTTGTTGAACATCTTGAAACGCTGCGCCTCAGTACGCTCCTTTCAGGTCCGTACGACAAAAACAACGCCATTATTACGCTTCATGCCGGTGCCGGCGGAACGGAGAGCATGGACTTCTGCGCGATGCTTACACGTATGTATATGCGTTACGCAGAAAAGAAGGGCTTCAAGGCTGAGATGATTGATTTCCTTGATGGTGATGAAGCAGGTTATAAGTCCGTAACCTTGGAAGTAACCGGTGAAAATGCATACGGCTACTTAAAGTCGGAGCACGGTGTTCACAGACTTGTCCGCATTTCTCCTTTTAATGCAGCCGGGAAGCGTCAGACTTCATTTGTATCGGCTGATGTCATGCCCGACATTGAAGACAATATCGACATTGAAATAAATGAAGCTGACCTTCGTATTGATACGTATCATTCAAGTGGTGCAGGCGGACAGCATGTCAATAAAACAAGTTCTGCCATCCGTATCACCCACCTTCCTACGGGCATTGTCGTACAGTGCCAGAATGAACGTTCGCAGTTCCAGAATAAAGATAAGGCAATGCAGATGTTGAAGGCAAAGCTCTATCTTATGAAGCAGGCTGAAAATGAAGAAAAGACAGCCGGTATCCGAGGCGATGTGAGAGACATCAATTTCGGCAGCCAGATACGTTCTTACGTACTTCAGCCGTACACTCTTGTTAAGGACCACAGAACTGATGCTGAGGTCGGCAATGCGGATTCTGTACTTGACGGCAATCTCGATCATCTTATCAATGCATATCTTAAGTGGACCGCTACCGGACAGAAGGGTGAGGAATAAACTTCCATAAAGTTGCGGAAACATGAATGAATAAAAAACAAATCATATAAGGCAGGAGAACATTATGGACATGAAAAATGCATGTGAGTCCATCCGCTCAGGAAAAACGTATCTTGGTATAGAGCTTGGATCCACAAGAATCAAGGCAGTGCTTATCGGTGAGGACTATTCACCGATTGCATCAGGAGATCATGAGTGGGAAAACAAGCTCATCGACGGCATTTGGACATACTCTACGGATGAAATTTGGGCAGGCCTCAGAGACTGCTATGCAAAACTTGCTGCAGACGTCCTTTCTAAGTACGACGAGGAACTTACGAGTGTCGGAGCAATGGGCATCAGTGCGATGATGCATGGCTACATGGTTTTTGATAAAAAGGGACAGATTCTTGTTCCGTTCAGAACATGGAGAAATACCATCACCGGAGAAGCAAGCGACAAGCTTTCTGAGCTTTTCGGATTTAACATCCCTCAGCGTTGGAGCATTGCTCATCTTTATCAGGCAATTCTTAACGGTGAAAAGCATGTTCCCGAAATCGACTATATGACAACACTTGAAGGCTATGTTCATTGGCTTCTTACAGGCAATAAGGTGCTTGGTATAGGAGATTGCGCGGGTATGTTCCCCATTGATGCCAATACCAAAAACTATAATGCCGGATATGTTGAAAAGTTTGACAAGCTTGTTGCCGATAAGGGCTATTCATGGAAGCTGCTTGACATTCTTCCCAAGCTTCTTCTTGCAGGTGAAGATGCAGGCGTTCTTTCGGAAGAAGGAGCTAAGCTTCTCGATCCCACAGGAAAGCTTAAGGCCGGCATTAAAATGTGTCCTCCGGAAGGTGATGCAGGCACGGGTATGGTTGCTACAAATTCCGTTGCAAAGCGTACTTGCAACGTTTCCGCAGGTACAAGCTGTTTTGCCATGGTAGTTCTTGAGAAGGATTTAAAAGCCCTTCACAGAGAAATCGATATGGTTACAACTCCCGACGGACTTCCTGTTGCAATGGTTCATTGCAATAACTGTACTTCCGATCTCAATGCGTGGGTAAATCTCTTTGACGAGAACCTTAAGCTTTTCGGAGTAAGTCTTGACAAGGGACAGATTTACGAAAGACTTTATAAGCATGCTCTTGAGGGCGATAAGGACTGCGGAGGCATAGTTTCCTATCCTTATTTCTCCGGCGAACATGTTACACATATGGACGAGGGACGTCCGATGTTTGTACGTATGCCCGATGCAAACTTCAATCTTGCAAACTTCATGCGCGCAAGCCTTATTTCATCTCTTGGCGTTCTTAAGCTCGGAATGGATATTCTCAATAAGGATGAAGGAGTAAGCGTTGACAAGGTTATGGGTCATGGCGGACTCTTTAAAACAAAGGGCGTCGGACAGGGTATCCTTGCGGCTATAATGAATTCACCTGTTACCTGTATGGAAACAGCAGGTGAGGGCGGTGCATGGGGTGCTGCGCTTCTCGCAGCATTTGCAGCATGCGGTAATGGCAGAACCCTTCCTCAGTTCCTTGATGCAGAAGTTTTTGCAGGCGCAAAGAGCTTTACAATGGCTCCCAATGCAGAGGACATCGAAGGCCTTGAATCATATATGGAAACCTACAAGAAGGGCCTTGTGGCAGAAAAGGCTGCAGTGGAGGGAATGTCATGTTAGAAGAACTTAAAAAATTTGTTTACGAGCAGAATATGGAACTCCCCAAGAGAGGTCTTGTGACCTACACATGGGGAAACGTATCAGGCATTGACCGTGCATCAGGTCTTGTGGTTATCAAGCCTTCGGGAGTTGACTACGAAACAATGAAGCCTGAGGATATGGTTGTTGTCGATCTTGAAGGCAAGGTTGTTGAAGGACACTACAGACCGTCATCAGACACTCCCACACATGTTGAGCTCTATAAGGCTTTCCCCGAAATCGGAGGCGTTGTACATACTCACTCTCCTTGGGCTACAAGCTGGGCTGAAGCTGCCCGTTCCATTCCCTGCTACGGAACAACTCATGCGGATTACTTTTACGGCACAATTCCCTGCGTAAGAAATCTTACAAAAGAAGAAATTGAAGAAGGCTATGAGAAGAACACAGGTCTTTCCATAGTTGAGGCTTTTAAAAATAATAATCCTGTTTACTGCCCCGGTTGTGTATGTGCCAATCATGGTCCTTTCACATGGGGAAAGGATCCCAAGGAAGCAGTACACAATGCTGTCGTACTTGAAGAGGTTTGTAAGATGGCAGCAAGAGCAGAAGCATTAAATCCTGACATTCATGAGACTCCTCAGGCAATGCAGGATAAGCATTTCTACAGAAAACATGGAGCTAACGCATATTACGGACAGAACTGATAATGACTGATAAAAAAGTTAAAAACAGAAAATTTGCTCCGATATTAATTCTTAGTATTCTTGCGTTTTTGGCGCTTTGGTTCCTTTCCGGAAAAGTGAAATTTCCCGGAGCTGCATCGGAAGAAGTGAAAATTCTTGACAGCAAATGGAATATCAAAGTGAACGGTGTTTCTTACGAAAACGTAAGTCTTGATGAATTTGTTTTTTCGGATCTTAAGCGCCTGGACATAGTTGATATGTCATATGACCTTACCGAAGAAATGAATGGAGGCATGACATCGGAGTTTCTTGTCTATCTGTGCAGTGTTGAAGTTTACCTTGGTGAGGAACGCATTTATTCTTACGGCCTCGACAAGGTATGGGCTGACAAAATGGTCGGAAGCGGGTATCACTTCATTGAACTTCCTGAGGACTGCGAAGGAAAAAGGCTGCTCATCCGTATGGTTATCAACGAGGATAATGCATTTACAAGCATACGCCCTCTGCGATGCGTAAAGACAGGAAAAATCCTTGTGGATTTCAGCAGCAGAAATGCCGTAGTTTTCTTTATTGCGGTATTTTTGATTATGCTTGGAATGCTTCTCACCGTTATCGGCTTGTTTACGGCTGTCGTCAACAAGTCCGGCTTCGGTCTGACTGCAATAGGTCTTTTTTCTGCAACCGTCGGGCTTTGGACAATGTGCACCAATGGTTTGTTCACGCTTTTTGCCGTAGACAGGACTTTATGTACCAATCTCGAATACATCTCTCTTTATCTGGCTCCCGTAACGGTAGGGCTGGTGTTCTGGGATATGAGAAAGGATGACAATGGCTGGCGAAATGTGACTGTTGCTGTCGGAACATCGATGCTTGTTGACTTCTTTGTTGTGGCCGCCATACTTCATGCCACTAATTCCATGAGATTCCCTGCTACACTTCTCTGGTTCCAGGTAATAGGATTTATTGGTGTTTTGATTCTTATCGTAGGTGGTATACTTACCGTTAAGCAGAAGACGTATTCCGAGAAGATTGTTGCGGCCGGTGTGATTGTCGTTTTTGTGGCGGTTGCACTTGACTTTGCAAGGTTTAACATACAAAAGTATGTGTTCCCCAATTCCCAGATGCTTCAAAACAGCTTCATCCCTATAGGCGCATTGCTGTTTGTTATCCTTCTGATAGCAAGCTATCTTGTACATTTGTACGATATGGTAATCACCAATGCGGAAAGAGAAGCTCTGACCAAACTGGCATATCATGACCCGCTTACAGGCTTGTTTAACAGAGCAATGAGCTACGAGGCGTTTGCACGTATCGAACAGAGCAAAGAAAAAGCTTCACTTGTCAGCCTTGATTTAAATGGTCTTAAGTCTGTAAATGACTCTTTCGGACATGATGAAGGCGATAAGTTCCTTAAGCGCATAACGCATATTTTGGAACGCTCATTTGAGGATGTAGGAACGTGTTACAGAATCGGAGGGGATGAATTCCTTGTTATTGTTCCCGAGGCAAAAAAAGAAGAGCTTGAAGGCTCACTTAAGAAGTTCGCGGAGAACACAGCGAAGGCCTCAGAATATAGTGAATATCCGATAAGTGCAGCCTATGGCGTTGCGACGGTTGGAGAGGCAGAAGAAGATTCCTTACAGGCTACAATGGCAATTGCTGACAAACGTATGTATGAAATGAAAGCCACGTGTGAAAATTCACGGATGGCTGCGGAGAATAGATTACGGCAGGAAGAACCCGAAGAAAAAGAACCTGAAGAAAGTAAAACTGAAGAGATTGAAACCGAAGAAGCAAATATTGATACAGCCACGACGTAAGTCGTGGTTGTTTTTTTCTTTGGCAGATTGATTTTTTATATTGTGAAAAAAATAACTTGACACGCAACTGTAATTGGTGTATATATAACACATGAACAGTTCGTGCGAACGGTTATGATAACAAAGGAGGTTGCCATGAAGCTGAGCCAAAGCTCGGGAGTTCCGATTTATCAGCAGATATCGGAATGGTATAAAGAACAGATACTAACCGGAAAGCTCGCTCAAGGCGAATACCTGCCTTCAATCAGAGGTCTTGCTAAGGATTTGAAGATAAGCGTTATTACGACGATAAAAGCGTATGAAATGCTTGAGCAGGAAGGACTTGTAACAGCTTCCCCCGGTAAAGGCTACTACGTAAATGCACAAGACAGCGATATGCTGAAGGAGCAGCATATGCGAAAAGTCGAGGAGGCATTGCTTGAGGCAATCAAAGCTTCAAGAGTAGCAGAAATATCAAAAAGTGAACTTATTGCAACACTGGAAACACTTTACGAAATTGATGAAGAAATATAAAAGGAGAAAACAAAATGAACACGGAACTTGCAATTGATGGAAAGAACATTATTAAATCGTACAAGAGCTTTTCACTTAATATTCCGCAGTTGACTATCCCCAAAGGATTTGCTACTGCGCTTATCGGTGAAAACGGCGCCGGTAAAACAACACTTATTAATATCCTTACGGGTGTTAATCTTGAATATTCAGGTGATATCAGGTACTTTAATCAGTTCACGGATAAAGATCGTGAAAACAAACCGGAAGTTAAGAATTCCATCGGATATACCGGAACAACACAGTATTTCTTCCCTCATTGGACAGTAAACAATATCGAAGAAATCAACACAATTCTTTTTGAAACGTTTTCTACCGAGAAGTTCCGTGAAAAGTGTGATGAACTTGCAGTTTTTCCTGAGTCGGGATACAAAGGAAAACTTAAAGTATCAGATATGTCTGACGGTATGAGAACAAAGGTTGCTCTTGCAGGTGTGTGGGCAAGAGATACAAACCTGCTTATTCTGGATGAGCCTGCTTCTCCTCTTGATCCTCTTATGAGAGATAAACTTAACAGAATGATTTCTTCTTACATAGAAGAAGGTAACGGTGAAAAGTCTGTTTTCTTCTCCACACATAATATTGCAGATATGGAAACAATTACAGACTATGCGATTATTATGGACCAGGGTAAGATTACCGAAGAAGGCTTTGTAGAAGACCTGAAAGAAAAATATGTTCTTGTTAAAGGTGAAAATGAGGACGCTGAAAAAGCTGAGCCGCACATGTTCACATTCAATAAGTCTCAGCATGGTTGGGAAGGCATCTGTCTTGCAGAAAAAATTGATAAGCTGGCAGGACTTGATGTAGTAACGGAAACACCTTCTCTTACACAAATCTGCGTAGCGGTTATGAAGCAGAATTCCAGACTTAAATAGGAGGCTGTTGTGAAAGTCATTCGTGAATACAGAGCGTATGTCTCAAAAGGATACAGACTGTGTGCTTTTCTCATCTTTCCGTTGATAATAGTTTTGGCAGGTTGCTTTTTCGGGTGGGTGTTTTCCGGAAATGATATGTGCACCTTGTTCGGAATAATCTTCTTGTCGGGACTTCAGACAGGAATAGATGCATTCGGACTTGGTCCCGTTTGTAAAAAAGAGCAGGCGGTATCATCATTAATAAAAACATCACCTGATGGTATAAAATTTATGAAGCGTGTTGTTATCCAGGACCTTTTGCTTAGGGTCGCCTTGTACATAGGCGCAGGTGTGATTGTATGTCTGTTTGGCCTTTTGTTTGGAATGCAGGTATCGGTGCTGAGTGTCTTATATGTCATTGTTGGATTTACGATAACAACAGCAGTTATGAACCTTTTCAGACACATCGATAACACCCAGCTTACTTTGTTTTTGACAAGCATTTCTGCGTTAGTAAATGCAATTATCATGGTGGTATTGGGATTCGGATTTGCATTTTTAGGCACTATTTGGCAAGTGGCTATATTGGCTTTACTGGTGATTTTGGCAATCGTAACAATATATCTTACTTATCGTCATCATGTTAAGTGCATACATGCGTGCTATAAGAGGTAATTCAGGAGGGAATAATATGCTTACAAAGATTAAACTTGGTCTTAAACTCGCAAAATATGGGTTTAACATAAAACAAAACATTGTGTGTGCAATAATATTTGCGACGATAGGTGCGATTGTTGAAATAGCATCCAAGGGTACAAACGTTATTGGCGCTTTCTACCTTGTGCTGATCGGAATGTTCATATTCCAGATGATAACATCCATGGGACTTTCAAATCTCGTTGCAAGTTCAAAACTACAGAAATCCCTTCAGACATCGATACCGGTTTTCACAAATTTAATAGTAATGTTGCTGCTTCTCACGGTGACGCTTATAATTAAGTTCTTCATAATCAAGGCTTATCCGGAGCTGACAGTGGAAATGTACGAGGCAATGGGACAATTTGCCATTATGAGCTTCCTTATGTTCCTGTTCTGTGGTGCATGCTATAAGATGTATCTCGTTTCAACCATAATATTCATTGTTCTCGTAATGTTTGGTACATCCGGCTATTCAATGCTTATATATAAAACATCACTCAGCAGCTTTTTTGAATCAATCGGATTCGGCGGAATGTGCTGTATATGCTATGCTACATTTATTATCAGTGCGCTGTGTCAGTACCTTATTCTTTTGGCACTTTACAAAAAGCCTTTGTCAAAATCAGCATTTAAGTCAGCACTCCAGAAAATGTAAAACAATACCGGATAAGGTTTGATAAAATGATACCGGGGGACGGGG
>JAZLLG010000084.1:0-34849 GCA_045598045.1 Lachnospiraceae bacterium | reverse complement strand
TCCGTAATGACCAAGTTTGAAAATTTTAGAAATTTTCAGGGTTGTTTAGCTGTTTAATTATCAAGGTTCGTTCTTTCTTTGTTCGCCCTTTTTGCAAGGCGCTCGATTAGGATACCACCGAAAAAAGAGTTTGTCAACAACTTTTTTGAAGAAAATTAAAAAAATTTAAACTTTTTTTCAAAACCCTTGATTTTAGAGGGTTTCAGAGCTATCACTTTTTTTGATTTGTGTGGTATATTCGCTTTTGTACCTTCAATAGTGACAAATTGAGAAAAGAAAAGGAGCTCCTTACGAGCTCCTGTACTTGCTAACGGAGAAAGAGGGATTTGAACCCTCGCGCCGGTCACCCGACCTACACCCTTAGCAGGGGCGCCTCTTCGGCCTCTTGAGTATTTCTCCATCATAACCCGAAAAGCATCTTTAATGCTTTTTGATTATTCACTCAAACCGAAAATTTGCTACCAAAGGTATTAAATTTTCTTATTGCGTCTTCAAAACGCAAAGGTTAGTTTACCATTGATATATGTACTTGTCAAATACTTTTTTCGTATAGATCGTTTCCTTCGGAATCAATAACCACAACGCATGGAAAGTTCTCTACTTCCAGTTTGTATATGGCTTCTGCGCCCAGGTCTTCATAGGCAACCGTCTCCGCTTTCTTTATGCATTTGGAAAGGAGTGCGCCTGCTCCGCCAACCGCTGCCAGATATACCGCTTTGTTTTTTATCATTGATTTTTTAACGGAATCTGACCTTCTGCCTTTTCCGATCATAGCTTTCATTCCGAGTTCGAGCAGGGTTGGTGTGTATTTGTCCATTCTGCTCGACGTCGTCGGTCCTGCCGATCCAATCACCTGATTTGGTCTGGCAGGTGATGGTCCAAGGTAATAAATCGTCTGATTTGTAATATCTATAGGGAGATTTTCGCCTTTTTCAAGTGTTTCAATCATCCTTTTGTGTGCAGCGTCTCTGGCGGAATACATTACACCCGTCAGGTAAACATAGTCGCCGGCGTGCATATCTTTTGTCTGGTTTTCAGTTATCGGAAGATTAATATAGAGCGTATCCATTATTTCACCTACAGTACTCTTGTAATGTGTCTGTCTACGTGGCAGCACATATTTATTGCAACAGGTAATCCGGCTATATGTGTTGCAAAGGTTTCTATATTGACACCGAGAGCTGTTGTTTTTCCTCCAAGTCCTCCGGGGCCGATATTCATTTCATTTATTTTTTGAAGAAGCTCTTTTTCCATTGTTTCTATATGAGACAGTGTTGAGTGTTCGTTAAGGTTTCGTGTAAGTGCTTTTTTTGCGAGATATGCGCACTTTTCAAAAGTTCCGCCTATTCCGACACCGACAACAACGGGTGGACATGCGTTTGGTCCGGCGAGCTTAACTGTTTCGAGTATGGCATTTTTAACCCCTTCTTCTCCGTCTGCCGGTTTAAGCATATATACACGGCTCATATTTTCGGAGCCGAATCCTTTTGGTGCTACCGTAATTTTTATTTTTTCTCCGGGTACAATTTCAGTATGGATTATCGCGGGTGTGTTGTCTTTTGTATTTTCTCTGAGCAGAGGGTCTCCTACAACGGATTTACGAAGGTATCCTTCGGTGTATCCTTGTCTGACTCCTTCGTTTACCGCATCGGTAAGGTTTTGTCCGGTAATGTGAACGTCTTGGCCGATTTCCAAAAAAACAACAGCCATTCCTGTATCCTGGCATATGGGAATCTGCTCGTTTTTGGCAATTTCCATATTTTCAACAAGTTGGCTGAGTACTTTTTTTCCTAATTCGGTTTCTTCTTTTTTTGCGGCAGAAATAATTCTTGAGCTGACATCGTCTGCCAGCTCAAGATTTGCTTCAATACACATTTCTTTGATGTTTTTTATAAGAAAATCAGTGTGAATTTCACGCATTCTCGGGATTTTCTCCTTCTGTTTCTTCTTCGTATTCGGGCTCCGGATCAACCTTTGCAAGTCCGGCAACAAAAGAATCTTCTTTCTTAAGGTTGATAAGTCTTACGCCGGATGTGTTTCGTCCGATTATGGAAATATCACTGACTCTGATTCTGATCATGACGCCTTCGTTTGTGATAAGAAGGAGTTCATCACCGAGTTCGACTGCTTTAACTCCCATAACATCGCCGGTCTTATCGGCAATTTTGTAGCATTTGACACCCTTTCCGCCTCTGTGGTGGGAATCAAATTCTTTGATTTCGGTAAGTTTGCCGTATCCTTTTGCTGATGTGATAAGAAGATATGTTCCGTCAGAATCAAGGTTCATCGAGATGATTTCATCATCGTCGTCAAGGTTCATGCCGATAACACCTGTTGCGGAACGTCCGAGTGATCTGATTTCTTCCTCGTTAAAGCGTGTACATTGTCCTTTCTTTGTAACAAGAATAATGTCATTCTTTCCGCTTGAAAGCTTGACTTCAACAATGTCGTCATCTTCACGGAGGTTGATGGCTCTGATACCTTTTTTGAGGATATTGCTGTATTCGGAAAGCTTTGTACGTTTAACAATACCGCGTTTTGTAACGAAAATAATTGAATTTTCGTCATCAATTGTGCGGATGGGAAGCATGGCAACAATCTTTTCGTCGGGCTGCAGCTGAACAATGTTTATCATTGCGGTACCGCGGGAAGTTCTGCCTGCTTCGGGTATTTCGTAGGCTTTAAGTTTGTATACTCGTCCTTTGTTTGTAAAGAAGAGTATTGTCTGGTGCGTAGTACATGTAAACATTTCTTCGACAATATCTTTATCGATGATTTGCATACCCTTGATACCTTTACCGCCGCGATTCTGGCTTTGGAAGTTATCGGGTGTCATACGTTTGATATAGCCAAGGCGTGTCTTCGCAATAACAACGTTTTCATCGGGAATAAGGTCTTCGTCAATGAAATCATCAACGTCAAGACCGATTTTGGTGCGTCTTTCGTCGCCGTATTTGTCACGTGTTTCGGCGATTTCTTTTTTGATTACTCCAAGGAGAAGCTTTTCATCGGAGAGAATTGCATTAAACTCGGAAATTTTTTTCATGAGTTCTGCGTATTCTGCTTCAAGCTTTTCTCTTTCCAGGCCGGTAAGGGCACGGAGACGCATATCTACGATGGCTTGTGCCTGAATATCGTCAAGGCCGAAGCGGCTCATGAGTTCTTCTTTTGCATCGGAAACGTTCTTGGAACCGCGAATGATTTTAATTACTTCATCGATATTATCAAGGGCAATGAGCAGGCCTTTTACTATGTGGGCACGTTCTTCTGCCTTCTTTAAGTCGTAGCGGGTACGTCTTGTGACAACTTCTTCCTGGTGTTTTAAGTATACCGAAAGAACTTCATGGAGATTCAGTACTTTGGGCTCGTTATTGACAAGAGCCAGCATAATGATACCGAATGTATCCTGAAGCTGTGTATGTTTATAGAGCTGATTAAGAACAACGTTTGCATTGACATCACGACGGAGTTCAATGCATACACGCATTCCTTCACGGCTGGATTCATCACGAATTTCTGTTATTCCGTCAATTCTCTTTTCTCTTGAAAGCTGGCCTATGGTTTCAACAAGTTTTGCTTTATTTACAAGATAGGGAAGTTCGGTAACAACGATTCTGTTTTTACCGTTTGCCATCGGCTCAATGTCCGTAACGGCACGGATTCTGACTTTTCCGCGTCCTGTACGGTAGGCTTCTTCTATTCCTCGTCTTCCGAGAATGGTTGCTCCGGTAGGGAAATCAGGCCCTTGAACAATTTCCATGAGATCATCTATTGATGTTTCCACTCCGGCAATCTTATCATCGATAAGTTTTATTACAGCATTAATTGATTCCGTCATGTTGTGAGGCGGAATGTTTGTTGCCATACCTACGGCAATACCTGTTGTTCCGTTTACAAGCAGGTTGGGGAAACGTGCGGGAAGTACAAGCGGCTCCTGCTCGGTTTCATCGAAGTTTGGTATGAAATCAACTGTTTCTTTGTTGATGTCTGCAAGCATTTCAACGGAAAGCTTTGAAAGACGTGCCTCTGTGTATCGCATTGCAGCTGCGCCATCACCGTCGACTGAACCGAAGTTTCCGTGTCCGTCAATGAGTGGGTATCTTGTTGACCAGTCCTGTGCAAGACAAACAAGGGCTCCGTAAATGGAGGAATCACCATGAGGATGGTATTTACCCATTGTATCACCGACAATACGGGCACATTTTCTGTGCGGTTTGTCAGGTCCGTTATTCAGTTCGTTCATTGCGTGTAAAATACGACGCTGAACAGGCTTAAGTCCGTCTCTTGCGTCCGGAAGTGCTCGTGCAACTATAACCGACATGGCATAGTTTACGTAGGATTCTTCCATCCTTCTTTTCAGGTCGACTTCCTGGACTTTATCAAAATTATCTTCAAAATTATCCACTATACTGTCCTCCGACAGAAATCAATACGTATTTACGAATTTATTATGCATTATAATCGAGGTTTGCTACAAACTTGGCGTTTGCTTCAATAAACTCACGTCTCGGCTCAACATCGTCGCCCATAAGGGTTGTGAATGTGAGGTCAAGTTCGCTCTGTGTATCCTCGTTTATGCCTACTCTTAAAAGAATTCTTCTTTCGGGATCCATTGTTGTTTCCCAAAGCTGCTCGGCATCCATTTCACCAAGACCTTTGTAACGTTGAACTTTATTGTTCTGGTCACGTCCGATTTGAGCCATAAGTGCTGTAAGCTCTTCTTCCGTGTAGGCATACCAAACCTGCTTTCCTCTTTCAACCTTGTAAAGAGGCGGCTGAGCAAGATATACATAGCCTTGTTTGATAAGTTCGGGCATGTATCTGTACAGGAAAGTAAGCATAAGTGTATCAATGTGGGCACCGTCGACATCGGCATCCGTCATGATAATGATTTTATGATAGCGGAGCTTTGAAATATCAAAGTCTTCTCCGATACCTGTACCGAAAGCAGTGATCATTGTACGAATCTCGTTATTTCCGAGTACTTTATCAAGTCTTGCTTTTTCTACGTTTAAGATTTTGCCTCGAAGAGGAAGGATAGCCTGAGTTGCACGGGAACGTGCCGTTTTTGCCGAACCGCCGGCGGAATCTCCCTCTACGATGTAAATTTCACAGTGTTCGGGATTCTTGTCGGAACATTCTGCAAGCTTTCCGGGAAGACCAAGGCTGTCAAGAACTGATTTTCTTGCAGTTTCCTTTGCTCTTCTTGCTGCTTCTCTTGCTTTCTGCGCAAGTGCTGCTTTTTCACATATTGTTTTTCCGATATCAGGATTCTGCTCAAGGAAAATTTCAAGTGCTTCCGAAACAACACCTTCTACCGCACCTCGTGCAACAGAGTTTCCAAGCTTTTGTTTTGTCTGACCTTCAAACTGGGGGTCTGCAATTTTAATACTGATAATTGCTGTAAGGCCTTCTCTGATATCTTCGCCGATGAGCTTGTCTTCTTCTTTCTTGATGTATTTCATCTTGAAAGCGTATTCGTTACATACGTTGACAAGTGCATTCTTGAAGCCCGTGAAGTGTGTACCGCCTTCAGGTGTTGTAATATTGTTTACAAAGCTGTAGCAGCCTTCGTTGTAATCGCCGGTATGCTGCATTGCAACTTCAACGTAAACATCCTTTTTCTTTCCTTCGCAGTAAATAACTTCTGGATAAAGAACTGATTTACCTTTGTTAAGATATTTGACGTATTCTTTGATTCCGCCTTCATAGTGGAAAACATCGTTTGCTTCTTTTCCTTCACGAAAATCGGCAAAAGTAATTTTGACTCCTTTTGTAAGGAATGCCATTTCACGAAGACGATGTTTTAATGTATCGTAATCAAATTCGATATCTTCAAAAATTGTATCATCGGGGAAGAAAGTAACCGTTGATCCCGTTCTGCCGGGAGCACTTTCACCTATTTCTTTTAACGGAGCAACAGGCTTACCCTTTTCATAGCGCTGAAAATACCTCTTTCCATCAATATCGACATTGACTTCGAGCCAATTGGAAAGAGCATTGACAACAGATGCACCTACACCGTGAAGACCACCTGATACTTTATATCCTCCACCGCCGAATTTGCCGCCGGCATGAAGAATGGTGAAAACTACTTCAACTGTGGAAATGCCTTTTTTGCTATTGATTTCTACGGGAATACCACGACCATTATCAACAACAGTAACAGATCCGTCCTTGTTGATGTAAACATTGATTTCTGTACAATATCCGCCAAGTGCTTCATCGATGGCATTGTCCACGATTTCGTAAACAAGGTGATGAAGACCTCTTAACGATGTACTTCCAATGTACATTCCGGGACGTTTTCTGACTGCTTCAAGTCCTTCAAGTATTTGGATTTGATCCGCTCCGTATTCGGTGCTCATAAAGCCTCCTTAACATAGAGTTACTCTATTTTTTCTATACTTCCGTTTGTAACTTTATACAAAGTATTCAAACCACTTCTGTAACCGACAAACTCCTCAAGTCCCGTACAGGTTATTATTGTCTGAATACCGTTTATTGAATTTAAAAGTGCCTGCTGCCTGTTTCTGTCAAGCTCCGAAAGAACATCATCAAGAAGAAGAATCGGGTTTTCACCTATTTTTTTCTTAACCAGTTCAATTTCTGCAAGTTTTAATGACAAAGCGGCTGTTCTTTGCTGTCCTTGTGATCCGAAAAGTTTAAGATTTTCATCACCGACAAAGAAGGAAAGTTCATCTCTGTGCGGACCGGAACAGGTTGTCTTCATGGCAATATCCCTGTCCAAAGTCCTTTTTAGTGTATTTTCGAATTCATCCTTTTGAACGGATGCTTCGTATTTGATGGATAGATTTTCTTTTTTATTTGAAATCCTGTAGTGAATGTCCCTTACAATTTCATTTAAATCATCTACAAATTTCTGTCGTTGTTCGATGATGAATTTACCGTATTCACAAAGCTGGGAATCCCAAACTTCTATTGTATCCTTAAAGTCGGACCTGAAAGACAACTGCTTCAACAAATCATTTCTTTGTTCAAGGGTTTTGTTGTACTTTGACAAATACTGAAGATACAATTTATCAAGCTGGCATAATTCGGCATCCATGAATTTTCTTCTTTCACCGGGACCGTTTTTAATAATTGAAAGGTCCTCCGGAGAAAAGAAAACGACATTCATTAATCCGTAGATATCTGACGACTTTCTGACAGGTACACCGTCAACCGCTCCGCTTTTTCTCCCGTTTTTCTGAAGATGCATATCGATACGATGATTCATGCCGGATTTTTTAAAATACATTCGAAGATGAGCTTCATCCTCTCCGATTTTAATCATTTCCTTATCTTTGGCGCCTTTATGGGATTTAGTGGTCGAAGAAAGATATATTCCTTCAAGAACATTTGTTTTCCCTTGGGCATTATCACCGTACAAAATGTTTATGTCGTTTGAAAACTCAATATTAAGCTGTTCGTAATTTCTGAAATTGTTGAGTTCCAGAGCATTTACAATCATTTTGTAATTTTAATTTCCTGACCCTTGTAAGTTACGACGTCTCCTTCATACAGCTTTCTGCCACGTCTGTCATCAACTTCGCCATTTACTTTGACTTCGCCGTTTTGAATAACAATCTTTGCTTCTACTCCGGAATCAACCAAACCTGCGGCCTTAAGTGCCTGACCAAGCTTAATGAATTCTTCTCTTAATGCTATAGTTTCCATACTTATGCTCTCGCTGCGTTAAAATTGATAGGTAAAATAAGATAAATGTATGTTTCATCCTCGTTTTTAATGAAACAAGGAGCTTTTGCATTTGTCATGTATATGTCTATTTTCTCATCATCGATTACACGGATAACATCAAGGAGGTATTTAGGATTAAAACCGATCATAATATCCTTACCTTCTTTGTTAATTTCAATATCTTCGTTCATGGCACCGATAGCGGAATTAACTTTGATGTTCATATTGAAATCTTTAATGTCGAGAATTATAGGCTTTTTATCTGTTTCTCTGATGAAAAGCGTTGATCTGTCAAGACAGTCTGAAAAATCACGACGATTTATGGAGAATTTTGTCTCGTAGTCTCCTGAAAGCATCTGATTAATCTTGTAATATTCGCCTTCGATGAGTCTTGAAAGAACAATAGTATCTTCGAATTCAAAAAGAACATGATTTTTCATGAAGTAGATTACAACTTCATCTTCTACTTCACCGGAAATAATCTTTGTGATTTCTGAAAGAGTTTTACCGGGAATAATAACCTTTGTATGCTTATATTCATTATTCAGCTGAATCTTTCTGATGGCAATTCTATGACCGTCAAGAGCAACAACTTTTAAGTTATTTCCCTCAACCTCAAAAAGTTCACCTGTCATAATCTTCTGTGTTTCATTATCGGAAATTGAAAATACGGTCTGACGAATGATTTCCCTAAGTGAGAACTGGGAAATTCTTAATGCATCTTCTTTTTCGATGGCAGGAAGCTCCGGGAACTCTTCATCACTCTTGCAGTTAAGTGAAAATTCTGCTTTACCGCATTTGATTGTTGCCATGTAATACTGGTCCGATTCAATGATTACTTCTTCTTCAGGAAGTTTTCTGATGATATCTGCAAAGAATTTTGCGTTTACGGCAATATTTCCCTCATCAATAACTTCACCCTTTACTATTGTATCAATAGCAATTTCCATGTCACTTGCTCTGAACTTGATATTGGAATTGTTTGCTTTGATTACAATGCATTCCAGAATAGGCATTGTTGTTTTTCCGGGTACTGCTCTGAGTGCAATATTTACTCCATTGATGATGTCTGTCTTTCTGCAGATGATTTTCATACAGAATGTTCCTCCGTAATATATATATTTTATATTTAGTAGTAGTAGTAGGGTGTGTGGATTTGTGGAAAAGTCAATCAACCTCAGTAAAATCAAGGCTTTCAGCTGTTGATAAAGTTCTTTATAAAATGTTTATAAAGTTTATAACTCTAAATTACCTGAGAACTTAGTCCCTGTGGGTTTCATGTGGATTTCCTGTGGAAAAAAATGTTAATTCGTGATATACGGAGTTTTCCACATTTTTTCAACACAACATATCAACAATTTGTGGATAATTTTGTATGAGTTTCTTCATATTATAATAGGGAGATATACTTACCCACACAAACCACAATATGTAGATTTATCCGTTAGGATTTATCTTTTTAACAAGTAATTCAATTGTGGAAGCAAATACAGGATCTTCTTTGATATCTTTTTCTATACGTTTGCAGCTTGACATAATTGTTGAGTGATCTCTGTTGAAAGCTTTACCTATCTCTACATAAGAAAGGGTAAGATATTTTTTGCAAAGATAAATGGCAATATGTCTGGGATATGCAATCTTAGCTTCCTTGTTCTTGGAATAAATGGCTGTTGATGTGATGGTGTAATGTTCAGCTACTATTCCAACAATATAAGAAACGGTAAGAACTCTTTGGGCATTAATATCAATGATGGAATGAATTGCTTCCTGAACAAGGTCCATTGTAATCTCTTTCTTTTTAAGTCTTGAAAGAGCTACAACCTTATCAAGAGCAGAAGCAAGAATACGAACATTGGAAGTAACGTTTTCTGCAATGAACTCAAGAATGGAGTTGTCAATGATAAGAGCCTTTTCTTCTGCTTTTTTATTAATGATAGCAAGTCTTGTTTCGTAATCCGGATGACTGATATCTGCAGTAACACCCATTTCGAAACGGGAGCTGAGTCTTTCTTCGAGAGTTGTCATTTCCTTCGGAGGACGATCTGACGAAAGAACAATTTGCTTTTTATTTTCGTAAAGGGTATTGAATGTCCAGAAAAACTCTTCCTGAACAGCCTCTTTATTGATGATGAACTGAATATCGTCAATAATAAGGACATCAACATTACGATATTTTTCTCTGAACTCATCACCGGTTCTTTTACGAATTGACTGTATAAGCTCATTAGTAAACTTTTCACCCGTGATAAAAAGAACTTTTTTGTCCTTATGATGAGACATAATCTCATGAGCTATTGCCTGAATGAGATGAGTTTTGCCAAGACCTACTCCACCATAAATAAAGAGGGGATTGTATGACCCGCCCGGATCGTCGGCAACAGCAACAGCTGCAGCATGTGCAACCATATTATTTGAACCGATGACAAAGGAATCAAACGTGTACTTAGGATTTAAAGAAGCAAAAGTAGCACGCTGTTCGGGATTGTCAATGATTGTTTCATTATTCGTCTGGCTGGGAAGAACAAAATTAAGTTCGAACTCTTTACCGATGATTTCGGCAATTGAGGTCTGCAGGTAAACCTTGTACCTTTTTTCGACATGCTCAATACCGATGTTTCCGAGACGCTCTTCAATGGCAATTGTAACTGTAGTGTCGGAAGCATCAACAACAGAAAGGGCTTTTATCCATGTATTGTATGAAACAGGAGTAATTCCATACTCTTCCTTCATAAATGTGATGATTTCTTCCCATTTGTCGATTATTTGATTTTTAATGGATTCATTACTCATAACAATTTAAAACCTTTTTTCTACTAAGAAACGCTAAAAATGGCGTTTTTTTCATTTTCAGCATATCAAAAATATTATAGCAAAACAGCACATGAAATGCAATTAAATAAGCCACTTTTTCCCATCTAAATTACGGTAAATGAGGGGAAAAAATAAAAAAAGTCTTGACTGTTGTGGAAAAGTACACTATAATAACTTTCGCTCGTAATTTTGACTTTGAAAATTTTTTTCAATATAAATCCCGGTAAGGAGGTGTGTTTCAATGGCAAAAATGACATTCCAGCCTAAGAAGAGACAGAGGGCTAAAGTTCATGGTTTCCGTTCCAGAATGAGCAGTGCTGGTGGAAGAAAGGTTTTATCAGCTAGAAGAGCAAAGGGCAGACACGTAATTTCAGCTTAATACACTATTGCCGGGCCGCGTTAAATGTGGCCTTTTCTTCTATTTAGAATCTAAAAAGGGATACTTAAAGTGGCGGAATCAATACGTAAAAATTCGGATTTTCAAACCGTATATAAGTGCGGCATAAGTAAAGCAAATAAGTATCTCGTAATGTATGTGTACAAGAATAATCTTGACATCAGCCGACTCGGCATATCCGTCAGCAAGAAAGTCGGCAACAGCGTGGTACGTCACAGAATCGCCAGACTGTTCAGAGAAAGCTTTCGTTTAAGTTATGAGAAGTTCCATAGTGGTTGGGACATTGTTGTGGTGGCACGAATGAGTGCCAAGGGAAAAGGCTTTAGTGACATTAACAGTGCATTTCTGCATTTGGCAGAACAGCATGGTCTTATAAATGATGAGAAAACTTTGTATTAAACTTATCGTTTTTTATCGCAAATATCTCTCCCCGCTAAAGCGTCGGCCGTCTTGCAGATTTGTGCCGACTTGTTCTCAATATGCAATCGAAGCATACGAAAAGTATGGCGTGGTAAAGGGTTCATACCTCACGGGAAAGCGCATCCTCAGATGCAATCCTTTCTCAAAAGGTGGCTATGACCCTGTGCCTTAGCTTATTTTTCGTATTTTTTTATGTGACGTGAAATTCATTTAGGAGGGTTTCATTTTGAATTTTCTTATTCTTACTCAGACCGGAGGCATTTTAAAACCTTTTGCCTGGATATTTGGACTTATTTTCGATCTACTCTACAGGTTCCTTGAACTTTTCCATATCGAAAATATCGCAGTAACACTTGTTCTTTTTACGATCATCGTAAAGATGCTTATGTTACCGCTTACGATTAAGCAACAGAAATTTTCCAAGCTCTCTGCTAAAATGCAGCCTGAGCTTTCAGCTATTCAGGAAAAATACAAGGGAAGAAAAGACGAGCAGTCTCAAAGACTTATGCAGATGGAATCACAGGAAATTTATTCCAAGTACGGAACAAATCCTGCATCAGGCTGTCTTCCCCTTCTTATTACTCTTCCCCTTATGTTTGCAATGTACCGAATAATCTATGCAATTCCCGCATATGTTAAGGACATCAATGTTCTTTTCACACAGATTGCAGAAGTTATTTCAAAACAGGATGGCTTTGTACAGTATATGATGGATTTTACAAAGTCACTTCAGGTTACAGGTACCAACAAATGGGCTGAAGTTGCCGTTTCCGCAGAAGGAGTTGCAACAGGAAGTCTTTCCGTTACTCACATCATCGATATTCTCACAAAGTTTGGTACAGCACAGTGGGACAATATCGTTACAACATATCCTGCACTTGCATCTTTGCAGGGTAACATCGACAAGATTGAGCACATTTTCTCTGTAGGAAAGCTTTCAATTCTTGACTCCCCGAAAGCATATAAAGAAATTGCCGGCTCCTTCTGGAATGTAGCACTTCTTGTTCCTTTCTTTGCTATTGTTACTCAGCTTGGAAGTTCTTTACTTTCAAAGAAACAGAATCCTTCCAACAGTAATTCACAGGACAATGCGGTTGGTCAGAGCATGAACACCATGCTTTACGTTATGCCTTTCCTTTCAGGCTTTATCTGCTACACATTGCCTCTCTGTATCGGTATTTACTGGATTATTAACACAGTAGTTTCTGTTATTCAACAGATTGCAATTAACATCTACATTGACAGAATGGATCTCGACGAAATGATTGAAAAGAACGTCGAGAAACAGAATAAGAGAAGAGAAAAGCTTGGTGTTGCCCAGGGCAATACAATGGCACAGTTCTCAAAAGCATCAGGCAAATCCATCAGCTACGAACAGATGTCCAAGCCTGTTACAACCGCTAATTATGCAAATATGAGCGGTAGCAGCACAAAAACTGCTAATAAGAATAAACAAAACGTAAATACGGATTCAGCTGATGAAAATGTTAAGTCTGCCGATGAAGTAAAAGCACCTGAAATCAAATCAATTTCAGGATATGCAAACATTCTCAAGAGAGACTGATTGGAGGACAGAAATGAGAAACTGGATAGAAACAACAGGTAAAACTGTTGAAGATGCCATTATGGAAGCTAAGATTCAGCTTCAGACCACAGAGGACAACATCGATTACGAAATAATCGAAGAGCCCAGCTCAGGTTTTCTCGGACTTAATAAAAAGCCCGCTATAATCAAGGCAGCAGTTAAAGAGACAATTAAGGATAAGGCTGTTAACTTCCTTGTTGACGTACTTAACTGCATGGAAATTCATAACGAAGTTAAATGCACTTATGATGAAGAAGAAAAGACTATGAACTTTGAAATCTTAGGTGATGATATGGGAGTTCTCATCGGTAAGAGAGGACAGACACTTGATTCACTTCAGTATCTCATCAGTCTCGTAGTTAATAAGGATTCGGATGATTATATCAAGATTAAGCTTGATACCGAAAACTATCGTGAGAGAAGAAAAGAAACACTTGAAAATCTTGCAAAGAACATTGCAGGCAAGGTTAAGAAGACAGGTAAAGCAGTTGCACTTGAACCTATGAATCCCTACGAAAGAAGAATCATTCACTCGGCACTTCAGAATGACAAGTATGTTGAAACACATTCCGAAGGTGAAGAACCTTACCGTAAGGTAGTTGTTACACTTAAAAAGGGTGTTAAGGTTTACAACAAGTACAATGATAAATCCCGTTATGGCAATAAGGGTGGCTATGGCAACAAGCGCGGCGGATACAAGAGCAGCTACCAGAAACCCGGATACCACAGAAATCCCAATGAGCCTTATCGTTACGGCAACATTGAGGAAGGTGAAGTTTACGAAGGCGTAAAAGCAACCGTAGACTCTAACGAGCAATAATACTTATAGGGTGCTTTACGGCACCCTTTCTTTAGCTTTTTGATACTATACGTAAAATGAGAGAAACAATTTGTGCCATCGCGACCGGAGCGACTAATGCCGGAATCAGCATAATTCGTATAAGCGGCGAAGAAGCAATAAACATCGCCGATAAAGTTTTTGTTGCAAAAAAAGCAGGAAAGAAGCTTGCTGAACAGAAAACCTTCACGATACACTATGGCAATATAGTTTCTGACGGAGAAATCATTGACGAGGTACTCGTTTCGGTGATGAAAGCGCCGAACAGCTACACTGCAGAAAACGTTGTTGAAATTAACTGTCATGGCGGAATGCTTGTAACAAGAAAAGTTCTGGAGACTATTCTCAAAGCAGGAGCAAGGCTTGCAGAGCCGGGCGAATTTACAAAACGAGCTTTTTTAAACGGCAGAATCGATCTTTCACAAGCAGAAGCAGTAATTGATGTAATCAATGCTACCAATAATGACGCAGTCAGAAATTCAGTCGGGCAGCTCTCCGGAAAATTACGTGACAGAATACATGTACTTCGTGAAATGATTTTACGTGATACAGCCTTTATTGAAGCTGCACTCGATGATCCCGAACATATTGCTATTGATGGTTTTACGGATGAACTTCGTAAAAACGTAGACACCGAACTCGAACAGATTAATTCACTCATTCAAAGCTTTGAAAACGGACGTATCATTAAAGATGGAATCAAAACGGTTATTCTTGGAAAACCCAATGCAGGTAAATCCACGCTTATGAACACATTGTCCGGAACAGACAGAGCAATAGTAACCGATATTCCCGGAACAACACGTGACACCATTGAAGAGTTGATTACCATCGACGGTATTACCCTGAGTATTGTTGATACCGCAGGAATTCGTGACACAGAAGATATTGTTGAACAAATCGGCGTTAATAAAGCTATTTCGGAACTTGAAAAATCAGATTTGATTCTTTACGTTGCAGATGCGTCTGCACCACTGGATGAAAATGATGAGAAGATAATCTCTCTCATAAAAGATAAACCCGCAATTGTGCTATTAAATAAATCCGATATTACGAACATAATTTCAATTTCCGAAGTAGAGAAAAAAACAGCTCTTCCCGTTATTTCTATTTCCGCAAAAGAGCAGACAGGCATTGATATGCTTACCGCAAAGCTTCGTGAAATGTTTTCAATCGGACAAATCGGGAAAAAAGAAGAAATATACATTACTTCTTTAAGACACAAAGAAAAGCTTGACGAAGCCGGGGCATATCTTAACGAAGTTCTAAACAGTATTGAAAATGATATGCCTGAAGATTTTTATTCAATTGATCTTCTTGGAGCATATAAAGCACTTGGCGAAATTCTCGGAGAAGAAATCGAAGATGATTTGGCTGATAAAATTTTCAAAGAGTTTTGTATGGGAAAATAGGAACTCTTATGGAAGGTACAGATATGGATCATATTTATGAAACCTATGATGTGGCAGTAATCGGAGCCGGACATGCAGGATGTGAAGCAGCACTCGCATCCGCGCGACTTGGCATGAAAACAATTGTTTTTATTGTCAGTACCGATTCCATAGCGATGATGCCTTGTAATCCGAACATCGGAGGAACCTCAAAAGGTCACCTTGTCAGAGAACTGGATGCTCTTGGCGGTGAAATGGGAAAAAACATAGACAAGACCTTTATTCAGTCTAAAATGCTGAATGTTTCGAAAGGCCCTGCAGTTCATTCTCTTCGCGCACAAGCCGATAAACAAGAATATACACGTTCAATGCGTCGAGTCCTTGAAAATCAGGAAAACCTTACAATAAGGCAGGCCGAAGTTACTGACATACTCGTGGAAGATGGTCATGTTTCAGGAGTGCGCACATATTCAAATGGCGTATATCCTTGTCGCGCCGCAATAATTTGTACAGGAACATACCTTAATGCAAGATGCGTTTACGGTGACACCTATACGTACACCGGACCGAACGGTCTTCCTGCAGCCAACCATCTTACGGATTGTCTTCGTAATTTAGGATTGGAAATTTATCGATTCAAAACAGGTACTCCTGCAAGAATTGATAAACGAACCATTGATTTCTCAAAGATGGAAGAGCAGTTCGGTGATGATACGATTGTGCCCTTTTCTTTTGAAAATACTCCTGATGGAATTAATAAACCGCAGGTTTCTTGTTGGCTTACCTATACAAATGAAAAGACGCATGAGATAATCCGTCAAAACATAGACAGAAGTCCGCTTTACTCAGGAAACATTAAGGGAACAGGTCCAAGATATTGTCCATCCATCGAAGACAAAGTCATGAAGTTCCCTGACAAAACAAGACATCAGGTTTTTATCGAGCCTGAAGGCGATTATACAAATGAAATGTACATTTCCGGAATGTCTTCATCTTTGCCGGAAGATGTTCAGGTTCAAATGTATCGTTCTGTTGCGGGACTTGAAAATGCTAAAATTGTCAGACCGGCATATGCAATAGAGTATGACTGCTTCAACCCTACCCAGTTGAAACCCTCTCTCGAGCTTAAAGCTATCGGCGGTCTGTTTTCTGCAGGACAAATGAACGGAAGCTCCGGATATGAAGAAGCTGCCGCTCAAGGAATTATGGCAGGAATCAATGCAGCGCGACTCCTTTCCGGAAAAGAACCTGTCGTTATCGATCGATCACAAGGATACATCGGCGTACTTATTGACGATCTTGTTACAAAGGAAACCCACGAACCTTACAGAATGATGACTTCACGTGCGGAGTACAGGCTTTTGCTCCGCCAGGATAATGCCGATTTACGACTTACCGAACTCGGACATGAAATCGGGCTTATTTCCGATGAAAGATACGAAAAACTTTTATTGAAGAAAAAGAATATCGAAGAAGAAATTCAAAGATTGAAAAATACAATGGTCGGCGGAAGAAAAGATGTTCAGGAATTTCTTGAAGCACATAACAGTGCACTGCTCAGAACTGCAGCTTCGCTTGGAGAGCTGATTGTACGTCAGGAACTCGATTACAATACGATTGCTCCGCTCGACCCTGAAAGAAAGCCTTTGCCGGCTGACGTTATTGCCGAAGTTGAAACTCAGTTAAAATATGAAGGTTACATCGAAAGACAGGAACGTCAGGTGGAAGCCTTCAAAAAAACCGAGAAAAGACTTATTCCGGCAGACATTGATTATGATGCCGTTCCTTCACTGAGAATTGAAGCAAGACAAAAGCTTAAAGCAATCAGGCCTGAAAACATCGGACAGGCATCAAGAATTTCAGGTGTTTCTCCGGCAGATGTTTCAGTGCTTTTAATCTATATTTCAAAATAGGACAGTATATGAGAGATAATTCGCTTTTCCGAAGAGGATTGGAAAAACTGAATATTGAACTTACGGAAGAACAGTTCCAACAGTTCGAGGATTATTATGACCTTCTCATAGAAAAAAATAAGGTCATGAATCTTACGGCTATTACAGAATACGAGGAAGTAATCGTAAAGCACTTTCTTGACAGCCTTTCAATCGTAAATTCGGATTCCGTACGTAAAATAATATATAACACAGAAAAGCCCGTCAAAATCTGCGATGTGGGAACTGGTGCCGGCTTTCCGGGTATTCCGTTAAAAATAAGTTTTCCACATTTGGATGTCTGTTTAATGGATTCCTTAAACAAGCGTATACTCTTCCTGGAGGACGTAATTGCTTCATTAAAGCTTTCAGGAATAACTGCAATTCATGCCCGTTGTGAAGAGTTCGGAAGAAAAGAAGAATATCGTGAGCAATTTGATATCTGTACTTCAAGAGCTGTTGCTAAATTGAATTCGCTTTCCGAATTATGTGTTCCCTTCGTAAAAAAAGATGGCCTTTTTGTAAGCTATAAAGCAGGGAATATTCAGGATGAGCTTGTGGAAGGATCGTCTGCAATCAAGAAGCTTTGTGGAAAACTCATTGAAACAAAACAGTTTGTTTTACCTGAATCCGATAATGAACGTACTCTTGTCGTCATTAAGAAAACAGAGCCTACCCCCAAAGCTTATCCGCGTGGCGGAGGCAAGGTTTTTTCTAAACCTCTTTGATTTTTTACATCGACATTGAACGCCGATATGGAAGGAATTGAAATGTTTTTATCCGGTAAATTACTTCTTGCGGGACTCGATTCCGCTGATGATGTTTTTGATATAAGAAAAAAGGTTTTTGCTGATGAGCAAAAGCTTCCAGATTTTGTTGTTAAAGATGATGACGATAACAACGCAATATTTGCTCTTGCTTTTGAAGAAACCGCTGATACCAAAATTCCTGTCGGAACAGCAAGACTTCTTTTTATGGGAACCGAAGAGGAATATAAAATCGGCCGCCTATGTGTACTTCCCGAATATCGTGGAAAAGGCTATGCAGACTTTCTTGTACGAATGCTTCTTGATAAAGCCTTTCAGATGGGGGCGGATAAAGTTTATGTTGATGCCAGACTTCATGCAGTCGGCTTCTATAAGAAAATAGGATTTGTCGAAAATGGAGAAATGAAAACAACTTCCGGTTTCGATGAACAGCCGATGATCCTTATTAAAGAAACTCTTTGTAAAAAATGCAGTCATTCCTGATTTCTCATATTTCGGACTGCTTTTTTTATCTGTGTCCCGATAATTCTTGGCCTATCGGATTTACAAAGAACGGCATATGGGTTATATTATAAGTGCAGTAGTTTCGTTTTTTTTGATACCCGAAATTCGTTGTACTAATCATATCTGCATTGTTAAACGCAAAGGCGTATTAAAGGAGAAAATGGGAACTGTTTCTCGTAAAAGCAAAGAGAATAATGAAAATGTCGAATTTCTTAATTCTGTTATTAAGGATTACGATGCCAATATGGACGGAAATCTTGAACTGATTTCCGAACTTCGTCATATTATCCGCGAAAGGGAGTTCGAGCAGGAACAGCTTGAGAAAAAACGTATGAGCAATGTCGGTATGTTTTCCCCAAACGAAGTTTCTTCGCTTGATGGTTTCGGCACATCCTATTCTGAATCAATTGAGGAACTCAAAGAAAAGCTTTATGCTATGGAAAAGCAGTACGATGATTATAAAGTAAAGAAAGACAAACTCGTCGAACTGCGTGATGAAGTAAAAACTCTCTTGAAAAAACAAACAAAAACAAATTCGGTTCCGGATAATAATTTCGGTATGAAGCTTCTTGAAATTCAAGAGCTTGAAAGAAATCGTATTGCGGGAGAACTTCATGATTCCGCCGTACAGAATCTTACCGGACTTGTTCATAAATCCGAACTTTGCGTTAAGCTTTTTGATATTGACGAAACACGTGCACGTTTGGAACTCAGCTCGATTATTGATGTTGCAAAGGAAGCCATTATCGAAATCCGCGAAGCTATATTCGACCTTCGTCCTATTGCGATGGATGATTTCGGATTGGCTGATGCAATTGACAATTTCATTAATTCCATAAATAAAGAACATAAAATCGCTTTCATCATTTATAAAGAGGGCGATGAATACAATCTCGAAGAGATTGTTGAAATCAATCTGTACAGAATTGCACAGGAAGCCTGCAATAATATTATGAAACATTCAAAGGCTTCAAAGGCAAGTGTTCTTTTACGATTTGAACCGGAAACACTTTTGATGACTGTTACAGATGATGGAATAGGGATTCCTGAAAATAAAATTAAAGAAAGTAAATATGCAAAGAAAAATTTCGGTATTTCCATTATGAGGGAACGTGCCGGAGTACTTAATGGTTCATTTGAAATTTTGAACAGACCACAAGGCGGAACGGAAATACGTGTTTCTGTTCCGATACAAAGAAAATAAGAGGTACTACGTATGGATAAAAAAATTACAATTTTGCTCGTAGATGATCATCAGATTATTCGTGAGGGAATACGAGGCCTTCTTGAGCTTGAACAGGATTTTCTTGTTGTAGGAGAAGCCAGTGATGGAAAGCAGTGTATTCAAAAAGTTGAAGAGTGCAAGCCGGACGTAATGCTTCTTGATATTAATATGCCTGTTATGACAGGGCTTGAAGCTCTTGAAAAACTTCATGACCGTGGCATCCAGCCTAAAACTCTTGTCCTTACAATTCATGATGAGGTTCAATACTTAAGAAGAGCTGTTGAACTTGGAGCAAATGGTTATGTCCTTAAAGATTCCGACTTCAACACACTTTCTCGTGCAATAAAGGAAGTTTACAAGGGAGAGGATTTTATTGACAAGAAACTTCTTCCTATGTTTAACGAGAAAATACTTTATTCTGAAAAAGAAGAAAACGAACTCACAAAAAGAGAACGCGAGATTCTTGTTCTTATCGCAAAAGGATACATCAATAAAGAAATTGCCCAGAATCTTTCTATCAGTGAAAAGACTGTTAAAAACCATATTTCTAATCTCTTCAAAAAGATTGACGTATCCGATCGTACACAGGCAGCTGTTTATGCCATTAAAAATAATTTCGTTGATATCTGATTGAATGTTCCACGTGGAACATTTCATTTGAAGACTCCTATTTATAATTAATCAAGTGGAGGGGCGTTATGGGCAAAACTATAGCTATAGCCAATCAGAAAGGTGGCGTTGGAAAGACAACTACCGCAATTAATCTTTCCGCATGCTTGGCTGAACTTGGAAATAATGTTCTTGTTGTAGATATAGACCCGCAGGGAAACACTACTTCGGGCCTTGGTATCAATAAGAAAAAATTAAAAAAGACTGTTTATGACCTTTTTCTTGGTGAATCTTCCTTGGAAAAGTGTATAATGGATAGTGCAGTAAAGAATTTGTCCGTAATTCCTTCTGATGTCGATCTTGCCGGTGCGGAGATTGAGCTCATCGGCGTTGACGAAAAAGAATTTATTCTTAAAAAGATAATTGACCCAATCCGGAACAATTATGATTTTATTATCATTGATTGTCCCCCTTCACTGAATACATTAACCGTCAATGCAATGACGACAGCTGATACAATTCTTGTTCCTATACAGTGCGAGTATTATGCATTGGAAGGTTTGACACAGCTTATTCATACAATTGATCTTGTACAGAGAAGGCTTAATCCGGAACTAGAAATCGAGGGTATTGTCTTTACAATGTTTGATTCGAGAACAAATCTTTCTGTTCAGGTCGTTGAGAATGTTCAGAGGAATCTTAAACAGTACATTTACAAGACGATGATTCCGAGAAATGTCAGACTTGCGGAAGCTCCCAGCCATGGACTTCCTATTAATCTTTATGATTCGAAGTCAACAGGAGCAGAAGCTTACAGAGAACTGGCAAGGGAAGTAGCGGAAAAAAACAAAAAGAAATGGTATTAATTGGTTCCACGTGGAACATTATAAAAAAGAGGTGGCAGAATGGCAGCAAAACGCGGACTTGGCAGGGGGCTTGATTCACTTATTCCGGACGCAATCCCGGAAAAGAAAAAAGCAGCGCCGAAAAAAGAAGAAAACACCGGAAGCGAGATACTTGTTTCGATAAATGATATTGAGCCTAATCGTGATCAGCCCAGAAAGGTTTTTAATGAGGAAGCATTGAATGAACTTGCCGACTCCATTAAGCAGATGGGAATTATCGAGCCGCTTATAGTTCAAAAGAAAAAGGACTCCAAACGATATGAGATTATTGCGGGTGAAAGAAGATTCAGAGCTGCGCGAATCGCAGGCTTAAAGCAGGTTCCGGTTGTTGTTCGGGACTATGCCGATAAGGATATTCTTACGATTGCAATCCTTGAAAACATTCAAAGAGAGGACTTGAATCCAATCGAAGAGGCTCAGGCATATCAACGTCTCATGGACGAGTCAAAAATGACTCAGGAGGCAGTTGCCGAGAAACTATCCAAGAGCAGAACAGCAATTACAAATTCGCTGAGACTTTTAAAGCTTTCAAAAGAAGTTATGGATATGATTGCCGATGAAATTATTTCCGAAGGACACGGAAAAGTACTCCTTGGAGTTGATGATTCAAAGGCTCAGCTTGAAATTGCAAAGAAAATTGCCGAAGAAAATCTCAGCGTAAGAGCAGCCGAGGAACTTGTTCGTAAATATAAGGAAGGTCCTTCGAAAAAGTCTGCAAAGCCTGAACCGAAGAAAAAAGACTCATCCTACAGAGCAGTTGAAGAAAAGTTGAAGAACGTTCTTGGAACAAAGGTTGAAATCAAGAAAAAGTCCGAAACTGCCGGACAAATTAACATAAGCTACTATTCAATAGATGAGCTTGACAGAATCATTGAGATTCTTGAAAATCAATAATGTAACAGAGGCATCCTATGATATTAAACGAAACTGTTGCCACATTCGGCATCAACTTGAACATACTGATTTATGTGCTTCTTGGCGTTGTTGCAGCTTTGATTGCACTTGTAATCGTTCTACTTGTTAAGACGATAAAGCTTGAGAAAAAATATGCAACATTTATGAAGGGATCTGATGGAGAAAACCTTGAAAGCTCCATTTTCAGCCGCTTCAAAGAAATTGATAAACTTAAAAAAGAGGAACATCTTACATCCGAAAAGCTGGATATGACATGTGAAACACTTATCAATGCATTCCAGAAAATGGGTATGATCAAGTATGATGCATTCAGTGAGATGGGAGGTAAGCTTTCGTTTTCACTTTGCGTTCTTACTGATAAAGATAACGGCTTCATTCTTTCCTCAATTCATTCGAGAGAAGGCTGCCACATTTATGTTAAAGAAATCATACGTGGGGAATCGTATGTAATTCTTTCTGCTGAAGAAAGAAAAGCACTTGAAAGCGCACAAAAGGGAACAAACTTTACTGACATAGGATAACATAACGAAAAAGGGGCAAACGTTGTGAGAAGAATTCAAACAGAGCAGATAACCGGTAGAGAAATACTGGCGAAAGACATATACAGCGGAAACGGGGTTATAATTATCGCTGAAGGCACGAAACTGAAGCTGGAATACAGAACAAAGCTTCAGGATCTGCATATTACCGACATTTTTATTGAGGATGAGATATCCGAAGATATTTCCGAAGATAACTTTACGGATGAAAAAATCTGTGACAAATGTTCGGAAACTCTTAAAAATACTATTGAGCGTTTTTCATATGCTTCCAGAAATGAGAAGAGCAATCTTCTTGAAATTGCTGAAGGTGTAATGCAGAGCGTTCTTGAAAGAAAAGAAGTTCTCTATAATGTTTCTGTAGTAAGACGTACCGATCAAAAGCTGAGCGATCATTGCCTCAGCGTTGCTGCGCTTTCGATCCTTACTGCGATTCATGCCGGCTTCACAGAGACGGAAGTAAAGGATATCGCCGTAGGAGCTCTTCTTCATGACATAGGTTTCATTAACCTTCATTCGGATTATCAGGATGTTATTCTTGAGGAAGCAGATGAAGATACTCAAAAAGAGATCAAGAGACATGTTGTTTACGGCTACATGAATGTTGAAAAACAGGAATGGCTTAGTTCGGTTTCTAAGGATATTATTCTTTACCATCACGAAAGAATGGATGGGTCAGGCTATCCTTTCAGGCTTGTAGGCGACAGAATTAAGCGTGAAGTGCGCCTTGTTTCGATATGTGATGCTTTCGATAATATGATTTACGGCACACTTGAGAAAAAGATGAAGGTATACGAGGCAATGGAATGTATCCTTGGCCTGGCCGGAACCAAATTTGATATTGGTTATGCTCAGACCTTTGTTCAGTCCGTTGCTGCGTACCCGATTGGCTCAATTGTTGTGACAAATACAGGTGCAACATGTATTGTCATCAGACAGAACAACTCTGCGCCGACAAGACCTGTTCTTCGAGAACTCAGAAAGAATGCACGCGGCGAGTGGGAGTCATGGGCTGAACATGATTTACTTGAAGAACTAACGGTATTCATCGTAGATACATATGGTGAATAACATGAAAATAAACAGGTTAACAGCTGCTTCGTTTTGGTTCGTTCATTTTGCGGTTGAAACACTTTGCTTTTATGTGCTTGAAGCGGTTTTTCCCGAATTTACGGCGCTCCGGTGGGTTGCGGTCTTGCTGTTTGACTTGATTGCATTTTTGACACAACCGCTGATTGGTGTATTTTTCGAAGAACATAGAAAACTTAGACCGGGCATAATCGGCGGAATAATGCTCTTAGTCGGCGGGCTAATTTCGTTGAACCTAAGAAACTATTATTCTCTTGTAATAGTCGGACTTATCATATTTTCACTTGGTAATGCAGTCGTTCATATTTGCGGAGCGATGTCGACCGCCAGAGTATCGGAAGGAAGACTCGGTGAAAGTGCTGTGTTCGTGTCCGGAGGTTCCTTCGGAGTAATTACCGGAAGGATGTTTGCCAATTACTCCGTTTTTTGGGGTGTGGCATTCATTCCGCTTGTTCTCGCGATTCCTCTTATGTATGTAGTAGATAAGAAAATCAGAGAAAAATATAAGGAAACTGCTTTTGATTTTGAAAAAAAGCCACTGCAACATAATATTGTAAATGACCGACCTTCAAAGTTGATAGTAATTATTCTTGCACTGATAGTAGTTATGCGCGGTTACATCGGATACGGATTACCGACCGGTTGGAACAAACTAAGCATACATACAATACTTCTTTTTGTTTTTATGGGAACCGGAAAAATGCTCGGAGGAATACTTTCCGACAAGTTTGGTGCAAAGAATGTCGGAATAATCAGTTGTCTTCTTTCACTTCCCATTCTGCTAATCAGTAATAATATTATGTGGCTTTCCCTAATTGGAATTGCTCTTTTTTCCATGACAATGGCGATAACATTGGGAGGACTGTTTTCGGTCCTGAAATATTCGCCCGGAATAGCCTTCGGAATTACGACCGTTTCATTAATTTTGGGGTCGCTTCCTATTTTCTTTACAAGCATGCCTCCCCAGATTATATGTAATATATTAAATGTTGTTATGTCGCTTTCAGCGGCAGCAGGAATATATTACTGTATAAACAATAATAAATCAAAGAAAGGGTGTGACTGAATATGAAGGTTGTATTGGATGTTCCTAATCCTGCAAGATTAGTCGCATTTGGATTGGGTGTTTTACTTATTATAATAGCGGTGATAGTCTGCATCATTGTCGGTTTGGTGAAGATTATTTCTGCGATATATAAAAAGAAAAAACGAAATGCAAATAATATCGATGAAAAAGCTGAAGTAACGGAAGAAATTAATTCAGACAAAACGGAGGAAAGAAAATGAATAACATTATCTTAGATGTATCGAGCCCTGCAGAGGTACCTTCTTTAACAATTTGGGGATATATTGCAATTGTATTTGCAATAATAGCAGTAATTGCAGGTATCGTTTTAATCATTGCACATGTATGCAATAAAAAGAAGAAAAATAACCTTCAGAACGAAGTTGAAAAAAAGGAAGAGGCTTGAGCCGACGGCAGTAAGAGGTAAACAATATGCTTATTGCATTGGTAACCACTGTTTTTATAGAAGGTCTTGTAATGTTTTTTCTTACAAGATCAAAAGAATGGGTGAAGTATAATCTCTACTGCAATTTGGTAACAAATCCCCTATTAAACCTTGCATTGGTGGGAATAAATTACATTTTTGGCGGTATAGAAAATCCCGTTACAAAAGTAGTTGTGACCTACTATATTCCGGTAATCATTTTGGAAGCAATTGTGTTTTTTGTTGAAGGCCTTTTATATTCACTTATGGCAGATGCTGAAAAAAAACAGTGCTTCAGGCTTTCTGTTATTACAAATGCCATATCGGCGACAATCGGGATAATCTACTCATTTATTTACTATTTTTGAGAATATACGTTTTGCACTTTGAATTTGGGACGGTGCAATAGGTCTCTTACGTGAGAAAACGGAAGGCGAATGATGGTTAGTATGTTAAATGCAGTCGGCTTCAGTAAAGGAAACGTTTCCGAGATAGAAGACTCTCTTGTTGACTTTGCTTTGGAAAAAGCAGAGCTTGACGTGGCTGCAGACCCTAAAAAAAATAAATACGGAGATTCATATGAGTTCTTCATTCCGGTTGCTGAAAACACCGGTATTATTTTCAGAGGAATGTACGATAAAAAAGGAAAGATGAGAATGACTCACCTGTTTCCTGCTCATTACGGGACTCATGAGAGTATGTGTCATCCGCTTGCATTCAGCAAGCGTTTTGATTCGGATGCGTTTTTGGCAATGTGTTCGGATGAAATGCTTGGATTTATGATGTTCTATGTTCAGAATCAACATGGTTTGTTCAGCCCTGAATTTTCAGACAATCCGAACATGGAATACCGTGTAAAACTTTCATGTCTTGCGGAAGAAGGAAAGATAATTCTTCCATCAAAGCCTGTAACAATTATGGAGAAAGTTGCGGCCTTTGACAGGAAACTTTTTCCGGATGATGAATCCGTACAGTTGGACTCTTCCGATGAGAAAAATGAAGATATATATTCAATTGTCGATACAACGTTTCATCCTGCCGGGGCAGATAACGATTGTTACGCCATAGTCGGAAGAATCCTGGAAATTTCAGAGCAGATTAATTGCTTTACAAAAGAAGAGCTATACGTATTTCTTGTAGAATGTAACAATGTTCTTATGGAAGTATGTTTGAATAAAAAGTCACTTATGGGAACTCCTGCAGTCGGAAGACGTTTTAAAGGTGATGTTTGGTTGCAGGGAAAAGTTGAGTGGGAATGATTTCCTTCAGGAAAGGATTATTTATGGCAAAGCATATAGTATACAAAACAAAAGGTGTTTGTTCACGCGAAATGCAGTTTGATCTTGAAGAAGACGGAACGGTAAATAATATTCAGATTATAGGCGGTTGCAGGGGCAACACCCAGGGCGTTGCCAGACTTGCGAGCGGAAGAAAAGCCGAAGAGATTATTTCGTTACTTAAAGGAATCGACTGCAGAGGAGGAAACTCATGTCCGAATCAGCTCGCTCTTGCAGTTGAACAGGCTGTAAACAGTCAGGAATAAAAGGAGAAAGTTATGGCACCAAAGTTTTTGAAAGCAGGAAATCCCTACATGCCTCTTTGGGAGCATGTTCCGGACGGAGAACCAAGAGTTTTTGAGTATAAAGGCGAAAAACGTATATACGTATACGGTTCGCATGATACACTTATGAATGAGTACTGCGGACTTGACTATGTTGTCTGGTCGGCACCGATTACAGACCTTACAAACTGGACATGTCACGGAACCTGTTGGACAGCACGTGACGGACAGCCTCTTTTTGCTCCGGATGTTGTTCAAAAAGGTGACACTTTCTATATGTATGTCTCTGAGGCACGCGGCTCAAAGTGCTGCGTGGCAAGCTCCAAAAATCCCGCAGGACCCTTTGAAAATCCTGTAGATACGAAGTTTGGCTTCGATCCCGGCGTTCTTGTGGATGACGACAACAGAGCTTACGGTTTCTGGGGCTTCTGTGGCGCAAACTGCGCAGAGCTTAACGAAGATATGGCTACCTTCAAAGAGGGAACATACCACGGAAACCCTGTCGGACATTGCACAGCTCCTTGGGTCAAGAACGATGACGGTCACATAGACTACACCTTTGGATTTTTCGAAGCATCCAGCCCCCGAAAGGTACTTGGAAAGTACGTACTCATATATTCAAAGAACTATAACGAGCCGAAGCCCGAGCTTGGTGTTGTTCCAAACAATAACGGCTTTCTTTCTTATGCTTACAGCGATCATCCGCTTGACGGCTACGTTTACGGTGGAGATATTTCCTTTAACGGTGGCGAGATTATCACTCTTCCGAATGGCGAAAAACGCATGACCTATCCTTGGGGTAATAATCACGGAAGCATAATGCAGGTTAACGGACAGTGGTACGTTTTCTATCACAGACAGACCGGCCTTGATGAGTTTTCACGACAGGCAATGCTTGAGCCTGTTGATGTAGCCCTCGGAAAGGATGGTAAGCTTTACATCGGAAAGATTACTTATAAGGATGGAGAGCCGGTTTCCTCAGGCCCGGTTGAAATGACTTCTTCAGGTGCCGCTGTAAACGGTCTTAATGCAAGAAGCCTGATTTCTGCAGGACGTGCAATTCATTTGTATGATGGAAAAAACGTTGCAACCACTGAAAAGAAGGACAGAGCATACATTCTTCCTGTTCGTGAAGAAAAGTGGAATGTATCTTCACCGGTTGTGAATATTAAAAACAATACAACGGTCGGTTTTCGATATCTTCAGTTTGGCAACAACTCTCCCGAAAAGGCTTTCCTCAACGTAAAGCTTCTCGTTGAGGAGGCAAAAGTTCAAATAATCGCAGACAGCTATGATGGAAAAGTTGTCGCAGAAACAAATATTCGAGGAAACGTATCTGATACGTATATTCCGATTGAAATCAAGCTTGATTCATCCTTAATCGGTAAGCGTGCGATTTACTTCAAGTTTCTTGCAAGGCCCGATCAGCCTGCAGACCCCGCTATTGCTGAGTTTGACTCCTTCTGGTTTGAGTAGTTAATAATAATCTTTTAAAGCCTTTCTTGTCATTTAAGAGGGGCTTTATTTTTTGTTTACAGAAACAGGGGTTTTTGTCGTTCTTTTGATGTACTTTTGGTTTCATAATGAGCGTATCACATTTATTAATTGTTTTGCAAGGAGGCAAAAGAATGAAGCATTTTACACGAATTAAGAAGTTTATTGCCACACTTAGTGCAATCGCGATGGTTATTGCACTTTCACCTGCAAATGATGTATTTGCGGATGGCGCAGCAGACTTCAATGCTAACGGGTTCCTTTATGGATATGATATGAACGATGAATACCAGGACGGAACGATTGGCCTGAGAGCAGACCTGTTGGAAACATCAGAGACATTTGGAAATGATTTTTCCGAAATAACGTACTCACTCGTCACAGCTGAGGACAGGGAATCGGAAAATTATACGGCTACAGAAGCCAACGTGTATGGAAACGGAACAGGTTTAGCTGAAATATATACATCTCTTGTGGATGGTAACTGGTATAAAATTGTTGCCACAAATGGTGTGGATACAGCAGAAACAGAGGCTGTTCAGGCACTCTTTCTGGATGCAGCTGCATACGAGGGTGGATTCGGAACTGTAGGAAGCGGAGAAAACGAATTATACGTTTATGGTTCCTATATGGCTAACGGATGGTATCTGTCTAATGGAGCAATGGCCTATAGAATCTTTTTAGGTGAAGGAGGTTATGACAGCTTTAACGTTATCGGAAAATATGAAGATGACGAAGAAGGAGAATGTTGGATCGGCACATCGTACAATGGTAAGTGGGACTTGATGACAAGCGATAATGACGAGAATGCTTACATTGGATTATTGGATAATTTACGCGTAAGTTTTGAAACAAATGACGTGAATGATACCGAGAAAAACCCGTACCTTGTCAATTTTTCTGCTGACGTCCGTGATGATATGACAAGCTTTGGTTTTTATACGGACACAATGTTGGGTAATTATGGTATAACCGATTACTCGGATATTGCTTCGCTTAAGGAAATAAATAACAGTAACGGAGATCCGTTAAAGGTTCAGATGGTAGGTAACGTCAGTGCTGCAGAAGCCGATGCTTCCGATCCGGCGTTTGTTATTTCCTATGATGCAAACGGACATTTGCCGGATTATGAAAACATAGCATTTTATGATTACCCTTGGTATTTCACGAATAACACCATGCGTGAATGGTCGCTGGAAAATATGCCGTGGTATGACCCGGAGAACGACCCTCCTTACTATTATGAATGTGATACTTGGGAAGAGTTATGGGAGTACTATTATGCCGGCGGACAGTACTTATATGATGAATCTGTAGGAAGAGTAATTGAACTTAGAAATATAGACTCCGGAATGGCAACAACTTGGACAAATATCGATGGAGAAGAAATCAATTTCTCTTTCTCTATCGGAAGTGTTGCTACAACAAAGGCAGATAAATCCCGTTCAGCCCTTGATGGTGAAGAACCTGCCGAAGAGGAAGTTGTAGTTCCCACATCTAATGAAACTATACTTAATTCAGAAAATGTCATTGATGTAGATGGTCAGCTTGCTGAATTAACAATCACCGACTGGAACGGAAAGAACGAACTCGATGCAATTGAGGAAGTCAATAATAACCTCAAAGCAGATGAAGAAATTGTGAACAAGATTTGCACAGATTATATGGCTCCCGAAGCAAAGATTGTTGATGAGTCCGGCGAGAAGGGACTTCATGTTGAAGCAGAAGGCGATTCAACATTATTGTTCGCATATCAGGAAGATGATGGAACATATGTAGAATCTGAAGTTAAGTACATCATCAAGTCTACAGATTCCGTAGTGCCTGAAATTGACATGAAGATAGTAGACAAGGACGAATTCGGTAAAAACGGTATCAAGATTAAGGACTATCAGGAAGTAACAGTAATCGAATTCGACTACAAGGATATTACAGGCTTTACAGGTACAATGCGTATCGAGAAGAAAGAGAATCTTGACAGATATTTCGTAATCGGCTACAAGGCTGATGGATCAACAGTTCTTGTTCCTTGTTGGGAAGATAAATTTAATCTTACATTTGAAATTTCAAGTGACATTGTACAGCTTGCACTTGTCGGAACATATGTTGACTACGTTGACTAAGTTGAATATGAAGTTTTAACGGATTTATAACAAGAAAAATCGGGACTGTCTGAATTACAGGCAGTCCCGATTTTAATGGTGCGCCTAGCGGCGCACGTTTATCTGTATGAACCATGTTCCTTTTTATGCTCCTCTTTCTGCTGGTACATCAGGTCATCCGCGCGTTTCAGGAAAAAGTCAAAGGAGCGGCTTCGTATCTTGTTTGCGTAAACACCGATACTTGCCTCGAGAAAATACTCGGTTCTTTTATGTATGTTATGATCACGAATCTGTTCACGAATGGAATTGATAATCTGAGCAGTTCTGAGTTTGGTGTCGTCATCAATAAAAGCAATGAGAAATTCATCGCCGCCGATTCGCGCCGCAGTTTCCTTGTTGATGGCTTTTTTTATGAAGCTGCCGATTTTCATGAGAGCCGCGTCGCCCTCAGCATGACCATATGTGTCATTAATGTGTTTCAGATTGTCCATATCGATGGAAATAACCGAAAGCTCTTTTTCGGAGCAGGCAATCATGTTTGTGTCGATGTTTTTGTAAAAGCCGTTTCTTGTAAGAAGTCCGGTAAGCGAATCAACCATGTAAGTTCTTGTCAACATAAACTGAGTACGAAGCATTTCGAGCATATGATTAAAGCTTACAAGAAATGTACTGTAACCGGTAATCCAGAATTTCTCGGGATTAAGTGTCATAACCGTGTAACCGACGGTCTGTTTTTTTGCGTGAACCGGAATAACGAGCATTGCGGGGTCACGTTCAAGTTTTTCAAAGAGCTTTGGAACAATATCACCGAATTTGATTGTTTTTTCAAAAGAGTGCGAACATATGTTTTTAACGCGGTCGACCTCCCAAACAGCCATTTTCTTTGTGAAGATTCCGCTTTTGTCCATAGGATAAGCTTCAGTATCAACAGAGAGGCTGACTTCATCAAGGTATGTCAGATTAGAAGCAAAAGTGAAAGACAAATAAGAGAGATTGTCCAGGAATCGAGGAATTTCCTGGAGTTCCAAAGTAAAATCCGGATCATCATCACTGATTGTTCCGAGTATGCTGATTTCTTCTTCGTAGTTTACATGCTGACGAATATTTGTCTTTAAGTTTACGACTGAAGTGCCAGTCGACTCGGGAGTAACACCGTGACATCCGCATGACTGGCCAATCTGTATTTTACTCGGAAGAATAACATTTCCTTTAGGATTTTCATCAGGGTCTTCCAGAAGATCGAAAATTTTCTCGGAAGAAATAACATAATCCATAACACCTGTTGTAAGGCGCGGAGAACAGAAACGTTCCGATTCAAGGCCATCAAGACCGGAAATAGCCACATCTTCAGGTACACGAAGTCCATGTTCTTCGAGCATATCGATTACGGTGAAGCACATATAATCATTTGCACAAATAATCGCATCCGGAACGGGCTTTCCTTTTTCGATTTCGCAGAACATTCTTTCCATCTCAACTTTGCAGGGCTTAGACCAGAAACCACCATAATACAGTTGGTCTTCGGTAACCTGTCTGTGATGCTTCTTCATTACGTCCTTAAAAATGTCCAGACGCTCGATGGCAAATGACGCATCACGGGTGCCACCCATAAAGTAAATGTTTTTGAATTTGTGTTTTCCAATCATATGTTCACAAATTTCACGGAAAACCTGATTGTAATCGTGAACGATATGAGCATATGCTTCTCCGACGGGCTTGTCTACGGTTATAACCCGTACGTTTTTTTCGGTTGCATTTGCAACGAAGCGTCGAAGTTCGTTGTCGTCTTTATAGGAATCACTGAAAAGAATCACTCCATCAAATCTTTCCAAAGGAACCAGACTGAAAATGGATCTGTCCGAACTGTAGTAATTGTTGTTGGTAAGAAGTTCGTCAAGTGAAGAGAAGATGATGAGCTTTGCATTTCTGCGTGCTGCTTCCTCGTTTAAAATCCAGAGCTGACGGGCATATTCGTCCCTGAAGAAACAGGCCATTACAACTGCGTATACTTTGTACGGTTTTTTGGCGGAAAATTTCATGATACCTCCGAATTTACGGTGTGAGCTTAATTAATCTTCAAAGATTCTTTCCCAATATGTGAATTCCGGCCAGTCGGATGAATCCATTCCGGCACGTATAATATCAGACCAATAACGAAGCTTCTCTTCAAGAAGAGGGAAGTCTTCGAAATTAACCCATGAATCATCGGACATTGCATGTTCGAAAATTCTTGCGCGGTCTTCTGTCGGGTAAGTGAGGGAATATGAATCTATGAAACAGTCATCCGAATAATCGTCGTCCCATTGCAGGATGTGATTATAGTACTCGGAATTTCCCCAATCCTTATATGAATATGTGTAGGGATCGGAAGTGATTTCGTCTGAGGAAAGAGAAAGCCATGTGTCTTCATCTACCCTTTCATCATAGTCCAAAATGGACTCAATTGCATGACTCAGTTCGTGATGATAGGTATTGGAATACATAGAGTCGTTAATATCCACGAAGATGATGATTTTGTTGTAGCCCTCGCTTCTGAAACCGCCTGCTTTATCAAGGGAATAATCATCACCTTCTCCATAAAGCGCTCCGGCAAGGTAAAAGCACACTCCCTGTTTGTAGTAATCATGCGCTTTAAATTGCGAGAAAAAGCCTTTTGGATATTTACCAAGCTCATAATCTAATTTATCCAAAGCATCAGAGACTATATCACGATTGTTTTCCGGAGTACAATTATAGCCTCCGCAATACATACGGCATTCGTTGGAAATGTGAATTTCGACATCGTACTTTTCTTGAAGTGCATCGGCTTTTTCACGAAGGTCTGCAAGTGATGCAATACAATCACCGGGCATAAGCTCAATAATTTCACTGAAATCACCTTCCGGATATACTTTATCCGTAAAAACAGATTCAGGGCAATTATCGATAACGAGAACGTCTGCTACAAAAACACGGTCTTCGGGCTTACTTTCATATTCCCATTGGAAAACCTGTAAATCTTCTCCTTCATAATCCGAGAATACAAGCTGAACCGTGTTGCCTTCCATGCAGGGAATGTAACGGAGGGAGGCAAAATAATCAAAGCTGATTGTTGAAGTTGCCACGAAAGACATCTTTCTTACATCAAAGAGAGTGAAGATGTTTTCCGAGCCTTGTTCGGTATAGTCAAATTCCGAGGTGATTTCGGAGTATACTTCGGGCAGAATCGATTTATGCGCAAGAATATACTGCTCGTTAAGCCTGTAAAAAGAATAATTGATGCTTTGATTGTTAACAAATGCAAATGGCTCATCCACTCTGAAGAAGGTCATTGAGGTTACATAGTCATGCCAACCATACAGTTGAGGATAACCATTCTGAACATAGAAAGAAAAATGCGAATTGTTGTCGAAGGTATAAATCGGAAGGTCTTTGGTAAGGTTGTATACGATAGTATAGTACTTGTCATCTGCACCTCTTCCGGAAATAACTATACATTCTTCCAAATCGTCATTAACATAACAGCAGTCAACATAGTTTGGAATAAAGGGATAGTTTATTGTCAGACGTTCAACAACAGAGTAGTCCTCAGCATTCAGCTTGCAGACTCTGTTGTCATCAACCTGATAAATATACTTTCCGTCAGGAGTTGCACCAATAAGAGGATCTCCGTAAGCAACCGAGTCCGGAAACATTTTGTCTTCGGAAACCTGTACAAAGCCACTTGGCGTTGTGGTCGGGGTGGGAGTTGAGGTGCTTGTGGGTGTGGGAGTAGTGATATCCGTCTTGTCGGGGGCCTGAGTCTGATTTGCAAGCGGGGCCTGAGATGGTGTTATGTCTTCGAATGCTTCCCCCAAAAGTGAGCAGCCGTTTATTGATGAAAATAAAAGGACAAAACAAAGAACAAGAGAAAATTTTTTAATACGTGTGATAAACATTTTACTCCTAACGTATGCAAGAGCATACTTCTTAATATAGTCAAATTTGATTATAGCCATTCTTAATCGTTTTAACAAGACGCATAATTTATCCACATTTACATTGACGGGAGGGAGTTTTCTGGTGTATTATGCAAGCAGTTGAGGCCGTCGTAAAAGAGATTGTTTTGCGTTCGGCAATAAAAAGCATTTGGGGGTAACCTATATGGGCGTAGATTACACAACATACGGAAAAAAAGAAGTTGTTTCGGATATTGTAGTTACGATTTTGTTTTTGGCGGGTTTTTACGGTTGTTTTGCCGGTCTTTTGTTTATGGCTTCTTTTCTGCTCATAAGTGTCTGGGAAGTAACCTGGTTCCAGTTACTTATGTATGCAATCCTTCCCACTGTCATCTTTGGAGGCATATATATTTTTGCACTCGTAAAAAAGCGTAAGAAAGAAGCTGAAATGAGGGAATATACTCAGAAAAAATAAACGACGGAGTGCTCGGCAGAAATGCCGAACACTCCGATTTTTTGGTGCGCCTAGCGGCGCACGTTTCTAACGGGTTAAAGTCCCGATTCCGCCCGGTAGTGGGAAGGATATAGCCGAAGGCAAGGGTGTCGAGGGCGACCTCGAATCTGAAGGAAGCTGGATGTGAGGAACATACTAACTCAC
>JAZLLG010000083.1:0-3102 GCA_045598045.1 Lachnospiraceae bacterium | reverse complement strand
GCCATTGGGGTCAGCCCCATTGACATATACGTCTTAAAAGGTAAACAACAAATATTTTATATAAGGAGATTTTTACCTATGAAAACTGAAAAAGAACTCAATGCTCTCGCAGTTGAAGAACTTGAAAATGTGAACGGCGGTGCGGAAACAACTAACGAAATAACTTATGATACGAATTTTAGAAAAGGCTCTGAATTTACGACAGCTAAGCACCCGGGAGCGTAAATTCCCAAAGTAAGTCCCACAGTGAAAAAAGGGTGGAAATTAGTATGGGAAAAAGGGAGAAGTAAGTCTGGGAAGAAAGAGGAAAAGGCGGAAATAAGCACCTGAAATGGTAAAAAAGGGTATAGCAAACAAGCCGGAAAAGGGAATTTCCCGGAGTAAATTCAGGTGCAGCGGAATTTAGTTTGGAAAGAAAAAGTGGACGTTACAGGCCGAGCTTCTTTAAAAGGAGAGGAGTCTGTATCACTTCTTCAGAACGTATCCGTGTGATCCCCAGGACATTAGCAAGCTTCTCTGAGAAGGTAAATGTAAACATGTCGTAAGCGGATCTTCCATGGAACTGTTTGCGTGAAACGGCATTGACATGAGAGAAGATCATGTCAACGTCCTTCTGCGTAAAGTTGTCGAAGGAGTAACCTTTTGGAACAATGTCCCGAAAGAGGGTATGATTCTTCTCGATATGCGGTTTCTGACAGGAACGCATGGGATCACAGAAGAACATTTTAGATTCTTTAACTCCATCCGAAGAGTTCTCAAAAGAAAATACGTCTGAGAATTCGCCTCCGTTATCTGCAAGTAAAACAGGCATCAAGTCGGAGAATGAAAAGCCGTTTTCTGAGAGCTTGTGTTTTAAATCGGTGATCGCTTTTGCGGCTTCTGCCGCAGATTTGTTTTGCAACAGGCGGCCAAACATAAAATTGCAATCGACAAAATGCACGGTAAGGATGACCTTTCCTCCGACCGTACCGATAACGGTATCCAATTCGGTAACGGGAATGTCCGGGTGTTCTTCGAGCAGTTGGGAGAAGAGATCGTATGTTCGGTCGATTTTAATACTGGAGGGGACGTAATCGGCATGTTGACGCTTACGCTGTTTGAACTTGACCGCCCGTGGCAACTGGATCAGGGAAGCGGAATAGTACCCCTTGTGAAAATGACGGTATACAGTGCTTTTGGAAGAAACGATTTCATTGCTGTGCGTCATGATCTGGTAGAGATGCTGCCCTTTAGCAAGACCGTTCGTAATAATACGATCCTGAACGTAGAATGATTCTTTGTTTAGAGGAACCCCCTCTCTTGCTTCAGAGAGTGTGGTTTTGTACTCCTTCTGGGCTTTGCCGGCAAGATACATATAACGAACGTAACGGCAGGAAGCGTAGGACCTCTTCGGACATCCGTTGCAAACGAACGGAGCTTTCAAAAGACTCGGACAAACAGTTTCAAGTGAAGAATAACTGTTTGTATGTTCGCTGCGATGATGTTTCACCTCGTAGGAGATCGTAGTAGGGTCTTTCCCAATGAGCTTGGCGATGTCCTTAAAGGTCATTCTTCGATTCAGGCATTCCTGAATTTCGGCACGGTCTTCGATGGTAAGATGCTTGTTCTTTTTGGGATTGGTTGGTTTCGACATGGATTTAGTCCTCCTTTTTATTTTGGGTTTCCCAGACTAAATTCAATCATCCTTTCTTTCCCAGACTAAATTCAACCGCAATTCCCACTGTGGGACTTACTTTGGGAATTTACTAAGCACCCGGGAGTCACTTGTATTGTTGTGTTTACAATGCCTTCAGGTCTCTGTTATTATATAAAAGGCAAGCCAGAAGCTACATATACAAACCCTCTTTCCGTACTTCAACCTACTTGTACCAAATATTAAGTTTTATTAGATCCAGCATCTGAGAAACACACACCGGCCACAGCCGACGGCACGATAAACAACATACCGCGGAGTGAAATGATATGCTCCCTTTATGAGAGACAGTGAAATAGAAAAGCACTGTTAATCATGAAGGGAGCATATAGTTTATGGGGAACATTTTGCAACAGTCTTCTTAAATGTGTCGTATTCGAGTGGATTGTTGTTACTGTCACCAATGGACATATGCGACAATCATATATAGTCGATGATTATGCGGGCGTTTGTATCAAGCGCTTTAAGAAGGGTAATCATATTTTCCTCGCTGACGGCGATACAGCCTCCGGTGTAGGTGTTGGCTCCGGTACAGTGCAGAAAGATGGCAGAGCCGAGACCGGGTGTACATTCTTTGTTATAGTTGATGAAAATTCCGTAATTGTATTCGGGCGAGTAATCAATAAGGTGCTCCCCATCGGAACAGTCGTGCGGATGCTCGCTTATGTCGATTATCTGGTTATAGAAGTTTTCGTCTCCACAGCAATAAGTATTTTCGTCCACGTCAATGTATGGAAGCGCGGTACCGGGATTTTTCCTGATTCCGAAAGCTGTCGTTATCCCAAAGTCACCGATAGGTGTCTTGTTGTCCCCTTCTTTGGTCTTGCCCAGACCCTCATGCCCTATGAAGCCGGGACAGTCAAGCGTCTCTGTCCAGACATTTTTCCCGTTCTCAACGTTTTTTTCAAAAAGCTTTATGGCAGCATTTGAACCCTCTGTTACCTGAACAGTGATAATCTGATTTACGGAATCGTCATTCAGATATTTCCCGGTGGTGTCCTTTCTCCAGTGGATAGAGGGAGTATTCTCCTGTGTCGCATGGTTAATGGAGGAACAGGCACAAAGCAACATCATACACATAATCAGAACCGGCACTATTATTCGTTTCATTTTGATTCTCCGTCAATGTTTCTATAATTATTATGCTCTTCAGAGAATATTTGTCAAGGTATTCAGTAACCCGTCCGGTATCCACAAGCAAAATACACGAAAGGGAGAGGATCGTTCGTTTCTGGCTGAAGGCAATCTTGTTAATAAAAGATTATAATAGCATATCTTCTTCCAGTGCTTTTCGGAGTTTTTCAATGGCTCCACGGTAGATACGGTCGGCAGAGGATGCTACGACGCCGTGCTTTACGGCAAGGTCTACGAACGCCGTCCCTATGAACTCGCGCTTTACTTTCCTGCCG
>JAZLLG010000082.1:0-34044 GCA_045598045.1 Lachnospiraceae bacterium | reverse complement strand
GGGGGGGGGGCTTGTTTATCATTTTTCATGCAAAATTAATAACCCCCCCCGCCCCCCCGGTATCATTTTTATTGACCTTGTCTGTATTTCGAAGGTGATATCCCGACAACCTTACGAAAGACTCTGTTAAACTGTGAAAAGCTCTGAAAGCCGCAGGCGGAAGCAATGTCGGTAATGGATTTGTCCGTAGTCAGAAGCATTGTCTGAACGTTACGGATACGTGTCATGTGAATGTAGTCCGTGAGGGTGAAACCGGTGACATCCTTAAAGGAATGGGACAAATAGTAGCTGCTGATGTAAAATTCGGCTGCAATGGACTCAAGAGACAGATCCTCGCTGTAATGCGTGTGTATATATGAGGTGATGGAATAGATTTTCCCCTCGATTGTATTGTCGGGCAGATTGTTTTGATACTCGTTGTCCTGTATATGCGAATATAGTATGGTCAGGAACTCCATAAACTTAAGATGGATACACAGATCGTTCGCTTCGGAACTTTTTTTTCCGAGTGTAAATATGTCATTAAGGGGCTTGTAAAGCTCCTGATTTATTTTTGGAGAAAAACGGAAAATGGGAACGGCTTCACTGAAAAGAGAAAAGACCTTTGAAAGCATAGGAGGGACATTCTCTCCGGAGGTGGGCATATTGAAACGTATGATGATACGCTTACATGGGTCTCCCTCGGGGTAGTATGTCCTGTGAAGAACGTTCGGACGAATGGCGACGATATCAAAGCATTTAATATTGTACTTTGTACCCTCCAAAAGGTGAACAGCGTTTGGAGCCAGCAGAATACAAAGCTCATAGAACTGATGGAAATGCTGGAATTCCATATTGATTGCAAAGGAACGCGTGTCGTAATCGAAGCCGTAAAAAAGGCTTTCGCCTTCTTCATTAATGGCAATGAGATATGCGTCTTCGTATTGAACCAGATTGTTTACAAACATAATCCACCTCGAAATATTTGTGTCATTAGTATAGCATCTGATGCAATATAAAATCAAGAGGTTAAAAGAAAATAAACTTGCATATTTTGACAAGAAAAATATAGGAACATTGTTAATATGCACTAAAAAACTTGAGATTTGGCGATTAAATGTGCAAAATGCATAAAAAAACACGTAAAAGGGGTGTGCAAAAAGCAAAAAATGCGATATAATAGATGCCATAATGACAAAACGTGCATAGCATATTATGCTTTCAGCTGATATTATATGTGACATCACTCGGAGATGAGTATTTTACTCAGCTTACTAATGATGGAGGGATTCAATATGAAAAAAGCGTTTAAGAAGATCGCAGCACTCGGACTTGCAGGACTTATGTGCATAAGCATGCTTGCTGGCTGCGGAGAGACAAAGACGGAAACAGTGCAGACACCTACACCTGCACAGACGGAGCAGCAGACTCCCAATAAGGAGACTCCGAAGGTTACAGAAGTTCCCGCTGAGCCTACAGCAACACCTACACCGATCCCTGTTGAAGGAATGCAGTTTACCGGCGCCCCCGGACTTCCGGGAGAGGCAAAGGACAGACTTCCCGTTCAGGAAGACGTTTTCATTGAGCAGGTTAACGCAAAGGGAGAGGCTCTTGAAATCGGTACTTACGGCGGCACTCTTAATCTTGTCGGAAGTTCCAGCTCCTGGAATGCATCAAGACCTGTTCTCGAGAGCATCATCCACTACAATTCCGATGGCAGCTACTATCCTAACGTTATGAAAGAAATCACACATAACGCAGATTCAACAGTATGGACATTCAAACTCCGCGAAGGAATGAAGTGGTCCGACGGTGAGCCCTTTACTGCAGACGACATCGTGTTCTGGTATGAGCAGTGTCATCTTACAAACTACGACTCAAAGAAGAGCTGGAAGGCACTCTTTACTACGGATGCCGAAGGCAATGAAACATATGCGGTTCTTACAAAGGTAAATGACTACGAAGTAACATGGACATTTGCAGCACCCAAGTATGAAGCAGACTTCGTTCGCGACGGCGATTTCAAGTGGTGCTGGGCTCCCAAGCATTACCTTGAAGATCTCATTCCCCAGTCATTCTATGCAGGAAGCACACTTTCCGACGAGCAGGTTCTTGCAAATGCTCAGACAAAGGGCATTCAGAAGTCTTCTGTTAAGGATCTCGGTAAGGCGGTAGCTTACTATTGGTGGAATGTAGCAGGTGTTCCCACGTTGAACTCCTATGTTCTTTCCACGAAAGAAGGCGTTAATGATATAAATGGCGAGCTTTGTGTATTTGAGCGTAACGCATACTTCTGGAAGGTCGATGCTGCAGGTCAGCAGCTTCCTTACTGTGATGCAATTGATTTCATCACATATTCCGAATCAGGTCAGGACCAGCTTGCATTCCGTTCGGGCGAAATCGACATGATTGAAGTTGCTATGCAGGATATCGCTTCCATTCTTGCAGATGTCGGCGGTACTTCCACTCTTTACACAATGACATCAGGTAACTGGGGCAGCGGGCAGGTCACTTTCAATCAGACATGTACTGACGTAAACTATCAGACTCTTTTTGCAAATGCGGATTTCAGACAGGCAATATCAATCTGCGTCGATCGTAACGAATATTCAGAGCTCATTTCCAACGGTTTTTCAGAGCCCGGCCAGTGCGCACCCGCACAGGGTACATTCGGCTATGACGTCGAGTGGGAGAAAAAGTGGACAGAGTACGATGTAGCAAAGGCTAAGAGCCTCCTTGAAGGCTGCGGCCTTGTTATGGGCGATGACGGCTTCTACAACTTTGCAGACGGTTCCGATGTTGAAATCATTTTCCTTTCCTATACGGATTCCGGTGCTGCAACATCATTCCCTGTTCTTGAGCAGTACTACAAGGCAATCGGACTTAAGACAGCTCTTAAGGAGCTTGAAGTCGGTGCTTACGACCAGGAAATCGATAACAACACATGGTATGCATCATTAAATCCTCATACATCCGTAGGTGCTCTTTCTCTTGCTTCCAGAACAGCTCCGTTCGTTCCTAACGCACAGGCGGCTGAGTGGTACGGTGAATACGGTACATACTATCAGACAAAGGGCGAAAGAGGCGTTAAGCCTGAAGGTGACATGGCTGAGCTCATAAGCCTTTATGAAAAATGGGCTTCCACAGAGGATCAGGCAGAGAGAGATAAATATGCTCAGGGTATTTACGATATTCATGAAAAGAACCTCTGGTCAATTTCTTATCTTAAGGCAGACAGCACATATCGTATCGTTACAAACAAAATTCACAATATTCCCGACTATGTTGTAAGTGATGACCTTTATCAGTACGCTAATATTCTTCATTTCTGGACAATGTTCAAGGAACAGTAATCAATAATCTGGTTTATCACGGGGGGCGGTTTGCCGCCTCCCGTGAAAGCTTTAAAGAAGGATTTTCTTATGGGCGAAACATATTTCACATCGGAAAACAAAACAGACAACAATGTCAGCCGGAGTTTTGGCGAGAAGCTTAAAAACTTCTTCAGAAAGGATCTCGTTCGATACATTATTAAACGAGTTCTTATGTTCATTCCCACATTGTTTCTCATTTCCGTATTGGTATTCTTCGTTATTCAGCTTCCTCCCGGAGATTACGTCACATCACTTGTGTCAAAGCTTCAGGACGAGGGTGAAATAGTAGACGAAGAATATGCGGCAGCACTCCGCGCAGAGTACGGAATAGACGATCCCTTCCCTATCCAGTATGCAAAATGGGTAAAGGGAATTATCTGGACACCGACCGACTCTCAGTATTACAGACTTTATCATTCACATCATGACTGGAAGTATTCCTTTGCTTACAGCCGAAACGTATGGGATGTTATTGACGACAAGCTTGGACTTACCGTGCTTGTAACGGCTATCATCATGATTTTCCAGTACGTCGTCTCCATTCCGATAGCAGTCTATTCGTCAACACATCAATATTCGGCAGGAGACTATTGCTTTTCGATAATAGGTTTCCTTGGGGCTGCGATTCCAAACTTTATTCTGGCAATTGTACTTATGTATTTATCGTATAAATGGACGGGCAATGCAAACGTCGGTCTTTTCACAAAGGACATGATGGAAAACGGAATTAATCTGTCCAATTTCGGGGACTTCATGAAGAGAATGATAATCCCCATCATCGTAATCGGAACATCGGGTACCTGCGGAATCATCAGATCCGTTCGTGCACAGATGCTTGATGAGGTTGCGCAGCAGTACACTCTGACAGCAAGAGCAAAAGGTCTTTCAGAGCGTAAGATCATTATGAAGTACTGCTTTAGGGCAGCCATGAACCCCACGGTTTCCGGCCTTGGCGGAGTTCTTTCAAGCCTCTTTTCGGGTTCGACAGTTACGGCAATGGTCCTCAACATGCAGATTCAGGGACCGGTTCTCTTCGAAGCACTAAAGGTTCAGGATATGTATCTTGCCGGCGGCATCGTAATGGTGCAGGCAATACTCGTAGTTATCGGCATCCTCCTTTCCGATATTGCGTTAGCATTTCTTGATCCCAGAATACGTTATTCGGGAGGTGGAAGATAATGAGCAGAAAAATGAAAACGAACGAAGATTATTATCTTGCCTCCCAATGGACCCTTATGGGCAGGAAGCTTAAGAAGCACAAACTTGCAAGGCTTTCCTTCATAATTCTTCTGATCCTATACCTGGGTGCGGTTTTTGCAGACTTTATTGCACCATACGAGCTTGAGGAGTTTAACGGCCTCTATAAGGACTCGGCTCCCACAAAGATTCATCTGAAGTACGACGGGGAGTTTGTGGGACCCTATGTGTATAAGCTTACAAAGCAGATAGACAGACAGACTTTTGCGGTAACTCTTTCTGAAGATACCTCCGAATATTACAAAATTAAGTTGTTTGTTCACGGAAGTGAATATAAAGTATTCGGTATTAAATGTGATCTTCATCTTTTCGGTACCGATACCGGTTCCGCAGGCGGCGAAGGCGCCAAGATATATCTCTTTGGCGCAGATTCACTGGGAAGGGACATCTTTTCACGTATTCTTCTCGGAAGCCGTATTTCGCTGACTATGCCTTTTGCCAGCGCTGTCATAAGCCTTTTCCTCGGAATACTTATCGGTGCGCTTTCAGGCTACTACGGCGGTGTGTTTGACCTTGTTGTTCAGCGTATTATCGAGGTTATCGGCGCAATTCCGCAGATACCTTTGTGGATGGCCCTTTCTGCAGCCATTCCCGCAGGTGTTTCGACGGTTAAAATGTACTTCTACATGACCATTATTTTGTCATTTATAAACTGGACCGGAATGGCTCGTATAGTACGTGGTAAGTTCCTCTCGTTAAAGAATGAAGATTACGTTATGGCAGCAAGGCTTGCGGGCGTTTCCACATGGAAGATTATTTGGAAACACCTTGTTCCCGGCTTTATGAGCTACCTTATCGTGTCAATGACGCTCGGTATTCCGGGATCTATCGTAGGTGAAACATCCATGTCCTATCTCGGACTCGGTATCAAATCACCTGCCACAAGCTGGGGTGTTCTTTTGCAGGAAGCAAGTACGGTTACGGACGTTGCACTTCACCCGCACAAGCTTATCCCCATTATCTTTGTAACAATTTCGGTACTTGCATTCAACTTCCTCGGAGACGGTCTTCGTGATGCAGCCGATCCATACAAATAACAGGAGGAATCGAAATGGAAAATGATACAATCTTAAAAGTCGAAGACCTCCATATTGATATTAATATGCTTGAGGGAACGCTTACTCCGGTGCGCGGCGTAAATTTCACCGTTAAACGCGGTGAAACACTCGGGCTTGTTGGAGAGAGCGGCTGCGGTAAATCGCTTACCTGTAAGGCAATACTTGCCATTAACGATAAAAAGTGTAAACCTTCGGGAAAAATACTCTTTAACTCCGAGGAGACCGGAGCGGTCGATATTCTCTCCATGAATCCCAAAGGAGAAGAGATACGTAATATCCGCGGCAAACATATTTCAATGATTTTCCAGGAGCCCATGGTGGCATTTTCACCCATGTATACAATCGGAAATCAGATTAACGAGTGCACAAGACTTCACATAACAAAGGACAGAAAAAAGTCAAAGGAAATAACGCTTGAGGTAATGAGAAAAGTAGGCATTGCGAACGTAGAGAAGCGCTACAATCAGTATCCTCATGAGTTTTCCGGCGGTATGCTGCAAAGAGCGCTTATCGCCATGGCCCTTGTGTGCAATCCTTCCTTGCTTATTGCCGATGAGCCTACAACGGCTCTTGATGTCACGATTCAGGCTCAGATACTTGAGCTTATGAAAGAGCTTCAGAAGAATTTTAACATGGCCATTCTCTTCATTACCCATGACCTTGGGACTGTTGCCAAAATGTGCGACAGAGTGGCTGTAATGTATCTTGGACGAATTGTTGAGACGGCAGACGCAAAAACTATTTTTGCAAATCCTCAGCATCCTTACACCCGTGGACTTATGGGCTCCGTTCATAAGATCGGCGGAAAGAAAGAGGACAGACTGTTTTCAATCGAAGGCACCGTTCCGCTTGCCATGAATCTTCCGAAGCAGTGCGGTTTCTATGACCGTTGTGACGCAAGAATAGAAGGCCTTTGCAACAAGGCAGAGCCTTCGCTCGTTGAAATAGAAGACGGGCATGAGATTGCATGCTTCGCATGCCAAAACGAAAAATGCAGAAAAATGCGTGAGGAAGCTGAAAAAATGCTTTCACAGGAAAATAAGTAATTACGGGAGGAAAGAACTATGAAAGACGGAAACATACTTGAAGTGTGTCATGTGCATAAGCGCTTTACCTCCAAAGGAGTTACGGTTAAAGCGGTTACGGATGTTTCCTTTTCCGTTAAAAAAGGTGAAACCATAGGTATAGTCGGCGAAAGCGGATGCGGAAAAACAACGCTTGGGAGATGCATTGTACGTGCCATCGAGGCTTCGGAGGGAAATGTTTTCTACAGAACCGAAGCAGGTGAAGAGCTTGATTTTCTCCGGGCAGACAAGAAAAAAATGAAGGAAATCCGTAAGGAAATCCAGATGATTTTCCAGGACCCATATTCATCGCTGGATCCGAGAATGACGGTTCTTGATATTATCAAGGAGCCGCTTGAGGCAAACTACCCCAAAATGTCAAAAGCCGAAAAGGATGCAATTGCCAAGCAGATGGCGGAGAAGGTCGGACTCAACCCGGCTTATCTCATGCGTTATCCGCATGCGTTTTCGGGAGGCCAGAGGCAGCGTATCGGAATTGCAAGGGCACTCGTAGTGAAGCCGCAGCTTATCGTATGTGACGAGGCTGTTTCGGCTTTGGATGTGTCCATTCAAGCCCAGGTAATAAACCTTCTTCGCAATCTGCAGAAGGAATTCAATCTTACATATCTGTTCATAAGCCATGATCTGTCTGTGGTTGAGCATATTTCCGATAAAGTAGGAGTGATGTACCTCGGACGCCTTGTTGAGTTTTGTGATACCGAAACAATGTTCAAAAAGCCGATGCATCCTTATACGGAAGCGCTGCTTTCAGCGGTTCCCGTTGCTGATCCTACGGTAAATATTGAAAGAATTCCGCTTATGGGAGAAATCCCGAATCCTGCCAATCCGCCGAGTGGGTGCTATTTCCACGAGAGATGCCGCTACTGCACCGAAAAATGTGTAAATGAAGCACCTGAACTTAAGGCAATGCCCGACGGAAGACTTTGCGCATGTCACAGAGCACTTGAACTTGAACTCCGTGGATTTACGTATGAGGAAGACTGTTCGGAGGCACATTGAATGAACAAAGAACTGATAATATTTATTGACAGCGGAGATACGATTATCGACGAATCAACGCAGGTCTATGATGGGAGAGGCATTGTGCAAAAGGCCGGCTTCATTCCGGGCGCAGACGAAATGCTGAAAACCCTTTATGATAAGGGATATCGCATCGCTCTTGTTGCGGACGGAGAGACAGAGTCTTTTAATAATGTCTACCTTGAAAATAAAATGGGCTACTGCTTCGAGGAACGCATCATTTCCGAAGAAGTCGGCAGGCAGAAACCCGAGTCAATAATGTTTGAAACCGCATACAAAAAGCTTGGTCTTTGCGAAGCCGATAAAAAGCGTATTGTAATGATAGGCAATAACCTTAAGAAGGACATAGCGGGAGCAAACAGACAGAGGATTACCTCGATATGGCTCGACTGGTCGCCGAGATATTTTCATGATGTGGAGGACGCGTCATGGAAGCCTGATTACACCGTGCATACTCCTGCAGAAATTCCGGAACTTATCGACAAGCTTAACGATGAGCTTGTGCTGGAGAAGTATAAGGGCTTATTTGCCGATGTGGCCTTACAGGCCAAAATCGATAAAAAGCTTAAGGCACTCATCGGAGCGTTTTGCCCTATCCTTTACGAGGATGATGAAAAGTTCCTTGAGAACATGAAGGAACACAATCTTGCGGGGGACGACCTTCTGAAGTACAGACATTGGGAATGGACTCAGGGAGTCGGACTGTATGGATTCTGGATGCTTTTTGGAAAGACGGGGGACAAAAAATATCTCTCCGTACTTACGGAATACTATGATAAGGCGCTCGAAACAGGCTTTCCGGCATTTAACATAAACACGATTGCTCCATTCTTAACGATGATTTTTGTTGGAGAGTATCTCCACGAAGATAAGTATCTCAAACCCTGTATAGATGCTGCCGAGTGGATTATGACAAAGGCACCGAGAACGGCGGAAGGTGGACTTCAGCACATTACGAGTGATTCACAAAATGAGAGTGAGCTTTGGGACGATACCCTTTTCATGGCTGTGCTTTTTCTTGCAAAGATGGGTAAGGCTTTGGGACGCAGAGATTATCTGAACGAAGCTGAGTACCAGTTCCTTCTCCATGCCAAGTACCTTGAAGACAAGCGTACGGGCTTATGGTATCATGGCTGGAGCTTCAGCGAACAGTCAAATTTCGCCGGAGCCTTCTGGGGACGCGGCAATTGCTGGATTACTATGGCCATCCCGGAATTTATCTCCATGGTCGGAGATGAATCCTCAATAAAAAGATACCTTGTTTCGCTTCTGAAAAGACAGGTGGAAGCACTTTACAGGCTCCAGGATGAAAACGGCATGTGGCATACACTTATTGATGACAGTGATTCCTATGTTGAATCCAGCGCGACCTGTGGCTTTGCCTACGGCATTCTTCGCGCGGTACGTATGGGACTCATTTCAACGGATTATCTGGAATGCGCCTATAAAGCTCTGCGCCCTATCCTCGAAAACATTTCCGAGGGTGGTGTTGTTTCGCAGGTTTCCTACGGGACCCCCATGGGCAGAACGAGCAAAGATTTTTACAAAAACATTGAACTGAAGGCAATGCCCTACGGACAGGCGCTTGCTATATTATTCCTTCTTGAATGCCGGACTGAATAAAAATGATTAAAGACAAGAGAAAAATCCTGATATATATTGCTTTTATGCTGATAATGATTGCCCTTGGAGCAAGCGATTCAATGAGGGGAATCTTTGCAGGTGTCTTTGAGTCACGTTTTGCTCTTACGAAGCAGGGCGTATCACTCATAGTGACGGTAAGCTATATTGGGAATCTTGTCTTTATTTTATTTGGCGGAAGGCTTTCGGACAGATTTCCGAAAAAAAGAGTCTGCATGGCGGTTATGGCTTTGTGGATATGTGCACTTTTACTGTATGTATTCACGGAAAACTATGTATGTCTGCTTGTCGGCATGTTTGTAAGCATGGGAGCTTCAACGCTCATGAATACGATGATAAACATTGTTTCTCCGGACTTTTTCGGTCTGAGTGCGGGGATGGTTGTAAGCACACTGTTCTTCACACAGGGTATCGGAACGAGCCTTAATCAGAACGTAACAGGTAGCCTTGCCAAGGAATACGGTGACTTCAGAATCGTTAACTTTATTTTGCTTATCTTCGGCGCAGCGGGCCTTATACTAATGGGCCTTGTTGACTTTAAAGAAACGTCTCCCGTAAATATAAAAAATACTGATAACGGGCAGAAAACCGGCAGTATAAGGATGATTGTTTCAAAACGTGCCTTTTATTTTCTTGTGTTTATATTCGGGTTTTATTTCATTGCCGAACATGGTATTATGAATTGGTGGAGGATGTATCTTACCGATACATCCGGGCTGGATAATGAGAAAGCTTCTTTATGGCTGTTCGTGTTTTTCGTGGGAATGACTGTCGGAAGACTTGTGTTTTCACCATTTCTTAAAAAATTCGGAACCGGGAAAAGCATTTTTCTCTTTGCCGGGGTCGGAACGTTACTTTATGTTCCCGGCGTATTCATCGGTGAGAAGACAGTTTTCCTTGTTGCGATTTCCGGCCTGTTTATTTCAATAGTTTATCCTGCTCTTGTGCAGTTAATCAATGATTTCTTTACGCGAGATGTTATTGCATCGGCCACAGGCTTTATTATCAGTGCGGCAACGCTGTTTGACATAGCCTTTAACGCACTGTTCGGAAAAATGCTGGACTCAGTCGGCTTTGAACGCGGAATATACATATTCCCTGTATGTATGACCGTTTTTTATGTCCTGTTCCTTATTCTTTACAAAAACGGAGGAAATAAAAATGCTCGGACGTCAGTGGGAAACAAGGCTAGCTCTTTGGAATGAAAATCTTCAAAAAAGGTTTGTAAAGCCGTATGAAAAGCTTCAAACCGCATATTTTACGACCTTCGACAGGCTTTCTTACAGGGAGGCCTGTTTACATGAATTTACGAAAACACCCGAAGGATTTAGGTGGGGCAGAAAATGGGAGTACGGGTGGTTCAAAACTTCATTTTCCGTGCCTGCCGGGCTTTCCGGAAAGCGTCTTGTTGTTTTTCTCGCCGTATCAAATGAGATGCTTGTCTTTGTTAACGGAGAGGAAAGAGGCTCTATCGATAAGCAACATAAATTCATTACACTTACACGATGTGCGGAGGCGGGGAAGCATTACGATATCGTTGCTGAAGCATACGCGGGACATGGTGCGAGAGTTGAAGACGCCGGACCCGTCGGAGCTGATGAGGTAACCGTCCCCGATGACCCCGGTCTGCAGGTGATGGTTGAAGGTTCGTTTGTCGGCGTATTTGAAGAGGACATTTTCCAGGCCTCCATGGACTATATGTGTCTGTATGAGCTGGCAAAAAGTCTTCCGGAAACATCCTTACGCAGGATGAAGGTGCTGGAGGGCCTGAAGCAGTTTACTTATATTGCTGACTTTGAACTTCCCTACGTGGAGATGGTTGAAAGTATTGTAAAGGCAAGAGAAATTCTGAAGCCTTTGCTACTCTGCAAAAACGGTTCGACGGCTCCGGAGTTTACGGTTTTCGGACAGTCACATATCGATCTTGCATGGCTTTGGCCCGAGGAGGAAACAAAGCGCAAGGCGGCAAGAACATATTCAAACCAGCTTGTTTTGATGGAAGAATATCCCGAGTTCAGATTTCTTATGTGCTCACCGACTATACTTGAATATGCAAAAGAACTGTACCCTGCTCTTTACGAACGAATAAAGAAAGGGGTCTCAGAAGGCAGATTTTATCCGGAAGGCGGGATGTGGGTGGAGTGCGATACACATATTCCTTCGGGAGAAAGCATCATCCGTCAGTTTGTAAAAGGCCGACGGTGGTTTAAGGAAGAAATGAATTCGGATTCGGTACTGGCCTGGATGCCGGATACATTCGGGTTTTCCGGAAACCTTCCGCAGATTATGAAGAAGTGCGGGATAAAGTATTTTACAACGCAGAAGCTTCTCCGACAGGATCCCGAATGTGAGCCGTTCCCTTACAATACGTTTATGTGGGAAGGAATTGATGGCACACAGATTCTTTCACACATTTATAAAAAAAATAATTCGCAGTTTACTCCCTCACATCTTACAGAGCGCTGGGAAAAGGACAGAAATCAGCAGGAAAACATTGATTCGATGCTCTTTCCGTTTGGCTTCGGCGACGGAGGCGGCGGGTGCACAAGAACGATGCTTGAGCAGGTTAGAAGATGCGGGGATCTTGAAGGCGCTCCCAGATGCAGAGTCGAAAGCCCTGTTAGTTTTTTTGAACGTGCGGAGCAGAAAAACATATCCGAGACTTATGTGGGAGAGCTTTATCTGGCCTGGCACAGGGGAACCCTTACAAGTCAGGCAAAAACAAAGAGAGGCATCAGAAAGGCAGAAGTCGCTTTGCATAACCTTGAGTTTCTGATGTCCAAAGTACTTTGCGAGAACAGCTTCCATTTATCGGGAACGGCTTCCGAAAAGTATGAGGAATGCAAGGCTTCTCTTGAAAAACTTTGGGACGATTTGCTTTTTTGCCAGTTCCACGATATTGCACCCGGAACGGGCATAGAAAGAGTAAATAAAGAAGCCGTTGAAAAGCTGAACGGTGTGACTGCGGAGGCAGAGAGGCTTTTAGCCGCACTTTCAAAGGCTTGCTACGGCAATAAAGAGATGATATACAACATGACCGGTCTGGAAAAGAACTGTCATGGGGTAAATATTCCCGCGTACAGCTCCGCTGATGTTTTTGAATGTGCGAAGAAGGCGCCCGACATCCGCGAAACAGAGAACGGAATAAGCGTTACAAATGCGCATTTTACGTGTATTATTGATAAAGAGGGCCATGTCGTAAGCTTTAAGCGCAAAGACTCCGAAAAAGAATACGTCTGCGGTGCCTGGAACAGGTTCCTCATGTTTAACGACGTAAATACATGCTACGATGCATGGGAAATCGGGTCCATGTACGAAAATGTTCCTGTAGAATTAGACGGAGAAACAAGTGTAACATCAAAAATTGTCGGAGACGAATGCCTTGTTCACGTCGAAAAGAAGCTTCACGGCTCTCTGGTAACGCAGGATATTGTTATAGGTGAAGACTCGGAGCGAATTGACTTCAGGACGAACCTTGACTGGCAGGAAAGGCATAAGCTGCTTAAGGTTTCATTTAATTCCGAAGTTTTTGCGAATGAAGCATATCACGATATTCAGTTCGGCTATGTGAAAAGACCCACACACAAAAGTAAACGAAGTGACAGAGACCGCTACGAGGTTTCAAACCGGAAGTTCACGGCGGTTGCGGACGGTGCGTACGGTGTGGCGGTGTTGAATGACTGCAAGTACGGTGTAAACGTAAAATACGGGGACATCAGACTTACCCTTATGAAGGCTCCGCTTGCACCCGACATGCACGCTGACGTAGGAGAGCATGAGTTTACATATTCGGTTTATGCATTTGAAGGACATATTGATGACTCCTTACTTGAAAATGAGGCATACGATCTGAACAATCCCGTAGTCATGCTTCCGGGAAATGCAGGGGGGAGTCTGTTTGCAACAGACAAAAACAACGTTATCATCGAGTCGGTATTTCCTTCGGAGGACGGTAAGGCGGTTATTCTTCGTGTTTATGAGGCAATGGGAAAGGAAACAGAGGCAAAGGTTCTTTTCGGAATCTTGTTAACGGAAGCTCTTGAAACGGACATGATGCTCCGAAACGGAAGGAAACTTCCTGTAAATGCAGAGAGTGTCAGCCTTCGCTTCACTCCATTCGAAATAAAAACTATTATTGTAAAATAGCCGCACGGTTTATGAAATGTGTGGCCAAAGAAAGGGAACGAATGTACAGAATCGGAGTTGATCTTGGCGGTACGAACATTGTTGTCGGACTTGTCAGTGAAGATATGAAAATTGCGGATACAAAGGGTGTAAAGACAAACCTTCCGAGAAGTGCGGAAGATATTATCAGGGACATCGGAAAGCTTTGCCGTGAGATTGTTTCCGAGAACGGGCTTACATGGAAGGACATAAAATCTGTCGGCGCAGGTGTCCCCGGCACTGCAAACAAAGGCACGGGCATAGTGGAGTATGCCAATAATCTTGGCTTTGAAAACGTTCCTTTTGTTGACCTTATGAGGAAGGAAATAAGCTGCCCTGTCTACATGGATAACGACGCCAATGCGGCTGCCTGGGGTGAGTACAAGGCAGGAAAGTATGACACGGACTCCTTTATCATGGTTACGCTCGGCACCGGAATCGGCGGCGGAGTAATCATTAACGGAAAGATACTTACCGGCTGTAACTATGCGGCAGGCGAGCTTGGACACACAACAATAAATTTCAGCGGGATTCCTTGTAACTGCGGGCGTACGGGATGCTTCGAGGTTTACGGCTCCGCTACGGCGCTTATCGGGCAGACAAAGGAAGCAATGCTTAAGGATGAAAACACCATCCTCTGGAAGCTTTGCGACGGAAATATTAATAACCTCGAAGCGAAACATGTTTTTGATGCTGTTTCGCAGGACGATGCGTGCGGAATAAAGCTTTTGGATACTTACACAACATATCTTGCGGAAGGGCTTGCAAACATCATCAATGCTTTTCAGCCTTCAATACTTACCGTCGGCGGCGGAGTGAGCAGGGCGGGAGAAGTGCTTCTCGCACCTGTAAGGGAAAAAACAAAAAAACTTATTTATTCAATAAATGCAAAGGTTAACACCCGGATTACAGCGGCAAAGTTCGACAATGATGCCGGAATAATCGGAGCAGCTCTTCTGGAGGAATGATATGAAGACGCATTATTTACAAATGGTCAAAGACACCGACAAACGTGTCAGAAAGACAATTCGAATCCAGAATATGGACGAGAACAGCCGTTTTTATGGCGGAGTTCCCGAAGACAATGGTATTTATCAGGCAAAATCAACAATATACAAGATGACGGCACTTGTGGCCGCATACGTTAATGAGGACTCCGTGTTCTGCAACGATTCGGAATTGCTTAAGCGTATCGACAAGGCTCTTTCATATATTGAAAAGTGCCTGCATGAAAACGGGCTGTTTGACTATGTTACATGTAACTTCTTTTCGGCTCCGGATACCGCTTTCTGTATAAAAAAACTTATTCCGACATTTCTTCTGCTTCGAAGACTTAGGAATGGGGAAAAAGTCGGACATGTCGGTGTATGCATGGATGAAAGCCTTGAGAACATTACGGTAAGAATCGAAAATATTGTCCATTCAGGTGCACATGGACTCCTCCGGGGCGGTTTTCATACTCCGAATCACAGATGGGCTATTGCAGCTGTTTTGGCATATGCGGGAATGATTTTTAATGAAGAAGTTCTCACAAAAGGGGCTTTTCTGTATTTGAACGAAGGAATCGATTGTAATGAAGACGGCGAGTTTTCGGAGAAGTCCGCAGGCAACTACAACCGCATCAATAACGATGCAATGATAATGCTTACGGAAGCTCTGGGAAACAGTGAATATGAGGCACATGCACTTAAGAATCTCCGTATGATGCTTACATACTTCGAGCCGGATGACAGTGTGTTTACAGCGAATTCCACACGCTTTGACAAGGACAGGCTCATCTTTCCGAAGGATTACTATCTTGAATATCTGAAGATGGGGCTGAAGTATGATATTCCCGAGTTCCTTGACATGGCCAACAGGATTTTTGAGATTGTATATGAAAAGGGTATTTCTTCACCGGATTTCCTTACGCAGCTTATGCTGAATGAGGAACTTATTGACCTCGAACATATCGGAAGCGGCTATAATACCGACTATTCCGTTCTTTACAAAAAGTCCGGTATTGCAAGGATTCGCCGTGGAGAGCTTTCGATGACCGTAATGAACGGCAAATCGAACTTCTTCTACATTCACAACGGCTCAATAAAGCTTGAAATAAAGGTCGGCGGCAGCTTCTGCGAGCACCGTGCGTTTAAGAGCGAAACCATGACAACTGATGAAAACGGAACATATCATCTTCATCAGACAATGCACGGCTGGTACTACCTTCCTTTCGAAGAAAAGCCTGAAACGTCCGACTGGTGGGAAATGGACAATACCAAAAGACCTCAGAAAAAGGGACCCGACATGGATATTGATGTTACCGTAACGGAAGTTCCGGGAGGCGCGGACGTAAATGTCAAAACATCCGGTGTAGAGGGCGCGCCTTGGAGAATTGAGCTCGCCTTTTCCGGAATCGACAGAATTACGAATGGCTATATGTCAATGCCTGTGCACGGGGACGAGGTGCTTGTTCTTCGGCAGGGTATGTTTACCGTGTCAAATAAGGATTCAGCACTCACAATAGGGCCTGCCTTCGGAGAACACCATTTTACGGAAGGCAAGGAAGACAGCGAGGTAAAGACAGTCGGCGCGGCAACAGTTTATCTCACGGATTACACAGCTTTTAATCATACGATTTCCATAAGAAACGGGAACTATGCTTTATAAAAATGCAAACGTCTTTATTGACGGCAACTTCAAAAAAACGAATATTTCGACAGAAAACGGAATAATCACCTCTGTTTCCGATAACGAAGAAAAAGGTACAAACGAATCCGTTACCGACTGCGAAGGAAGATTCATCATTCCTGCTCTTGTGGACATTCATACACATGGCTGCAAGGGGTATGATTTCTCTACCGCTTCGGAAGCTCAGATTGGAGAGATGCTTGAATATTATGCATTAAGAGGCATCGGAACAGTACTTTCCACTGTCATGACAAATTCACGTGATGTGATGCTACGGGCTTCCGAAACTGCAGGAAAGTACATGGCAATGCAGAATAACGGCGGTAGCGGAAAGGCGCGGGCAAGGCTTGGTGGTGTTTACATGGAAGGACCTTTCTTCAAAGAAAAGAAAAAAGGTGCTCACGATGCCCGCTTTCTTACAGGGCTTGATGCAGGCTTCCTTTCGGAGTTTGACAGTGCAAGCGGCGGAAATACAAAGGTTGTGGCATTCGATCCGTGTCTTGAAGGCGCAGGAGAGTTTGTATGTGAAAACAAGTCTCGCTTTACTCTTTCGCTTGCACATACAGACTGCAGTTACAAGCTTGCCTGCGGCATGATGGATAAAGGAGTTGCTCATGTTACGCATATGTTCAATGCAATGAACGGCCTGGACAAGCGCGAACCCGGCATTCCGGGAGCAGTGTTCGACCATGACGAATGCTACGCGGAGATAATATGTGACGGAATTCACATCCATCCGTCCGTCATAAGAGCTGCCTTTAAGGCCCACGGAGACAGAATGGTGCTCATTTCCGATTCGATGGCGGCTGCGGGCCTTCCGGAGGGCGAGTATGAACTTGGAGGTCTTAAGGTGGTTGCAAAAGATGGTCGTGCAACGCTTGCAGACGGCACTCTTGCAGGCTCTGTCTGTGACCTGAGGACGATGCTTGAAAGGGCGGTTTCATTCGGTGTGCCGCTCGAACAGGCAGTTGCTGCAGCCACCGTTAATCCGGCAAAGAGTGTCGGAATAGATGATGTTTGCGGCGTCATAAAGGTTGGGAGAAGAGCGAATTTTGTATTTCTTGACATGTGATGGAAAGGAATATGCCACAGCCTGCTTTTAACAAGGAATAAGCAAAGCAATTGTTTGACTGGAATAAAGCCTTTTTTTAACGTTTGTCACTCGGTTACAACCACTGTTGGCCCCAAACTTCCAGACTTATGCATCGGGTATGTTTTTTGCACAAGGAGTGGCACTTCTGTATGCAACAAAAATGTAACGAATCGACAGAGTTCTAAAATAAATATCCACTCTTACAAAGGCTTTCCGTACAAAATGCGGATGGCTTTTTTACTTCGCTATGGATTTAGCAATAAGTAATGGATTAAAGCAAATCTTGATTTATTTGCTCTTTTGGGTTATCATTACGACCAAATGACTTTGAAAAAGGTCAATGAAGGAGACGTTATGAGAATTGGTTCGGGATATGATGTTCATAAGCTTGTGGAAGGACGGGCACTGATACTCGGAGGAGTGGCTGTTCCTTATGAAAAAGGTCTTCTTGGTCACTCGGATGCAGATGTTCTGACACATGCTGTTATGGATGCTTTGCTTGGTGCGGCAGCACTTGGCGACATCGGGGTGCATTTCCCTGACAGTGATGACAAATACAAAGGGATATCCAGTCTTTCTCTGCTTCACGAAGTTAAAGTGATGCTTGAGGATGAACTTTTTATTGTTGAAAATATTGATGCAACAATAATCTGTCAGAAGCCGAAGCTTGCCTCCTACATTCCCGAAATGCGTGAAAACATTGCAAACACACTTAACATCGATATTACTCAGGTAAGCATAAAAGCTACAACCGAAGAAGGTCTTGGCTTCACCGGAAGCGGGGAAGGCATTGCGGCACAGGCAGTGTGCCTTCTTGAGAGCGCCAGAAACTTAAACTATGGTGCCGGTTCATCCGGTTTATATGATTTTGAAAGTGCCGACGCAGCAACAACTCCCGGTTTTTCCGGCAAGTCATGCGGCGGCTGTCCGGGGTGTACAAAGCAGTAGATAACTGCAAACCATACATAACGGAGAAAAAACATGGGATTTTTTAAGACATTAAGGGAAGAAGCAAATGTCATAAAAGAACGTGACCCTGCCATCCATTCAACGATGGAGGTGCTTCTTTATCCCTCATTTAAAGCTGTGCTCAGGCACAAACGTGCACATTGGATGTACGAACATAAACTCTTTTTTCTTGCCAGATGGTATTCACAGAGAACGGCAAGAAAAACCGGCATCGAGATTCATCCCGGTGCAACTATCGGAAAAGGACTTTTTATCGATCACGGAACAGGTGTAATCATCGGCGAGACCACGGTAATCGGTGACAATGTCACTCTCTATCAGGGCGTCACTCTCGGCGGTACCGGTAAAGAACATGGAAAACGTCACCCGACCATCGGCAACAATGTCATGATTTCTGCCGGAGCAAAGGTGCTCGGAAGCTTTACCGTCGGAGACAACAGCAAAATCGGAGCCGGCTCCGTGGTTCTGTCGGAAGTGCCTCCCAATTCAACGGTTGTAGGCGTTCCGGGACGTGTCGTCAAACGTGACAACGTTAAAGTACCACGCGAAGACATGGATCAGGTTCATCTTCCCGACCCTGTCATGAATGATATAGAAATGCTAAAGAAGGAGTGCGCGGAGCTTAAGGAAGCTCTTGCTAAAATGTCATAATGGAAAACAGAGTACAGATATTTAATACCCTCACAAGAAGAGTTGAGACAGTCATCCCCAACGAAGACGGCAAAATCGGCATGTACACATGCGGACCTACCGTATACCACTTTGCACACATCGGAAACCTTCGTTGCTACATTCAGGAAGATGTGCTTGAAAAGACACTTCGTTATGCCGGATATGATGTTAAGCGTGTTATGAATATCACCGATGTAGGACACCTTTCAAGCGATGCTGATACCGGTGATGACAAAATGGCGAAGGCTGCCGAGAAAGAACATAAGTCCGTTATGGAAATTGCTGCTTTCTACACAAAGGCCTTCTTTGATGACTGCGCAAAGCTGAACATTAAGACACCTGATGTTGTACAGCCCGCTACAGGTCTTATTCCCGAGTTCATACATATGGTTGAAGTCCTCATCGAAAAGGGCTTCGCATATGTTGCAGGCGATAATGTCTATTTTGATACATCCAAACTTAAAGATTACTACGTACTTTCACCGCAGGACAACAAGGATCTTATGGTTGGCGTCCGTGATGATGTTGACGAGGATACAAACAAAAGAAACAAGTCTGATTTCGTACTTTGGTTCACCAAGTCCAAGTTCGGTAATCAGGATCTTAAGTGGGAAAGCCCCTGGGGCCTGGGTTATCCCGGCTGGCACATTGAGTGCTCATGCATCAGCATGAAATATCTTGGCGAATATATGGACATTCATTGCGGCGGAATCGACAACATTTTCCCTCATCATACAAACGAGATTGCACAGAGTGAAAGCTACCTCGGACATAAGTGGGTAAACTACTGGTTCCATGTTCATCACCTCACCGAAAAGGGCGGAGCAAAGATGAGCAAATCAAGCGGTAAATCGCTTAACCTCGCTTATGTTGAAGAATTAAAATACAGACCTATCGTGTACAGAATGTTCTGCCTTCAGTCACACTACAGAAAGCCTCTGGAGTTTTCCTTCGAGACTTTGGATAATGTAGGTGCCGCATACGATAAGCTTGTTAAAAAAATTGCGGAGCTCAAAAAGGAAGCAGGCGTTGATGCGGCAAAGATTAAGGCTCTTTCAGACAAGCTTGAAGCAGCGAGAAGAAATGCCCTCAATAAGTCAGGAAATGTTGCGGAAGCTGTTGCGGCTGCTGCTGAAGGTGCAAATGTTAATGTTGATAAGTACCTTACTTTCACAGAAAGATTTTTAAATGCTCTTTGCAACGATCAGAATACATCCATGGGAATTACTCTTCTCTACGATGTTCTGAGAGATGATACGGACGCACTCACAAAGCTCCTTATAGTTCAGGGCTTTGATTACGTTCTTTCGCTTAACCTCTGCGACGACGTTAAGGAAGAAGGTTCATCCGTTGATGCGGAGCTTGAAGCATATATCAACGAGAAGATTGCAGAACGTAAGGAAGCAAAGAAGAACAAGGATTTCGCCAAGGCTGACGCCATCAGAAACGAGCTCCTTGAAAAGAACATTGCCATTAAGGACACAAGAGAAGGAACAGTCTGGGAGATTGTCAAATGATTGACTCTTTGTACAAAGAATTCAATATCCCTGACATGGATCCGCTCAGTTATCCGTCTCTTGACCTTGCCTATATCGGCGACTGTGTATATGAGCTTGCCATCAGAACAACGCTTATTGCGAAGGGAGCCATGCCTGTGGAAAGGTTGAACAAAAAGGCAAGTAATCTTGCAAAGGCGGCCACACAGTCGGCTATGATAGTAAATATTCAGGAAAGCCTTTCGGAAGAGGAGATGGCCGTTTATAAGCGCGGACGTAATGCGAAGGTCAACACACCGGCCAAAAATGCCACGCTCGGAGATTATCACCGGGCCACGGGCTTCGAGGCTCTGATTGGCTGGCTGTACATTAAAAAGCAATATGACAGAATGTACGAACTCATACACAAGGGGTGGGATTCACTCACTGAGGAAAAGTAAATGGAAGAAATACAGATTAACGAAACTAAAATAGAGGGCAGAAACGCCGTACTTGAAGCTTTTCGCTCCGGAAAAACAATCGACAAGCTTTTTGTGCTTGACGGATGTCAGGACGGCCCCGTACGGTCCATCGTAAGAGAAGCAAAGAAGGGTGACACCATCATAAACTTTGTTACGAAGGAAAGGCTTGACCAGCTTTCCGAGACAGGAAAACATCAAGGTGTCATTGCAATGGCTGCTGCTTATGATTATGCCGAAGTAGAAGATATTCTGAAGCTTGCAGCTGAAAGAAACGAGGACCCGTTCATCATTCTTCTGGACGGAATAGAGGATCCCCATAATCTCGGGGCCATCATCCGTACCGCAAATCAGGCAGGCGCTCATGGAGTAATCATCACAAAGCACAGAGCGGTTGGGCTCACAGCCGTTGTTGCAAGAACAAGTGCCGGAGCATTAAACTACACTCCTGTGGCAAAGGTTACAAATCTTACCCAGACCATGAAAGAGCTTAAAGAAAAGGGACTTTGGTTTGTGTGCGCCGATATGGACGGTACCGTGATGTACAAACAGAATCTCAAAGGACCTATCGGCCTTGTCATCGGAAATGAGGGCGAAGGGGTCAGCAGACTTGTAAAAGAAAACTGTGATTTCGTTGCTTCCATACCCATGAAAGGACAGATTGACAGCCTTAACGCTTCAGTGGCAGCGGGAATACTTGCTTACGAGATAGTCAGACAAAGAATGAATTAAAAACAAAAGACACCGGACAAGAGTTCGGTGTCTTTTTTAAGCTGTCTAGCAGAATCGAACTGCCGACCTCATCCTTACCAAGGATGCGCTCTACCGGCTGAGCTAAGACAGCATAGGTTTATGCCCTACGAACGCATATATTACCACAGATAAAGAAAGGATGTCAAGGACAAAAAAAACAAAAATAGTCTTGTGTTACTTGTTTAGAAAAAAGACTTATGATATACTACATTTTGTATAAATATATGTATTGGATAACAAAATCTTGCCTTACAGGCGCTTTTTTCTAAAGGATTATGTCATAGTTTGTATCAGGGTTTACGGAGGTGTATATGAAGCGAGTTAACGGGCTTACAATGATAATGTTCGGTGTTGTTGCGATACTTCTCATTCTTACTGTTTCACTTGGTGTTGCGACAGCTGTTAAGGAGGCTAAAAACAAAGCAGCCAACCCCAATCCGAAGGATAAAACGGAACAGAAGGTGACTCCGGCTGCCGATCCTCAGCCAACTGCCACAGATGAGCCGCTTCCGACCGAAACCCCGACTCCCACACCTTTGCCGACAGACAAGGCAAAGCATAAAGTTGCTCTTGACCCGGGTCAGCAGAAGAACGAAAACAAGAACGATGAGCCCGTCGGTCCGGGATCGTCCGAAACCGTTAAGAAGATGTCGTACGGTGCAACAAGTGTTACAAACGATATGCGTGAACATGAATGGAATCTCATTGTTGCAAAGCTTGTTAAGGCAGAGCTTGAAGCACGCGGCTATGAAGTATACATGACACGTGAAACCGCTGATGTCGACATTTCAAACGGAGAAAGAGCTAAGCTTGCAAATGCTTCCGGCTCGGAAATTCTTGTCGGCATTCAGGCAGATGCCGGTGCCAACGAAACAAACGGTATATACGCTCAGATTGCAAAGAGCGACAATGCATTCGTAGGAAAGCTCTACAAGTCCAGCAGAACACTTGCGGAGTGCATTATGGATTCACTTATCAAATCCACGGGGGCAAACGACAGAGGCTTCCAGGAGAATAACAAACTCGCCGAAGTAAACTTCTCCGAAATACCCGTAGTAATCATGCAGCTCGGCTTTATGTCAAATAAAGAAGAGGATGCAAAGCTTCAGACCGACGAATACAGAAACAAGCTTGCAAATGCCATTTGTGACGGCATCGATAAATATTTCCAGTCATTGGATGAATAAACATGAGAAACATAAGGCTTATAATCGAATATGACGGCTCACGATACGATGGATGGGTTAAGAGTGACAAAGGTACGGGGAAAAAAGACGGTTGCATTTCAGACCGTATTTCTGATGTCCTCAAAGAAATGGAAGGCACTCCCGTGGAGCTGATTCCCGCTATCCGCACGGAGTCCGGGGTTCATGCATTAAGGCAGGTGGCTTCATTTAAAACATCTTCGAGAAAGTCACCCCTCGAAATGAAGCAGTACCTTAATCGTTATCTCCCAAGGGACATCGCTGTCCTCGAAGCAGACGACGTTGACGAAAGGTTTCATCCTTCCTTTAACGCAAAGGGTTTCGTGTTTGAATACAGGCTTACCGTCGGTGACGTACCTTCGGTTTTCGAAAGAAAGTACAATCACTATTGCTTTAAAAGGCTTGATGTTGCCGCCATGAAAAAAGCGGCGAAGCTGCTTGTGGGAAAACATGATTTTAAGGGTTTTTCAGACAACCCACGTATGAAAAAGTCCACCATGAGAAACATGGAAGACATTTCCATATACGATGCGGGCAGCGAAATTTCGGTTACTCTTAAGGCAGATGACTTTTGGCCCAACATGGCCAGAATTGTTATTGCACTTCTTGTATCAGTCGGACTTCACGAAAACGAGCCCGAGGTAGTAAATCGCATTTTTGAAAGCGGAGACCGCTCATTGAGCCCCGAGGCAATTGAGCCTAAGGGCTTGTTCCTGAGCGATGTAATATATGAACAACAATAAATCAGTAATTAAAAATGGACACCTTGTTGACCCCAAAGCCGGAGTTGACAAGGTGTGTACTCTTATTTTGGAGAACGGAAAGGTAAAAAGCATTGTCGATGAGGCTCCGTCGGAGCTTGGCGACTGCGAAGTAATCGACGCTTCGGGCCTTTATGTTTTCCCCGGATTTGTTGATTTGCACGTTCATTTCAGGGAACCCGGATTTGAGTACAAGGAAACAATCGAAACAGGTGCAAAGGCTGCTGCGGCAGGCGGATTTACCACTGTTTGCGTGATGCCTAACACCAAGCCCGTAATTGACAGCCCGGAGATGGTTAAGTGGGTTTTGGAACGATCTGAAAAAGCCTGCATTAATGTTCTCCCCATTGCGTCGGTTACTTTGTCACAGGCCGGTCTTGAAATGGTTGACATCGAAGGCGTTAAAGCGGCCGGGGCCGTTGCATTAAGCGAGGACGGGAAGTCCGTTGACAATCCCGAACTTATGAAAGAAGCCATGCTTCGGGCCAAGGCAGCGGGTATCCCCATATTCGATCATTGTGAAGAAAAGAAGCTGCTTAACGGCGGAGTCATGAATAAGGGGGCAAAGTCGGAAAAAATGAACCTCCCGGGGATTTCCCTTGAGGTGGAAGACAAGATGGCCGAGCGTGATATCGCCCTTGCAAAGGAAACAGGAGTGCAGCTTCATTTGTGCCATTGTTCCACTGAAAATGCACCCGTGTACATAAAAAAAGCAAAAGAAGAAGGGGTAAGGCTTACTGCTGAGACGGGGCCACATTACATATCACTGTGTGACGAGGATATTCCGTGCGACGATGCAAACTGGAAAATGAACCCGCCTCTCAGAGGTAAAAAGGACATGGAACAGCTTCAAAAAGCCGTGGCCGCCGGAGTCATTGACGCCATTGCCACGGATCATGCTCCTCACTCCGAAGAGGAAAAGAAAAAAGGTTTTTTGGGAGCACCTTTTGGTATTGTTGGTTTGGAAACAGCCTTTCCTGTGTGTTATTCCACAATGGTAAGATCCGGTAAAATGACACTTTCCGAGCTTATCACGAGGATGAGTGCAAAACCCTCCGAAATACTCGGAAGAAACATCGGAACACTTAAAGAAAATTGTCCGGCTGACATCGTTATAGTTGACTTGGATAAGGAATTCGTTATAAAATCGGGTGACTTTAAATCAAAAGGGAAAAATACACCTTACGAAGGAATGGAGTTCTTTGGTAAGGTTGTTCGTACACTAGTCGGAGGAAAAACAGTATGATTCGTAAGTTAATTGATGAAATCGTTAAAAAAGATGCTCCTATCGTTGTAGGGCTTGATCCTATGCTTAACTACATTCCCGAGTATCTCAAAAAGAATTCTTTCGAAGAATTCGGGGAAACTCTTGAAGGTGTATCGGATGCCATCTGGCGCTACAACAGAAAACTCATTGATTCTTTTGCGGATCTTGTTCCTGCCGTCAAGCCTCAGATTGCCATGTATGAGCAGTTCGGCATCCCCGGACTTGTTGCATATCAAAAGACCGTTGCTTACGCAAAGGAGAAAGGGCTCATCGTAATCGGTGATGTCAAGCGCGGAGATATCGGCTCCACTTCGGGAGCTTATGCAACGGCACACCTCGGAAAGATTGCAATCGGAGGCACGGAGGTTGAGCCGTTCGGCACCGATTTCGCCACGGTAAATCCTTATCTCGGAAGTGACGGAGTCAAGCCTTTTGTGCAAGCTTGTAACGACTTTAACAAAGGAATTTTCGTGCTTGTTAAGACAAGTAATCCCTCCAGCGGAGAATTCCAGGACAGAATAATTGACGGACGTCCTCTTTATGAGCACGTGGCAGAGAAGGTCGTGGAGTGGGGAAATGATTCCATGGACGGCGACTACTCCAATGTAGGATGTGTTGTCGGAGCCACATATCCCGAAATGGGTGAGAAACTCAGAAAACTTATGCCGAAGACGTACATTCTTGTGCCCGGTTACGGCGCACAGGGTGGCAAGGGCAAGGACCTTAAGGTGTTCTTCAACTGCGACGGGCTCGGCGCCATAGTCAATTCTTCCAGAGGCATAATCGCAGCATACAAGCAGGAACAGTACAAGAACTTTGGCGATACCGGTTTTGCCGAGGCCGCAAGAGAAGCTGTCCTTGCTATGAAAAAAGACATTAAGGAATCAATAAAATGATAAACCTGAAATTAAATTGCCAAACAAAAATTATATCCGGAGCAGAAAGCATATACTCAGACAAAGACATCGAATTGTTTGTTGATGGAGCAGCAAAAACGGAGAAGCCTCTTCACGAGCTTTTCCTCTCTGATGAGTTTGATGACGTTATTTCTGAGTTAAACGGAAGCTTTGCCATTATTCTGTACGATAAACGAAGCGGCAGGGTGTATATGGGACGTGACAGACTTGGCTCACGTCAGCTTTACTATACAGTTAAAGAGAATGAACTTATCGTCTCCACACATTTCAGACCATGCTTTGAAGCACAGGGCTGTGTCATAGATAAAGCGGCTTTACAGCATTATCTGACATTTCAGTATGTTCCCGAGCCATTGACCATAGGACGAGGTGTCTATGCGGTCAGAGCCGGCTACTACAACATTTTTGACGGTAAGATTGAAGCTGTTAAATACAATGTATGGAAACCGGCACCGGTTGTAAAGCCTGACCGGGCAGCTTTCAGAAAGGACATCCGCAGGGCACTTAAAAATGCCGTAAAGGAAAGCCTTGAAGGCTATGATAATCCTGCAGCGTTTTTGTCGGGAGGGTTGGATTCATCAATTCTTGCCGCAATTGCCGCAAGGGACCATAAGAATCTCACTGCATATACCATAAGCTACGATGTCCCGGGATTTTCAGAGGCTGATGTTGCCGGAAGGTCTGCCAAGGCGTACGGCATAAAGCACGAAGTCGTTAAAATTACGGCTGAGGACTTTAAAGAAGCTGTTCCGTTTGCGGTTGAGGCTATGGGAGTTCCTGTTGCGGATCCGTCGGCAGTTGCTGTTTCATTGATTGCAAAAGCAGCAGCGGGAAAGACGGACGTCATTCTTTCAGGCGAAGGGTCTGATGAACTTTGGGGAGGCTACCATGTTTACAATCCCCGAGGAAAGGTATTGAAGGTTAAAGCACTTCCGACACCTGTAAAGAAAGTAATATGGGGCTTTGCAAGCCATATGAAGGACGGCGCCAGAGGAAAGGACTTCCTCAGAAGAGGTTGTGTTCCGCTTAAAGACAGGTTTGTAGGAAATACATTCCTTTTTACCGAAAACGAAAAAAAGCAGCTGCTTAAAAACTACGATAAATCCGTTAAATTCACCGACATTACCGCTCCCTTGTTCAAGCAGGCGGAGGGCCTTTCGGAGATGGATCAGATGCAATACATCGATACCAATCTCTGGCTTCCCGGTGACATTAATGTTGTGTCGGGAAAGGGTTGCTCCGAACGTGGGCTTAATGTTGTGATGCCTTTTATGGACAACGCCGTTACAGATCTTGCCAGAACGCTTACAAAGTCTGAAAAGCTTGACGGAGAGCGTAATAAAGTCATTCTTCGTGAAGCTTTCGAAGAATACATTACCGAAGAAGTCAGAAACGGCAAGAAAAAGGGATATCCTGTTCCCACACGTGTATGGCTTTCGGGTGAGTTAAACGATTGGGCAAGAGAAGTAATAAAAAGCACCGACGTGGATGAATACATAAATAAAGAAGTGGCATATACCCTTCTGGACAAATGTAAGGAGGAGCCGCAGAATCCTTTATACTACCGTAAAGCATGGGCAATAGTTGTGTTCTGCGCATGGAAGAAACAGTATGAATAATCAGCTTACAAAATCTGACATAGAAAAAATGGAAAAAGAAATCGAAGAGAGAAAGGTAGTCACCCGTCACGAGCTGCTTGAACACGTTAAAGTAGCAAGGGCGCAGGGAGACCTTTCCGAGAACTTCGAGTATTATGCAGCCAAGAAAGAAAAAAATAAAAATGAAAGCCGCATACGTTATCTGGAGAGGATGATCAGAACGGCGGAAATCATTGACGACTCTTCGGCTGATGATGAAGTGGGCGTTAATAATACCGTTAAGGTATATGTTGAAGAGGACGACTGCGAAGAAACGTACCGTATCGTCACAACGGTCCGCGGTGATGCCCTTTCAGGACTTGTTTCCGTGGAATCACCAATAGGAAAAGCCCTGCTCGGTAAGAAGCAGGGCGAAAGAGTTACTGTCAAAGTAAATGATAATTATTCCTACGACGTAATTATTCGTGAAATCATTAAAACAAGTGATGATACGAATGACAAACTCAGAGAGTTCTAAACAGGTGAGCTGTTCGGAGCTTTTTACGACGGATTAAATTTCTTTGCAGAAAGGGGCAAGCGGGATGCCGTTGGCTCCGAAAATGCTCAGCCTGCAGTAGTTTGTCCAGGCATAGCGCACGAATCGCGGATGAGTTACCTCGTCGCATGTGAGGTTTATTGTGTCTTTGCTGAGATTCCATATGGCCGGGTAGTAGGTCTTTCCGTTTTCGGAAAGTTCAAACTGAGCCTCGGGTATTTCATTTAAAGGACGAGTGTCTCCCTCGGGGACACTTTCTTTTTTTGTAAGTCCTTTTTCGTTTTTGAGGAAAATGCGAACCGTGGCACTTTCCTGTTCCCAGTCCGCACCTATTCCGAGGTTGATTTCAAGGTTAACTCCGTTTGAAGCTTTTTTGCCGTAGTTTTCAACAAGCGCATAGCTGAACATCGGCCCTGAAACTCTGTCCTCCGAAAGAAGGCCGTAAACTCTGCACAAAGCCTGAAGACAGAGCCTGTGAGCTACTTGGGTTTTCTCGGTGGGGTGAATGTTGTCGAAGGCTCCGAGATCGAAAGCAACAGCCATTCCGGTGTTCTTTACGTTGTCAAAAACCTTCTGCTGTTCATTACGGAGTATGCACCAGTTTTTGTAGTCGGGATCACCATTGAACTGATGAATGGGAAGCTGAACGAATATAAAGGGAAGCTCAGGTGCTTTAAAAAGGCTTCTCCAATTAATAATCATTTTTGTAAAGAGCTTTGAGTAGAGGGTTGGTTTGTGATCGTCACTTTCGCTTTGATAGAAGATGACACCGCGCATTGTATAAGGAGCAACGCGCTTGAGCATCGTTTCGTAAAGGCCTGAGGGACGCATCGGAAGGAATGAATTGTGCGGACCCGGATACCTGCATTCGCCCGCAAAGCTCATGGCATCATTCCAAGGAGCCTTTGGATGTTCGGCATAGAAGGCATCAATACGTTTCTGCCATTCGGAAGCATAGGCATCGTATTCGTCAAGATCTGCTTTCTGTTCTTCGAGGGACTTATCGGTTTCGTAGTCTTCGATGTAGGAACAAAGTTCGGAATCACCTTTCAGAACGTTTATGTCTGTCCAGGCTGAGGCACTTGTGCCGCCCCAGTTACAACCGATGACACCTACGATGCATCCGAGCTTTTCGGAAAGCTCTTTTGCAAAATAGTAACCTACCGCCGACCAGCATTTTGCACTTTCGGAATCAAAACATGACCAGCCGGAGTTGTCTTCATGGTTGAAGAAATCGTCACCGAACCAGGCAACTTTTTGTGTGTAGTAAAAACGAACGTTTGGATTTTTGTCTTTTTTGAGAGACTCCTTTCCGGTACTGCAGTTTTGAAGCTCCAACTCCATATTTGACTGTCCACCGGCAAGCCATACTTCGCCGAAAGCCAGGTCCTTGTAAGTTATTGTGTCTTCATGGCCGTCGGGCCACTTGCATGTCAGACGGAGCTCATAATCCGTTCCTGCCGGTTGTGGCTTAAGTGTAAGCATAAACTCCTCGGAAAGGAGGGACATCTGTCTGTCGGATGCATGGGCCATCCCTTCTGCGGAGGCAACCCATTTCTTTTTATGCATAAGAACGGCGGTTACAAAAGAACCGTTGGGACATTCACCGAAAACGCGGAACGGCACGTCGCGCTGGAGAACCGCATGGTCGGAAAAAACTGCCGCAGGCTTGAAACGAGGCGGCTTTTTGTCGAATAAATCGGTGGGATAAACGGTATCATGAATAAAGTTTGACATTTTATATCTCGCTTTCTATAGATTTTTATCTTATTCAGCTCTGAATAGTAACTTGTCATCAGGTTACTCAACGATTATAATTCTTGAAGGAAATTATTACAATGCTTGAATGAGAGAAGGAACGCATGAAAAAAACAACGTCTTCCGAAACAAAACAAAAGAAAAAACTGCATATCGGAACACAGCTCCGTCTTCTGTATCTCACAACCATGCTTTTACCCGTTATAATTATCGGCACGGTGCTCCTGGTGACGAACTACACGAATCAGGTTCAGTATTACGGCAAGCTTCTGTCCTCTTACAATTCCGGTGTCCGTCAGACAATGTATGATCTGACCACGTACATCTACAACGTATCTGACAGCATTTGCTACAACGAGAATCTTTCAAGGCTTCTTTCGGAGGATTATGAAAATAAAACCCAGTTTATGACCGCTTACAACAATACGACGATTGTCGATCCGTATGTTGCAAAGTATACCGGCATCGGTGAAATCACGATTTACTCCGAAAGCGATTCCGTATGGACTTACGGACGCATTGTTAAAGTGAATGATACAATAAAAAACAGTGAGTGGTATCAAAAAGCAAACGGACGGTTTACTGCTTTTTGGACGAGCTTGGAATATAAAGACAACTACAATAACGATGTAACGGCGCTTACGCTTATCAGAAAGATGGTAGTGGTCGAAACCGGTGAGAGCGCGGTGGTAATGATTAAGGTGAGCAATGCTTTCCTTAACAGCCGCATCGAAAGCATGGGATATCAGACGCTTATGACGGTTAATCAGGAGCCTGTTTTCTTTGGAACCAATCCGGACACTATGAAAACGTACATAGATGAAAATGTTGGCATTGAGTATGAAAGAACACGTTATGTCAATGACCTGACAACGGATTATAAGGGTAAGAAGGCACTTACAAGCGTAGCATCCATAAAGCCATCCAAAAGTGCGGATACTCAGGTGTACATTGTAAGTTATGACGTGAATGCTTACGAAAACATGTACAAAATGCAAGGTCTTTCTCTTTTGCTGCTTGTGTTTGTGGCAACGCTTCCCATCATCATTATTGCAGGCTTTACGCACAGGTTCACTTACGAAATCAAGGCACTTCGGGATGACATGTACAAGGCGAGCCACAAAGAAGAAAAACAGACTTCTGACCGGAAAAATAAGGATTATTCCAGTGCGGAACTTTCCGAAGCCTATAACGACCTTATGCTGATGGTTGATAACATCGAAAAAATGGAAGCGCAACAGTACGAGGCGGAAATCAAAGAAAGACAGATTCAAAACGACCAGCAGAAGATGGAGTTTAAAGTGCTTGCAAGCCAGATTAATCCGCACTTCCTTTACAATACTCTTGAAATGATTCGTATGAAGGCACTAACGAATAATGACAGAGATGTGGCAACCGCCATCAAGCTTCTCGGACAGTCCATGCGATACGTACTTGAAAACACAGGTACAACGGAGTCGACTCTTCAAAAGGAGCTGGACCATGTTTTGAATTATCTTCAGATTCAGAAGCTTCGCTTCGGAGAGCGAATTGACTATCAGGTTAACATACAGCCGGATATGATTCTGGATGAATACAGGTGCCTGCCGCTTATTATGCAGCCGATTGTGGAGAACTCGGTTGTACATGGGCTGGAGAAAAGAGAAGAAAACGGGAAAATCTGGGTTGCCATCTATATGAATGACGGAAAGGTTATGGTTGACTTGTCCGACAATGCAGGCGGTATGGATGACGAAACGATGAACATGGTGCTTCAACACGTTGAGCATTACGAAACGGAACGAAAGACTTCCGGTATTGCACTTTACAACATAAACAGACGAATTAAGCTGAACTACGGGGAAAACTACGGAATAGACATTCACACCGTACCGGGCGAAGGCACAAGGGTAAGGCTTATTCTTCCGATTTTGTAAATCTCATTCCGCTAAAATTCACGAAACAAGCACATTTAATATTGCATATCAGATAAGATGTGGTATAATGCTAGAAGCCTAAAATGCCACCGAAATATCAGGTGACAGTAAGGAGGAGATTATGGCAGATTATATTATTTCAACAGACTCAACAGCAGATCTTCCGAAAAATTATGTTTTGGAGCATCATTTGTCCATACAGGATTTGGGCTTTTCCTTTGGAGACGAACTTTACAGAGGCGTTTCCGAAATGAATCATAAAACATTCTATAACAGAATGAGAGAAGGTGAAATTGCCAAGACAAACGCTTCCATTCCGGGAGCGGTAAAGGCCGGTTTTGAAGAAATCCTTAAAACCGGAAAAAACATTTTGCACATTTCATTTTCATCGGGATTAAGTTCCAGCCATAATGTCGCAAGCTTCATCGCTGAAGAACTTATGGATGAGTACCCGGACAGAAAGATTGTGGTGGTTGATTCGCTCAGCGCGGCACCCGGACAGGGGCTTCTCGTTCATTATGGTTGTTTAAATCTTGAAAAGGGTATGTCCCTTGAAGACAATGCAAAGGCACTTGAAGACCTTAAGCTTCATGTTTGTCATGAGTTTACCGTCGAGGACCTTAAGTATCTTGCACGAGGCGGAAGAATTAACAAGACGGCAGCGGTGCTTGGAACGATTATCAACGTTAAGCCCATTCTCAATGTCGATAACGAAGGAAAACTCTTCAACAGCTCAAAAGTACGCGGACGTAGGGCTTCTCTGAATGCTCTCGTGGACAATATGGCTTCGCATCTTACCGACGATTACAAAAACGATATTGTTTTCATCGGACATGGAGACTGCATCGAAGACGCCGAGTACGTACGTGACAAGGTTAAGGAACGTTTCGGTATCGAAAACTTTATGATTAACTACATTTGTCCCACGATAGGTGCTCACTCCGGCCCGGGAACAGTGGCTCTGTTCTATCTTGGCAAGGAAAGAGAAAATAAGAAGAGCATTATTGAAAACATTACCGAGAATCTTCCGCAGATTAAAACAAATAAGTGAATTCACAAGCAGCTGTTCTAGTGATATTAGGGACGGTTCTTCTGTCACAAGGAGTGATATTTTGGCAAAAGTTGGGAGGCATGAAGACATTTTCATGCCTCCTTTTTTATAAATTAGTTTACATATTCCGATTTTATGGCCTTTGAGCCTTATAGACACATGTGCGCTTTCTGTGGTTCTCCAGGAGAATCTATTAATGATGATTGTTCCGTAATTGTTGAAAGACACAATAATCACGTTGGTATCTTAAAAGTAGGATTCGCAGATGAATACCCTAGGAATTTAGCTGAAGATTACGAAATTGTGAGAAATCCTTACAATACCATTTTGGGTCAATGCTTTTGCTATTATTGTATTAATTATCTAAAACTTGTAAAAATACGCATCTTTCGTATAATATATTTCATAATAAGGGGGAGGTGCATATCATAAAAGTAAATGATGGGATAATTGATGAAGAAGCATTTAAGAAACAGAAAATAAGAATCTGTTTTCTGTTAAAGCAGCAGACAATGAAACATTATAAAGATTGCTGGAGATATTTGAGGGATAAATGCACAGAAGGGTTTAGCAATGACGAGTGGAATCTCGTCGGCACTACAAAATATTTGATTGAAACACCTGATGACAGATATGAAGGACTCTATCCCGAGCTTACGCAGTGGGAATACGTCTTTCTTGAGGATGGTACGCATCAGGGACGGTCCTTTTGTCACAATGATTGTCAGTTCCTATTGTTTATAGGCATGAAGCTGTTTTCACGCCTCCTTTTTTTGAAAACGGCAGACAAAAAAAGTTTCCGAGGAGAATCAGTCCGCTCTCGGCTGGTATTACTGAAATTACGTGGTATCTATATAGCCGTCATACCCCAAAAGATACCAAAATCATGCAATTAAGTTCTATATCATGCCCAAGTGGTATCCATAAGACAAAAATCTTTATTAGACCTCACTTCTGTGCCCGGAAGTGAGGTCTTTTCCTTGTTTTACCACATATAGATACCGCAACACTGCTGAAAACCATAAAATCAATGTAAAATGGTATCTTTTTGAAAAAAAAACAATCATAGATACCAGGTGGTTCCTGATTGCCAATCGTGAAAGGTCCTTCCGGCAAAAGCAGTGTCTGCTCATTAACTAAGTTTTCATTTGATATAATTTGTTCATATCAAAAGGCTTTCCGCAAAAACGGAAGGCCTTTTGATTGTGGTGCGCCTAGCGGCGCACGTTTCTAACGGGTTAAAGTCCCGATTCCGCCCGGTAGTGGGAAGGATATAGCCGAAGGCAAGGGTGTCGAGGGCGACCTCGAATCTGAAGGAAGCTGGATGTGGGGAACATACTAACTCAC
>JAZLLG010000081.1:0-56906 GCA_045598045.1 Lachnospiraceae bacterium | reverse complement strand
AGTCTGTGCACGTCAACTATTGAAAGCGCCGTATACCGAACGGTACGTACGGTGCTGTGAGAGGACGGCGGTTAGTCACCGCCTCCTACTCGATTTTATCTCCAATCAATGATTATTCTTGAATTTTCGGAAACCTTTGCGGCGATGGCAAAGTATTTTTCGGAGGAAGAAATGTAAACTCCCATGACTATTCCGTTGCCGAGGTCTGCGGTGACTCTTGTGGCTCCGTTATGAAACTTTGTTTCTGTGGTGAACCCGGCATCTTCAAACGCCTGCTTTATGGTAGAAGTGGATGAATTCAAAGTGCAACCGAAGAAGGAAATACTCGGATCGGAGATGTAAATTTTGGTAATATATGTGCTTTCGGAAGTATAGTTTGGGAACGGTGAAACGGAGTAAAGAACGTATTCACCGTCTTTTTTATACTCACTCCAATAGGAATCGGAAACATAATCGGTTGTAACGGTGTCTTCGTAAGCATGGTATGCGGATAAATCCACATCATCCATTTTTTGAAGAAACTCGAAATCCAAATTGAGGTTTGCGTCTATAGTATTCAAGGTATGTCTGTATCCGGATTTGGTACCGCAGGAAGAAAAGCACATTAATGCCATGAAAACGGACAGAACAACCGAAAGCTTTAAAAATTTACGCATTGGTTATCTCCTTACTTTTTGACTTTAAGCTTGATTTTAATGTATAGGTTTAGAATCGGCAGTCTGAACGGACGAATAAGCATCCAACCATGGGAATAAAGCTTGTACCATTTTTCGTTCAAAGTGAGCTGCTTTCCCTTGCGAATGGCCCCGGTCATTATACCTCTGACCTGAGAGTAAGGGAGAGGTCCTTCGATTTCGGTCTGGTGATCCCCGACGAGATAAAGACCCTCGGGCTTAACTTTATATATGCGGTGAAGTACAAGCACGCTTCCTTCGCGTCTGTACAGAATAACGTCAAGACGCTTGAATTTGTAGCCTTCCGGAATGGGCTCCACGTTAATGAAGTCCCGACCACCCATAAAAAGCGGGGTCATACTCATTCCTGAAAGAGGAACAGTTACAGGAATGCCATCCATAAGCATTTTTTCAACATCCAGCTTAGCCAAAATAAACTCCTTTAAAAATATCTCTTTCAAATAATTATAGAAGACTGAAAGGAAATGTGCAATAAGCATGCCGAAAATTGGCTTAAGATAAATGGTTCACGATTTCTTAATTGGATTTATCAAGCAAAAATGTTATCATTTACAAAATAGACTCTTGGAGGAAGAAATGAGACGTAATCCTGACTATATTCTTAAATATATATGTGGTACACCATATCTCCTTGTTACAGGGAAGGAAGCTGCGTTATTAAGCAAAGAAATTGTTCTCAATCCAACAGCTGCAGAAATATGGGAACTTCTTGATGAAGAGATGACGTTAGATGAATTGATAAATAAAAGTTGCACTTACTTTGAATGCGTAGATGAAGAAGAAAGAAAGTATGTCTCGAATACAGTTATCGAATTTTCAGTTCAAATGATGATTTCTAAAGCTTTTCTTGAATATCCAGTTACTGCCTTTGAGAGGGAACTGCATCAATTCACAATTTCGAAAAGCACATTTACTGATCAGCTGGAAGGAAAAGTTGCCGGAAAATACGTAATTGGTAATATTGGAGTCACAATATATGGAGAAAAAATATATTTACCTGATAATTTCGATTTGTTTAGGAATGATTTTCAGAACATAAAGGACTTTCAGAAAATTGTTGTGAAGTGCTGTGACGGATTGGATGAACAAGGCGGCATTGGAAAGAGATTCTTGATGGCAGATTCCTATTTTTTGTTTGATGAAAGAATGTGTTTGCATATGGCGCAATCGGGTTTCGTTGCACTTTTCAATAAAAACCAAAATGTTAGGTGGCTTTTTCTCAGTAAGGATGGTAAGTACGCTGAGATTGGTATGATAAGTGGAGAGATTAATACAATAAAAAATGAGTTATACGAAACTACCAGATTTGTGTTCCTTTATTTTGCACAAAGGTGTGGATACGTGGCGCTTCATTCTGCTTCGATTATCCATAACAATAAGGCAATCTTGTTTTCGGCTATGTCTGGAGTTGGAAAAAGCACACACGCAGCCATTTGGTCAAAATTGTTTAGCAGTGAAGTATTTAACGGTGATGTTAATCTTCTTAGCCTTGAAAATGGGAAAAGCTATATTTATGGGCTTCCTTGGTGTGGAACATCAGAAAAATATAGCATAGGAAAATATGAGATTGGCTCTATTGTTATGTTGAAACAAGCGGTAAGTAATGAAATAGTAGAATTAACCGCACAAGAAAAAACGACGCATATACTGCATCGATTTATTAGCCATAATTGGTTTTCTGAGGATCTTGATATATTATTAATGTTTGCGGAGAAGCTTATCAAGCAGACTGATGTTTTCCGCCTTCAATGCAATATGGAAGATGAAGCGGCAATTATTTGCAGAGAACGTGTTGAAAATAATTATAAATAAGTTTTAATCATCTTATGAATTTCTTCCTTACTTAGAACTTGGCAACTCATTCCCTTTATGGAATAAACTCTGTTGCAGGTTTTCAGAACGGAAGGCCTGTGGGTTGTGACAATTGTCGTGCGAGGGTATTCGTCCTCGAGGATATTTGTCAGAACCTTTTTTTCTGTTTCAATGTCGAGAGCAGATGTTGCTTCATCCAAAAGAAGGATGGGGGACTTTCTTAGGAGCGCGCGGGCAATGGAGAGACGCTGGGCCTGACCTTCGGAAAAGCCGCCGCCACGCTCCTGAATAACAGTGTTTATGCCGTCGGGAAGCTTTTCAACAAAATTCCAGGCACAAGCTGTCTTTAATGCCTCAATAATATCTTCATCAGTTGCATTGGGGTTTACATTTCGCATGTTATCCGAAATTGTGCCTGAAAGCATGGTGTTTCCTTGGGGGACGTAGGCGATGAGTTGGCGTACAGAAGCTGTAAGAGGTACTTGCTCTTGATTATCTTCAGGAGTGGAGTTGCCTGCACAAATATATCCGTAACCTGATTGAGGACGGATTATTGATAGAAGAAAACGGAGCATCGTCGTTTTCCCTTCACCGGAAGGACCGACAAAAGATACAATCTCGTGAGGATGTGCTTCAAAAGATGCATCCGAAAAAACTTCAGTTCCTGTGGGATACTTATATGCAAGATTTCTTACACAAAGGCTGATACCTTCTGTTTTGTGTGCTTCAAAAAAAGCATTAACCTCGTCTCTCGTGAAATCTGCTTCCTTTGGTAAATCGCACAAATCTCGTACACGTTTGGCGGAATTGGCAAGCTGCACAGTGGTAGGAAGAAGCCTTACAAATGATTGAAGGGAATTGGAAAGTGTGTTTGACATAGAAAGAAAGAGGGTCATGGTACCATAAGAAATAACACCGGACCACACTCGATATATTCCCCACCCATAAATAATATATGTGGTAAACAATGATATTAATGTCAGAATAAGTGAGTCTTTAGCAACTAACCATTGATAGCGTATGCGCGCATCTGTTGTGTCTTTTTGATAATCGCGAAGCCTAGAACACGAAAGCTTTATCATATCTAAAGCTTTTATAGTTTGCATATTCCCAAAAGTGTCTTGCAAAAAGGAAGTAAGCTTTGCTTGTGATTGGTGGCTTGCAGCATTGCCGGTCCTCATACGTTTCAGTGAAAGGCGTGAAGTTAATAAGCTTATAGGTACGCAGAGAAGGGTGATAATTGCAAAAGAGACATCACGCTTGAGAACGATAACGAGAGCTGAGATTACACTGATTGAATAATTAATAATATTTGGAATAAGTGTAAGCACATTGTTTGCTATAGTGGCTGAATCACCGCTCCATCGCATCATTAATTCTGCGGAATGATATTTGGAAAGCGCTTCCCATTCGGTTGAAAGGACACTGTCAAAAACTTCCTCTTGAAATTTGTTTGAAACGGTTAGGGTTATTTTGGTGGAAATAATCGAACCGACTTGACTGATGAGTGTAGATAGAAGCGCGGTTCCAATTAAGAGAAGAAATGTTTTTAATAGTTCGGCAGTTTTGTGTCCTGTGATAATGTCAACAAGATCTTTGGAAACAAGACTATTAACAAGTCCGGTTACTGTTCCCGTGAGACCAAGCAGAGAGAAGATAATGATGAAGAAGACGTTTTTTTTCGCGAAAGGGAAAAGCCAAAGAAGATCCTTCAGCTTTTCGACTGCCTTGTTAATCTTCAGTTTATTGTTTATTGTTATTTTGCCCATAATCCTTCAGTTTTAAAACAGCACCACATAAGTGGTGCTGTTTGCTTGCATTAGTTAATATACGTCCAACCAATCAGTGTCAAACCTGATGTGATATGATGATCGCTTTCTGGAAGAGCCCCTAGCGAACTTTTGCCGATAGAAGAGGAACCATATTCGGTTTCTCCTGTGATTCGAAGTCTCATGTCGACAGTTTCGCCACAATTATTGTAACCGCGTGTTGTTGTAAGCTTGAAGCCATAGCCACCATTTGTAATCTCATATGTGCATGTATCAGCATCTGTTTCAAGCGTATTAATTTTGAAATCTGTAGTCCATTCTGTTTGGATACGACGTCCGGCGGGGGACTCATAATCATTTCCACCATGTCGTAGGATGAGATGAAGGTCTGTGTGGCTTCCGGTGTCGTTAGAAATTCCTTCCTTGGAGACACCCCAATCTCTATTGTAAGCATTGGTTCCACTCATTGCGTATACACCTTCTACAAGGTCTTCGATGGGTGTTAATTCAGGTGCGATAAATGCTTTCATAACGTACCCCTTTCTTTATTTTGCATAATTAATCAAAAATTACCTGTTTAATGTGTACGTGTATCTTACATAGGAAACAATGAAATGTCAAGAAAAAAGCTATAAAGTCACAGAAATGTAAGGAATGTGAAAAAAATGACTAAAATAGTACTCTGAAACCATTTACTTTTTGTGCAAAAACGAGGAAAATAGATTCTATCAAATGCCCCCATGAGGGGCAAAGGAGGAAAGTTATGAAAAACATCTTTAAAAAGGCGGGAGCAGTCATTCTTGTTGCAGCCCTCCTCGTTTCACTCCTTCCGCTTAACAGCGTGAAGGCAGCAGCACCTTCGGATGACATCACTATTCTCTACACAAATGATGTCCACACTTACGTTGACAAGACGATCTCTTATGACGGCGTTGCAGCTCTCAAGAAAGAGCTCAAGGATGCCGGCAAGGCAGTTCTCCTCGTTGATGCAGGCGACCACGTACAGGGAACGGCTTACGGCTCCATGGATAAGGGTGCTGCAATTGTTTCCCTTATGGAAGCAGCAGGTTATGACCTCGCTACTATGGGTAACCATGAGTTCGACTACGACATGCCCAGAGCTCTCGAAATCATCAACGGCAAGATTCCTTACGTTTCCTGTAACTTCAAAACAGCAGACGGCAAGACTGTAGTAGATGCATTTAAGATTTTCGAGCTTAACGGCTGTAAGGTTGCTTTTGTTGGTATAACAACACCCGAAACCATAACAAAGTCCACACCCAAGTACTTTATGGATGAAAACGGTAATTGGGCTTATGTTATCGACGGCGGCGAAGACGGCAAGGCTCTCTATGCATCGGTACAGAAGGGTATCGATGATGCAAAGGCAGCAGGAGCAGATATTGTTATTGCTCTCGGACACTGCGGTATTGACGGCGAATCGGCTCCTTGGAGAAGTACGGACATCATCGCCAACGTTTCAGGCCTTGCAGCATTTATCGACGGACATTCACACTCAACAGTTGCGGCTCAGGAAGTTAAGGACAAAGATGGTAAGACAGTTGTTCTTACACAGTCCGGAAGCTATCTTGGCAACATCGGTAAGATGACAATCGGTAAGGACCTTTCTGTTAAGACAGAACTTATTTCTGAATATGCAGGCTCCGTTGCAGACGTTAAGACAAACGTTGACAAGCTCATTACTGATGTTGACGGACAGCTCGGAACAGTTATCGGTTATGCCGAAGAAGGAATCTTTGCATATGATCCCGCAACAGGCAACCGCCTCATCCGTTCACAGGAAACAAACCTTGGTGACTTCTGTGCAGATGCCATTTACTATCTCTTCAAAGAAACAGAAGGTCTTGATGTTGATGTAGCAATCATTAACGGTGGTGGTATCCGTGCAGACATTCCTGCCGGAGAAATCACATACAAGACTTGTAAGACAGTTCATACATTCGGTAATGTTATGTGTCTCGTTTCAGTAACGGGTCAGCAGATTCTTGATATGCTCGAGTGGTCATATAAGGGTGTGGGAAACAGTGAAAGCGGCGGCTTCCTTCATACAGCAGGCCTTAAGTACGAAATCCACACAGATGTAAACGCAAACGTTGTTGAAGACGAAACAGGTATCTGGACAGGCGCAGGCAAAGGTCAGTACAGAGTACAGAACGTTCAGGTTCTCAACAATGAAACAGGTAAGTACGAAAAGCTTGACCTCACAAAGAAGTATAACATTGCAGGTACAAACTATACACTCAGAAATCTCGGTGACGGTTTTGCCATGTTCGCAGGCGGCCAGCTTGTTAAGGACTATGTAATGGAAGATTATCTCTGCCTTGCAAACTACGTTAAGTCTTTTGCTGCAACAGAAACAGCTTCCGGAAAGCTTCCTACCATCACAAAGACCCAGTATGCTAACCTTGCAGGTGATGGCAGAATCGCTGTCGATCCCGACAATACACCTAAGACAGGTGACAGCAGGCTCGGTGAAGTTCTCCTTCTTACATTCCTTGCAGCAGCTCTTGCGGCATTTGCAACAAAGAAGAGAGAGTTCTGATTTTTCCTTTCTGATGTATAAAAGAAACCTGTGGGCGGTATCGTCCGTTCCACAGGCTTTTTTTATTTGTTATATCTTTCAACTGCCTCCGTGAGAGTTTTTTTGACGCTGTCCACCAGAGACTTTGGAGAGAGAACAGTGACGTATTTGGCAAACTGGATTGCCCAAAGCTCCATAGACTGCTCACTGGCATATACGGAGACGGTTACTTCGTCTTCGGTTTCGTCGGAGAATGTGATGTCTCCCGCAAACCAGTCGTACAGTTCAGACAAAAGGGATTTCTTTAATCGGAATATTACTCTTACGGGATCATCGGAAAACATGTATATATGCTCCGCCATATGTCTGGAAAGGGAGAAGCCGTGCTCCAGACCTTTAATCTCGGTAACCGGCCGAACATCGGAGTTAAGTATGCGGATGTTTGTGATGCGGTCAATACGGAAATGAGTAACGCTGTCAAACCATGTATTGTTACATATAAGATAATATCTTCCGTTGGTAGCGGCAATGTAGTATGGATTGACGGAAAAACGACGTACTTTGTTGTTTCTTGTTATGCGCGGATGAAGCTTCTGGTCGGTGTGATACTCAAGATAGTTAAACTCTATCTGCCTGTCGGTGGAAATCGCTTCATCGATTACATCGATATTGTAGAAAAGCTCCTTGTTTTTTTCTCCTGAAACGGGCACTGTGGCGATGTGCTTTATGCTGGAACGAAAATATGTACTGGAGAGACCTTCGAGCTTCTGTATGAGACTTGTACGCTGCTTTACGGGTATGTTTTTCGAAAACAGAATGGAGTCGATGAGAAGACGAAGCTCACTGTCGGTGATTTCACGCTCAAAACGGAAATTCTTACGGATGTTTCTTTCGTCGGCATCATCGGAATCTTCTTCCTCACCTGCGGAATACACTCGGGGAACTTCATCGTAAACAATGTCAAAACCGGCATCGATAAGGGTGTCCAGATTGTTTTTTACCGATTTTCTGTCTACGGACATGTCATAATCCTTTTTAAGGAGGTTTAGTATGTCCTTACTGTTCAGAAAGTGTGTGTCATCGGTGTAACGGCGCAGAATTTCAAGGATATACAGAATAATCAGTTTTTTCGGCTTGTCGTCTTTCATAGTGTTTTCCTTTTTCTAATATATCTGAAGGTTTCCTTTTCACCTTTCTCTGCCAGCATTGTCAACAGAAATTCGATTTTTGCCTGAGTTTCGGGATGAATGAATCTTGTTTTGTTTCCTTTTTGAAGGTACTTTAACGGTGCATCGTCCGTATAGTCTTTGCCAAGGTAGGTTTTGGAGGCTGCCACACGGTCACAGAACATCTCCTTAATGTACTTGTCCGGCATAGGTACCGGTTTTATGAGCTTTGTGACATGATCATAGTCTTTCCAATATTCGAAATGATGTCGATTGCGGCCTTGATGATGAATCCAGGCGGTGCTGTAGCCTATGGCTTCACGTTCGCCCTCGTTCGGAGAACGTGTACCCTGATAATACCTGGCTCCCGGAATGAATTCAGTGAGAGAATATTTCGATAAATCATGGAAAAGACCTTGGAAACCGATTCCGGCTTTGAAGCAATGACGGATTACGGTATGACGATGTTTTGTGATTGTTCTGAAATGCTTAAACGGATGCATAATCTACTCCTTTTCTTCATAGTAGTATATCTATGTGGGCAGGAAAAATCAACAGTCGTGGTCTCTTTGAAATCGTTGCCTGCAGATTGTCACCTTTCAAATTTTGCTATAGTTCATTTTTGCGCAAGATTTATATAAATATAAGTGGATTTCGTATCAATATATGCTACAATGAAAAGTAACTGAGCTGTTCAATCGGACTCCCTTCAAATGGGCGAAAAGATTGATAATAATACGTGAAAAGGGTCATAAAAATGGCTGAAGAGAAATTCCCAATCGAAGAAACACCTGTAAAAGAAGAAAAGGCACCAAAAGAGGTAAAGCTTCCGAAGCAGATTAAGCAGCTTATCGAAGAACAGGGCGGAGCAAATGAAGAAGTCCTTGCAGCTTCGGCATCGGATATGAATACCGAATGCATCTATGAGGACGGTTACGTTGTTCTTACAAAGGAAGCACTTTATGTTTTCTCGTGCCCTTGCGAAAATAACCGTGTACATTTGTTCAAAGGTGCGGTCATCAGAAAAGATGACAGTGATGAGAAACATAACTGGCAGATAAAGCGTTTTCCTACCGCAGACTATAAGAAACTTATGATTGAGCCGCAGGTCGCATGCAGCCTTCTTATTTTACGCGATAATGAAGATATCGATCATACAGTTACGGTATTTACAAATCTGTACAGAAAGAGCATGTTCAGAGTTTCACGAGAGTTTGCTCATCTTCCCGGAAAAGAGGAGAATGGCGGCTTCGGTGGCTTTGGCGGTTTTGGCCACGGTGGTCCGGGAAAAGGCTTTGGCGGCCCCGGAAGAGGCTTTGGCGGTCCCGGTGGTTTTGGCGGACATGGCCCCGGCGGCAAAGGTGATGACGAAAACAGCGAGTACTGCCCGAAATGCGGCAGAATGTACCCGAATCCCGAACGCAAGGTGTGCCCGTACTGTCTGGACAGAAAATCAATTTTCTTCCGTGTGCTTAGGTTTTTCTCGCCTTATAAAGTGCGTATATCAATTCTCATTGTCACATACGTCCTTGTGGCTATGCTAAATCTCGTGTGGCCTTATCTGAATGGTACAATCCTCTACGATTACGTTCTGACAAAGAATGACACATTACTGGCTAAGTTTGGCATTCCGCACGGTGAATATCTGCTTGCGCTGCTGCTGATTATTCTTACTATGTTTGCGGCAAAGATTACAGGACAGGTGCTTTCCATACTTCAAGGAACGATGAACGTTAAAATCGTTGCCGATGTTGTCTGTGACATTAAAAAAAGCATTTTCAACGCTATGGGTAAGCTTTCCATAAGCTTCTTTAAGAACAGACAGACAGGAACACTTATGGCACGTGTGCTGAACGATGCCGAACGTGTTACGGGCTTCTTTATCGATGATGTTCCGTATATATTTATTCATACATTTACGCTTATATCCACTTTTGTGGTTATGTTCACCATTAACTGGCAGATGACTCTGATATCGATTGTTCTGCTTCCTATAGCTTTCATATTCAGCTTTAAGTACAGGCCGAAATTCTGGAATGCATACGGCAGAAGACACAGAGCAGAGCGTTCCGTAAACAATCAGGTCAATGACAACCTTACGGGCGCAAGAGTTGTCAAAGCTTTCGGACAGGAGAGAAAAGAAGAAAACAGATTCCATACTGTTAATGGAAGGCTGAAGGATACGGAAATGACTATTGTTCGTATCCAGAATGTTTATCAGGTTGTATTCCAGCTTTCGCATAGTGCCTCAACACTTATCATCTGGCTTCTCGGAGCATACTTCATCCTGAAGCGCGGCACCATGGCACTCGGAATACTTGTCACTTTCGTAGGCTATGCGGCACAGCTTGACGGTCCCATGAGATTTATGACAAGAGTGTTCCAGTCATGGGCAGACAGTATGAATGCGGCGCAGCGTATGTTCGAGATTATTGATGCGATTCCCGAAATTGTTGAGCCGGAGAATCCCGTTCCTTTGAAGGCACCCAGAGGAGAAATTGAACTCAGAAACGTTACCTTTGGCTATGAAATCAACAGACCTGTTTTGAAAAACGTGAGTCTTTTGATTCCGGAAGGCAGCATGCTTGGCATAGTCGGACGTTCCGGTGCGGGCAAAACAACGCTTGTTAATCTTATCTCGCGTATGTATGACCCTCAGGAGGGAAGCATTCTGTTTGACGGAATCGACATAAAAGAACTCTCTTTCAGCGACCTTCGAAAGAATGTCGCAATGGTTTCCCAGGAGACGTACATCTTTATGGGAACAATAGAGGAAAATATTGCTTACGCAAACCCGAACGCATCAAAGGCTGACATCATTAGAGCTGCAAAGCTTGCAAGCGCGCATGATTTCATTCTCCGAATGCCGGACGGCTATAATACGGTTGTCGGATCTTCGGGACGTGAACTTTCGGGCGGTGAACGCCAGCGTATTTCAATAGCACGTGCTATTCTTGCCAATCCGAAGATACTCATCCTTGATGAGGCAACCGCATCGGTTGACACCGAAACGGAAAGGGCAATTCAGGAGTCCATAAACTATCTTGTTAAAGGACGTACCACCATATCAATTGCTCACAGACTTTCAACACTTCGTGATGCGGATTTCCTTTGTGTAATCGATAACGGTGAGATAACCGAACGTGGTACGCACAAAGAGCTTGAAGAGCTTCACGGAACATATTACAAGCTCATGGAACTTCAGACAAAGGCTCTTGCACTGAGAGAATAACGTATATTAATTCAGAGGATAATCATGGAAGAAAAAGAATTTGACCTTGAACAAATGGAAAAAGAAACAGAGGAAATGCTTAAAACCAACATTCTTGACTCAAGAACAGCGAAGTTTTCGAGGACGGCCGGCGGTTTTGTAAGTCTTAAGCTTCCTGATGCGGAATACTCCAGAGTACAGATTGTAAGGATGTTCCCGTTTACGGATCCCGAGCATTATATCTCTGTAAGAACATGTGAGGAACGTTCAAAAGAAATCGGCATCATTGAGGATTTGTCAAAGCTTGACAAGGATACGCTTGCTATGATTCGTGAACAGCTGAACCTCCGTTACTTCACGCCTGTTATTACCAAAATCTACAGTATTAAAGACAGGCACGGCTTCGCATACTTTGATGTTGAAACGGACAGAGGGGAGTGCAAGTTTGCCATCCATATGGGCGGTAATGATGTTGTTCATCTTTCCGAAACCCGTATCATCATTTCCGACCTTGATGAAAACCGGTTTGAAATTCCCGACGTTTTGAAACTTACACCCAACGAGCGCAGAAAGCTCGATCTGTTCCTGTAGGGAGGCAGTCACTTGATACTCGATTACGGTTTATCCGAAGAAAACAAAAAAATCCTCTCACTGGAAAAAGACGAGAAGATATATTATTGCGTGCCCTACGACATTGACGATGCCGGAAGCTGGCTTTCAGGTTCCTTTGTTGTTGTAACGACAAAAAGGATTTTTGTCCTTGAAAAGGGTACTCTCAAAAACACAATTTCGCTTTCGGAAATAACGGATATAAAAGCCGAAACAGAGATTTCCTGCGGTGTTCTTTTTGTAGTGCCGAAGAGGACCGGAGAAGCAGAGCTTGTTGCACGTTATTCAGGAAAACACCTTGCGAGATACGCATATGTTGCCAAAGGCACCAGAGAGCTTATTGCGGGCGGTACTCGAAAAGTTGAAAGTGAAGAATACGAAAAAATGTGTCCGAAGTGCGGAAGAGCTCTTCCGGGAACGAAGGAATGCCCATACTGCAACCACAAGAAGGAAGGACTCATCAATGATTTCTTTACTTTGCTGAAGCCTTACAAACTGAGACTGGCATTCATTTTCCTTCTTATGGTCCTTTCCTCATTTACGTCGCTTATGAATCCGGAGATTCAAAAGAAACTTGTGGACGGCGTACTGTTTGACGGAAAAGGAACAATGTCACAGGCAGCGGTTTGCCTGGGGATAATGCTCGCCGTTACCATTTTTGCACTTGTTGTAAACGTTGGAAAAAGCTATCTTTGTGCAAAACTTGGTTCAACGATAAGCATGGACCTCAGAAAAAAATTGTATGCAAAGGTACAGAGCCTTTCCTTGGCCTTCATTTCGGACAGAAAGCCCGGAGACCTTATGAACAGAGTAACGGGAGATACGAGAAGAGTCAGTGACTTCATGGCTGACGCTTTCTGTAATCTTTTCTCTGTTGCAATTATGCTTATTTTCAGTGTCACTTACATGCTTATTCTTGACTGGAAGCTGGCACTGCTGTCGTTTGTGTTTATTCCCGTATCAATATCCATATCAGTTGCATTCAGAAAGAATATTCACAGACGCTTCCATATGCAACGTAAAAAGGAAGACAAAATCAATTCAAACCTTCGTGACGTTATTACCGGTATGGCTGTTGTAAAGTCCTACGGCAAAGAGGAACAGGAAACAAAGCATTTCAGTGATACCGCTGAAAGCTATGCAGTTACTCAGAAGCGCAACGAAGTTTTCTGGGCGGTCTTCTTCCCTACCATGCAGTTTATGATGGGTATCGGCACGTACCTCATTACTTATGCGGGCGGTAAAAACGTACTGAGCGAAGAAAAAACAGTCGGTGAACTTATGCAGTTTGTAAGCTATACATCCATGATGTACATGTATGTCGGCTGGCTTTCCAACCTTCCGCGTATTTTAATGAACATGGTTACAAGTATCGAACGTATAAGCGACGTTATGAAGCAGGAGCCGAAGATTGTTGACAGGGCAAAGGCTGATGACCACGAAATACAGGGAGATATTGAGTTTAAGGATGTAAGCTTCGGCTACAAGAGTTATGAACCGGTTCTGGAGCACATTGACCTTAAGGTCAAAAGGGGAGAGATGATCGGCCTTGTCGGTGCCAGCGGAACAGGTAAATCCACTCTCATCAATCTTATTATGAGACTTTATGACATCGATGACGGAGAAATCCTCATTGATGGAATTAATATAAAAGACATAAAAGCGGAGAACTATCATTCACAGATTGGTGTGGTTTTGCAGGAAACGTTCCTTTTCTCCGGAACAATTTTAAACAATCTGCGTTTTGCAAAGCCCGATGCTACTATCGATGAAATAATTCAGGCTGCTAAAATGGCCAACGCGCACGACTTCATATGCAAGACACCCGACGGCTACAATACTTACGTGGGAGAGAGGGGCTATAATCTTTCCGGAGGCGAGAGACAGCGTATTGCCATCGCACGTGCCATTTTGAATAATCCCAAGCTTCTCATTCTTGACGAAGCAACGGCAAGCCTTGACACGGAAAGCGAATACCTTATTCAGACGGCGCTTGACCGTTTGATAGAAGGCAAAACAACCTTTGCGATTGCACACAGGCTTTCAACCTTGAAAAATGCGGACCGACTTGTGGTTATTGATGCTCATCGTATCGCCGAGGTTGGCACACATAATGAGCTTATGGAGAAAAAAGGCATTTATTACGGCCTTGTTACTGCTCAGCTTGAGATGCAAAAGAGCAAGAATGAAGGGGAAAAGAATGATTCTGAAAAAGCAGGTTAAATTCACAGGTTTATTTACGGCAGCGGTTTTTGCTGCCGTAGTTTTTACAGGATGTCAGAAGACGAAAACGGTTGTTTGCCCGGATGTCACAACTCCGGCTGTAACGTCTGATGTGAGTGCTGCGGTAACACCGATGCCCACAACGGAACCCGTTGAAACCCCTGAGGCTCCTAAGGAGCCCACGTCTGTCCCTCCGACAAATACACCGGCTCCCAGACAGTACAATATGGATGAATTCACGATTGTCGGGAAATCGAACAGTGAAAACGCAAAAAACTACGTTGATATAAACGTTTCCGGAATGAAGAATTTCGGAGTTAATGCAGATTACCTTGTTACCGCGGTGTTTGGTGAAAACGATTATGTACAGTCTGTCGTCAAGGCTGCGGACGGCTTGATTCATGTTGAATTTGAGAAGCCCGTGCTTGAGTATGAAGTATCGGTTGTTTTGAAATACAGTTTAGGCAAAGACACTTCGAAGGCTGAAGACGGATATGTCAATATACCTTGGACGGAAGTTTATGACGGAACAAAAGATGCCGGCTTTGAGGGTAAAGTGGACACGCATCCCAAGGGCGTAAACTTACGTTCCGAGAATTTCTGCTTTGTAGCCGCAATCCCCGACGGCATGTACGATATAACTGTGAAAAAGGCTGAGATGGGCAGGTCAACATTACGAATTAATGAAGGCTCGTTCGGCGTAAACGTCGGAATCGGAGGAACGGACAGAAAAGGCGACGACAGGATTTTCAGTGCTCGTGATGTTGTTGTCGAAGGCGGAGAAGCGAGACTTTCCAGCATCGGTGACGGCAACATGAGCTATATTGAGTTCAGAAGAGTATCACAGCTCATTCCGAGAAAGACGCACATATACATAGCAGGAGACTCCACCATACAGACATATTATCCGAGACTGGATGACGTGGAATTCAATGCCGGAATGGGGCAGACCGGCTGGGGACAGCTCTTTCATCATTACACAACGGATGAAGTCATTGTCGATTCCTTAGGCGCGGGCGGAACATATGCAAAAAGCTGGTATGAAATGTATTTTAAGGGCATTGAAAACAACGCACAGCCCGGTGATTACTTTATCATTCAGGAAGGAATTAATGACAGAACTTACAGCAGCACCGAAGAGATGAAACAGTACCTGACGGTTATGGTTGACTGGTGCATCGAAAACAAAGTAATTCCCGTTCTTGTAACAAGCCAGCAGACCGCAAAGTTCTGGAAGAGCAAAGACGGTGCCGAACTCGGTGAATTTGACAAACCCGAAGGAAGCGGACTCTATCCTTTCGCTGAAACGATACGTGAGCTTGCTAAAGAAAAAGGAGTATTCCTTATTGACAATGCAGCAATGACCGGTGAGTGGTACAGTGTTGTCGGAAAGACATATGTTGAACAGACGTATCATCTTTACATCGCAAAAACGGAAAAGAGCGTTGACAGCCTGCATTCGTCTTTTCAGGGCTCAAAGAAAATATCGGAATTAATTGCAACGGATATTGCCGCACGAACAGAAGCCAAAGAAACCGATGCCTATGGCAATACACTGGCAGGAATAAAGCTGAATGATATTGTATCTTATGAGTTTGAATACAAGGGAGCGACAGGCGAGACAAATAAGGTGACAATAAACGCCGTAGAATATAAGTAAACAGTTGAAAAGCACTGACGATTAATGTATACTTTCAATAAATTCATTGTATCGGGGTAGAGTATGAAAAAACAGGGAAAAGAGTATCATTACGGACATGAAATGAAAAACATGAACTTCTATGAGAGTTTATGCTGCGCAATTGCGGGTTTGAAACAGTCATTCAAAACAGAGAAGAATCTCCGCAAGTATATGTTCTTTGCGGTAGCTTTCCTGATTATCAACTTTGCTCTTAAAATCAGTGTTGAGTTTTGGCTTATTTTCTTCCTTTCGGCTGTTATGCTTTTGGCTTCTGAATTCATTAATACAGGTATCGAGTACCTTTGCAACTATTGCACGGATGAAATAAAGGACGGCATACGTGATGCCAAGGATGTTGCCGCTACTGCGGTTATGTTTACCGGAACAGCATGCGCTATCGTAGAAGCGACAGTTGTCATTGTTACTCTCATAAGGAGATTTGGCTGAATAACTTTGCGAAGAGGAAACACTTCCTCTTCTTTTTTTTCCAAATATGTGATATGGTAAAGCGGAAATGTTTTTCGAAAGGATATTGATATGTACAAAGTACTTGTTGTTGAAGATGAAGCGGGAATACGCGAGGGCATTAAAAATGTCCTGAAACCTTGGAACATAGAGACTCTTGAAATAAAGGATTTTTCAAAGGTAACGGAAGAGTTTGTTAAAGCGGAGCCGCACCTTGTACTTATGGACATAGGTCTTCCTTTTTACAACGGGTTTTACTGGTGCACCGAAATACGTAAACTTTCAAAGGTTCCGATTGTTTTCATTTCCTCTGCTTCGGACAATATGAACATTGTTATGGCAATGAATATGGGAGCCGATGATTTCATCGCAAAGCCCTTTGACGGAAATGTGCTTGTAGCGAAGGTTCAGGCAATTCTCAGACGTGTTTATGATTTTGCCGATTCCGTACCCATTTTGGAACATAAAGGGGCATTTCTGAATACAGGAGACAATACCTTTATGTTTAACGACAAGCAGATTCCTCTTTCAAAGAATGAGTTCCGTATACTCCTCATACTTATGCAGAACAAAGGAAAGACCGTCAGCCGTGAAAAGCTTATGGAAGCCCTTTGGAAAACCGATACGTTTGTAGACGAGAACACGCTTACCGTAAATGTCGGGAGACTCAGAAAAAAGCTTGAAGAAAACGGACTTCCCGGCTTTATAGAAACAAAAGTCGGAATGGGCTACATCATTTCCTAGTGAGAGGCAGATATGCTGAATAGTTACATCAAAAAAAGAATACTTCCGGCTGTGCTTTTGTTCGGGCTTTTTGCCTTTCAGCTTGCCTGCTTTGCTTTGTACGGGCTTCCCGTAGAAGCGGTGATTTATCCTTCGGTCATTTATCTGGTGATTCTTCTTGTAATCGCCGTCGTTGATTATGTCGGCTTTTGCAAAAAACGTCGTCACCTCATGGAGCTCGTGAGCATCCCCGAGAACCTTATGGAGGAGCTTGAGGAGTATTCAGGGGCATATGATGACGATTATAAAAAAATCATCGAAGCCATGGAAGATAATCTCAGGGCATTTGCAGCAGGGGCAGACGGTAATTTCTCGGAAATGCTTGACTATTACACTCTTTGGGTGCATCAGATTAAAACTCCCATTGCTTCCATGCGGCTGACTTTGCAGAACGAAGATTCCTCACTTGCAAGAAAAATAAGCCGTGATCTTACGGATATCGAGCAATATGTGGATATGGTTATGTGTTACCTCCGCCTTGATTCGGATTCGACGGACTATGTTTTCAAAGAATATGACATAGACGAAGTTGTTAAACAGGCTGTGCGCAAGCAGGCAGGGCAGTTTATAAGCAAGGGTATCTCGTTGGAATATGAGCCGCTTGATAAGAATGTGCTTACCGATGATAAATGGCTGAGCTTCGTAGTGGGACAGATCCTTTCAAATGCACTGAAATATACAAACGAAGGCTCTGTGCGCATCTATTCCGAAGAAAGTGCGCATGAGTATGCGCTCTGCATAAAGGATACAGGCATAGGCATTGCGTCGGAAGATGTTCCTCGTATATTTGATAAAGGTTACACAGGCTTCAACGGACGATCTGACAAAAAAGCCAGTGGTCTTGGATTGTACCTGTGCAGACGTATTTGCAATAATCTCGGAGTAAATCTTCGCGCAGAATCGGAGCGAGGTAAAGGTACAACAGTACGCATAGGATTCCCTACGGACAAAAGAATCCATGAGTGATGTGACAATTTTGTAAGACAGATAACAAGAACTGTAAGCCGTTTCGATGGTGCGCAGTTCTTTTTTGAAATATAATGAGCGTAGTTAATAACGAAAGGACAAAGAAAAATGAGCTTACTTGAAGTTAAAAATGTTAAAAAGATTTATACAACACGTTTTGGAAAGAACCAGGTTGAAGCGCTTAGAAATGTAAGTTTTTCCGTAGACGACGGTGAGTATGTTGCCATTATGGGTGAATCCGGCAGCGGCAAGACAACACTTCTCAACATCCTTGCTGCACTTGACAGAGCCACAGGCGGCCAGGTCATTCTTGACGGTAAGGATCTTTCAACGGTTAAGGAAAGCGAGGTCGCAACCTTCCGCCGTGACAATCTCGGCTTTGTATTTCAGGATTTCAACCTGCTTGATACGTTCTCACTTGAGGACAATATCTTTCTTCCTCTTGTCCTCGCAAACAAACAGTATGGTGAGATGGCGGAAAGACTTACACCTATTGCCGAACAGCTTGGGATATCGGAATTTCTTAAGAAATATCCTTATGAAGTTTCAGGAGGTCAGAAACAGCGTGCGGCTGTTGCAAGAGCACTTATTACCAACCCTAAAATTATTCTTGCGGATGAGCCTACAGGAGCACTTGATTCGAAGGCTACCGATGAACTTCTCCGTATGTTCGGCAAAATAAATAAAAATGGCCAGACAATCGTTATGGTTACCCATTCGGTTAAGGCTGCAAGTAACGCAAACAGAGTACTTTTTATCAAGGATGGTGAAGTTTATCACCAGCTTTTCCGCGGTGGGATGACAAACGACCAGCTTTACCAGAAAATCAGTGAAACACTTACAATGCTTCAGGCAGGAGAAAGATAATGAAACAAGGATTATACAGAAAACTTGCCTGGATGGGCATAAAAAACAATAAACAGATGTACATTCCTTACTTCATAATGGGAATTTGTATAATATCAATCTATTACATCCTGGATGCTCTCTCAGGAAAGCCGTCTGTTGCGGATATAAGTATGACATTGACGATAATTCTTGTACTCGGTATGTTTGTGATTCTTTCCTTTTCGATTACATATCTTCTTTACACGAATTCGTTTTTGATTAAGCGCAGGCTCAGGGAATTCGGTTTGTATAACGTCCTCGGCATGGACAAGAAAAATCTTTCGAAGATTCTTGTGTGGGAAAACAGTATCGCGGGTGGCATTTGCATAGCAGGAGGGCTCTTTGTCGGAATTCTTCTCGAAAAGCTTGCTGAGGTCTGTCTCCTCCGTTTCGCGGACGTGCAAGTCAGCTTCGGAATTACCTTCAGATTTGCTCCTGTTCTCAGAACAATCGTGTTCTATGCAATACTTTTTGTTATCATTCTGCTTCGTTCCTTACATGCAGTAAAGAAAACGAATCCCATTGAACTTGTAAAGAACGATAGTATGGGAGAAAAGCCTGTCAAGGCAAACTGGGTTCTTGCGACTCTTGGAATTGTGATTCTTGTTGTTGCATACTGCATTGCTGTTAAATGTGATACAACGATAACCGCAATCTCGAACTTCTTTATTGCTGCGCTGCTTGTTCTGCTTGCGACCGACCTTTTGTTTATCTCCGGCTCTGTGGCACTTTGCAAAATACTTAAAGGCTGGAAAGGATATTATTACAAGTCAAAACATTTTGTTTCCGTATCGTCCATGACCTACAGAATGAAGAGAAACGGTGCAGGCCTTTCCGTAATATGCGGTCTTGCTACAATGGTCATGGTAATGATTACCGGTTCCGGATGTCTCTTCTTTGGTAAGGAGGACAGCATGAGGCGCGCATACCCGAAGAACAGCTATGCGGTTTCACGCTTGGATGACGTAAGTAAGATTTCGGATGAAGCTCTTGCTGAGAAGGAAAAGGTGTGCGAGGAAGTTCTTGCGAGACACGGCGTGGATCTGTCGACAACAGAAAGCTCAAGATATCTTGAAAGTGACGGAATTCTTGAAAACGGTGTTTTCAACTATATGGATGAGAGCTTGAGCAGTATTCTTGAAGGGGCGGAGAAGGCTAAGCATGCTTGCAGCATATATGTTATCGATGTTGCCGATTACAACAAATTGACCGGGAAGAATGTTTCACTTGAACCGGGAGAAGTGCTTATCAATATGTCTGATGGGAAATATAAACTTCCGACTTTAGAAGTCAGTGGATTAAAGACCTTTAAAGTCAAGGAAGAACTCAGTGACTTCCCGTATATCTATACAAGAGACTCGTCAATTTTGTTTATGTCTGCAGGAATTGTAGTGAATTCGTACAATGAATTTGCTCCGATTGTTTATACCGATGCGGATATGGAAGGAACGTTTCCGATGTCAGCTGTCTGGTATTATGGTTGGGATGCTCCCGAAGATTCCGATCAAATGAGAATTTTATCGGAAACAACGAACGCAATCAAGGAAGTAATAAGATGGGATAACGGAGGATATTCATGTTACAACGGAAATCTTGCCGATGAGAAAAATGATTACTATTCAATGTACGGAGGACTCTTTTTCCTTGGTATTATGCTTAGTGTGGTGTTTATTGTTGCTACAGTGCTCATCATCTACTACAAACAGATTACCGAAGGCTTTGAGGATCGCAAGAGATTTGAAATTATGCAGAAGGTGGGAATGACAAAGGACGATATCAGAAAGAGCATCAATTCTCAGATGCTTACGGTGTTTTTCTTCCCTCCGTTCCTTGCGGTAGTACATTTGAGCTTTGCAACACCCATGATGTTTGAAATGTTGAAATTATTCGGGGTATATAATAAACCTCTCCTCATAGGAATTGCAGCGGTATGTGTGGCAGTTTTCGCAATCGGATATATAGCTGTATACAAGATTACAAGCAACACCTACTATAAGATTGTAAGCGGAAAACGCGCCTGATTGTATTGATACAAAGTATTATTGATGGTATAATCCTTATGTAATAATTATTATGTTACATAAGGATTTTTTATGCCAAAGATTTTTCTTGATAGGGGCGGTGACAGAGGGCAGGCTGAAAAGCTTGCAAAGAAGCTTGATACCGCAGTTGTCGACAAACTTGAAAACATTGAAGAAGAACCCGTTTTGAGATTCGCCAAAGACGGGCTTTTTTTTGAAAACGGTAAAATGGTGTTGCATGGTGATTTTGCCGCAATGAGGCACCGTCTTGAGGATGGGCGGCTCTTACATGAGCCGCTTTTAAAAGCGGCTAAAATAAAGGATTCGGACGAACCGCTTTCTATTGTTGATGCTACGGCAGGATTGGGAGAAGACTCCATCCTTCTGGCGGCAGCAGGGCATAAAGTCAGTTTATTTGAACGTGATCCGGTTATATGTGCGTTGCTCAAAGACGCTGTGAGAAGAGCGGCAAAGGTGCCGGAACTTAAGGAAACCGTATCACGAATGAATGTTGTTGAAGGGGACAGCATTGAACTTCTCGCAAGACTTACGGAGCGACCGGATGTAATACTTTTGGATCCGATGTTCCCTGAAAAAACAAACACGGCTCTTGTAAAAAAGAAATTCCAGATGATATATCTTCTTGAACGTCAGAGCAATGACGAAGACACTCTTATGCAGGCTGCGATTTCGGCAGAACCAAGAAAAATTGTTGTTAAACGTCCTTTGAAGGGCCCTTTTCTTGGAGGAGTTAAGCCCGGATATTCTCTTGAGGGTAAGACCATCAGATACGATTGTATAGTGTTGCGAAAATAAGTTGAACAAAGGTGCAAAAGCACTAAGGGGGAAAACAATGGCTACATGGCTTAAAAATGCAGTGTTTTATGAAATATACCCACAAAGCTTTTATGATTCGAATGGTGACGGAATAGGAGACTTTAATGGAATTACCGGCAAGCTTGATTACATAAAATCACTTGGTTGCAATGCGATATGGATGAATCCGTGCTATGATTCTCCGTTTAAAGATGCGGGATATGATGTCAGAGATTATAAAAAGGTTGCAGCTCGCTATGGCACAGAAGCGGATTTAATTCGTCTTTTCGAAGAAGTGCACAAGCGGGATATGCACATAATTCTTGATCTGGTTCCGGGGCACACTTCTGAAGAACATGAGTGGTTCCGCGAGAGCTGCAAGGCGGAAAAGAATGAATATTCCGACAGATACATATGGACCGGCTTCTGGCTTGAAGGAGGCGACGGGCTCAATTTCGTTGCGGGAGAGGCACCGCGTGACGGCGCATATATCACAAACTTTTTTAAGTGTCAGCCGGCGTTGAATTACGGGTTCCTGAAGCCCGAAAAACCATGGCAGAAGAGCATGGACAATCCGGCCTGCCTCGCTACGCGTGATGCGGTTTATGATATAATATGCTTCTGGCTTGACAAGGGGTGTGACGGTTTCCGTGTTGATATGGCGGATTCTCTTATAAAACGTGACGATGAACATAAATCAGGCACAATAAAAGTATGGCAGGATATTCTTGGACGTGTTCATTCAAAATATCCGGAGGCTGCCTTTGTTTCGGAATGGGGTCGTCCCAATGAATCTCTTGCAGCAGGCTTTGATATGGATTTCCTTTTGGACTGGTGGGGCAGCGGATATAAACAGCTTGTCAGAGAGTATTCGGACCACGAAGGTGGAGAGGATAACAGCTATTTCAGAAAAATGGCAAAGAACGGTTCTCCCGAGAAATTCCTTAAGGATTACATGGCTTTGTATGAACAATCTAAAGGAAAGGGATATATTGCACTTATAACAGGCAATCACGATACGCCTCGTATACAGCCTGTTTTGAACGACGAAGAAGCTAAACTTTTTTATGCATTTTTCTTCACTTTGCCGGGTACGCCTTTTATGTATTACGGTGATGAAATAGGCATGCATTATCTTGACGGAATGCCCACAAAGGAAGGCGGATTTACAAGAACCGGCACGAGAACACCGATGCAGTGGAACTCGTCTGAGAACGCCGGCTTTTCCGGAGCTTCCGAGGACAAACTATATCTTCCGGTTGATAAAGAAAACTATAAACGTATCAATGTTGAAGCCGAAGAGAAGGATGCCGATTCATTATTGAATACATTCAAAAAAATAACGTCTTTCAGACATGCCAATCCCGAACTTACCGATAATGACAATCTTGAACTGCTTTGCAGTGACCCTGTTGTTTATAAACGCGGAAGTCTTGTTATGGCGGTCAATCCCACAAATAATGAAAAGGCATACGCTTTGGGCGGTGAAAAAGTTTTTTCACTTGGTAATCCTGTGGCAACAGACAGCAGTATCACACTTGCTCCCGGCAGTTTTATAGCGATAAGAGTAAAAGAATAATTAAGTGGTGACGGTGAATAATATGGATGCAATTGAACTTGGCAAAATTGATTTGTCTGCCGCAAAGGGCAGCAAGGGCTTACTTGGCGATATAGACGGTGACGGACGCATGGAGCTTGTTATGGTACAGGCAGACGGCGATATCGATGACCGATACGTTCCTCATCAGATAGTGTGTGTGACGGCATACAGGCTTACCGGAGAACTGATGTGGCAGAAGGGAACGCCTTCCGAAAAGCCGGGTAATTTCGGCTCGGATTTTCCTGCACAGGTTTATGATATCGATAACGATGGAAAACTTGAGGTGCTTTGCGTCATGAACAAACGTTTCCTCGTTCTGGACGGAAAAACGGGCGAGACGAAGAAGGAATACAGTCTCCCCGCAGATGAAGCACATGATTGCATTATCATTTGCAACCTTTCCGGCAAAGAACACGCGAGGGATATCATCCTTAAAGACAGATATTTCCACATGTGGGCAATGGACAACGATTTCAACCTTCTTTGGACACATGACGGCAATCTCGGACATTTTCCGTGGGCGTATGATATAAACGGCGACGGCTATGATGAGGTTATGGCCGGTTATGATATGCTTGATCATACAGGAAAACTCATGTGGTCCTGCAAGAACCTCGAAGACCATGCGGATTGTCTTTGGACAGCTGACATTAATGGCGATGGAAAAAAAGAGATATGCGTGGGCGGAAGCGTGACATGTCTGTATGATGCAGAAGGTAATGAGCTGTGGAGATATGAAGATTCCATCGAATCTCAGCACATCGCTCCCGGACGGTTTATTGACGAAGGCAAGGGGCTCCAAGTGGCAGGCCTTGACCGCATTCAGCGAGGAGATGGTTACAAAGGACAGTGGGACGGAAAAGATGGTATGTTCCTTATTAGCTCCGAAGGGAAGGGGATTTGGAAAGAAGACCGCAAAACAAAAGGCTGGCTTACCATTGTTGACACGTTCAGAAACTGGAACGGAGAAGGAAAGGATTACATTCTTGCCTACAGAAGAGGCGGCGGTGTTATGCCGGGCCTTTATAATGCTAAAGGCGATAAGGTTATCAACTTCCCGCAGGAAGGATACGTTATTCATGCGGATTTGTTTGGACGAGGGAAAGAAGATGTCATAGTTTACAGTCCTGATACAGCTTGGATATACTCGGGAACAGAGTACGATATGGCTCAGAAGCCTTCGGGAAGACAGTTGGCACAGACAAGAAGGATGTATTCATCCACACTTTATCCCGGCGGAGACTATGAATAGGAGATTAGTATATGGACATAATGGAACTGATAAAGACAAGAAGAACATACCGAAGATTCGAGCAGAAACCTGTTCCGCAGGATGTTATTGACGACATTTTGGAAAGTGCGCGTATTGCCAATTGCGGCGCCAACAGACAGGCTCTCAGGTATATTGTTGTAAATAAGCCCGAGGATGTTAAGTCCGTCAATAGTCTTGTACATTGGGCAGCTGCTCTCCCAAAGGAAGAAGGAACACCGAAGGAAGACGAAATACCGACTCTTTTTGTAGCGGTTATACAGGACCTAAGCGTACCTGGCAGCAGTGATACCGATGCCGGCATAGCCATAGCCAATATGACAACCGCAGCTTGGGCAAAGGGCGTGGGAAGCTGCATAATGGGTGCCATTGAAAGACCGCAGCTTGCTGAGCTTTTCGGACTTAAAGAAGCTACAAAAGTCCACACAATGATTGCATTCGGCTACCCTTCGCACAAGAGCTTTATCGTGCCTGTTAAGGATGGTAACCTGAAGTATTTTCTCGATGAAAACAGGAATTATTGTGTACCTAAAAAGAGTCTGGACGAAGTGGTAAGGTACTACGGTGAATAGAGAATAACATGGCGGCTGACAAGGCCATCGTGTGTACGAAAATAAAGGGGCATTGCACATTTGGTTGTGTATATGCCCTTTTTTTGTGTGAATGGCGAGAAGTATCAGATGAAAGCTTGCTTCCAGTCTGGGGCTTGAGCAAACGTTCATCCAGCTACGGCGAGGCTTTTGAAATCTGTTCTATCGAGAAATCAGACAAGTATTTGGTCCAGTTATTTGAAATCTTTTATACTAGAGAGCGTGCGTGGTCCGAAATGGAAGAAAGTGGGAAAATGGACCATGAAGTTTGAGGGGAAATGGTCCAAATAGAAGCAAATTGCAAATCCGGACCAAGGAAATTGGGCGTGCGTGGTCCGGAATGGAAGAAAGCGGGAAAATGGACCATGAAGTTGTGATTCACGTGGTCCCAATAGAAGCAAATCACAAATCCGGACCAAAAAGCTGGGAAATACGTGGTCCGGGAAGAAGGCTACTCGTAAATCCGGACCAAAAAGCAGGACGACACATGATACCCAAAAGAAAGAGAAAGCCGTAGATCATCGTGAAATTGGATTATGGGTATTGCGATGCCTAAAGGAGCAGGAAAGCAAGTAGTGAAGCATCGAGAAATTGACTTTTGTGTATTGCGATGCCTGAAAGAGTAGGAAAGCAAGTAGTAAAGCATCGGGAAATTGGATTTTGTGTATTGCTATGCCTGAAGGAGCAGGAAAGGAAGTAGTGAAGCATCGGGAAATTGACTTTTGAGTATTGCGATGCCTAAAGGAGCAGGAAAGCAAGTAAATTAAGCATCGGGAAATTGACTTTTGGGTATTGCGATGCCTGAAGGAGCAGGAAAGCAAGTAGTATAGCATCGGGAAATTGGATTTTGTGTATTGCGATGCCTGAAAGAGCAGGAAAGCAAGTAGTGAAGCATCGGGAAATTGACTTTTGTGTATTGCGATGCCTGAAAGAGCAGGAAAGCAAGTAGTAAAGCATCGGGAAATTGACTTTTGTGTATTGCGATGCCTGAAGGAGCAGGAAAGCAAGTAGTAAAGCATCGAGAAATTGGATTTTGTGTATTGCGATGCCTGAAGGAGCAGGAAAGCAAGTAATTAAGCATCGAGAAATTGACTTTTGTGTATTGCGATGCCTGAAAGAGCAGGAAAGCAAGTAGTAAAGCATCGGGAAATTGGATTTTGAGTATTGCGATGCGTAAAAACATTAAATATTACTTAAATGACTGTTGGAATGGTACTACTATTTGTGGAAACGTGATAAAATGTTTGGGATACACGTGAAATTAGTTGACAAGCAGGTATAAAGGGGATCGACATGACAAAGAAGAAGATATCAAAAATCTTGATAATAACGATGCTTGTGACGATGCTTGGCGGATGTAGTCTTTTCGGAGAACCGGCAACGCCGGTGGTTCCGGATGCGCGGACTTCGTCCGTACCGGACACACCGACTGCAGGAGTTACTGTAACGCCTGAGATAACAAAGAAACCGACACCAGAACCAACAGCGGCCATGTGGGTTCCTAAGGTAACTCCTACTCCGGAACCGACAGTAGAGGTTCTTCCGACTGAGGAAGCGCGGACTACGTCCGTGCCGGATGTGCGGACTACGTCCGTGCCAGACACACCTGAACCTACAGAGGAAGTTCAGCCTACCGAGGCTCCTGTTCCGACGGCAGAACCTACGGAAGAAGTAAAGCCTACCAACACTCCTACAAACACTCCGAAGCCTACGGCAACAAACACTCCTAAGCCGACCAATACTCCTAAGCCTACCAATACTCCTAAGCCGACAGCAACACCGAAAGCTTATAAACTGACGGTAGTAGACGAGTATTACAGGGACGGCTCGACATTCTTAAAGAGCGTGACGAGAACAACTGCGGACGTGAGACAGGGAGCTGCGACATCGACTTACTACGCACTTGCTACATCATCAAGAGCGTATAAGAGTGGTGAAAGCGGAGTATCGGGCGTAGCCTTCATGGGCGTTTCAGTAAGTTCAAGCGGATTCTCAGTATCAAACCACGGCGGTACATCACAGAAGGTATCGGGAACGATGCCGGGAAACGACGTTGTAATCACGTACAGTTACAGGGTAACCTTTAAGGCAAGCGTAACACAGCCGCCTAAAGCAACATCGACACCTACACCGACTGACCTTCCTCCGATTCCTACGCAGTATGAGGAAAACCCGCCCGTTACCCGGACACCGGGAACAACTACCACCCCTGAACCGCAGATAACACAGACCCCCGAAAACACACCCGAACCCGAGCAGAGACACGTGGTATCAGTGCTGAGCTATGTTGAGTATAACAGCAAGGGTGAGGCAATCGACTGTACCGAAACCGTATGGTCCGACGGATCCTGGGAAATCGTGGAAGTCAACCGCGTAACAGGGTATACATCTACGCGTGGTATAGATGAAAATGGCAAGTCGTATTCATATGCGGTGGACGGAAGCTATTCGCAGGAAGAGGAAGATTATACAATTCATACCACTGTCGAAGATGGTTATACAATAACCATAAAGACGTATAAAGATGGAACTTGGGAAGTTGTAAGTGTCATTGATCCGGACGGAAATGATGTGACGTACCTGTTTGTTGATCCGTAGTTAAAGTGAATACAGAGCCTCAACATTCGGCAGTGGAATACTGCCTCTGTTGAGGCTTTTATCTTTTATAAAGAGGTTAAGAATGAAAAAGAAAGCCTTAATAAGCCTAATACTTATATTTATGGTGCTTTTGCCAAATCTTGAAGCGTTAGGAGCTCCTGCGGTAATACGATATAACGCTAATGGTGGTAAATTTGCGAATGGTGACACCGAGAAGCCTTCTATCTCGTCTGCAGTTATTGCAGATGCGCCTGTATACTCCAGTAACATCTACGTCTTCAAAGGCTGGACTACGGAAGCGGTCAAAGCTCCGTTCTCAGCTTACGTGACTTCCGAGATGGACGTTTACGTGGCGGGTGACTCAATCCCTGCAGGTGTAACAACGCTTTATGCAGCGTGGGATTTGCCGGAAATCGACATAACGAAGTTTTACACCATAACGCAGTGCTACTATGACGTTGAAACGCTTCAGAAGATACGTGCTGACGAGGTTTACCGGATAACGGCGGGCTCATGCGTGCATCAGGTGCAGGAGGACCGTTTTCCCGCGGGCTATAACATCGTGAGCTGGACGGCAAGGCTGAACGTACATAATGGTGAGGAAGTGCTTATGCCTGACTTCGTTCCGAATTCTGACTGTACGCTGCTTTGTTACTTTAAAAAGGGTAACTTTGAGGAAGGCGAGGTTAAGCGTAACGACATCACCCTTTCTGGCACGCTGACCATCGAGTACGCATCGGGGCTTGGCGAGGGCTACATGGCGCCGGACACGAGGGATTACGAGTACGGCTACGTGATCGGGCGTGCGCCCGTAATGGAAGTGCCGTTCACTGTTAAGGAATGCGAATACACGCGTGAAGGCTACGTGTTTACGGGCTGGCAGTACGAGCTTCGTAAGGCAGACGGAAGCGTTGAGTCGCGGGTATACCAGCCGGGTGAAACGATAAGCCTCGGTACAACCGACAGGAAGCGTTTCTACCTTGCATACTTTACTAAAGATTATTCGGGCCGCCACTTCGAGGGCGTGCGTTATCGGTACATCGATACCTACGGCAACGTCTGCAGGACCGAGTGGCAGATATCGGAGTACAGCGGTAACACTGTCATCGGTACGAACACGGTTGCGTCCGATCCGACAGGCTGCGTCTACTACTTCGAGGATACAGAGAACATCTACGTTGACTACGACATGTGCACGAAGATGACACTGACTGCGCAGTGGACGGAGGACCCACGTGTTATTACATATGATTACAACTTTGACTATGGCGCGCAGGGCTTTCCAACGGATAAAGGGACAGTCGGCAAACAGCTTATTTCGGGGCGCACCTACTTCAAGGCAGACGGCACGCGCGTAACGCTGCAGCGTGACCAGAAGGCTGTCGGGGTGGGGGATACCATCGGAGGTATGCCCGAACCGACAAGAGTCGGATATGTGTTTAAAAACTGGAGCACTACCGAAAGTGCTAACGGAAACGGCTCTACAAACCCGATAACGTCGGAATCCGTTTATGTATGGCACGCGGATAAGACTTTCCACGCGAGGTGGGAGCCTGCGGAGGTCGAGATAGTGCTCGACTACAACGGCTCAAGGACGAATGTTTCAACATACAGGACGTTTCTGACACAGTACGGGACACTCCCGGAGCCGAGATGGGAAGGCTATGAGTTTAAGGGCTGGCATTACAACGATGAAAACGGCGCGGAAGTAAAGGAAACGGACATCGTTTCGACACCGTACAGGCACACGCTTGTTGCGAAGTGGGAGCCCGTTAAAGTAAAGGTCGTCTACATGACGATGGGCGGCGATCCGATACCTGACGGTGAAGCCGAATACGGGCAGCCGCTCGGCGATGCCGTAAGGTTTGTCTATGCAAGGAAGACGGGCTACGTGTTTGACGAATGGAACAGGAAACCTGACGGAAAGGGCGAAAAGGTAACGGGTGACACGGTCTGCGACAGTCTTGACACGATAGTCCTTTACGCGCAGTACCACGGGCACCTGTATGACGTGACACTTGACTACTGCACCGACTACAAGAGGGCGGCGGTAAACTTCCAGAAGAACGGCCTTGATAAATATAAGGCGGAGTACGGGGCACTCTATCCGCAGCTTCCGGTACCAACGAGGGAGGGCTACGTGTTCCTCGGCTGGGCGACGCAGAAGGGTGCGGACGGCAACGGGCAGGCACTCGGATTTGTTGGGGGAACGCGGAAAGAGGCAAAAGGAAACAAACACTAAGACGCGACAAGTATTGAAATACGAGGCGGCAAGCACAAAGACGAGAAAGAAAAAGGTTGGTGGAGGGGGTGGGTGGCGGGGAGAAAAAAAGCCCAGCTTTATTAAAAAGAGGCCATTTGTAAGGTGATTATTTTGAATTAAAGTGCTCTGCTTGCACCGAGGGATGTTGAGAAGTCTGCAATCTTCATGCAGCCGACAGGACAAACCTCTGCGCACTTTCCACAGTCTGAACAAAGCTTGTAATCAATCTGTGCAAGATTGTTAACAACTTTAACTGCGCCTGAAGGACAGTTAAGCTCGCATTTCTTACAACCGATACATCCAACCATGCATTCCTTACGAGTGTCGGCACCCTTTGCCTGGCTGGAACATTGAACGAGGGTTTTGGCCTTTACGGGAATGATGGAGATAATGTGCTTAGGACAAGTCTTTGCGCAAAGACCGCAGCCTGCACATTTTCTGATGTCAATCTTTGCAATACCGGCGTCCATACATATTGCTTTTTCAGGACAAACGGCTGCACAATCGCCGAAGCCTAAACAACCGTAAACGCAAGCTTCCGGGCCGCCATAAATGAGTGCAGCGGAATGACAGTTTTTGATACCGTCGTAGTTTGCCTTGTTTTTGGAATCATCGCAGTTGCCGTTACAATGTACGTATGCAACCTTTTCTTCTACATCTGAGAAAGCGAGACCGAGAGCTTCTGAAAGAGCTTTGGCGGCTTTGTCACCACCGGGGACACAAAGGTTTGTAAGTTCCATTTCTCCGGAGGCAAGAGCCTGAGCGTAGCCATCACAGCCTGTATAACCGCAGGCACCGCAGTTGGCTCCGGGGAGGCATTCACGAGCGATGGTAAAGCGTTCATCGACTTTGACCTCCATGAAGTGAGAGGCAAGAGCAAGAACGATGGCACAAACAAGTCCGATTACGGCTACAACGAGAACCGCAATTAATACAGCTTTAAAATCCATTTGCGGCACCTCCTATTTAAACAGATTGTCAATGATGCCGGCAAAGCCCATGAAAGCCATGGAAACGATGGAGGCTGCAATCAGAGTGGAAGGAAGTCCTTTAAAGGCCTTGGGTGTCGAAGGAGCATCGAGCTTAGAACGAACACCTGCGAAAAGAACCATTGCAAGGAGGAATCCGAGTCCGCATCCGAGAGAGGAAACCATTGACTGAAGGAAATTGTAGCCATCGGTGATATTGTTGATGGTAACACCGAGAACTGCACAGTTTGTAGTGATAAGCGGAAGATATACACCGAGGCTCTTGTGAAGACCGGGAATGTATTTCTTCAGAACGATTTCAATGAACTGAACAAGTGCTGCAATTACAAGGATGAATACGATGGTCTGGAGGTATTCAAGACCTGAAGGATTCAGAACATAGTACTGAATGGGCCATGTTGCAGCTGTGGCAACGAGCATAACGAATATAACCGATACACCCATACCGAAAGCCTGATCGAGCTTCTTGGAAACGCCGAGGAAAGGGCAAATGCCGAGGAAACGGGAAAGGACGTAGTTGTTGACAAGAACCGATGTCATTAAAATGATGATTAATTCTTTAAACATTTATTTGTCCTCCTTTCCGGCAGCGCTTTCGCAGATGTCTTTATTTACCGCACCGCATGTTGCCGCAGCAGGACAGCCGGCACATCCGAGGACGGGAGCTTTTTTGCCTTGCTTTGTTGTGATGACGGTAACGATGGCAATCATGATACCGAATACAAGGAAACCACCCGGACTCTTAACGAGGAAGTTGATTGTGTGATCCTTGATGAAAGGAATTTCGATGCCTGCAAAGGAACCTGCGCCAAATACTTCACGGATTGTGGACATACAGAGCAGGGCCAATGTGAAACCGAGACCCATACCGACACCGTCCAATGCGGAATCCAATGGAGTGTTTTTGCTTGCGAACATCTCTGCTCGACCGAGGATAATGCAGTTAACGGTAATAAGTGCAAGATAAACACCGAGCAGCTCGTAAAGGTCCGGAAGGTATGCATGCATAAGCATCTGGACGATTGTAACGAATGCGGCGATGATTACGATATAGCAGGGAATTCTGACTTTATCGGGAATTACCTTACGAAGAAGCGATATTGCAAAGTTTGAGCAGATGAGAACAGCCGTAGCGGCGAGTCCCATGCTGACTGCTCCGATGACGCCCGTAGTTGTGGCAAGTGTCGGACATGTTCCGAGAACGAGCACGAATACGGGGTTTTCTTTTAAGAAGCCGTTTGTAATTAACGAAAGCTTATTATTCTTTTCCATTTCGTACCCCCTACTTTAATGCATCCCAGGAACTGAGAGCGTCTTTGATTGCCTTTTTGTAGGCGGTTGTTGTTTTGGTGGCACCCGCAACGGTGTCAACACCGTCAACGCTTCCGGAATTAACGCCCTTGAAGCTGTCGCCGTATGTTTTTTCGTAGCCGAGTGTTTCGGAGGAAGCAAGGCATTTCGCACCGGTGACGCTGCCGTCGGAACCGACTGCACAAAGAACCTGAAGACCTGAGGAGTAACCTGTAGTGCTGATTTTGAAAACGTATCCGCCTTTGGAAGCTTTGTAAGCCGCAATAACAGAGGAAGGAAGATTAAGTTCATCAACAGAGAGTTCCTCGAAACTGCCACCGTTAGGATAAACAACAAGGAGAGCTTCCCGGGTTGCTTTCTTTTCTGTCTCTTTGATGATGGGGGCCGTTATTTCGTTTGTTACCGAAAGAAGAACGGCGGAAATGAGGCAGATGACCGTGAGTACGATTATGCTTGAAAGTGATTTCTTCATTTAACGTCACCTCCAAACGGCTTTTTCTCCGTCCATTTGTCAATGTAAGGAGTGAGGATGTTCATAAGAAGGATTGCAAAGCTTACGCCTTCAGGGTAGTTGCCGTACTGACGAATCAGAACGGTGATAAGGCCCGCACCGACACCAAATATAAGCTTTCCGACGGGATTTGAAGGTGTTGTGGCATAGTCTGTTGCCATAAAGATGGCACCGATGAAAAGACCGCCGGCCATTGTAAACTGAAGGGCAAGATTGACATCACCTGTAAGGATGAGCGTGAACACAAATACCGTTCCGATGTAGGCAACGGGTGTATGCCAACTGATGACCTTAACGGCAATGAGGAAAAGGCCGCCGATGATGAGAGCAATTGTGCACGACTCACCGATGGCACCGCCTCTGTTACCAAGGAGAAGCTTTAAAGTGTCGAAAGACTTTCCTGCTTCGAGATCAACGAGAGGAGTTGCGGAAGCAACAGTATCAACTGTAGGGAAAGCGCCCTTTGCCATTTCACCGAAAGCTATGAGCATAAAGATTCTTGCAGTGATGGCGGGGTTTGCAAAATTCTGACCGATGCCGCCGAAAACACCCTTTACGAATACGATGGCGAAAACGGAGCCGATGGCAGCCTGCCAAAGAGGAATGTTTGCGGGAATGGTGAGAGCCAGAAGCAATCCTGTGACAACGGCACTCAGGTCGGAGATGGTTGTCCGCTTTTTGGCGATTTTATTGAAAATGTATTCTGCGAGCACCGCAAAACCGATGCATGTAGCGATTACGGCAAGGCTTCTGAAACCATAGATGATAACACCTGCCACCGTTGTGGGAAGAAGCGAAAGGATAACGCAGAACATAATTGACTGTGTGGTTACGGGACTATGGAAGTGCGGCGAAACCGAAATATGAAGTTTGTTACTCATTTCTTTTCTGCCTCCTTCTGTTTCTGCTTTTGTTGCCACTCGCGGACCATACCCTTGGAAATCTTGTTGATTTCAACGAGAGGGCGCTTTGCGGGACAAATGAATGAACAACATCCGCATTCACAACATATGTCAACGCGAAGCTTTGCGAGCTCTTCAACGTCGTTTTTCTCATAGGCTTTTGCAATAGCAAAAGTTGTAAGATGCATAGGACAGTGAGAAGTACATTTGCCGCAATGAATACATTGTGTGGCAACAGGCTGCGTGCCGTCTTTAATGTTCATGACGGTGACTGCGTTAGTGTTCTTGAGGATGGGTGCAAACTGTACCTCGGGAATGGATATGCCCATCATGGGACCACCATAGAGGACTTTACCGGCTTTTTCAAGATCGATGCCGAGCTCATCGAAAATGTCACTTATGAGTGTGCCTACGGGAACAATGTAGTTGCCGGGCTTTTCAACGGCGCTTCCGTCAATGGTTACGCACTTTTCAACGAGAGGCATACCGGTTTCGATGTAGTGGGCAATGGCAGCCATTGTTGTGACATTGCATACTACACAGCCGACATCAATGGGAAGTTTTCCGGCTGGAACGACTTTACCTGTTGTGTTACGGATGATGACTTTTTCAGCACCCTGAGGGTAAAGACCGGGAAGCGTGATGACACTGACAGCGTTGTTATCGGCAAAAACAGATTTCATCTTTGCAATCGCTTCGGGTTTGTTCTTTTCAATGCCTATGAGAACTTTTTTTACGTCAAGGTATTTCTGGAAAAGCTTAACTCCTTCAACAACAGCTTCGGCGTCGTCGAGCATCGTGCGGGTATCGCTTGTGATGAAAGGTTCACACTCGGCTGCATTTATGATGAGCTCCTGTATTCTGGAAGTGTCCTTTACGTCAAGCTTAACGGCTGTAGGGAAGCCTGCGCCGCCGAGACCGACAATGCCGCTGTTTCTGACAGCTTCAATGAAGGAAGCGTAGTCTGTAACAACGGGAGGCTTAATGTTCGGATCGACGGTCTGCTGACCGTCTGACTCGATGAGAACCGCCTGACAGAAGGTGCCGGATGAAACACGGATGTTTTCAAGCTTTTTTACTGTTCCCGAAACACCGGAATGGATGGGGCTTGAAACAGGACCTGTGCTTTCGCATACAAGGGTGCCTACATCAACGTGGTCTCCGGGCTTTACGACGGGATTGGCAGGGCGCCCGATGTGCATGGAAACAGGGAGCATGATTCTCTGCGGTACATTAAGTCTGACCGGCGGCAGGTTTGCTGTATTTTTGTTATGCGGAACATGAACTCCGCCTTTTGAAAAACTCATACATACCTCCTCTGGATGTACAAAAATTGCCTTAAAAAAATAAAAGCCATACTAAGTTTATAATATCTTAATAATTACTAAAATACAACCGAAATGTCTCAAAAAGAATGATAACCTTTTAACGAACAAGAAACGCAATATGACAATAAATAACTGTTTTTATAGGCGTTCTTTATAATCAGTTTATTGATTAGTCACCCCCGAATTGTTACAATTATTCCGATTATGGGGTAATACCCCTATTTGAAAGGTTTTTTGATGACTGTAGAATTGGCAAAAACCTTATATTTCATTGCTCTTGTGATTTCGGTTCTGTATTTTCTTTCGCTGGCAATAGTATCTGCCAAACACAATATTTATCATTTGTGTGCGGCTCTTCTTGTCGTAACCGAAAATGTCGGATCTATGTGCATTGTGCTTTCTGACGGAATGGAAATGGCGATTCTTGGAAATCGTATTTCGTTTATTGCCGTATGCTTCCTTCCGTTGGCACTTGTTATAGTATGGTGCCGAATATGCGGACTTCGTATGAGGGACGGATATGGGATAACGCTCGCTGTATTTTCGGGAGCCGCACTTATACTGGCATGGCTTCAGGACTATAAGGGTTTCTTTTATAAATCCGTTTCTTATCTTACAAACGGCGGTATCGCACGGCTGAACGTTGTTAAGGGTACAGGCTTCCATGTGTGCATGGGATTTATGTCGGTTTATCTGCTTATCAGTATCGGTACATGGATTTATGTTGCACGTTCCAAAAAGAGATTTTCGCATCACACGATTATCCCGTTTATCATGATTATAGTATCTATAGGAGCAGGGTATGTGGCAAATCAATTCCTGAATCACTTTCAGATACCATTAAATGCAGTTCCGTTCGGTTATACATTAAGCCTGCTCTTTTATGAATCTCTGTTTACAAAACTCAGTCTTTACGATATGAACATCAGTCTTCTTAATGCAAGGGGACGTTCACATGCCAACGGATATATCGTTTTTGACAAGAAAAACAGACTTACGGCTTACAACGCAATCGCTCTCGAATTATTCCCGGAACTTGACGAAATCAAAATAGACAGTGTTGGCGGTGATTATCTTTACACATCGCTTTATGAACTTGTATATAAGCCGCTTTTTGTTCTGAATCGAACTTCCACGGATATTTTTGAAATACATGAGAAGAAGTACTACGGCTCGGTCAATGAGATTTGTGATACCTATTCATCAAAGAGCAAAGGATACATTGTAGAACTGCTTGATGCAACATACTCCTTCAAAACGAAGGAAATAATGGAAACTTCCAGTGCAAGGCTTAAGCAGGACGTTAGTGCCAGCGTAAAGCACATAGAAGAAATACGACAGAGCATAGTATCCGGTATGGCGAGCATGATTGAAAGCCGCGACAGAAGCACCGGAGGGCATATTATCCGAACAAGTGATGTTGTCGGCATATTCATCGAAAAACTCAAACAGGTTTCATATCCGGTTCCGGACGACTTTCTTCATAAGGTTGTCATTGCGGCACCTATGCATGACCTTGGCAAAATTGCCGTTGATGATGAAGTTCTTAAGAAACAGGGAAAATATACTCCCGAAGAATTCGACAAGATGAAACTTCATGCTTCGGAAGGTGCCAGAATTGTGCGCAAGGTACTTGCGGGATATGACGATCAGAACCTTATTGATATTGCAGTAAATGTTGCTCATTACCACCATGAAAAATGGAACGGAAACGGGTATCCGGATGGCCTCAAGGAAGAAGAGATTCCTCTTGAGGCAAGAATAATGGCACTTGCGGACGTATTTGATGCATTGGTATCAAAGCGCTGTTACAAAGAGGCGTACTCTTACGACGAGGCTTTCGGAATTATAAAAGAATCATCCGGAAGTCATTTTGACCCGGCGCTGACGGAATACTTCCTTCAGTGCAGACCGGAGCTTGAGAAGCTTTATGATGAAAACAAGGCGTAACTAACCTTTGGAGGCATAATGGCTGTTACAATTACATATGCAGTGATGTATGCAATCTCCTTGTGGTTGATACTGCTGCTTGTAAAACAAAAAGAATACGTTCAGGCCGGATATTTCATGATAATTGCCGCATTAACAATTATGAATGCGGGTTATCTTATTGAAATTATGGCAAATAACCTCGGAACAGCCATTTTCGGATTCAGACTGAGCCATTTCGGAGAGGTGTTCATTCCGCTTCTTCTTATGAGTATAACCGCTAAAATGGTGGGCGTAAAGGTAAAAGCCTGGATAAAGATTCCGATTATCGCATTGGCTGCGGTTGTTTATATTTTGGCATCCACAATAAACAGATCCGAAATATGCTTTAAAAATGCCAAACTTGTGAGATGTGACGGCTTTTCAACAGTTGAAGTGGAATATGGCCATTTTTATTTCCTTTTTGCCTTATATCTTTGTATTATCGCCGTCGTTTCAATATGGCTCATAGTTGAGGCGGTAAAGAACAGCAGAAAGATATCAAAGAACCTTGTTTTGAGCCTTATATTTATTCAGGCATTTCAGGTTCTCTTACCCATTTTGGATATATTTATTGCCGGACCGGTACGTATATCAGCCTTTTCGCCGGCGTTGTCCATGGCCGTTGTTATGTATCTTATCAAGTTCTTCGAACTGCATGATATTGATGACTGCGTAGCCACTGCATCCGGAAACCTTAAGAATTCGGCTTACATCGTGTTTGACTCCGAAATGAGATTCATTAATGCAAGCGAAAGCGCAAAGGAAGCTTTCCCCAGATTAAGAAAATTGAAGACCGACAAAAAGGTTCCTCACGGTGATTCGACGTTTGACAGAGAAATTGTTCATTTCCTCGAGGATACAAACAGTACTCGGGATGAAAAGCTTGTAGTTGTTAAGAATAACTATTACGTTGTAAAAAAGAGCGTAATTAAAAACGGACCTTGGGGTGTGCTGACATCGGGATATCTTATTGAACTCCAGGATGTTACGGCAAACAACAGTTATCTGAACGAGCTGAATAAGTATAATAAAGAGCTTGAAAAAGAAATTGAAGAAAAGAAGCAGGATGTTGCCAGCCTTCAGGAGAAACTTGTCCTCGGTATGGCAATTCTCGTTGAATCAAGAGACAATACAACAGGCGAACACATTATCAGAACAAGGCGTGTTGTAAGTGCTTTTGCGGATGTTCTTCTTTACGACAAAAAGAACATCAATGCCGAATTCCTTGAGAAAGTCGTTAAGGCGGTTCCTATGCATGATCTTGGGAAAATTGCCGTTGACGATAAGGTGCTTAGGAAAACCGGTAAATATGATGACAGTGACTTTGCGGAGATGCGAAAACATCCTGCCGAAGGAGCACGCATAGTTCGAAAGATTCTTGCCGGTAACGAGGAAAGAGAGTTCTCTGAAATTGCAGCAAACATTGCAAATTATCATCACGAAAGATGGGACGGAAAGGGTTATCCGGATGGACTCAGAGGAGAGGAAATTCCTTTGGAAGCCCGCATCATGAGCCTTGCGGACGCACTTGACGCGATTCTTTCCGAGCGTGCATATGACTGGCCGCACAATTTTGAAGAAGCATTCCGGATTATCGAAGAAAATCTGGGAACACAGTTCGACCCGAACCTCGGTGAGGTATTTGTCAGAAACAAAGAGGCTTTTGAAGCAATCTACGCTCCTTTGGGAAAAGTTGATTAATCGTAATTAAGAAGGGACTTTGAGCCCTTCTTTTTTTATAAAAAACTTGAACATTACAGAAAGCTATAATATAATCCTTTCACGAAAACGTTTTAGCTGTCTGCGGAGAAGAAAGGAGATCAAAGTGGTTTCGCTTAAAGATATAGCCAAAGCCTGTAATGTCAGTGTAGCTACCGTAAGTAAAGCACTGAACGGACATACGGACGTTGGTGAAGCTACAAAAGAAAAAATAGGACGTGTTGCTAAGGAAATGGGCTACTTCCCCAATTCTTCGGCAAGAGCACTGAAAACAAACAAGAGTTATTCCATAGGTGTTTTGTTTGTTGATGACGCACAAAGCGGACTTACTCATGACTACTTTTCCTTTGTACTCGACAGCTTTAAAAAGGAAGCCGAGGCTGCGGGGTACGATCTTACCTTCATAAATGCGGGAACAAGCAACGGAAAACATATGACATATCTCGAACATTGCCTCTACAGAGGTTTTGACGGAGTAGTCATAGCGTGCGTGGATTTTTACGACCGCGAGGTGGAAGAACTCATTAAGAGCGATATTCCGGTTGTTACCATTGACCATTCCTTCTTTTCAAAAGCATCTGTTGTTTCCAACAACGTTGAGGGCATGAAGCAGCTTCTTACGTACTGCATCGAACAGGGGCACAGACGCATAGCCTACATTCATGGAACGGATTCGGCCGTTACCAAAAACAGGCTTTCGTCCTTTTACAAAACTTGCGAGGAATTTGGTATCGAAGTTCCGGACAGCTACATAAAAGAATCTCCGTACCGAAGCACACGTGTCGCAGCCGAAAAGACAGAAGAGCTTCTTGCGTTAAAGAATCCGCCGACATGCATTTTATATCCCGACGACTTCTCATGCTTCGGCGGAATTAACGCCATAAAAGAGCATGGCCTTCGAATACCCGAAGATATTTCCGTTGCCGGTTATGACGGCATACGTATCGGCAGGCATATTGAGCCTCAGCTCACAACTTTCCGCCAGGATACGGCCGCCATTGGTAAAACGGCTGCAAGAAAGCTGGTTGATCTCATTGAGCACCCGAAGACCACAATTAACGACCAAACCATTATTTCCGGAGAGGTCTACAAAGGAAAAACTGTCGGAAAACCGGTATAAAAAAATAATTGTTAGCACTCTCCCTTGACGAGTGCTAATGAACGATGTATAATCCACTTGCAGGTGAAAATCTGTGAGTGGATTTTGTTTTTTCAAAGGAGGTAAAGCTCATGAATATCAATAAATTTACGCAGAAATCCATGGAAGCACTTAACAATTGCGAAAAGCTTGCAATGGATTATGGCCATCAGGAACTTGTTCCCGAGCATCTTCTGTATAACCTTCTTACCGGAGAAGACAGCCTTCTTGCCAGACTTTTCGAAAAAATGGAAATACAGCCGGAGGTCTTTACGGCTCAGCTGGAGGGATTGCTCAGAAAACGTCCGAAGGTTTCGGGCGGGAATATCTATGTGGGTGATAAGCTCAATAAAGTGCTTATTTATGCGGAAGATGAAGCAAAGGCCATGGGAGATTCCTACGTATCCGTGGAACATTTGTTTTTAAGTATTCTCAAGTATCCGACTTCCGAACTTAAAGCACTTTTGGCTGATTTTAAGATAAATCGCGAACGCTTTTTAAAAGCTCTTCAGGAAGTAAGGGGCAATCAGAAGGTTACCACCGACAATCCCGAAGGAACATATGAATCGCTTGAAAAATACGGCTACGATCTTGTGGAACGTGCAAGAAACAGAAAGCCGGATCCCGTTATCGGCCGCGATGCGGAGATTCGTCACGTAATAAGGATTCTTTCCAGAAAGACAAAAAACAATCCTGTTTTGATAGGTGAACCGGGTGTAGGTAAAACCGCAATAGTTGAAGGCCTTGCGCAACGTATCGTAGCAGGTGATGTCCCCGAGGGCCTTAAAAACAAAACACTCTTTTCGCTTGATATGGGAGCTCTTGTTGCAGGAGCCAAATACAGAGGCGAGTTTGAGGAACGTCTGAAGGCGGTTTTGGAGGAGGTAAAGAATTCCGACGGGAAAATCATTCTTTTCATCGATGAACTGCATACCATTGTCGGTGCAGGCAAAACAGACGGTGCCATGGATGCGGGAAATATGCTTAAGCCGATGCTTGCTCGCGGCGAACTTCACTGCATCGGAGCTACAACGCTTGATGAATACAGACAGTATGTTGAAAAGGATGCTGCTTTGGAACGCCGCTTTCAGCCTGTTATGGTGGAAGAACCAACAGTTGAGGATACAATCTCCATTTTGCGAGGTCTTAAGGAAAGATACGAGATTTTCCATGGTGTAAAAATAACCGACGGCGCACTTGTGTCCGCAGCAGTGTTGTCTAACAGGTACATTTCGGATCGTTTCCTTCCCGACAAAGCCATTGACCTTGTTGACGAAGCATGTGCGTCAATCAAAACCGAACTTGATTCCATGCCGACAGAGGTTGATGAAATTCGAAGAAGAATTATGCAGCTTGAAATTGAGGAGGCTGCCCTTAAGAAAGAAGAGGACAAGCAAAGCCTTGAAAGACTGGAAGAGCTTCGGAAAGAGCTTGCGGAACTTCGGGAAGAATACGAAAAGCTTAAGATAAAATGGGACAATGAAAAAAACGCGGTTGAAAGAGTAACTGCTCTTCATGAAGAAATAGAAAAGGTGAATGCCGATATAGCCGAGGCAGAAAGAAAGTACGATCTTGGGCGTGCGGCAGAGCTTAAATACGGTACTCTTCCTGCACTTCAAAAAGAGCTTGCGGAGGAAGAAGAAAAGAGCAAAGCAAAAGAAAACGAGCTTGTTCATGAGGCTGTTGATGAAGAGGAAATTGCAGAAATTGTATCCCGCTGGACCGGTATTCCGATTAACAGACTTACCGAAGGAGAGAGAGCAAAAACTCTTCATCTTGATGAGGAACTTCATAAACGTGTCATCGGTCAGGATGAAGCCGTGCAGAAGGTAAGTGATTCCATCCTCAGGTCGAAAGCAGGAATAAAAGATCCGTCAAAGCCGATTGGTTCGTTCCTTTTCCTTGGACCTACGGGTGTCGGAAAAACAGAACTGGCAAAGAGCCTTGCGGCGTCATTATTTGATGATGAGGCCAACATGGTTCGAATTGACATGAGCGAATATATGGAGAAGTACTCCGTATCGAGACTCATCGGAGCGCCGCCCGGATATGTGGGTTATGAAGAAGGCGGACAGCTGACGGAAGCAGTCAGACGCAAACCTTATTCGGTTGTGCTTTTCGATGAGATTGAAAAGGCTCATCCGGATGTTTTTAACATTATGCTTCAGATACTCGATGACGGCCGCCTTACGGATTCTCAGGGAAGAACAGTCGACTTCAAGAACACAATCCTGATTATGACTTCAAACATCGGTTCAAGATACATCCTTGACGATCTTATGGATGACGGAATCGCCGGCGAAAGCTCAAAAGAACAGGTTATGAATGAACTTCGTGCCCATTTCAGACCGGAGTTCCTTAACAGGCTCGATGAGATTATTCAGTTTAATCCTCTTTCAAAGTCGGATGTGTCCGGAATTATGGATCTGCTTGTAAAAGAGCTGAACGAAAGACTTTCGGAGAAAGATATCAGAATCGAACTTACCGAAGCGGCAAGAGAACGCGCCGTTGCGGAAAGTTACGATCCGGCTTACGGTGCAAGACCTTTGAAACGTTATCTTCAGAGAAGCGTGGAGACTTTGAGTGCAAGGCTTATTCTTTCCGGAGAAGTCGAAGGCGGAGACACCATTTTAATCGACTCTGACAGTGAAAAACTTGTTGCACGTAAAAAGTAGAATCAGGCAAACCAAACTTGTAATCTGATTTTAAATAAGCTATAATCATCAATGTGAGAATGAATTAAAAAGGGCGCCGGAACAGGGTTTCGGGTCCGGAAAGGCTACACATGATGAATTATGACGTTATTATTGTCGGTGCAGGCCCTGCGGGGATTTTCACCGCATATGAAATGATTAAAAACGGATCTGAAAAGAAGATCCTTATGATTGAGAAAGGCAGCCCGATTGAAAAAAGAAGCTGCCCGAAAGCAAAAGTCGGACATTGTCTGAACTGTAAGCCTTGCAACATTACGACAGGGTTCTCCGGAGCAGGCGCTTTTTCCGATGGAAAGCTTTCTCTTTCCTATGAGGTAGGCGGAGATTTCCCCACCCTTATCGGACCGAGGGAGTGTCAGGACCTTATTGATTACACGGATTCCATTTATCTTGCTTTCGGTGCCGATCCGCACGTTGAAGGCGTTTCAAATCCTGAAAAAGTTAAAGAAATACGCCGCCGTGCAATTCGTGCGGGCCTTAAACTTGTAGATTGTCCTATACGTCATCTTGGCACGGAAAAGGCTCAGCAGCTTTATGCCGATCTTGAACATTTCCTTCAGGACCACGGTGTTGACATGATTTTCAACAAGGAGTGCGAAGACCTTATCATCGAAGACGGTGAATGTAAGGGCATTGTCCTGAATGAAGGCGAAGCAACAAAGGAGTATCGTGCGGAAAACGTTGTTGTGGCAACAGGCAGACGTGGCGCGGAGTGGCTTGAAAAGCTCTGCTCCAAGTATGATATAGCGCACAAACCCGGTACTGTTGACATCGGTGTACGTGTTGAAGTAAGAAACGAAGTCATGGAAGAGGTCAACGAGGTTCTTTACGAATCAAAGCTTGTCGGTTATCCGCTCCCCTTCAAAAACAAGGTGCGTACTTTCTGTCAGAATCCCGGCGGCTTTGTCAGCCAGGAAAACTACGACAACAATCTCGCGGTTGTAAACGGACATTCGTATAAAGAGCTTAAATCCGACAATACGAATCTTTCGATTCTTTGTTCGCACAACTTCTCGGTGCCTTTCAACAAGCCCATCGAGTATGCACAGAAAGTCGGCGAGCTCACAAACATGCTTGCTAACGGACAGATTCTTGTTCAGCGTTACGGCGACATTCTTGACGGTAAGCGTACATGGGAAAAAGAACTCAATTTCTCCAATGTGCGTCCTACTCTTCCGGACGCGGTTGCGGGAGATATTACTGCCGCAATGCCTTATCGTGCCATGACGAACATCATCAATTTCATTCAGGCGGTTGATTACGTTGTTCCCGGATTTGCGGCTACGGAAACGCTTCTTTATTCCCCGGAGCTTAAGTTCTACTCCAACAAAGTAAAGATGGAGCCGGATCTTACGACAAACGTAAAAGGCCTTTACTGTCTCGGCGACTCCTCGGGCTGGACAAGAGGACTAATGATGGCTTCCGCAATGGGTGTACTCATGGGAAGAAAATTGGCTACTGAGAAATAATTGTAAATGCTTTCTTATGCAAGGTGCTGAAATCGGCACCTTGTTTTTGTGTAGTTTCTACAAACATTTTCGGACCTTGTTGACAAACAGCTAAGTGGGGAATAATATGAGTGCACGTTCCGAAGAGGGGCTTCGGACAAGGGGATTTGGGGGTGGTCATTTGGATTCCGTAATTGGGATCATAGGCAGCTCCCCGGCGTATTCAAGGCGTCTTGCAGACGCGATAAATGCAAGGCGTGATGTGGGGTATACAGCTGTCGCGTTTGGAAATGAAACGGAACTTAATCAGTTCCTTACGAAGAAAAATCTGTCAGTTCTTTTATCAGACAATGTGGAGCATTCAAGTCTTGCTCAAAACTCGTGCATCTTCTGTCTGCTGACAAATGAACCGGACGAAATTGTAACAAAGGACGTCAAGGCATCGGTTTTCAAATTCCAATCAGCATCTGCAATCATCAAATCTGTTGTTCTTTCAATCCCTGAAAGCAAGAAACAATTTAACAAAGTATTCACTGTTTACTCTCCGGGTGCAAATGCCGCAGCCAGCGACTATTCCGATTTTTTAGCCAAAAAGCTTGCGGAAACCGGGAAAACATTATTTCTCAGTTGGGAAATGTTCGGAGGGTTGGGGCATGACGGTTCCGAATTAGGCGGGAAAACAGTCAGTGACCTTTTATTTACTGCGCGAAAAAACCGCCAGGGAATGAAAAAACTTCTTACAGGGCTGATGACAAAGAACGGATATGATTATTTTGCAGGGACGGAATATTATGCCGATTTGTGGCAGTATTCCGCTGAAGAGATGGAAGCATTGATTAATTCGTGCCGGTTGTACGGAAACTACGAAAATCTTGTTTTTTGTTGTGGTTTCTTCTCGAACGGCATCGAGGCACTTATGGAGCAGTCGGATGAAATCTATCTCGTGAGACATTCGATAAGTGACAGACGAAATGCGGAATTCATGCGTCAGATGAAATATGCCGGAAAGCATGAGATTCTTACAAAGATCAAAGAGGTGACAATATGAGCACGGACATAAAAAAGCAGGTAAGAGAAAGAGTACTCCACAGCTTTGACTATTCGGAAAAAATAACCGATGAGGCGCTTTTTGAGGAAATAGACAGGGCAGTCACAGTGGAAGCCAGGACGACTTTTCTTCCGGTTCAAATGAGGGAGGAACTTCGAGAATCCGTTTACAATTCAATTCGCGGTTTGGATATTCTGGAGGAGCTCCTTTGCAAAGAAGACATTACGGAAATCATGGTAAACGGTGATTCGGACATATTTCTTGAGAGCGGGGGAACACTCACCAAATGGGAAAAGTCTTTCGAGTCCCGGGAAAAGCTTGAGGATATCATCCAGCAGATTGTTGCGGAAGCCAACAGGGTGGTGAATGAAGCCAATCCGATTGTTGATGCCAGACTTAAAGACGGTTCCAGAGTAAATGTGATTCTTCCTCCGGTTGCAATAAACGGCCCTATTGTCACAATACGTAAGTTTTCCAAAGAGCCTTTCACTATGGAACGTCTGGTCGCTTTGGGGGCAATAACCGAGGAAGCAGCGGATGTTTTGCGGCGATTTGTTTCCGCAAAATACAATTTATTCATTTGCGGCGGAACAGGCAGCGGCAAAACCACTTTCTTAAATGCTCTTTCGGATTTCATTCCGGAAAACGAACGAATTATCACCATCGAGGACTCTGCTGAGTTAAAGATAAACAATATAAAGAATCTCGTTCGTTTGGAAGTGCGTAATCGAAATTCGGAAGAGTGTGCGGAAGTGACTATAAGGGATTTAATAAGAGCCGCCCTCCGTATGAGACCGGACCGTATCATCGTCGGTGAAGTCAGAGGCGCCGAAGTGGTTGATATGCTGCAGGCTATGAATACGGGACATGACGGCAGTCTTTCCACAGGTCATGGTAATTCAATTCCGGATATGCTCGATCGAATGGAAACGATGATGCTTATGGGAATGGAAATTCCGCTGGTAGCTGCAAGAAAACAGATAGCTTCGGCAATAGACATTATGGTACACCTCGGCAGACTTCGCGACGGCAGCAGAAAGGTTCTTGAAATTTCGGAGGTGCTTGGCATAAGCGACGGTGAGGTGGAATTGAATCCGCTGTACGTTTTCAAGGAAGATGAAACCGTGATTGATAATGATGATCCCGGCGTGGTTATCGGTGAGCTTAAACGCACAAGAAACCCGCTTGTTCATCAGGGCAAGCTGAAGCGGGCAGGTATCAGATGGATAGAGTGAAAAAATCCGAGCGGGGGCAGAAAAAGACTACGGTGTTATTCGTTGCGTTGAGTGCCGCGATTTGTCTGGTGACGATTTATCTCTTTTATGATTTTGAACCCGTATCGTGGTTATTGCTTATTGGAATACCGTTCCTGGTATCATGGATGAAAAAGCGTGAGGAAGAAAAACGTCGCTGGAACCTGAACGTGGCCTTTCTTGATGGACTTCAATATATGAAGAACAGTCTTGCTGCCGGATATTCAGCTGAAGGAAGTTTGTGTGAAGCTGCGAAAAGCCTTGAAAAGCTGTACGGCGCCGAGGCAAGAATCACAAAGGAATTTGGAATAATGCGAGCCCAGCTGACAATGGGGATAACCTTTGAGGAAGTCCTAAAAGGGTTCGCAGAAAGAAGCAACGTGGGCGATATTTCAACATTTGCGGAACTTGTCACGGTTTTGAAAAGGACCGGCGGAGATGTTGACAGAGTTATACGACAAACGGCTTCAAATCTCAGAGACAGAATTGAGCTGAAACGCGACCTTAATATGGTAATTGCTGAGAAGCTCGGTGAGTTCAGACTGATGTGTATAATTCCTTACGGAATCCTTCTGTACCTGAAAATATGCTCCCCAACCATGAGCGAACCACTTTATCATAGCCCTGCAGGCTGCGGCTTTATGACGTTAATTCTGTTTGCATATATGTGCTGTGTCTTTGGCGGAGAATGGATCTTAAAAAACAGGATGGAAGAATGACTTGAGGTTTATAGAAAAACTTATTTCCGAAAACAAAATAATGACGGCTATGACGCTCTTCCCGGGGAAAAACCGCGGAGACGTATTGAAAATTTTGGAAAAGGGATTGAAAAAGAGAATGGGCCTGTACGTTGTTTTTGCTGCCCTTATTGCATTGGTGTTTGTGGGACTTGATTTGAAGACAGATCATGATAGCGTCAATCTGTATTCGGTTGAACGAAGCGACGTGAACGGAGTCGAAAAAACAGTGGAAGTCCGCATTGGAAGTGCAGATAACTGGAGTGAGGAAACACTTCATATCAGCCCGTATGAAATGTCGGACGCTGAGATAGACACCATGCACCCGGAAATATGCAGTTTGTTGGATGTTCAGCTGCTGAATGGAAATACTTCATTTGACAGTATCTGTTCTGACCTGCTGTTGCCTGAGGAACTTGAGGATTACCCTGTAGTCATAGACTGGACTAGTGACCGGCCGGACATTCTTACACGCCGCGGGGAAGTAAACAATATTGAACTGACAGACGCGGTTACCGTCCTTTTGCGTGGGAAAATAAGTTACGGTGAGGAGTTTCGAATATACGAACGGCTTATTACCGTAGTTCCACCGGAAAGAGATGAGTTTGGCCGGGCCGCATTAAGCGGGGTCAGAGAACTGAGAAGGCTTGAAAAGGAAGGCAGAAACGAACGTATTTTTTCAATACCGGAAAATCTCGAAGGTCTGGAAGTTGTCAGACCTGAAAAAAGACGTTTATCTCTTTCTGCAATCGGTGTTTCCGTCGGAATAATTATCATTCTGTACGCTTACAGCAATTACTTCAGTTCAATGACTGCAAAAAGAAAAAGGAGGCTTGAAAAAGCCGGAAAAGATTACAAAAATTTTGTCTCGGAACTTACGCTGCTTCTTTCTGCAGGAATGACGTTGCGACTGGCTTGGAGAAAGTTGGCGACGGACTATTCTAAAGGAAACGAAAAGAAAAGTCTTCTGGCTCAGAATCTGGCGGTCTCCGAGAGAGAACTTGGCAATGGTGAGCTGGAGCAGGTTGTATATGAGCGATTTGGGGAACGTATGGAAAACATTGCGTATCAAAGGCTTTCACAGATACTGAACCAGCAGGTTACAAAAGGTGTTAATGATCTGAACGCTACGTTGACTGCTGAACTCAAGGAAGTGGTGGCTAAAGAGAGGGAAAGCATAAAAATTAAAGGGGAGGAAGCCGGGACAAAGCTGCTTCTTCCTATGGTCGGAATACTCATTATTGTTTTTGCTGTGCTTTTGATGCCGGCGTTTACAACATTTTAACAGGAGGATGTATGGAAGAAGAAAGAATCGAAGAACAGGAAATACAGCCGGATACAGGTAAAAAACGAAGAATATCTGCTGTAGGTGTGGTGGAGATTGTACTGATTTTAGTAGTTATTATCGCTCTGGTGCTTATTTTTAAAGATAACATAACAGAACTTGTGGAGAAAGCGTTTGATAAGATTAACTCCAATGCCGGAAAGATTATTAAATAACAAAAACAACGGCAGCATAACAGTGTACCTGACACTTATGCTTCTGATAATGCTTTCATTCGTGTTTACTGCTTTGGAGGCAGCAAGGATTACAGCAGCAAAGTCATATCAGGTGATGATTTCCGAAATGGCGTCAGAATCTCTGAAAGGTTCATATTACTATCCCCTCTTTGAAGAATATGGCCTTTTTGCAATTGACGGCGGCTATGGGGGAACAGAAACGGACATAGTCCAATTGACGGAGTTTCTTAACGACAAATTGGAATTTTCAACATTTTGGACCTGGAGAGGACTTATTACGGCAGACAATCCGAAGACATTCGTAAACTCCACGGAAACACTTTTGACAAGCGATACGGCAGGATTTGCAAGTCAAATACGTGACGAAGTGCTGTTTGAGGGCGCGGAGCTGATTTTGTCCGAATTTACCGACAATCAGATTGTTCAAAACAGCGAAACACTTGATGCATTATACGCTGCGCAGGAGACTGCGATGAACGCTTCCGGTGACGTTGCGGAACAGATTTTAAAGCTGATGTCGTGTGTTGATGGTGTTGCGACAACAAAAACGGGATTAAAAGCAAAAAAAGGTCAGCTTGTTTCCTCCGAAGAATTTTTGAAATGCTTCGGTTCCGGAGACAGAGCCTATATGGAATCTACGTATGGAAATCCACGTGTTTTTAAATTGGCATCTTCCTATATTGTTTATCCCGGGGAAATCGGTGCGAGAGTTGTGGAGGACTTGGATAAATGTCTGGATATACAAAGCTCTGTTTCGAATTATGAGAGCGAGCTGTGCGAACTTCAGGCAAGCCTGAGCACGCTTTCATATGAAGATGACAAGGAACGGATTCAGGAAATAAAGGATCGGATTGCAACTGTTCAAGGGCTTTTGAAAATTAAGCTGGAAGAAGTGAAAGCATTGACCGAACGAGTGAAAAAAGGATATGAGATACTCGCGGAAACGGTGGAGAAATCTAAAAAATCAATAAGCGAATCGATGGAGGCGGTCAAGGCTTTGTCAATAAAGCAAAAGAGTGCCGCACCGGCTGTAGTCGGATACGACAGTCTTGTGAACGCCTCCGGAGGTCAGCTTCCGGATGAGATGTTAAGCTGCTTCAGGGAGGAGGCAGCAGAACTCAAAGGAATGTTGGGAATTGATGGCGTGGGATATGACACGACGACCATGCTTCAAACGTTAAAATCAAACAAAGCCTTTCTGGATAACTGCACGTTGCCGGATTTTGACGTGAATAATCTTCTGCTTATGAAAGAATATGCTTTAAAGGTAGTAAATGCTTCAAAGTATATTACCTACAACGGATTTCGCTTTAATTACGGAGCAATAAACACCGGAGAGTACACGGGAGCTGATATCGGAGACATTCTTGAAGGACTTCTGGGCGGAGGTGTCCTTTCGGCAATCGGAATTAATGACGTGTCTGAGCGAAAACTTACAGGAGTCGATCTTCCGTCGGCTATTGCCATGGTACCGTCCAAAGGCAGCTTCGGGGATACATTGATAACGGAACTTTTTTTGAAAAATAATCTTGGCTGTTATACAAAACAGAAGGATTATACGAGACTTGCTTATGAAAGAGAGTATGTTGCTTTTGGAAACAAGTCAGATAAAGAAAATCTGGAAGCAATGACACTAAGACTATATGGCTTTCGTTTTGCTATGTCGCTGGCGGCAGTTATTACCGATAAGACACGTTCAGAGGAGGCAGAAGCCTTGGGACGGTTGATCGCGGGCTTGACCGGCATACCGCCTTTGATTTATGTGGTTAAATATTTGATTCTGACATTGTGGGCCACTGCGGAAGCAATGGTCGAGGTGTGTGCACTTTTCAAAGGGAAAGGAGTTCACGTGTTTTCAAAAGAAGGACACATAAATCTCCTTGAATTGCTGACGATGAGCCCTGTCGGAATTCAAAACAAAGCTGAGGAGATTGAGGATGACGGCGGGCCAAAGTATTCTTTGTATCTTCATTTCTTTTCAATGTTCGTGAATGTGAATACCCGTAATTTGCGAGCTATGGACATTATTCAGGAGAACATTCGATATCGTTACAGGGATAGCTTTAGAATTGAAAATTGTATTACAGAAGCGGATTTCACAATGAGTGTCGATTTTATCAAAAAGTTTGATACGGGCTTTTTCAAGGATACTGCGTACAAACTTAAGTACAGGACAAAAATGATTTACGCGGAAAGCCGGTAATTATTCGAAGCCGGATTATTAATTTACTTCAGGCGCTTACGAATTTTAAACCGGCGCGGCAGAACAAATGTGTTCTGCTGTCTGTTCGGGTGTAACTTAATTAAACTAAACCCCATTTCTCCCGGATTGAGGATTCGCTTTTTCACTTGACTAAGGACCAGTTATGCACGGAACAGACAACAGAGCACATTTATTAAGAAAGGCATCATTGACGGTAGAGGCGTCAATGACCTTCACAGTTTTCTTCTTTACAATCTATTTATTTTGGCAATGCTTTCTGCTCATATTCTTTGAGCTGAGTGTGGCTGACGGAGTTGGGGAGGCAACAAAAAATATGGAAAAGGTCGGATATGCGGAGCGAAAGCTTGTCGGAGCCGATGCTGAAAAGCTTGCGATTTTGTACCTCCCCGAACTTCTTATGAAAGTTGAAACCCCGGATTATGTTCAGTGGAGGATAATTCTTTGTACACCTGCAGAGGATGGGGCTATTGAAATATTGGTTCGTTATAATTTTATGTGTGAGGCTCCGCTTTTGCCCAAAATCACACTGCCGGTTCATCAGGCATTTAAGGTTTACCCGTTTATAGGCAGCTTTGACGAAGACAAAGGGGAGAAAAAAGATGACAAAACAAAAGAAGATGATGAGATTGTGTACATTACAAAGAACGGAACGGTGTATCACAATTCAAAAAACTGTACTTATCTTCATATGAGCATTTCAGCGGTGAATGAAAATGAGGTGTCAAAGGAAAGAAATGAAAATGGCGGCAAGTATTATCCCTGCAGTGATTGCGCAGAGTGCGATCATACCGGCCTTGTCTATATTACCGAATATGGCGACCGATTCCACTACAACGTGAATTGTTCAAATATATACAGGGATATACAGGAAATAAAAAAGTCAGAAGCCGGGAATCGAAAACCGTGCAGCAAATGTGGAAACTGACGGAAAGACTTAACGCGGTAAGGAAGCAGATTGATGGAAATAACCGATATTGTTGCAATGATATATTTGGAGACTGTTTTGCTTATGTTTGCTGTTGTGGACTTCAGGAAGAAAAGTCTTTGCCCTTATGCGGTCGGGGCAGCTATGTTTGTTATGATTGTATATAGCTGTATTGTGCACAACGGCATAGTGGAACCTCTTCTTGGATTGATTCCTGGTATTGCCGTAGCATTATTGTCCTTTTTCTCGAATGGCGGTATTGGAATCGGTGATGCCTTTATTCTTGGCACTATCGGAGCATGGTGCGGACTTCTTGCGACTCTGAGCGTATTTTTTACTGCATTGCTCATATGTTCGATTACGGGAATTATTCTCATGCTTTTTAGGAAAGCAACAAGAAAAACGGCTTTACCTTTTGTGCCGTTTATCTTTGCGGGGTATACATTATGCGAAATATCAAATCTGTTTCTGTAAAACGAGTAAAGGCTGCGTTTACCGTAGAAGCAACCTTTGTATTAGGTATTATATGCATTGTACTGTTTTTGATGATATCAAGAACTTTGGAGTTTGGAAGCCAAACGGAGGAACTTGCTCAAAAATGTACAATTGCAGCGAAAGAAAAGCCAGATATTTTGACTTCGATGAGGCTTGAAAGGCTTGTGGGACGCGTGTTTGATGACTGACGGAGGTGTCTTTGGTGGAAAGCATACTTGGAGCAGTGTATGAAAAAGAATGGATGGAAAGTTACCTGCGAATACCATATGAGCAGGATGCAGACGGGGATTCCGATGAAAGAATGCTTTTTCATAATACCGTGAAAGGAATTTTAAAACCGGAACATATTATGTGTGAAGGACAGGAATACTGCAGATATTCAGTGACCGGACGAAAAGCACTGACTGCTATGTTCCAGTCACTCCCGATACGTGAATGGCATTTGAAAAAAATACTGAACAGTCTTGTGGAAGCAGTTGAAAGTGCAAAGGAGTATATGCTTTGCGAAGACAATTTTGTGCTTCTTTCGGAACATGTTTATGTTGATATAAGTGAATATACAGCAGAGTTTATTTATCTTCCGGGGTATATGCATCCGCTGAAGGAAAGTATGGAAAGCTTCCTTGAATATCTGTTGAACAGGATTGACTACGATGATAAAGCTGCGGTTGAACTGATATACGATTGTTATATTCTTGTGCTGAAAGAAGAAGGTGGGATAGGCGCGCTTAAAGAACGACTGGAAAGCAAAAAGGCCGAGGCAACAATTAAGAATGAAAAAACATATGTTCAGCAGAAGGAAGAACTGAAATCTGATGAAATAAACAGCTGGGAAAGCCTTGAAGATGAGTCGGATGAAGAAGAGGCTATCAGTTTTTCGGAGTGGTTTAAAGGATTATTCCGAAAGAAAAACATAAGTAGCACAAAACCTGTTGTGGCTGAGGAAGAAGAAATATACGAAATGAAGCCGGCTTCGGTCCCTCAGGTTGAGCAGGGAACAGTGTTCCTCGCCAAAAAGAAGGTGGGAGCCACACCTTATCTTTTTTCGATTGCCGATGGGAGTGTTGTGAGGCTTGACAAAACTCCCTTCTGCATCGGAAGTATCAGAGGACAGACCGGGTATACTCTTTCTGAAGAAGGAGTCAGCAGACTGCATGCCCGGCTGTACTCTGAAAACGGCGAGTGGTTTCTTGAGGATTTGAACTCCACAAACGGCACTTTTGTTAATGAACAGGAGGTTTTACCCGGTAGGAGTTGTGCTCTTTTCAATAACGATAAGTTAAGGTTTGCGGGCTGTGAATTTTTGTTTAAAGATGGCAAATAATTTGTTTGACAAATGAAAGATTAGGTGGTAATTTTTTTTTCGTAAAAACGTTAATAAACCATTCTGAAAGAAAGGAGCTATGCATGGACGGATCTGACGGTCATAGTCGAATATGTAATGACGTGACGGAACCTGTCGTCAGTGCGTAGCAAACCTTACTGTTATTCACTGTCGACATATTACAATGTTCTGAGGATAGCTGTACCGGGGTATGCCCGCTTTTTGTGGTTCGGTTGTTTTTGGAATAATGTGCAGGTTAGTCATCGTCTCTTTGCGAGAAGATGACTTTCTTTTTATTTAAAACTGCGGAATGCAGATAATGGAGGCAGCAAAATGGAAGAAGAGATTATTGAAAAGCGTTTATGCGATGATATTATCGAAATTATTTTGTCCGATCTTTCTGATGAAGAAATCAAAGAAAAACTTTTAGACTATCATGAAAATGATATTGCCGAAGCACTTGCGGAACTGACACCCGAAACACGTCAGAAGCTTTACAGAATACTCGGAGTTGAAGTTGTGTCCGAGATATTCGCATATTTGGATGATGTATCGGTTTATCTTGAAGAAATCGGTCTTGAAAAGGCGGCAGATGTTATTGAAAACATGGATGCCGACGATGCGGTCGATGTTCTCGAAGAAATCGAAGATGATGAAAAGAGAGAGAGAATTATCTCTCTCATGGAGCCGGAAGCAACTGAAGACATCATGCTTATTAAATCCTATGAGGATGATGAAATCGGCAGCATGATGACCACCAATTATATTGAGGTTAAGAAATCATCAAACATTAAGCAGGCAATGCGGTCAATGATTGAACAGGCCGGTGAAAATGATAACATTAATACTCTTTATGTTGTTGATGATGACGGGAAATATTGCGGAGCCATTGAACTTCGTGATTTGATTGTTGCCCGTGCGGATGTTCCTCTTGAAGACATAACGAGTGCAGGATATCCCAGCATCGGTGCCAATGAAAAAATTAGCGATTGTATTGAAAGAATAAAGGATTATTCCGAAGATTCACTCCCTGTTGTCGATGAAGAAAACAGACTTATCGGAGCACTTACGTCTCAGGATGTGATTGAAGCCGTAGATGATGAGATGAGCGACGACTACGCAAAGCTGGCAGGTCTTACCGAAGAAACGGATCTTAACGAAAGTACCTGGAAGAGCATGGGAAAGAGACTCCCTTGGCTTATTCTTCTGCTTTTCCTTGGCATGTTTGTATCCGCAGTCGTAGGTGTGTTTGAAGCGGTTGTCACCGAAGTCGCTGTGGTTATGTGCTTCCAGTCGCTTCTTTGCGGAATGTCCGGTAATGCCGGGACGCAGTCTCTTGCAGTAACAATTCGTGTCCTTATGGATGAAAACGTTCGCGGACGCGAAAAACTGAAGTTCCTTCTTAAGGAAATACGTATCGGTGCAATGAACGGCTTGATTCTCGGCTCAATGTCTTTTGTGTTTGTCGGCTTCTATATGCACTTTATTAAAGCGGCAGCTTGGACAGAGGCCTTTTCCGTATCAGGTTGCGTAGGCCTTGCTTTGTTTACCGCAATGTGCATATCCAGCTTTGTCGGAACGGTTGTACCTATGATATTCCACAAGCTTAAGGTTGACCCTGCTGTTGCTTCGGGCCCGCTCATCACAACAGTGAATGACCTTGTTGCGGTTGTTACATATTACGGCCTTGCTGATATCTTGTTAATTAAGGTGCTTGGAATAAGCGGCCTGTAAATTTTGGGAGGATATAATTTATGTGGTTTGTTTTTGCTTTACTTTCAACCCTGGCGTGGGGGGCGGCTGATCTTTTTTATAAAAAGGGTGCAGACGAAAACGATAAATACAGCCATTTGAAGACATCAATGATTGTCGGTGTTGTAATGGGAATTCATGCAACGTATACACTCATTAGGCTTATTGCCGACGGTGGCATGTACAATCCTGTGAATATTCTCATATATCTCCCCGTTTCATTAATGTACATATTGTCAATGACTGTGGGATACTTCGGACTTCGCTATTTGGAACTTTCCATTTCGTCTCCCGTACAGAATTCATCCGGAGGCATTTCATGCCTTCTTTGTGTCATCTTCCTCGGAGAGGTATTGAACGTGCCTCAGATTCTGGCTGTTGTGCTTATGGTTGGAGGCGTTGTTCTTCTTGGAATATTTGAAAAAATGCAAAGTGATTCCGAAGCTGCTTCTGCGGAAATTGCAGCAGAAAAAAAGTACAGAAGAAGCCTGTTTGCATTTCTGATGCCGGTTGGATATGCTGTGCTTGATTCGCTCGGAACGTTTTTTGACGCATACTACCTTGATGACTTTGCAAGTACACCGCTGGCAGATGTTACGGAGGAGACTTTTGAAGATATAGCAAACATGTCTTATGAGTTTACATTCTTTATTTGTGCCTTGTTGATATTTGTTTTCCTTAAAATAAAGAAACAAAAGATTTTCGAGGTGCTTCAGAAAGAAAGACTTTGCGCTGCCGGCTTTGAAACTGCGGGACAGGCTGCATATGTCTATGCCATGAGTGGTAACGGCGCGGTTGCGGCTCCCATGATAGCGAGCTATAGCATTGTTTCTCTGATTCTTTCAAGAATTGTTCTTAAAGAAAAGCTTTCATTTAAAAAGTATGTTGCAATAGCACTTGTTATAATAGGAATAGTAATTCTTGGCGTACTTGAAGGCCTGGCAGAATAAAGGATGTCATGAACAAAATCATTGCTTATGTGGATGGGAGCTATAACCCGTCAATAAACAAATATGCATTCGGATGCATTATAGTGCGAGAACGAGAAGGCGAAGAATCCGAAAAAGAGACGCTTGATACGTTTGAAGCTTTTCTTGAAGAGGAAGAGTCTTGCGAGGTGGTTACGACACTTAAGGGAAGCGGATCTAATCCTGAAGTGGCAAAGATACGTAACGTGGCCGGAGAAATGCTTGGGGCAATGAATGCCGTTCGTTGGGCCAGAAAGCAGGGCTATGACGCTTTGGATATTTATTATGACTATGCCGGCATAGAAATGTGGGCAACAGGTAAATGGAAAGCGAAGAACGAGTATACCCAGAGCTATGCTGAGTATATGAAAAAATCCATGGCGGAAATTGATATACAATTCAAAAAAGTCGAAGCTCACACGGGAAATAAGTACAATGAACAGGCCGACAAGCTTGCAAAATCAGCACTTGAGAGCGATTCGATGAATTGAAAAAGTTTTTTTAAAAAAAATAAAAATTGTTGTTGACAAACTCTTTTTTCGGTGGTATCCTAATCGAGCGCCTTGCAAAAAGGGCGAACAAAGAAAGAACGAACCTTGATAATTAAACAGCTAAACAACCCTGAAAATTTCTAAAATTTTCAAACTTGGTCATTACGGA
>JAZLLG010000080.1:0-15410 GCA_045598045.1 Lachnospiraceae bacterium | reverse complement strand
AACTTCGACTTCTATATCGGTCCACTGAACATTTCTTAAGTACATTCCGACGGACTTTCTATAGGCGTTAGCCCTAGTAAAATCAAGGGTTTTCGATAGCCTGAGTTTAAAACCCCTATTTACTGAGTATAGCAGCCTGTGCTGCTGCAAGTCTTGCAATCGGAACACGGAAAGGTGAGCATGATACATAGTCAAGACCAATCTTATGGCAGAACTCAACGGACGTAGGATCGCCGCCGTGCTCGCCGCAGATACCGATGTGGAGCTTCGGGTTAACGGGCTTGCCGAGTTCGATAGCCATCTTCATGAGCTTGCCGACACCTGTCTGGTCAAGCTTTGCGAAAGGATCGTTCTCGAAAATCTTTGTATCGTAGTAAGAACCAAGGAACTTACCTGCGTCATCACGTGAGAAACCGAATGTCATCTGTGTAAGGTCGTTTGTACCGAAGCAGAAGAAATCAGCTTCAGAAGCGATTTCGTCAGCTGTAAGAGCTGCACGGGGAATCTCGATCATTGTACCAACTGTGTACTTAAGGTCTTCACCTGCTGCAACGATTTCTGCATCAGCTGTCTCAACAACAACCTTCTTAACGTACTTGAGTTCCTTGATTTCACATACAAGAGGAATCATGATTTCAGGCTCAACCTTCCAACCGGGATGCTTCTTCTGTGTGTTGATAGCTGCACGGATAACAGCCTTTGTCTGCATCTTAGCGATTTCAGGATATGTAACTGCAAGACGACATCCTCTGTGACCCATCATAGGGTTGAACTCCTTGAGGGACTCGATGAGTGTCTTGATTTCTTCTACGGACTTATTCTTAGAGTCTGCAAGCTTCTTGATATCAGCTTCTTCTGTGGGAACGAACTCATGAAGAGGCGGATCAAGGAAACGGATGCAAACCGGGTTGCCTTCAAGTGCATCGTAAAGAGCTTCGAAGTCGGACTGCTGATAAGGAAGAATCTTCTCAAGAGCTGCTTCTCTCTCTTCTACTGTATCGGAACAGATCATCTCACGGAATGCTGCGATTCTGTCTGCTTCGAAGAACATGTGCTCTGTACGGCAAAGGCCGATGCCTTCTGCGCCGAGCTCACGAGCCTTCTTTGCATCACGAGGTGTATCTGCGTTTGTACGAACTTTGAGCTTTCTGAACTCGTCAGCCCAAGCCATGATACGACCGAACTCGCCTGCGATGGAAGCATCTACTGTTGCGATGATGCCATCGTAGATCTTACCTGTTGTACCATCGATGGAGATGCAATCTCCCTCTTTGAATGTCTTGCCTGCAAGAACGAACTTCTTATTTTCTTCATCCATAGCGATATCGCCGCAACCGGATACGCAGCACTTACCCATACCACGTGCAACTACGGCAGCGTGAGATGTCATACCACCACGAACTGTGAGGATACCCTGGGCAGCCTTCATACCTGTGATGTCTTCAGGTGATGTCTCAAGACGAACAAGAACAACCTTCTCGCCTCTTGCGTTCCAAGCTTCAGCATCTTCTGCTGTGAATACGATCTTACCGCAAGCAGCACCGGGTGAAGCGCCAAGGCCCTTACCGATAGCTTCTGCCTTCTTAAGAGCAGCCTGGTCGAACTGAGGATGAAGGAGTGTGTCAAGGTTACGAGGATCGATCATGGCAACTGCTTCTGCAGGTGTCTTATGTCCTTCGTCAACGAGGTCACAAGCAATCTTAAGAGCAGCCTGAGCTGTTCTCTTACCATTACGGCACTGGAGCATGTAGAGCTTCTTGTTCTCAACGGTGAACTCCATATCCTGCATGTCATGGTAGTGATTTTCAAGTGTCTCGCAAACCTGTGTGAACTGCTTGAATGCTTCAGGGAAGAGCTTCTCCATCTCTGCAATGGGCATAGGTGTACGAACACCTGCAACTACGTCTTCACCCTGAGCGTTTGTAAGGAACTCACCCATGAGCTTCTTTTCACCTGTAGCAGGGTCACGTGTGAATGCAACACCTGTACCGGATTCTTCGTTAAGGTTACCGAATACCATGGGCATTACGTTAACTGCGGTACCCCATGAGTAAGGGATATCGTTGTCACGACGGTAAACGTTTGCACGAGGGTTATCCCATGAACGGAATACGGCCTCGATAGCGAGCTTGAGCTGTTCTACGGGATCTGAAGGGAAATCCTTGCCAAGCTGCTTCTTGTACTCTGCCTTAAACTGCTCAGCGAGCTTCTTAAGGTCTGAAGCGTTAAGCTCAACGTCGAACTTAACACCCTTTTCTTCCTTCATCTGGTCAATGAGCTGTTCGAAGTACTTCTTACCAACTTCCATAACAACGTCAGAGAACATCTGGATGAATCTTCTGTATGAGTCATAAACGAATCTTTCAAACTTAGGATCAGGGTTGCCTGCGATCATTGCTGCAACTACTTCATCATTAAGACCGAGGTTGAGGATTGTGTCCATCATACCGGGCATTGATGCACGTGCACCTGAACGTACGGATACAAGGAGAGGGTTCTTGAGGTCGCCGAACTTCTTGCCGTTGATCTCTTCCATCTTCTTAACGTACTCCATGGTCTGAGCCATGATTTCGTCGTTAATCTTTCTGCCATCTTCGTAGTACTGTGTGCAGGCTTCTGTTGTGATTGTGAAGCCCTGGGGTACAGGAAGGCCGATGCTGGACATCTCTGCGAGGTTTGCACCCTTACCGCCGAGAAGGTTACGCATGGTCATGTCGCCTTCGCTGAACATGTAGACCCATTTCTTTGCCATTTTGTTTTTCCTCCTTTGAGAGTGTGACGAATCATTGTCACACGTCAATTACCTTTTATTGCTTTTATTACTGCGGTATGCTATTTTACCACAAGTTTATCAAAAATTGTTAAAAACTTTGCAAAAACGAAAAAAATCGTCAAATTGCACAAAAAACACAAATAGAGCATGTAAGCGTTTACATGCTCTGTTTTTCATCAAAACTCTAATTTCTTTTCAAGATATGCCTTAAGGTCCTCGATCTTAATACGTTCCTGAGCCATTGTATCACGATCACGTACTGTTACGCAGCCGTCGTTCTCAGAGTCGAAGTCGTATGTTACGCAGTAAGGTGTTCCGATTTCATCCTGACGGCGGTAACGCTTACCGATGTTTCCTCTGTCATCGAACTCACAGTTCCAGTACTTGGAAAGCTCTGCGTAAATCTTTTCCGCGCCCTCATCGAGCTTCTTTGAAAGAGGAAGGATGCCTACCTTGATGGGAGCAAGTGCCGGATGGAAATGAAGAACCGTTCTTACATCGGGAGCTTCTTCTGTTCCGATGTTTTCCTCATCATATGCCGCACAGAGGAATGCGAGTGTAACACGGTCTGCACCGAGTGAAGGCTCTACTACGTAAGGAACGTAACGCTGGTTCTTCTCATCATCGAAGTATGTCATATCCTCGCCGGAAGTATTGATGTGCTGGTTGAGGTCGTAGTCCGTACGGTCTGCAATGCCCCAAAGCTCGCCCCATCCGAACGGGAAGAGGAATTCGATATCTGTTGTGCCCTTTGAGTAGAAGCAAAGCTCTTCGGGGCTGTGGTCACGAAGACGCATTTCATCTTCCTTGATGCCGAGGGAAACGAGCCAGTCACGGCAGAATGCTCTCCAGTATTTGAACCACTCAAGGTCTGTACCGGGCTCACAGAAGAACTCAAGTTCCATCTGTTCGAACTCACGTGTTCTGAAAGTGAAGTTACCGGGTGTGATTTCGTTTCTGAAGGACTTACCGATCTGGCCGATTCCGAAAGGAATCTTCTTTCTGGAAGTTCTCTGTACGTTCTTGAAGTTTACGAAGATACCCTGTGCTGTTTCGGGACGAAGGTATACGACGTTTTTAGCATCCTCTGTTACACCCTGGAAGGTCTTGAACATGAGGTTGAACTGTCTGATATCGGTGAAATTATGCTTGCCGCATGTAGGGCACTTAATGTCCTTCTCTTCGATGAAAGCTTTCATCTGGTCGTTTGTCCAACCATCAACGGAACCGCCGAGGTCAATCTTGTTTTCGAAAGCGTAATCTTCGATGAGCTTGTCTGCTCTGAAACGCTCGTGGCATTCCTTACAGTCCATAAGAGGATCCGAGAAACCGCCGAGGTGACCGGACGCAACCCATGTCTGAGGATTCATGAGGATTGCACAGTCAACGCCTACGTTGTAGGGGTTTTCCTGAATGAACTTTTTCCACCATGCCTTCTTAACGTTGTTCTTAAGCTCTACGCCGAGGTTACCGTAATCCCATGTATTTGCAAGTCCTCCGTAAATCTCGGAGCCGGGATAAACAAAACCACGTGACTTAGCAAGAGCTATGATTTTGTCCATTGTCTTTTCGCAAGCCATAATGTTATCTCCTTAGTGTTTATATTGCGATTTGCTTCGCAATTACTTTCTTATTAAAAAGCGTTCATGTGATTTTAGTAAAAAAAGTGCTTTGTGTCAAGCACTTTTCTTTATCTCCGCTATCTCTTTCATTTCATTTCAAAAAATTTGTCCACTCCATCGGCTATGCCCTCGGAAAGCTTGTTCTGATATTCTTCCGAAGCCATCAGCACATCCTCCTCAGGATTTGACATAAAGCCCATTTCGACAATGGTTACCGGCACCTCCGCCCAGTTGATTCCACTCATCGTATCGGTTTCCCAAACACTTCTGCTTTGAGTCCCGGCTGCCTCACATAAACCCGCGAGCACGTATTTTGCAAGCAGACTGCTTTTGAAATACAGGTGTCCGTTATAGGGATTGTTTTTTGTCTGGCATATCGTCATTGCACCTTTTGTGGAAGAATTATCGGCGCCATCGGCGTGGATGCGTAAAAAAGCATCGGAATGGAATAAATTTGCAATCGCAGCCCTTTCTGCATTACTGATGTTTACGTTGTTGGATTCCCTTGTCATAACAACCTTGTAGCCCCTCTCCAAAAGCTCCTTTTTGAGTTTGAGGCTTACTTCAAGGTTCAGCTCATACTCCGGAAGACCTGTTGTCTTGCCGGATGTTCCGGAGGAAACTTTTGCCTTCATACCAGTCGAACCCGGCCCGTCGGGCTCCTTCTCATTATTGCCGTGCCGCTGATGTCCCGCATCAATGCATATTATCCGTCTTTTGTTATAAGCTTCTCTTGAAAGTTCCTGTCCGTCAGTGGTTTTCGCATCGCATGGACCGACGGAAACAAAAAGGCCCACAAGCAATACGAAAGGAACAGAAAGAAGAAACCCGAAATCAGATTTCATAAGCAAGCTCCTTGAACTTATCTCCTCTTTCCTCAAAGTTCTTGAAAAAACCGTAAGAAGCAGCCGCAGGAGAAAGAACAACAGACGATCCTGCGGGTGCCAGTTCTTTTGCCTTTGCAACCGCTTCCTTCAAGTCGCTTACCTTGAATACGTTTTTGAACCCATCGCCGCCAAGTTCATTATAGATACGAAGTCCGGTGTCATACATGAGTACGAAATTCACTTCGGGAGTCTTTTTAATAAAATCCTCCAGAATGTCATAGTCGATTCCTCTGTCCATTCCGCCTACAAGGACGACACTTACATTCGGAACAGATTTAACCGCATTGATGGATGCCTCGGGTATGGTGGAAATTGAGTCATCGTAAAAATGAACCTCATTTACGCCCCCGATGTACTTAAGTCTGTGAGGAAGTCCTTCGAAGCCTTCAATTCCCTTCAGCACTTTTTCGCTGTCCAGCCCAAGTATGTCCACAGCCATTTCATAGACAAATTCAGCGTTCAAAAGATTATGTTCACCGGGTATCTTGAGAGTTATATCGTGATTTAACTTCTCGACAATGCGTGTGTTTGCGCGTGTTTCAAGCTTCGGAACGTTTGCTCCAAGCAGGCACCACCCGGTCTCGTCCTGATGCGTCGTAATGTTTGCCTTGGCTTGGAAGTACTTGTCCATAGTTTTGTAGTAGTCAAGATGTTCCTCAAAAAGATTAAGAAAAAAAGAATATCTCGGAGCATCTTCCAGCTTTGAAAGCTGATGGCAGCTGAGTTCGAATACAACAAGAGTGTCATCATCTATTTCATCATAAAGGTCAAGACACGGGCGCCCGATGTTACCGAGAAGCACGGTCTTTTTTCCGCAGGCGTTAATTGCCTCATACATAAGAGAAGATGTCGTACTCTTTCCCTTCGTACCGGTAATGCCGATTGTATGTGAGCCGAACTCGTTCATGAAAAGGATGGTCTGCGAAATGTACTTTGGACTGTCCGTAAAATAAACGATTCCGGGACTTTTGATTATATAGTCATAATCATCCTCATTAAATCCATCTCTCGATCCTTCAAAGACATCAAGCTTTTCAACATTCACATGATTTTTGATAAAGGCTTCGGTGGATTTACCTTCCCTGCCGTAACCCCATATGAGTATTCTTTTGTCTTTTAATGTGTCAGTAATCTTTTTCATGGCTGCAAACCTTCTCACTTAAATACTTTTATATCCTGAAGCTTGGCATTCAACGTTACCATACCATTGAACTCGTTTCTGTCCGGTACATACGTCGCTGATATGAAAATGCAGTTTGGCACTCCTCTGAATGCCTTTTCCACTTCCTCCTCTCCGAAGGAAGACTTAAGCTCGTCGAGCACCGAAGGTATATCGCCGAAAAACAGGCCCTCAAATCTGAAGCCGTCCGAGCTGATTAAATTTAGTTTTAACAAATTGCTGTTTTTGCCAAGTATGCGCATTTGCGCTATTTTCAAGTCTTTTTCAGCAAAAAGATATTTCTCGTTTCCTTTTCCGAAAGGTTCCAAGGCGCTAAGCTCGTCCAAAAGTTCAAAGGAGACGCTTCTGAAAGGGAGCTTGGCATCTATCCTGACTTTTCTTACAAAGTCCTCCTGCTTCAATGTGCAGTTATCATTTATAAGTGTCTGAAATTCTTCGAATTTATCCGGATCGATGGAAAGACCTGCCGCCATGGGATGTCCTCCGAACCTCAGTAAAAGCTCCTTGACCTTGTAGAGTTCATCGTACATGGAATAACCTTCGATGGAACGTCCGGACGCTTTAAGCACATCACCCGAGTTGGTAAAAATAAAGGTCGGACGATTATATTTCTCTCTGATTCGGCCTGCTACAATGCCTGCAATGCTTTCGTGACATTCCTGCAGATTCACGACTATAACTTTGTCGATATACTTATCCAAGTCACCGTCTTCATCGCCCTCGGCTTTTGCCCTTTCCTTGGCGACGTAGTCAATAATAAATGTCGCTCTGTCGGCTCCCTCTTCTGTCATTTCTTTACGTTCTTTATTTAACGCAACAAGCTCTTCTGCCAGAGCTGCTGCCTCTTCCGGGCTTTCGGAAAGAAGAAGTCTGCATGCTTTTTCAGCTGTGTCCAGTCTTCCCGAAGCATTCAGGCACGGTCCGATAACAAATCCGACATGATACGAAGATATCTGCTCCCTGTTAAGTGCATTTTGACCTATAAGCGCCGAAAGACCGATATCCGCCGTTTTCCTGAGCTCTGAAAGGCCAACGGAAACTATTGTCCTGTTTTCGTCACGAAGATCCATAACATCACAGAGTGTGGCCATCGCTGCATATGGCAGGAACGGCCTTATATCGAGCCCGCATGCTTCCATGACTTTCATTGCAACTACGCATCCGCAAAAACCGTTAAACGGACTTGTTTCGCCGGGCTGCTTCGGATTAACGATAATGTCCGCTTCGGGCATCACATATTCCAAGGTTCCGTCATCCTTTTCCTTGCGAGGGATGTCATGATGGTCTGTGATGATAACATACATTCCAAGTTCCTTCGCATATTTAACGGTTTCAAACTCGGAAATACCATTATCACATGTGAGAATAACGTCTACACCGTCTTTAAGTGCTTCATCGACCATCGACTCATTTATGCCGTAACCGTCTCTCATACGGTGCGGGATTCGGAAGTCAACGTCTGCGTGAAGTTCCGTCAGACCTTTCATCAGAATATATGTGGCTGTAACACCGTCCACATCATAATCTCCGATGATTCTGATGTGTTTTCCTTCAGCTGCAAACCGTTTCAAAGCCTCGGCGGCTTTCATTGCATTAAGAAGAACAGACGGGTCTCTTAAACTGCAAACAGAGGGATGTAAAAATACATCCCTCTCGTCTTTTGTCAACAGACTGCGGTTAAGCATCACGCGGGCAGTTATTTCGGAAATGCCCTGCTCTTCCGCTATTTCTTTAACATCACCCTGTTTATTTCTGATTACCCATGTTTGTTTCATTAGCGTGACTTTGTGCATATTTTGCCTGAGCTTCGGCATTGATTTCAGCCTTCATTTTCATCTCGGCAATTTGCTTTTCTTTTTTCTTTTTGGCACCTCTCTTGATGAAAAGAACAACTGCAACGATAATAACCGCCCAGATGCAGATGCCGATGATATGAGTGATGAACCAGATGATGAAGCGCTGGATGCCATCCCAAATATCATTAAGGTTTTCCTTGAAGCTGATGGCAATCTTTTCGCCAAGAGTTTTCTCAACAACAGGCTCCTTGACTATAGGAGTAATGCGCTCAACTTCAACTACGGAAAGGCTTATTGTGGAATATGTAATCTGGTTATCATATGTACGAAGCTTTGAAGTATAGCTTTCGATGTCGTAATTAACTTCGGAAAGACGTCTTTCAAGCTCAATAACATCACTGATGTACTCAGCCTTTGAAAGAAGTTCAAGAAGAGTGTCCTGCTCTGTCTTTAACGTCTTGATGCGGCTTTCAACATCGACGTATGAAAGAGTGATATCCTGCTCGCCATACTGTGTTGAAGTAACGTTACCCATAGTGCCGATCTGACTGATAAACTCTGTAATCTTATCCTCAGGAACACGGATGGAATAGTTTGCATATCTTGACGATGTCTTGTAGATGTTATTACCGGATACATATGAAGACTCAACATAGCCGCCGTTGGAAAAGATATTGCTTTCAAGCTTTGCTATAAAGTCGTCAAACTCAAGTGTTTCAATCTGAAGATTGGCTGTTTTAATAACCTTACGTGTACTTGCCGATTCGTTGGCTTCAATTACGGTGTTGTTTGTAACTGCCGAAGATGTACCGGAGTAATCACCCTCTTTATAGTAATCAGTTCCCTCATCATAAAAGCCACCGGCGACATCGTAAGATGCTTTCATGTCGAGGCCATAGTCAGCTTCAGGAGCGTAAGGCATGGCCTCCGCAGTCGAATACTGATATCTTCCGTCGTTGTAGGCTGATATTGCGGTGTCTGACGAAGACTTTGAGCCTCCGCATGCGTTAAGCATTAATACGCAAAGTAATGTAGTAATAATGACAATTTTCTTTTTCATCTGTAATCCTCCCGTGAAGACTTTATTTCGCCTTGTTACCCTATTACACGAAACAAATGCTTTTTCGTTTCAAAAATCACTGAAGCGGTTCAAAAGCCTCAACGTCATAGTTGCCGGCTGCATTCCAGTACATCCAGTTGTTAACGTTATTGTCATAGCAGGCATCTACCTGCTTTCTTATTACGGGATTTGTATATGTTATGTGTCCCTGTACCCAGGAAGCGGTAAACGACTGAAGCCATGGTCTGCACTCCGCCACGCTTCCGTTTGATGCAAGTACTGCATCGAGTTTCTTGTTTGATGCCTGAAGCTCATGTTCAATAAGCTCATAGGGCTTTGCATCCGGAACAGGTATGCCTGCATATGTTGCGGCATAATGTGAAGGATAAATCATGGGACAGATGTAATCCAGATATTTGGCAAGTTCAGCATAATCCTGTCCGATGTTTTCCGCATCCACGGAGGAACATATTACGCTTCCGTATACGGAAGCACTTACAAAAGCGCCCATAGGCTTAAGCCTGCTGCACGCATATTTTGTAAATTCGGCAATCTGCTCTGTGAGAGTATGGTCCTCTACGGCCTTTGCGCCGAAATCTATTGTTGAAACATAGGAGGTGGCTGTACGGATGTAGTCGAAACATACTTCGTCGAAGCCGTCATCAACCGCCTGACAAGCCACATCGACAATATATTTGCAGGCTGACTCACTGTAAGGATTAACCCACATATCACCTGCCGTATCTTTGTATCTGCTGCCGTCTTTCCTGTAAAGGAGCCAGCCGGGATACTCATCGCCGATTTTTTCATCCAGGAAGCATACAACACGCGCAATGCAGTAAATGCCATGTTCGTGTAACTTTTCAACAAGTGCGGGAACATCTCCCTGCTTGTCCGTAAGTGTACCGCAGTTCTTTGCCGATTCGCAGTCCATCATGTAAGAAATGGTGCCATCATCGTTCTTTACGTCGATTACAAGGGCATTAAGCTCCGTCGTCTCGCAAAGTTCGATGTAGTAATCCAGCTTTTTTGACGTAAGCGAAAGATCGGCCACGTAAATGGCACGGACATCCACCTTTTCTCTTGTATCAACGAAATCAACAAGATAGTCGTCCTGATAAAGACGAGGTGTAAGTATCGGTGTAGGTGTTGATGTCGGTGAAGGTGTAGGTGTTGACGTTGCAGGGGCATCTGTAACCTGCGCAACCTGCGTAGGCTCAACGTTTTCACCATCAAGGAACTTTCCAAACTGTCCCACCGACCATTTTTCACCGATATTTCCCGATGCAAGACGGTATGTGGTTATGCCACAGGCAAGAGCGATGAGTACGACAATAAGGATCCCTATAAAGGGACCCCCTGATTTACGTCCTCTTCGCCTTCTGCTTGAAGACCTATAGTCAAGATAGTCGTCACGTCTGCTCATTATTTACCGCAACAGAATTTATATTTCTTACCCGATCCGCAAGGGCAGGGATCGTTTCTTCCGGGCTTCTTGCCAACGATAACAGTGCCGGACTTCTTCTGATCCTTGTAAAGCTGTTTACGCTTATCCTCGGGAAGAAGATCGTTCCACTGAGGAAGGTTGTAAAGCCAGTCTGCCTTTGCCTCTACCATGTTGTAGTAAAGCTTTTCGGCATCAAACTTAAGAGAAACCTCTGTATCCTCTGTCATGTCGTCGATGGGGTTAGCTTCTGCAAGTGAATCATTGATACCATCAAGGAAGCCGACAAAGAGGTTAAGAGGGCAGTTGAACTGTTCAGCAAGAGCCTTAACTGTTCCCTTTACTTCATTCTGAGGCTCTGAAAGAATCTTCTCGTAAATGCCCTTCTCGTAATTAAAATACATTGCCCAGAACATTCTTCCGTCTTTTGTGTTTGTGTCGAGGCTGTATGCGTAGTCTCTCCAATCTGTAAGTAATGACATAATATATCTCCTTTAAAATTATTCTTCGTTTTTAACGCCGTAGCGCTCTTCAATCTCTTTTGCGATGTCTTCGGGCTTCTCGCCGTTTTTGATGCGCTTGTTGTATTTACGCATTTCGGAAGCCGAAATCTGCTTATCGTCCTTTTGGTGTGCTTTGTCATACAGACGTATGAAAACCCACAACACAACCGGAACAATGACTGTCATGCCAAGGCTGGCAAACATAAGCCCTCTCGTTGCCGGTGTGGAAATGAGTGCACATACGAATGTGGCGATGTACAACCCCGCAAGCAGAATGATGCCGAACCAGGCAATAATTCTTTTTACCATGTTTATTCCTCCGGGTTATTCATATCTAAGGGTGCTGTCCTTCCCTGCTTTTTAAGGAATTCCATCCACTCCTTCATTTCTTTTTCTTTTCCCTGCTCGGAAAGTTCCACAAATCTTGTTCCCTGAAGCATTTCAGGAAGATAAGGCTGTCCCGAGTAATGATTCTTAAAGTTGTGAGAATATTCGTAGCCCAGACCATGTCCGAGTTTGCCCGCACTCTTGTAATGAGCATCCTGCAAATACGGCGGTATCGGAGCTGTTCTCGTTCTCTCAACATTCTCCTGCGCTCTGTCGATTGCGCAGCAGGCTGAATTGCTTTTAGGCGCACATGCCACATAAATGGCCGCCTGAGAAAGAATGATGCGTGACTCCGGCATTCCGATACGCTCCACTGCCTGTGCCGCCGATGTTGCAACAACAAGAGCCATGGGATCCGCGTTCGATACATCTTCGGAAGCGCATATCATAATACGTCTTGCAATGAAGGCAGGCTCCTCGCCTGCTTCAATCATACGTGCAAGATAGTAAACCGCAGCATCGGGATCCGATCCACGCATACTTTTTATAAATGCGGAGATGGTATCGTAGTGATTGTCACCGTCTTTATCATACTTAAGAACACGCTTCTGAATGCACTCCTCGGCTATGGGAAGGTCGATGTGAATGAGTCCGTCCGAACCTCTTGCCGTTGTCAGAACACCAAGCTCAATGGCATTTATGGCGGAACGTGCATCACCGTTGGCCATGTCCGCAATGAAGTCCAGCGCCTCTTCCGAAGCAACCGCCTTCATGGCTCCCATGCCTCTCTCAACATCAGAAAGAGCACGCTTAAGTAAAACCTTAATGTCTTCATTTGTCAAGGGAAAAAGTTCAAAAATGATGGAGCGGCTTATAAGAGCACCGTTCACCTCAAAATACGGATTTTCCGTGGTAGCTCCGATAAGAATGACAGTGCCGTCTTCCACAAAAGGAAGAAGATAATCCTGCTGTCCTTTATTGAAGCGGTGAATCTCATCAACAAAGAGAATGGTCTTTTTGCCGTACTCACCGTACCGCTTTTTCGCCGCTTCGATGACATCTTCCATGTCCTTTTTCCCGGCAGATGTGGCATTGATCTGAGTAAACTCCGCGCTTGTGGTGTTTGCAATTACCTTTGCGAGAGTTGTCTTGCCGGTGCCGGGCGGTCCGTAGAAAATGATGGACGAAAGCTTATCGGCTTTAATGGCTCTGTAAAGGAGTTTGTCCTTTCCGATTATATGCTGTTGTCCAACGACTTCATCAAGAGTCCTTGGTCTGAGCCGTGCTGCAAGAGGCGATTCCGTCTCGCGGTTTTGGCTTGCCATGTATTCGAATAAATCCATTTTCTTTGCCTTAGCCCTACATTTTTTCAATCCTTTATTTTATCAGAAGTAAACACCATAAGCAAGAAAAAAAGCAAATCCCCCCGCTCCTCTTTTACAGGAAGCAGGGGGATGAAATGACATATTTTACACTTAGTCGAAACTAACGCTCTTTAAGCTTTTCGGGCTCATCAAAGCTCTCTCCGAAGGTATCGACCGTAACCTTCTTCATGCGCTGTGTAAGTGTGGGATGATCCGACCAGTCTGTGTCCACGGAAGCAATCCTGTCAACTGCCTTAAGGCTTTCTTCGTCGATAACCTTGCCGAAAGCTGCATAAGAACCGTCAAGATGAGGTGCATCATCATGCATAATGAAGAACTGGCTGCCTGCCGAATCGGGATGCTGGGCACGTGCCATGGAAAGCACGCCGCGGGTATGCTTTAAATCGTTCTTGAAGTGATTCATTGCGAATTCGCCGGGAATGCTGTAGCCGGGGCCGCCTGTGCCTGTGCCGTAAGGGCAACCACCCTGAATCATGAATCCGGGAATTACGCGGTGAAAAACAAGTCCGTCGTAAAAGCCTTTGTTAATGAGTGAAATAAAGTTTTTAACGGTGTTGGGAGCAATGTCGCTGTAAAGCTCTGCTTTAATAATGTCACCGTTTTCCATTTCGATTGTAACGATGGGATTCTGCATAAAAACTCCTTTGTTTATACTTCAGCAGAAAGAGCCTCTTCAACGATTTCCTTCTTATTTCCGCCAAGGAGCGTTCCGTCTGCAAGACGGCTGAAGGAGCTCATGAAGCGATATGCATACTCGCACTGATGATAATGAAGCTCATGCTGCTGATCGTTAATACTGCCGAAAACAGTGTAGCACTTGTCATCCGCACTGTCAAAGAGCTGAAGTGTCATGACACGGCCTTCCTTCTCAAAGCTGTTAAGCTTTATTGTAGTATCGCCGTTGACTGCCCAAATGTCGTTTTCCCACGTGCTCTTGTCTTCGTAAACTACATTATATTTTTTAAGACACTTATTTACACCGAGAACATATTCAAAACGCTGGAAGCACTTATCTGCGTGCTTTGCAAGCTCCGGAAGAGGTGACATCTCTCCGCCTACATAGAATACGGGAAGTGTAACATCTTTATTGAGCTTAGGTGAAGGATTGAAGTGCACGTTAAAGCCGGGTTCCGTTGTTGCCGACATGGGAGCAACTGCTGCAAAGTAATCGGGATATTCCTGGAACATATCCCATGACTTGATGCCGCCCATTGAGAAACCTGAACCGTAAATACGTTCAGGATCGATAGGATACTTTTCCTTAAGCTTTTCAATAAGCTCAATTGTCTCCGTGGCTGTGCTGTTAAGGTGGTTCTCAACGGCAATGAGCAGGAAGTTGTACTTGTTTGCAACAAGTGACCACCCCGAAGAGAAGTTTGCAATAATCATTGCGGAATCTCCGCCACCATGGAAAGCAAAAAGTGTCGGAAGCTTGTCACCGCTTACGAGAGCCGCTCTGTTGCAATATGCGACATAGCCGATGCGATGTTCTGTTGTGCCGGCATCATCACCTGCATTTTCCGCGGAAGTTTTAACAGTTTCAAAACCAGGTTCAACAACCATTCCGAGCTTTGTCAAATCTTTCTGCTTTTCAAGACCGCCGAGAATTCTTCTGAAATGTTTAACGTCCTTGAACTCATCTCCGAACGTGCCTTCGTCGTCTATGAAAAGATTTTTGACCTTGCCCTCGAGGCAGTCGTTAAATTCTTTGCTGTTTTTGGATGATACGATGACGATGTCATCACGTGTGAGGTCAGGCATAACCGATGCGCCGCGCATTGAGCAGACAGCGGGAGTAACTTCACCGGGTCCCCAAAGGAAATTACCGTCCGCACGCTTAAGAAGGTTTGTTGCAATATAGTCTGCAGCTTCTCCGACGCCATATACAAAAGGACGATGAACTGCGCCGCGAATGAAATATCCGTCTACTTCTCTTGTACGGAACTTATACGATGTAAGAAGGCCGTTCTCGTGATACTGGCCCGTCTTGGATTCGTTGATCATTTTGGAATAAAGGTCGGGGGCAGCGTTCTTCCAGCCGCCTTCACATGTGGGATAAAAGAATACCACGCTTCCCGCATAGTCCTTCATGACAGCATCAAACCCTTCTGCCTTTGCAAAAGCAACGTCCTCTTCAATGGACATGGGCTTTTCTTCGAAGACCATAATGTAAGGCGTTTCAAAAGCATAATTGATGATGTCTGCCGGTACGGTAAAATCAGGTGTGTAAACTTTCGCGGTAAATTCACCAAAATTGTTTTCAAAGTAAACCCCACCGGATACTTTTTTAATTTCAGGTTTGTTGAGCATAATGAGTCTCCTCCTTTTATGAGTCAATTTTATTCATAAAAGAAGAAGCCATCAACCGATTATTTACAAAACTACTGCGCATACATTGCGAAAAAAAAGCACTGCACATATGTGCAGTGCTTT
>JAZLLG010000079.1:0-5118 GCA_045598045.1 Lachnospiraceae bacterium | reverse complement strand
TAAGAAAGCCTTTGGTTTTCACATATCCGGTAGGTTTAGCGGTCATATAGAAAGCAATCGCATCGACCGGTGCTGCTTTTTCTCCGTATTCGTTCATAATATTAGTAAAAGGAGCAAGGAAAGACAGCTTTCTCGCAACGCAGCCAACATTTAAATGATCGACGTGACATTCAGAAGTTACAGCCGGGTCAGGTGCAAAAATAACATCCGGCTTAAATTCACCGATTGCCTTGGCCATTTCTTTTTCAAGTGAAACCGTGTCATAAAATCCACCGTCAGAGAATCCCAGAAACTTAACATCAGATACGCCTGCCTTTAAAGCAGCATCAAGTGTTTCCTTCTTTCTGATTTCAATTAACTGACCGGTCGTCGTCCCTTCCTGTGCAAATTCGTTACCGTAGCGGCCATCCGTGCATATCAGATATGATACCTTTTTGCCCATCGAAACAAGCTTAAGTATAGTTGCTCCGGCACCAATTTCAATATCGTCCGGGTGCGGTCCGATAAACATGAAGCGTTCATAATTTTCAAGCTTAGGTGTTTTTACAACTCTCTTTACAATGAATGAAGTAAGGCTCATATCATACTCCTTTTTCAAAATACTGTTTTCTGAGTTCCTTTAGCTTTGCCACACAATTATTCAGCATATCAAAATCAACAATGCCTTCTTTGTTGATTGCAGTCGCTTCAATCGTAAAATCTCCCTTGTAGTTATACTTGGACATCTGTGCAAAAAAAGTGTCAAAATCAACATGTCCCATGCCAATCGGGAGAACTTTCATATTGCCCCAGTCCTTGAATCCGCCACTGTAGTCGTTGATGTGAAGGTGATGAATTCTTCCTTCTTTTGCAATGTACTCGTACTCAGGCTTAAACAAATCCATCGTCTGACAGTGGAACTCCGCCATCTTGGTATCGTACACAAAATTCGCATCACTGTATTTTTCTGCCACAAGACCGACATTATGAAGCGGATCGTAAGTGTTGCAGATAACGTTTTCAACCATCAGGTCTATGCCTGCCTCATCGGCGATATCCTTCCATGTGCCAAAGCGCTCGACATTTTTGTCAATACACTTATCTGAAACCAATCCATTCCAAAGATGCAAAACGATGCTTTTTGCACCGACTCCCTTGGCAAGTTCAATATTATACTTAAGTTTTTCCGTCCCGGTTCTGAATTCTTCGCGGTCCTCGTCTTCGGTCATCACATAGTTATTGAAGCCGCCGTTTTCATAAGTCGTGCGCATTCCGCAAAGGGACTCGCCCAGCGACTTCGTACTATGCACTACCGGAATGCAAAGACCGTACGACTTAACCGTCGCAATAACGTCCTTCAGTATCGGATACCAGAAACTGCTCATCATAAGTTCCAGTCCATCGCAATCTATCCTTGAGGCATACTCCTTAATCAACCTGTAATCGTTTCCATTTGCCTTACCAATAAATGCTCCCGTGGAACACAAAATCTTATGCATTGCTTACTCTCCCTCGCCCTCTGTTCATTTCCCTAAACGCGGTCTATAATAATATTATTATATATAAAAAATAACTTTTTTTAAGAGGGTCTTATGGAAAACGCAAAAAAACGTCAGGTTACAAAAAAAGAATTCATTTCTTACTGTCTGTTCTTTCTCGGACAAAACATTTTATGGGGTTACGCAGGTTATATCGAAACATTTCTGACAGACATCGGAATTGCAGCCGCAAGCGCTGCAGCATTGCTTATCGTTCCGAAGTTATGGGATGCGGTAAACGATGTATTGTTTGGATACATTCTTGACAGATTCACGTTCAGGAACGGGGAAAAATTCAGGCCCTGGATTCGTGTCGGTGTCTCAGCTATCGGTATCACTACAGTTGCTCTTTTTGCAATTCCCGCATCAATGTCTACCGCAATCAAGGTTGTATGGTTCCTGATTGCTTATATTTTGTTTGATGCAGCATATACGGTTCTTGACTCACCTGCTTTTGCAATCACTACGGTAATGACTTCAGACGTCGACGAGCGTGCAGGCGTCATCGCAGGTGGTAAGCTCTGGGCTATGGTTGGCGGAGTTATCGCTACCGTTGTTATCCCGCTAGTACGTCCGAAGCTTGGATGGTTTGCTGCATGCATTGTTTTTGTCATTGTTTCTCTTGTACTTATGATTCCTCTCATTTTCAACGCAAAGGAAAAGCACGTTGCTACAGAAAAAGCGGAGGTAAGCCCGTCCTTAAAGGAAATGGGTTCCTACTTAAAGTCTAATAAGTATCTCCTTGTTGCCTTGATTGCCTTCTTCCTTCTTGGAATTGCAAGCCTTGAGCAGAAAATGGCCATCTATGCAGGACGTATCTGCTTCGGTAATGAGTCGTTCTCAACGTATATCGCTGCCGGTGCTTCACTCTCGGTAATCCTCGTTGCTGCTATAGTACCGAAGCTCTTTAACACGTGGGATAAATTCAACATTCTTGTGGTTGGTTTGATTTTTTCAATTGTAATGGATGTTGTCTCATACTTTGTAGGCTTTTCAAATCTCATCGTATCACTCATCTTTATTACACTGAAGTGTAGCGGACTTGGTTTCTGGTCAGTAATCATCTACATGCTTGTTGCAGATACCGTCGAATATGGCGCTTACAAATCCGGTGTTAAAGCCGCAGGTATTACCTTCAGCTTACAGACCTTCATCGCAAAACTTAAGAATGCCGTCATTGGTTCAGTTATGTTAACCTGTCTTGCATCCGTTGGATTTATAGAGGGTGAAAATCAGGTGCAGACTGCAGAAGTTGCAAACGGCGTATGGAGGCTGTTCTGTTTGTTCCCTGCAGCAGGCTTTCTCATTGCACTCCTCGTTCTGATTCCTTTCTACAAGTTAAGAACCAAGGACGTTCAGGTAATGGCCAAATTCAACAATGGTGAAATTTCCAAGGAAGAGGCAGAATCAATCCTTAAGGAAAAATACGGCGAAGCCGTTCAGAAATAAACGATGGATATTGAACAGATTACTAAAACATATAAATACGAAAATGGTGAAATCCAACGCGTCCAGATGGTAAAAGCGCCCTCCTGGGAAAGTCTTGATTTCTTTACGACTTCTTTTTCCAAGGAAGCCTTTGACGGAGTCATCGATGTCATTGACACGTTTCAGGTTCAAAGATATCCAATGCTCTTTGGAACCATGGTATTTTTCCATATCCCTGAGGGAGTAGAAGTTCCTTTCCCTGATGAAACAAGACGCTATGGCAAGGTAGCAGACAAGAATATCAAAGCCTCTATCCTGTTTAAAGAAAGATTCAAGGGCGGCTGTTTTGTTCCGAAGAATGCAAAAGAGCAGGAATTCGTTGACAAATTGATGGAAGCAGGCACCTTCCGGGTTCTTAAGGGTAAACTTTCAAAAGTCAGCCCGATGCCTTTTTCAGAGCATTTCGGACGTATGAGCGAAACGCAAAAAGATGCCACGGTTAAGATTAATTCAAGCTTCTTTGTAATGGATTCATTTGACTGTGCAACCATTTATGATACTGTAGGAACTCCAATCGGGCTCTGCGTTAAGAACGGCGAAGTAAAGAATCCTCCGCTCTACGAACGTGAGGCAATCATAGTTCGAGAGGGCAAAATTTCCGTCGAATTACCACGTTTGTCGGATTGCAGTTTTTCCATAAACAATAAAGAATTCATTCCGGGACGTAATTGCCGGATTTATGAAAGACCGATTCACAGAACCACAAGACGCACAAAGGGCACCGACCTCGTAATTGTCGGTTGCGAAGTAAAAGCCGTAAAAGACGGTGGAAAAACCCTTATCCCCGGCGGTGGTTTTGTGCTTCAGACAGATGAAAGAGTAAATATTGAACCGGGCACAAAAGTAACAGTCAACGGCTATAGTGATGTAAGTTTTGCCATACAGGTTGGAAACAGCATTGTAAAAAACGGTGTTCCTTCCGAACATTTCATTTCTGAATTTTACAACATACGTAAGCTTTTTGACATTCCTTATCCGCCCTGCTTCTACCCGCTTGACTATTTAAATTCCAAGGCTGCGCGCATCGCAATCGGCTCTGACAATGATGGAAAGCCATGCCTCATATGGGCAGAAGGTGCTGCCAAAATCGGGCACGAAAAGGGCAAGGACAGTTGTGGTGCAAGCCTCTCGGATATGGAATTGTTCTGTAAAAACCTGGGCGTCACTAATGCCATAAACCTTGACGGAGGCGGCTCCGCCGAAATGCTTATAAACAATAACCGAAGCCTTCAAATATCCGATCGTCGCGAGGACGGAACGGAAAAAGAAAGAGGCGTTCCGATTGGACTGATAATACGCTAATTTCAAACTTCAAAAAAATCCTTCCCCTTATAGGTGAAGGTGCCGCATAACTGACACCTTCTCTTGACAGGAGAAGGATTATTTTTTTAGTTATTACTTAGTTAAAAGGAACTCTTGCATTGTAGCTTGTATGTAAAAGTTCATGAGCCTTGTGAGAATTGGGCTCACCAAGGAACTCATCATAGAGAGCCTTAACCTGAGGATTGTTGTGAGACTGTCTTAATGTCTGACGCTCATCCTCTGAATAAAGAGCTGCTGCACGCTTAGCAATGTAAGTATCCATGATGTCGAGGTCTTCATTGGGAAGGAAGCACTCACGAACATAAGGCTGACCGCCACCGTTTACACAACCACCGGGACATCCCATAATTTCGATGAATGCATACTCGCTCTTGCCTTCACGAATCTGGTCCATAAGAACCTTGGCATTCTTCATACCTGAAGCAACAGCAACCTTAAGTTCATTGCCTGCAAGATTGAAGGAAGCTTCCTTGATACCTTCGAAGCCACGAACTTCTTCAAACTTAACACCTTCGTGCTCCTTGCCTGTAAGAACAAAGTGAGCTGTACGAAGAGCTGCTTCCATAACACCGCCGGTAACACCGAAGATCACGCCTGCACCGGTGTACTCACCGATAATGTCCTTATCAAATTCCTCGTCAGCAAGCTTTGTAAACTGAATACCGCTACGCTTGATGAGTGTTCCAAGTTCACGTGTTGTAAGAACTGCATCAACATCCTTTAAGCCGTCAGTTACAAGCTGTTCACGGTCTTTTTCAAACTTCTTGGCGGTACAAGGCATAATTGAAAC
>JAZLLG010000078.1:0-19002 GCA_045598045.1 Lachnospiraceae bacterium | reverse complement strand
AGAGCGAAAAGCGGTAATGGCTTAAGCCATTATTGTGATTTTCTCTTGAAAAGATTGAATTGAAGTCTTAAAAGGTATATGAAGTGCGAAAAGAGGGTGCACGGACGGTTAGGCCGCGTACCCTCTTTGTCGACGCTCTGAGACCCCGTCACTGACGAGGTCTTTTTTCGTAATCTTTTCAGCACATCGTTAATCCGTTTTTGCCGAGAGTTATAAGATTTCTGCAATAATCATCGCTGCGCATTTTAATATCTTCCTTGTATACTTCAAGTTCCGGCATGGACACAGCAAAGAAATCATATTCAACTACATCATTCAGGTGCTCCGTTCCGAAGCTGACAAGACTTTCAAATGCTGTCCTTGCCTTTTCGGTCTCACCGAGAGCTATGTAAGCGGCACCTATCCAGAAAATGTAATCCGAAGGCTGGTCGTTATAATATCTTACAGGCTCGGGAGTAAGCTTTCCTTCCGTCGCCTTAATATAGTATTCACGGGCTTTTTCAGGCACGTTCTTCTTCTCGTAGCATAATCCGAGCATAAAATATGCTCTGTTATCCGGTACATTCGGGAGTTTGCCTTCGCCAAGATTATCCGGGTAGGAAAGTGTTCTCTCTATGTATGTTATCGCCTCATCAATCTTTTCTTCATGAAGCTTTCCCGAAGCAACCCCAAACAATGCCGACTTGTATTCATCGGCGACTTTGCCTTCACCGCCTTCCCATACATGGAAAGTGTGACCTTCAAGCTTTGACAATGCCTCATCGTAACGTCCAAGCATATTAAGCAGGCGGACGTAAGCAAGCATAAGTGTGTCTCTGTCTTCCGCAAGTTCCTTATGAGCCTCTATGGCTGCAAGCCTTTCCTCGGGCGCAACATTCGCTTTAGCGCTGAGCTGGTCCAGTTCAAGAAGGAATCTGCTGTAATCCGGCTCGATTGCGCATGCCTCACGAATTTCCTTTAAAGCCTTTTCAGGATTGTCATATACGTTAAAGTAAGCGATGGACAGATTTCTGTGTGCCATTGCAATGGAAGCATCCTGTGAAACCGCTGTCTCCCAATGTTTTGTTGCCTCTTCATGTCTCTTTTTATCATATAAAAGGTTACCGAGGAGGTAATGGGCGACAGGTGCTTTATCGAGCTCGTTTATGGCGTCTTCAAGAATAAGCTGCTCACGTATCGTGTTGGGGAAACAATAGTCCGCATCAGCCTTTTCGGCAGCCGCATAAAGTTCCCTTGCCTTATCCTTATTTCCGCGAAGACGCTCTGCGTAGCCGTTGTAGTAGTAAATAAGTGCTCCGCCCTGAGGAGCGCATTCCATTATGTCGGACACTTCATCATAGAAGCCCATCTGAAGGAACAAATCGGCCAGCTTAATGTAGTTGGAAATGCGCCCGCCCATAAGTTTTTTAAATTCTTCTTTCTCAGCCTTTTGATAAAGGATGCCAAAGCTTAACGGATCGATTTCCGCACTTTCTTCAAGAAAGGCTTTGTTATCACGACCGTTTGCCGCCAGAAGCATAGCCTTCAGTGCGCGTGCATTCATATTGTGCCAGTTTCTGATCAGCGAGTTTTCAACGTGCTGAAGAGCCTGTTTGAACTGTCCCTGTTTTGTGCTGATGCAAGCCAGATGATAAAAAGAGTTACCTGCAGTTTCGGCAGACCAGGTTGCTTTGAAAAACGCATCGTAAGCCTTTTCGTCTTTCTCTGCCAGTTCCAACGCAAGTCCGAGGTTGTAGTAGCATTCGCCGCTATAGGGATTGGGGTTTCTCCATGTCTGCTTCTTTATGGCAGCTTCAAAATACGGAATGCTTTCCTCGATACATCCCTTTCTGAGAAGTAAAAGGCCGTATGCATTGTTCATGCGTATGTCGGTAGCGTCCCTTCTGAGGCCTTCAAGGTAGTAGTCGGCAGGATTTCTTGTTGCATGACGGTACTGCTCAAGATGCTGACCGGCAAGATACAGTTCTTCGAGACTTTCTATTTCTTCGGGCTTTCTGATTTCTTTCATGGGATCCGGAACAGGAATATCCGCCGGAGTAAACTTTTTGTATTCACAAAGTTCCGCTCCCGTTCTGTCACATACGGTTATGCAAAAATCATCAAGTTCAGGCACTTCCGTTACATAACAGTTTTCAGGGGAAAGATTAACCTTCTGCTCAAAAACAAGCTTATCGCCATTGGTTATGATGATTACGGCGTCCTCATACACAGAAGTTGCATAAACCTTCAGTGTTTTCCCTTCAAGACCGATGCAGGCATCTTTTGTAGCATTGCAGACACGTCCTACTGTTTTGTAGGGCATAAAATACTGTGTAAATGTCTTCTCCTCGTTAGGCTTGAGCCATGTGAAGTCAGGCTGATTGTCGGTAAACACGCCTGTCATAAGCTCGATATACGGTCCGTCTTCATCTGTGAGATTCTTGTCCCACATCTTGCCAAAATCACTGTTTCCCCATGTCCATTGCTTCTTTCCGGGTGAAACATGATGGTCAGCCACATGAAGAAGTCCGGCATCTTTTCCTTCATCGAAATTCCCGATGAAATCAAAATCCGAATGAGCTGCCATATACGATGTTGGTACTGGAATGTTTTTATATCTTGAAATGTCAACTCCGGCAGAGTAATCGACTTTGTAGTATTCCCCTGTCGCAATCGGGAAAGTGGATACCGCACGTTTTCCGTGGTCCACAACGGCATTTACGTCCGGAGGGAAAACCGAATAGGTATTGTCATTAACGGAAACTGCAGGGTTTGCCCACCAAAGGAAAGTCTGAGGCATGTCCGTAGGGTTGTAAAGCTGTCCGTTCAGCTCAATATAGGCTTTGTCGGGATACAGAGATATTTTCAGAAGTCCCTTTGTGCCGTACATAATGTCTGTTTCGCTTATGCAGGCGGTAACGGAACCGTCATCGTTTTCGACAGTTTTATAATCAACGGGGGCAAAAGTGGACGGTCTGTGATGCTGAGGCCAGTTAAATTCGATTCCTCCGGAAATCCACGGACCTGCAAGCCCGACAAGAGCCGGCTTGATTACTCTGTTGTAGCAAACAAAATCATAGCCGTTTGTTTTGTCGAGTGCCCTCTGTATACGTCCTCCAAGTTCAGGAAGAACCATAACGTAAAGATAATCGTTTTCAAGAATGACTGCACGATATTCTTTATCTTCTTTTACATCGGAAATCTTTTCGGTAACGGGAAGAGGATAAACCTTTCCGGTACTGCCCTGATATGCTCTTTTCTCAATGAACAGCGGACTTTTTTCGGGTGCCGCCTGCACATAGGTGGGAATTGTAACCATTTCTTCCCGGATAGTTGCTTTGTTCTTTTTGCTTTCCATACTTTTCTCCTTCTCAGAAAGAAAACCTTGATTTTGCTTGAAAATACCTCATTTTTGTGTGATAATCAATAACACAACTTGCCTATTTATTTACTTTTTTTGCTTTCGGAGGTGTCATGAAGTCCACTGAAAGATTCATATCGTTACGTTCAGATTACTACATCTACACACAAAGCGTCAACATTCCGCCATTTCTGTTTTTTTGCAATTCGGCAGGACACTTTTTTTACGAAAAAGGATATCATCTCATTCGTGATTCTTATGACAGCTTTTTGCTGTTTTATGTCTGCTCCGGTTCCATGAATTTTAAAACAAATGAAGGATACTCCGTCAGTGTGAATGCCGGTGAATGCCTCTTAATGGACTGTCACAAGCCTCACGAATACAGCGCTTCAGCAGACTGTGAGTGTTATTGGTGCCACTTTGGCGGCAGGGCGGTTTTCGATATATTTGAAAATGTTTCAAAGAAGCTGTCTCCTTTGGCCGTCATCACTGCTTCCGAAGCAGTTTCGGAAAACATTTCGCAAATCAGTGCCCTGCTCGCTTCCTCTTCGATAAGCGAGCCTGCCTTGTCCGACCGTATCAACCGCATTCTGACGGCATTTCTTGAATTCTCTCCGGCAGATACCGAATCGGTTCATCCCACGGTGGTGTCCGAAGCAATGTCCTATATAAGCACCCATTTTTCCGAAGATTTGTCCATAGACAGTCTTGCAGAACGTTCCGGCTTTTCCGTATGGCATTTTATACGCCTTTTTTCAAAAGAGTGTGGGTGCACTCCCCACGAATATATTATCCGTGTACGGATTAATACTGCCCGTTTCATGCTCAAGACCACTTCCATGACGATTAAGGAAATATGCTTTGCCTGCGGATATTCGGAAGTCAGCATCTTCTGCACCGCATTCAAACGTGAAACAGGAAAAACGCCTTCCGAATACCGAAACGGAAAATAAAAGAAGCCTTGAAAAGCTCACTCTGCTTTTCAAGGCTTTAATAAGTTACATCACTAACAAACTCTGTATTTTCTTTTGAAAATCATCCTGTATATGAGACGTAAAGGGACTCCCACACTGTTCACATGATCTTTGACCGTAAGGCGTTTAAAGTAGTTGGGGTCGATATGGTGGTCCGGGCAATAGTCCAAAAGGTTTCCCTCGAAAATGACATTATCCTTCAGCACGTTTTGAAGGTCATCCGGACGATATGCATACAAAGGTCTTTCAATCTTGCAACCAAGTTCTTTCAGAAGGTACATGACAAATTCCACGCAGGAAAAAGATTTGTATGTTGAAAACCCTCCCATAACCGGTGTCAGAAGAACCGAAAACAGGTTATAAAGATAGTCTCCTTCTTTATACATATCTGAAATCACGTTTTCAATTTCGACGTACTGCTCGTCCGTTACCTGAAGTTCAAAAACCTTTCCCCCGACATAGTCATACTTTCCGAGAGAATACCTGTACATGTTTTCGCGGACCAGCTGTCCAAGAAGAATGCTTCTGTGTTTAAGTCTTGCGAACGCATACATACTGCTCAAATCTTTATCCAGGGAGATGGCCGCATGATTATATTTTGTTTTTCCTAATTTCCTTATGACGCCCGCAACACCTGTGTGCGTCTGGGAAATGATAACATACAAGTTTTTCATATGGCGCTATTTTACTCTAAAAAAAAGCCATGTCAATAAACTTCTCAAATCCTAAAGAAATCTTAATATTTTTACGCCATAAATTATACTTTTGCTTACCGTGAGTCAACTATTCAAGTCTGAGAACTGCAGCCCCATGCTTTTCAACTTCAACTCTGACGGTGTTCTTTGTCACTTTTACGTTCTTTCCGCTCCAAAGTTCTTTCACTTTTTTATACTGCTCAAGTTCATAATCGGACAGAGCAAATTCAATCTTGCGCTTTTTGTCGGAAATGTTAAACAGAGCGACGTAGCAGGCAGGTTCCGTTTTGCAAGGTGCAATCCATGCAATCTCATCGTCGTTTCTGTACAGCTGATGTGCACAGTGGGTTTTTGTCTCAATTTCGAGAATTTCCCTGTTTGTAAGGAGATTTAATGTAAACTCATCATTTTTGGGCATATGACCGCCTGCAATGAGCGGTGCACGCATCATGCACCAAAGCGAAAGCATGGTAATCTGTTCAGCCTGTGTGAACCGTGTACGATCATCGGGATTGTAATCCTGACGAAGTGCGCCGACGGGAAGCATATCCGCATCCGGCCAATGACCGGGGCCTGAATGGGTACACCATTCCTCTGCTCTTTTAAACATGTCAAGGAGAAGCTCCCACTTATCCCAGAAGTCATCGGTTATACGCCACATATTGGCATTCTTTTTGAGATGTTCGGCTTCCTTAAGAGGAGCCGGTCCCGGAGAAAGCGAAAGAACAATGTCACGTCCGCTGTTTACACAGGCATCATGAATAAGTTCGATTTCTTTTTTGCAGTGCGGATACTCTCTGGCAATATCATCAACCTTGACAAAGTCGACACCCCACTCCGCATAAAGCTTGAAAATACTGTTGTAGTAATCTCTCGCGCCATCTTCCATTTGCGTGCACTTAAGGCCGTACATATCCGGATTCCAAAAGCAGATTGAATTCGGATTTGCAACAAGACGTGCGGTATATTTCGAGTCCTTAATCGGAAGGTCGTTATGAGCTGCCATTCTCGGCATACCGCGCATAATGTGTATGCCAAACTTAAGCCCAAGGCCGTGGATGTAATCCGCAAGAGGCTTAAAGCCCTTATAGTCAGCACTTGACGGGAACCTGTTCGGTGCGGGATAGAGCCTTCCGTATTCGTCCATTACCACATCCGAGAAAGGATGGTATTCATGTGAATCTGCTTTGGGCTGATACCACTGTATATCAACCACAATGTACTCCCAGCCGAAATCCTTCATATTCTTTGCGATGTATTCGGCATTCTCTCTTACCTGTGCCTCATTAACCGCAGCACCGAAGCAATCCCAGCTGTTCCAACCCATAGGCGGTCTTTGTGCTGTCATGATTAGTTCTCCTTCTGTTTTTTACTATGTTTTTCAAAAGCATGTGTCCAATCGCTGAACAAAAGAAATGCCAGAAATACTATGGAACTGCACGTCCAAGTCAGCGGATAGGCCCAGCTTATTGTCTGAAATACCGGCCAATACTTTATTGCCGTAGTGACATAAATGACACGCACCGCACACCAGAAGGTGAGCATCGTTGCCATAGGGACAACAGCTTTTCCGCATCCTCTCATTACGCCCGCGGCACAATGCGAAAACGCAAGCAGACAGAAGAAAAACGATGTCACCCTTGCCTGCGTTACACCAAAGGAAATGGAAACATCATCGTCAATAAAGAATCTGAGTATCGGGTCTGCCGCAATGAAAAGAACAAGTCCGACCACTTCCGAAAGGATCATTCCGGAAATAATGCCGAAAGCGGCGCCCTTCTTGGCACGGGTATACTCCTTTGCACCAAGGTTCTGGCCGATATAGGTAGGAAGTGCCATGGAAAGGCAGTTTATTGGCAGGAATACAAATCCCTCGACTTTTGAGTAAGCGCCCATTCCGGACATTGCAAACTGTCCGAAGCTGTTGACATTTTTCTGAATGGTCATATTTCCGATACTGATAACCGAATTTTGAATGCCTGTCGGAATGCCCTGAAGTGCAACTTCTTTCATCAAAGGCCCGTTCCACTTAATTTTGTTGAAGCAAAGTCTCGTGTAGTCCGTTGCTTTGCGCATTTTAATTATACAAAGAACTACACTTATTGCCTGAGAAGCAACCGTAGCCGCTGCCGCGCCCGCAACACCCATATTAAGGAATTTGACGCAGACTATATCAAGCACAACGTTGGTGAGTGAAGAGATGAGCAAATATATGAGCGGGCTTATGCTGTCTCCCAATGCACGCATTATTGACATACAGATGTTATACATAAGGCTCGCTGTAACTCCGCCGAAAATTATGCGCATATAGGTGAGGGAATACGGCATAACCTCTGCAGGGGTGTTCATGATTTTAAGAAGCCAGGGAACAATAACCAGGCCGAGAGCCGTTCCCAAAACAGATGAAATAAGCCCGAAAAGAAAATTCGTGTGTATCGCCTCTTCAACCTTCTTTTCATCTTTGGCTCCGTAGTATCGTGAAATGATAACTCCGCCGCCTATCGCCATGCCTCCGAAGAAACCTATGATGAAGAATGAAACCGAACCCGTGGAACTTACTGCCGCGAAGGCAACCGGCTCCGCAAAATGCCCTATAACCCACGCATCGGCAATATTGTACAGCTGCTGAAGAAGCTGTCCGAGGAAAATAGGAATACAGAAGGTCGTAATTCCCTTGACTATTGAACCGTTTGTAAGATCGGTACTTGTTGTACGTTTAATACTTTTCATAATGACATATAACTTCCTGCTTTTGTTTTTTTATATATGTGATACAATGTGTTCGTACTTTCAAAATATGTAAAAGGTCATATTGAACATGAAGAAAAATATCACAATCCATAATAAAATTAAAGTCCCTATTTCCAAAGAAATGACAGGTCTTTTCTTCGAAGACATAAATTACGCAGCTGACGGCGGTTTATGTGCGGAACTCATTGAAAACAGAGCCTTTGAGTTCGTAAGAGCAAGCGGCTGCACAGGTGATTATTACACCGAATTTGACGGTCTCTACGGTTGGAGTGCCATTAATTCCGGAGAGCTGCGCATCGTTTCCGGCAGTCCCATCGCACCCGAAAATCCTCATTACCTTCGCTTCACGGCAAAAGCCCCGGGCGATGGTTTTTCAAACAAGGCTTACGACGGTGTATACGTAAAAAAGGGCGAAAAGCTTATTCTTTCTTTTTACTCAAGAAACGTCGGAAGACTCCGATCCTTCGAAGTTGGTTTGTTTGACGGTTCTGACTTTGTGTGCGGAACTGTTGTAAAGCCGGATTGCCCCGAAAAAAAGGAGCTCTGCGGTTTTAAGAAATATACCGTTTCTCTTACAGCCGAAAAAGATATGAAAGGTGCAAAGCCCGCTGTTGTTTTCACCGAAGAAGGCACAATGGAATTTGACTTTTTCTCACTGATTCCCGAAAATGCGGTTGCCGGTATATTCAGAAAGGATCTTTTCGATCTTTTGAAAGGCATTAAACCCGGATTCATTCGTTTTCCGGGTGGATGTATCATCGAGGGTAATACTCTTGCCAACAGATACAATTTTAAAGACACCTTAAATCCCACGGAACACAGAAAATCAAACTGGAACAGATGGGCAGTTCACGGCAACGACTGGCGTGAACCCATAGGACACAGCGAATACGAGCACTACAATCAGTCATACGGCATCGGATACTACGAGTTTTTCCTTCTTTGCGAAATGCTCGGAGCAAAGCCTCTCCCCGTTTTGAATGTCGGGCTTGCATGCCAATATCAGTCTTATGAGCTCGTCCCCGTTGAATCGGAGGATTTCAAAGAGTTTCTCGAAGACGCTCTTGACCTCATTTCATTCGCCAATGACCCGGTCGACACAGTATGGGGAAAGGTTCGTGCTTCTCTCGGTCATCCGGAACCTTTCGGTCTTGAAATGGTCGGAATCGGCAACGAACAATGGGAAACCGAGAAATCCGAGTTTTTCAAGAGATACACGCTCTTTGAAGAAACAATCCATAAAAAATATCCCGATATAAAGCTTATCGGTTCCGCAGGTCCAGATATTACCTCGGAACGATACTCTGCCGCCTGGAATTTCATCAGGGAAAAAGCAGCCGTTAAGCCAAACTTCGTCTATGCAGTGGACGAACACTATTACGTGCGTCCTCAATGGCTTCTTGAACATGTACGTTTCTACGACAATTACGATCGTAAAATCAAAGTCTTTGCCGGTGAATATGCAGCGCACCCCGAAGGAAGCGGTACTTTCAACAACTTTAAGGTAAACACATTGGAGGGTGCGCTTGCCGAAGCGGCATTCCTTACGGGTGTTGAGCGAAATGCCGATGTTGTCGTTCTTGCAAGCTATGCTCCGCTTTTTGCACGTTTGGGTTACACTCAATGGTCTCCCGACATGATATGGTTCAACGCCGAAAAAGCCTACGGAACCCCCAGCTATTATGTTCAGCTTATGTACTCCCGTTACACCGGAACCGCAACCCTCGACACAATGGGGCAGCACGAAGCGCTTTACGAAGACGGTCTTTACTACAATCCTTCCATAGATGAAACCACCGGAAAGATATACGTGAAAATAGTAAACACCAATGACACCGCAGTCTCCCTTTCACTAACCGATGAGAGCGGTGCTATCCTTGAACCTTCCGAAATAGTAGTTCTCGATGGCCCCGAAAAAACTGCCATTAACACTGTTGACGCGCCCGAAAACGTTTCTCTCAGAACAGGAAACATAAACGACGACGTCATAATACTGGAGCCAAATTCGTTCAATGTAATAATTCTTTAATTACGAAAAATAATGAGCAATAAACGGCTATATTTGAGTACCTCCGACTTGCTATACTTTATGTATAAGTTTACAGGAGGTGCTCATTTTATGCTTTCACCAAGCCCATATAAATCACGTAAAATCACCAAAGCCGAAAGAAAAGGAAATGCTCTTTACCTTTTTTCAGAAGCCGGCCAACACCGCATTATCCCTGTCGGCAGTAACATTTTCAGAATAACCTACACTGAAAGAAACGCCTTCTCGGAAGCAGAAAAACCCGGTGTAATCAATCCCGCCGCTCAGCCCTCAGAGGAGTGTTCCGTCTCTTTCTCATTCGCGGAAAACAACGACTTTATCATTATTTCAACAGATAACATAAGTATCGAAGTGAATCGCAGCAGCGCCTCATATACGTATTATGATGTTTCGGGAAAGCTTCTTCTTGCCGAGCGTGAAAAGGAAAGCCGCATCCTCGATGAATTCCAATCATACATTCTTTCTGAAGAGCACGAAATCAAAACAGAGAAAATCCAGACCGCCGACGGTGTAAAAGAGCTTGTCAGTGAAGCCGTACGTGTTCCGGGCGAAAAACTGTTCCACACCTTCCTGCATCTTAACTGGCAAAAAGACGAGGCTCTTTACGGCTTGGGCCAGTACGACACAGGCGTTCTTAACCTTCGAGGCCAGCGTCTCTATCTTCATCAGGCCAACCTTAAAATTGCTGTCCCGGTGCTTGTTTCCACAAAGGGTTACGGACTTCTTTACGATACATATTCGCCAATGATTTTCTCGGATGACGTAAATGGTTCATACTTATATTCCGAAGCTGACAAAGAAATGGATTTTTACTTCATCAAAGGTACTCCCGACGAAGTAATCAGCGGCTACCGCCAGCTTACCGGAAAGGCTGTAATGCTTCCGAAGTGGGCATACGGCTACGTTCAGTCTCAGGAACGTTATGAGACCGCAGAAGAAATCATTGATATGGCAAAGGAATACAGACAACGCGGGCTTGGGCTTGATTGTCTCGTGCTTGACTGGCTTTCCTGGCCCGACGGTATGTGGGGTCAGAAGTCCTTCGATCCGAAACGTTTCCCCGACCCGAAAGCCATGACCGACAAGCTTCACGAGATGAACGTACACTTCATGCTTTCCATATGGCCGAATATGTGCAACGGTTCCGAAAACAACACGGAAATGCGTGAACATAACGGACTCCTTCCCGCCAGTGACCTTTACAACCCTCTTAAGGAAGAAGCGCGCAAAACATACTGGAATCAGGTTAACCGCGGGCTTTTTTCCAAAGGTGTCGATGCTTTCTGGTGTGATTCCGCGGAACCTATTACAGTGGAGTGGACACACAAAAACAGGCCGGAGCCTTCCGCAAATTACTATGAATACGTCAAAGCACTGGAAGATAAACTTCCTGCCGACTACACAAACGCTTTTCCTCTTTATCACGCAAAAACAATATACGAAGGCCAGCGTTCCACCGGAACCGACAAGCGCGTGTGCAACCTCACAAGAGCCGCATACACAGGCCAGCAGCGATACGGCACAATAATGTGGTCCGGAGACATCGCCGCAAGCTGGGACACCTTTAAAAAACAGATTCCGGGCTCCCTGAACTTCTCTGCTTCGGGACTTCCCTACTGGACCGTGGACGTCGGTGCATTCTTCGTAAAAAAAGGTGACTTCTGGTATTGGAACGGCGACTTTGAGCAGGCCAACAAGGATAAGGGCTATCTGGAGCTTTACGTCCGTATGTATCAGTGGGCATGCTTCCTTCCTGTTATGCGTTGTCACGGTACCGATTGCAGGCGTGAGCTTTGGGCCTTTAAGAATGACGATATGCGTTTCTACGATGCCCTCGTAAAGGCTAATGAACTTAGATACCGCCTCATGCCCTACATTTACACAACAGCCCACGAGGTCTGGAAAAACAACGCCTCCTTCATAAGGCCTTTAGGCTTTGTATATCCGGGCGATAAAGCCGTTTTTGATATAAAAGACCAATATTTCTTCGGTGAAAGCCTCATGGTTTGCCCTGTTACCGACGCCTCCTACTTTAAAGCCGGAAATGTTGAAATCAGCGGTATTCCGCACACAAGAAGAGTTTATCTTCCTGCAGGAAATGACTGGTATGATTTTTACACCGGAGAACTCCTTAAAGGCGGCCGTTTCATAGAGACAGACGCCTCCATAGACCGTATTCCGGTCTTTGTAAAAGCGGGAAGCATTATTCCCATGAACAAAGAAAAAACCGACCATGCAAACGCACAGTCGGTTGTGGATTTTGTTAAATTCGGTGATACTTCGGAAAATTATGAAGTATACAATGATTCAGGTGACGGGTATGACTACCTTACCTTTGATTAACATATCTCTTAATAGTCGATACAACCTTGTTAATGTCGATAGGCTTTGAAAGGTGATCGTTCATACCTGCCTCCTTGCATCTTGCCACATCATCGGCAAAAGCATTTGCGGTCATGGCAATAATAGGTATGGTCTTTGCCTCGGGATGGTTGGAACCACGAATTGATACGGCTGCTTCACAACCATTCATAATCGGCATTTGCATGTCCATAAGAATTGCATCGTAAGTGCCTGCGGGAGCCTCTGTAAACATCTGCAGGCACTTTTGTCCGTCTTCTGCACGTTCGGTGGAAATGCCGTTGATTTCCAAAAGTTCATTGGCGATTTCCCAGTTGAGGTCATTATCCTCAGCGACAAGAATATGCATGGAAAGAGCTTCTTCGAAATCTTCTCCTTCTTCATCCTCTTCATCAATATGGTCAACAGGTGTAATCGGGATTACGACGGTAAACGTTGAGCCGACATTAATCGCACTCTTTACGGTTATCGTTCCGTTCATCTTGTCAATGAGGTCCTTAACAATCGAAAGTCCGAGACCTGCACCCTGAATTCTGTTGATTCTCGTATCGGTCGCGCGGCTGAACGTCTCCCACATGTGTTCCATAAACTCTTTGCTCATTCCGATACCCGTATCACTGACCGTAAAAGTCATAAACGGAGTACCGTTGATTGTCGTATCCTGGAACATTTCAACAGTTACGCTTCCGTCTTCGGGCGTATATTTAAGCGCATTGCTTATAAGGTTTGAGCAAATCTGGTCGAGTCTGACTTCATCTACCATAATCCATGGATAAGAAATATCATGGATATCGAACGTAGCATGAATATTCTTCTGTTCCATCTGAGGCCGGAAGATTGTCTCAAGTTTGTTGAAGTTCATCTTAACTGCATTTTCTGCAGGTCTGAGCTCAAGCTTTCCGCTTTCAATCGCAGAAATATCAAGAACGTCGTTAACAAGCGAAATAAGCTGGCCGCCGGCCATTTCAATCTTTCGAAGGTTATCATGAACCTTCTCCGGATTGTCTTCGTGCCTCATTGCAATGTCGACCATACCCATGATGGCATTCATGGGAGTTCTTATATCATGGCTCATCGAGCTGAGGAAGCGGCTCTTTGCAAAGTTGGCCTGTCTTGCATCTTCATATGCGTGTTCCAGTTCTTCCGTAATCTTCAATTCTCTTGTCTTCTGCGCGTCGATGTCGTTTTCAAGCCAGAGAATATCGGTAGCGTTACCTTCGGCATCACGATGATATACAAGCATATGGACCTGCACCCATCCGAGGACTTCGGTAAGTACTTCTTTCGAAATGATGTCCTTGTCCTTCAGTCTTTCACGAATCGTATCACAGTTCCAGAATTCTGTCTTGTCACCTGCAAGAGCGGGTGTCTTGTCTATCTCCAGGAAGTATTTCATCGCATCACTGAAGTTAGTAACCGACATAAGGTTCTTCGATTCATTTGCCGAGTAGATTTCTTCCCCAACACCTGTTTCAAGATTAAAATGATTAATGGAGAAGTAAACCTTTGAAAGAGAATTTAGAAGCGTCATACGTTCTTGTTCCATACGCTTCGCAATTATTTCCTGCTCTTTCTCGAAACCGATTTGTCTGCACATAAGCAGGAATTCATCGACCCTTCCGATTAAGTCACGCTTAAGAGGTGTGATACAAACCTGTGCCCAGCCATATGTCTTAAACTTTATGTCTCTGATTATGTTAGTACTGAACGTAAAAGCTTCACGCAAGTTTTCAACATTGAAAATATCTTCGTTTTCCTGTTTCAGCTCGTCATCAAGATCGATACCGTCAAAAATATCGAACGCTTCTTTTATCGAGCAGGAAGCCGGTATCTTACCTTTCAAATGCGGAGGTGCCTGTATCTCAAAGCACATATCGTTCTTAAGATCGATACGATACATGAAGTTGAAGGTTTTTCCTATACCTGACAAAATAGCCGAACGTTCTGCTTCCAGCTGTGCTTTTTCAAGTTCCGCCTGTTTCAGCTCATCAACCTTTCGTACAAGTACAAGAACTTCCGTGAACCGGCCTTTATCATCTTTTCTGTGCGGAATAATGTTGATGTTCAGCCATCCGAGCTTTTCGGTCCTTATGTCATGCGTCAGCATATCCGTGTCTTTCAGTCTTTCGGATACGGTTGATTCATCAAGAAACGCTCTGTTTGCGTCCCTGACTTCCTTCGCTTCTCTGCTTTTCTCACTCTCCAGGCCTTCAATCAGCTTGGTAATGGTTGTTCTTTTTGTCCACTTTTTCTCAGCGTCGGTGGCACCGTAAATCATTTCGGCCGTGTCTGCGCCGAGCGAACATTTGTAAATGGCATAAGCATTGGCTGCAAGAGAGTTAAAGAGGTATCTGCTTTCTTCTTCTGCTTTTCTTACGGCAAGTTCCTGCTTCTTTTCTTCATCAATATTTTCCATGATCCAAAGGGCACTTAAAGCAGTTCCTTTTTCATCACGATTGATGGCGACGATATGTGCTCGTACCCAAAGGCCCCCGACACGTTCATACTCAAACGGATAGTCATCGGTTTTTTCAAGCAGTTTCTGAATCTTCTTCGGAGTCCCGACAAGTTCCTCCACTTTTTTGACGCTTCCGGGCTCAATCAGCGACTCTATCATATTCTTAATAGCCAAATCCAAAGGACCTGCTCCGGAAATCAAGTCATCCAATGTTGTTTCCGTCTTAAGAATATTGATGAGATTATTCTGAATGTCGATGTAGTATGTATTGAAGGACACCTTAGCCATGGCCCCGATAATTTCGAGCTGCTGGCGCATTTCTGAATTTGTTGCTTCAAGTTCCTTAACATGTTCGTTGAGGCGGAACTCCGTCATATCATCGGTATAAACTTCATAGGTGTTCTTTCCCTTATTCTTGGCATGAAAAAGCGCAATATCCGCTTTCCTGTATAAATCGGCAAAACTGTTATTGTCCTTTTTTTTGCAAAGAGCTATACCAATGCTGCAGGTAGGTGCAATGTAATCATCTGTTCCATACCTTACTTCCGATACATTCTTCTGGAACGATTCGATTACTTCTTTGATTTTCTCAACAGACTCGGTTTCATTGGTAAGAGCAATGAATCCATCTCCGGTAAATCGTCCGATAATATCATTCGGTCTTTGTGCCTGAATGGCTCTTAACCCTTCCGCAATGCTGACAATAACACGGTCTCCGCATGCATGACCGTAATTTTTGTTAATGGAGCTCAGATTATCTATGTCTATAAGGAGAAGTGCAGTATTATTGCTTCCGTCGTTTATTATTTCTTTTATTCTTGTTTCTGCAATGTTTCGGCAGAGGAGACCTGTCTGATTATCATGCTCGGCCTCGTAGGTAAGCCTTTCTTCCAAGTCAGTGGTGTTCGTAATATCCTGGTGATAACCACGGAATCTTGTTCCTTTAACGTACGTTCTGTCAAGAACTCCTACGCATCGTACGGAAATAATGTGTCCGTCCGGATATTTCCACTTATACGTGATTTCCGACTGACCAAAATTCGCAATCTCATAAAAATACCTGTCCAGTGCGGCCTGATACTCATCCAGCATACCATTACTGAAAGCAATATATGCCTCTACCGGTTTTGTCCCGTGAGGGGCTCCGATAAGGTCTTCCATAATGTCATTGCAAAAAAGTCTGTATGGTTCTCCTTCGTCCATTTCCAAGGACCAGATACCAATTTTGGCAGCACTGAGAATCACACCATATTCGTCACCGGTGAAATTAAATCTGTCGTTGCGAAGATAATTATTCATGTTTGAAGCATCCATACGTATTCCTCCTAAGCGAAGTTCGAGACACTACGCCTATATAATCCATATGCTATCATCAGACACTTTTTTCTGCCATTAAACGCCCATTAAAAAAACCTAAAAATATAAAAAAGAGGCACAATTCTCTCGTGCCTCGAAATGTATAAGTTAAATTGAATCTATAAGTTTTCTCTCTTCTTCGGAAAAGCTGCAATTCTTAATGGCATCAATGTTTTCCTGAATCTGGGAAGGTCTTGACGCTCCGATAAGAACGGATGTAATGTCACCGTCACGAAGAATCCATGCAAGTGCCATCTGTGCCAAAGTCTGACCACGCTTTGCAGCTATCTCGTTAAGAGCTTTTATTCTGCTTATCATTTTTTCATTTACATCTGCTTCTTTAAGGAAACGACCATCTGTCTTAACACGTGAATCCTCCGGGATACCGTTCAGATATTTTCCTGTAAGAAGTCCCTGTGCCAAAGGACAGAAAGTAATTATGCCGACACCGTTCGGAGCTGCATATGCTTTAAGTCCGTTATTTTCAATGCTTCTGTCAAAAATATTGTACCTGCTCTGGTTAATGATAAACGGTGTTCCCATCTTTTTGAAGAGTTTCTGAGCAGCTTCCGTCTGTTCCTTGTTGTAGTTGGAAATGCCGACATACAATGCTTTTCCAGCTCTGACAATGTCGTTAAGGGCACCGCAGGTTTCTTCAAGGGGTGTTTCCGGATCCGGACGATGATGATAATAAATATCAACATAGTCAAGCCCCATACGCTTCAAGCTCTGATCAAGGCTTGCGATAAGATATTTTCTGCTTCCGTGATCGCCATAAGGGCCGGGCCACATATAGTAGCCTGCTTTTGTTGAAACAACAAGCTCATCACGATATCTGCCAAGGCTGTTGGAAAGAATTCTTCCGAAGTTTTCCTCTGCCGCTCCGTCCTTGGGACCATAGTTGTTTGCGAGGTCAAAATGCGTAATGCCTGCATCAAATGCGGTTTCGCACATTGCTGTCATGTTTTCAAAGTTTGCGGTATCTCCGAAATTGTGCCAAAGCCCGAGAGAAACCGCAGGAAGCTTCAAGCCGCTGTTACCGACACGATTGTAGAGCATGGAATCGTATCTCTTTTCATCTGCGTTGTACATTTTATTCTCCTTTATGCCATCATGATTTTTAAACTTCACAAACTCACCTCTGACGGCATAATACATTACGAAAAGTTTCCATGCAAGTCTTTTGGTCAAAGTGGTCGAATATGAGTTGTATTCTCCAAAAAATGAAACGAAAAATACAATTCCTTGATTTATTTCCCATTTGGATTTATTATGTTGACCTGATTTTTGTAAAAGGGGAAATTTATGAAATTATTAATAACAAAAAAACGTGCAAGTCTTTTGGTTATATTTCTTCTTGCACTATCACTTGTATGCTGTGGGTCCGCAAGGCAGGAGCCGGTACCCGAGAGAACAATTGTCGACATCGATGAGCCGATGCCTCTCCCCGAAATAACCGAGCCCGTCGCCTCAGTTACGGCAACGCCGATACCCGAGCCTGAAGTACATGAAATCGACATTTACGCAATCAATGACCTGCATGGCAAATTTAAAGATTCGGATGGTCAGCCCGGTGTTGATGAACTGACAACATACTTACAGATTCAGGAAATGCTTTCCGACGGATTCATTCTTCTTTCTTCCGGTGATATGTGGCAGGGAAGCAGCGAATCCAACCAGACAAAAGGCGCTCTTATGACCGCGTGGATGAACCGCACGCATTTTGCATCCATGACCGTCGGCAACCATGAGTTTGACTGGGGCACTTCCTACATAGCCGAAAACAGTAAAAGTGCTGATTTTCCTTTTCTCGGAATTAACGTTTTTGATCGTAAGACAAACAAACGTGTCGACTATCTCGATTCATCGGTAATGATTACGCAAAACGATATCACGTTCGGTATCATCGGTGCTGTCGGTGACTGTTACAGCTCAATATCCGCAGACAAAACCACGGATGTTTACTTTGTTACGGGAGATGCCCTCACAGAATTGATTAAAACCGAGTCTAAGAATTTGAGGGCTCTCGGAGCTGATTTCATCATTCTTTCCATTCACGACGGTTTTGAAAAAAGTTCTTCCGGCGTCGGACACATTGATGCGCTTCATCTTGCTCCTTACTACAACATTGCTCTTTCCGAAGGCTATGTCGACCTTTGCTTTGAAGGTCACACCCATCAGGCATACATTCTTCAGGATATCAACAGTGTTTACCACATCCAGTGCGGAGGAGACAACTCCACGGGCATTTCCCACGTTCACATAAGCGATGCAGGCGGAAAGCTTGCTGTTGAATATGCAGAACAAATCGACCGTCATACAATCCTGAGCAACACAAGTTCCCCTGTTGTAAATGAGTTGCTTGAACAGTTTGCGGATGAAATCGGGGATATCGCTTCCGTTCTCGGTCACAACAGTGTTTACATGAACGCCGATGACCTTCGCCAGTTGTGTGCGAATTTGTACTACGAAGCGGGCATTGAGCGTTGGGGCGACAAATACGACATTGTACTCGGTGGCGGTTTCTTCTCATGCAGAAGTCCACGTTGCCTCGAAACCGGAGATGTCACCTATGAACAGCTTCAAATGCTTTTCCCGTTCGATAACAAACTTGTTCTTTGTTCCACAACAGGTGTCAATCTTAACAACAACTTTTTTGCAACGACAAATGAAAACTATTTTATAGCATACGGTGACTACGGCGAATATGTTCAGGCCGACCTTGCTCCGAATGCCACATACTATCTTGTCACCGATACGTATTCATCACAATATTCACCAAACCATCTGACCGTGGTGGAAACCTACGATGACGAAATCTTTGCAAGAGACCTTCTTGCCGAATACTTCAAATATAAAAAATAGCCCCGAGGGCTATTTTTTATATCAGAGCGTCGACAAAGAGGGTACGCGGCCTAACCGGCCGTGCACCCTCTTTTCGCACTTCATATACCTTTTAAGACTTCAATTCAATCTTTTCAAGAGAAAATCACAATAATGGCTTAAGCCATTACCGCTTT
>JAZLLG010000077.1:0-2995 GCA_045598045.1 Lachnospiraceae bacterium | reverse complement strand
TATTCAAACCTTTGACTTTGGTACTGCGGATGAGCAGATTTTATTCTGTCAGTCTCTGCAGAAGTTTTCTCCTGTAGATTCCGAGTATGAGTCCGTTCCTTGTGAGATGCCGGGATATCCTCATGACGAAATAATGGGAGCAGGGACCTTTTCACAGGGGTCGACCATAGAGTTAACCTGTGACGGCCCTGTAGTTGAGCCCTTTACTGTTTTCCAGCAGGGAGGCTTGACATACGAAACAGGAAAGCTTACTATTATGGCTGCGTTGTCAAACATTTATAAGTAAAGGGTAATATATGAGTGAAGTAAGTACTGTAAAAAGTAACAAAAGTATTTTCAAAAGATTGAATGAGTATTTTAACACTTATGAAAAAGTGTGGATGCTTGTAATAGTGATTCTTACTCTGGTAATGTCAATTTTACTTCCGGAGGAGGATGTTCATGATGAAAACGGAATTGTGATTGCCAGTGGACTGGTTCTGACAATCTTGTATCTGTTTGATTCCATCATAGGATGCTTGTGTGAGCTCTTGTTTTCTAAGCAAAATAAGATTGCATTTCTTATTTACAATGTTGTTGAAGTAATCGAAATCACAGCAATGATTCTTCTTCGTACAAGATTTGCATCAATGGCAGTTGCACTGTTTTATTGGATTCCTGCTCATACGCTTGGATATTTTCAGTGGAGAAGGCACAAGGATAAAAAAGATGAGACGAAGACAGTGGTAAGAGGATTAAAGACCTGGCAGACGATTTTGATATTTGCCGTTACCATAGTCTGGACAGTCGGATTTGGATATCTTATCGCTGCTTATTCTCCGGAAACGGATTTTTATTCCAGCAATATGATAATGAAGGTTGTTGCATATCTGGATGCCTGCTTGAGCATTATGAGCATTATCGACGGAATACTGATGTTTTTCAGATCGCGTGAATCCTGGTGGACCTGGTATCTGTACATTATTGTAGAGACAGTTGTAAATATTCTTTCCGGGCAGTGGATACTTTTGGTATATAAGTTTGGATATATTACAAATACCACTTACGGACTGATTAAATGGACTAAATATATAAAGGAACAGAAAAAAGAATAAAGAACGGGTAGGCTAAATGCGAAGGGGCTGTAAAAAAACAGCCCAGATAATCTAACAGCCGAGCCGGCAGTGATCGGTTCGGCTGTTCTTTTACCTTTTTGTGGATTACTCTCTACTTTTTTCCGTTTTTTGTGAACAATAACCAGGCCTGCTTGCGCAGACACTCTTTTTCAATCTTCCGTTGTTTTAAGTTTACGAAACCAACTGCTCTTTTTTTCTCCTGTTACAGTACTTATAGAGGTTATAACCACAGGAAATCAGCGTTAACTCTAAAATTGCAGCTTTTTCACCACGTCTGAGCAATCTTTTATACGACCGGTTCCACTTGATTCCTCCGAAGGTTCCTTCGGACTGGATGCTCCTGTTCATACACAGAAGTGCTCCGTGAATCGATTCGAGGTTGTCGATTACTTCCTGATGCATTTGTGTAAGCTCTTGGTTCATCCGAATTGTTCGGTTCCCTTTGGCACTTTTACAGCACTCTTTCCGACAAGGGCATCCCTCACAGCTTTCACATTCGTATATTTCTTCGGTTCTGCCGTATTTATTACCTTTGACGTGTCGTGAATATTTGAATATGAATCGTTGCCCGTTCGGACATACGAGTTCGTTTAAATCGTTTCGTTTGAAATTTACCGCACGAAATGGATTCTCACGGTATCTCTGATTTTTGGTTTCTTTTTCAAACATGGTAAACTTCATATACTTTTCCATGCCATGTTCTTCACAGTAAATGTAGTTGTTGTAAGATCCATAACCGGCATCTGCCACAGGATACCTTGGAAAATGTCCGTATGTATCCCTGAATTTTTCCATCAGTGGAACAAAACAGTCCATGTCCGATGCATACGGTTTTGCATCGACAACTGCTATATATTCGTCGCACGTGACAACCTGCATGTTGTAAGCGGGAAGAAGCTGATCGTTCCCCATGTAGTCACACTTTACCCGCATGAATGTTGCATCATGGTCAGTTTTACAGTAACTGTTGCGTTCATCTCCGCAGATTTCTATGTGTCTCGCATAATCCTTCAGGCGTTTCAGATAACCTTCCATTTCCTGATACTGCTTCTGAAACATGCTTTTTCTATGCCCCGAGCCAAAAACAAAAGCAGCCGGATTAAGTCCTGTAACTTTAAGGTAGTCAGCAAGCATCTTTTCTACATATTCAATTGCATACTCCTCACGTTTTTCAAACTTTATTCCCTGAAACAGTAGCACCTTGCTGTTCATTTCATCGATAAGCGAAGATATCTTTTCGAATACTTTCAGTCTGTTGTTGACACAGGACTTTTTCCATACCCAGGTATACCTGTTGGCGTTGGCTTCTATCTTTGTCCCGTCTATATATGCATGATTAAGATCAACCCCATCTCTTTCAAAGATGACGCTGTTTATGTCATTAAAAATGTTTTCAATGGAGTACGTGAGTTCATCGCGTATGAAATTTCCGAAGGTCGCAAAAGAAGGGGCCTTTAGCCCGTCAAGAAGATACATGAACCGGATATCGGTTTTACAGGATTTTTCAATGTCACGTAAAGAACAGAATCCGTTTTCCATAAACGCAAAGAGTATAACTTTCAGGAGTTTTTCGGAATCACATCTGGGGCGGCCGGTTTCGTAATCCTTAGTTACGAAATACTTTTTTAGGTCCATGCAATCCAAAACTTCACAAAAAGGATATACCGGGTCGGAAACTGATATAATCTTTTCTATTTCCAGTGGTAATTTCAGCTGACGTATTGTACAATTATTATTGGTTTTATGAGTTAGTCGCATAACTTATTATACCAAAAAATCGCTTAAACCTCACGGTCTAAGCGATTTTTCATTTAGGGGAGTTTTTTTACAGCCCCATTTCAGCGATTTTGAAAAAATCACTGAAATAAAGAACACTTAAT
>JAZLLG010000076.1:0-41012 GCA_045598045.1 Lachnospiraceae bacterium | reverse complement strand
AGACTGATAAACAGTGGCTTTTATGATTTAGCCACAGCTTATCAGTCTGTGCACGTCAACTATTGAAAGCGCCGTATACCGAACGGTACGTACGGTGCTGTGAGAGGACGGCGGTTAGTCACCGCCTCCTACTCGATCGAATAGCGGGTGAGATGAATCACGGTCGGTGCTAAACGGATGCCACAGGCATCCGTTTAGCACCCCCGGACACCCTGATTTTAAGGCGAAAAAAAAGCCCTAACCCAACGATTACTCGTCAAACTAGAACCCTTTGCGTGCGTCTTCAGGGGCTCGAACCCTGGACACCCTGATTAAGAGTCAGGTGCTCTACCAGCTGAGCTAAAGACGCATTCACGTTGTTTTGTTTTTCGAACGCAAGGCGTAGTTTACCACGATAAATAGGGTTTGTCAACAAGTTTTTTTAATTTTTGCAACAAAAAAATTTTTTTGTGGTTTCAGACATCAGAAAGACTAATGTTTAGGTATAGAACGGCAGGAAACATCGTCTGTACCTAATCTTTAGGTACGCGGAAGAGGAAAGCTTTGTCTGTACCTAAAGATTAGGCATGACGCGGCGTAAACGTTCGTTTGTGCCTAATTTTTGCCGTGAATTAGGCATGACGCGGCGAAAATCGACATCTGTGCCTAAATTTCGCCGCGTTTTAGGTACAAACGCCTGCGAGTGAAACTCTGTACCTGGATTTCCAACACGTCTTAGGTACAAACTCTGACGAATGGAATTCTGTGCCTAAATTCCGCCGCGTAAGAGATGACACTTCCCGCAAAGTGTGATATGATACTCATATCATTACTTTCGGGAGTTTTTTATGGGCAAGATTTTTTGTGTAATGGGGAAGAGTGCAACCGGTAAGGACACAGTGTATAAGCGTCTTTTGGAACGCTTTGAAGGGCGCTTCAAGAACGTGGTCATGTACACCACCCGTCCCATTCGCGCGGGAGAGCAAAACGGAGTAGAGTACTTTTTTGTGACAATTCCTGAAAAGGAGAAAATGCTTGAAGATGGGAAGGTTCTTGAAATCCGTCTTTATAATACATGCTATGGTCCGTGGTGGTACTTTACGGCAGATGATGGCCAGATTGACCTCTCGACGGGCGATTACATGATGATTACAACGCTTGGTGGTTATGAAAATATACGTTATTGCTTCGGCGCAGAAAATGTTGTTCCCATTTATACCGATATTGACAATTACACCAGACTTCACAGAGCCGTAGAACGCGAAAAGAAGCAAAAGGTCCCCAATTTCTCCGAAGTATGCAGGCGATATCTTGCCGATGAAGAGGATTTCAGGGAATCAGAGCTTGAGCGCCTTGGTGTAACAAAACGTTTCATTAATGACGACCTTAACAGGTGCCTTGAGGAGATAGCCGCTTGGATATCAACAAAGTAAATCAGACACAACAAGTTAATACTCCCGAGGTGCAGACGCAGAAGCCTCAGGCGACCGAGGACTTTCGCTTCACACTTATTTCCAAGATAGAAGAAACGGAGCTTCAGGAGAAGCTGGCGGTTCTCATGGAGGAAATTTCCAACGAAGGCAAGAAAATTCAGAAACACATGGATGTGCGTGATATGAAGCAGTATCGTGCGCTCATCAAGGAGTTTATGAATGAGATTGTCACGCGTTCTCATAAGTTTCAACGTGAGAATTTCCTTGACAAAAGGGGCCGTCACAGAGTATATGGTATGATTAAACTCATCGATGAGAATCTTGATGAACTCACGGAAGAGCTTTTAAAAGAAGAGAAGGATCATCTTCTCATTCTCAGTAAGATTGACGAAATCAGAGGCTTGCTTCTGGACATAATGACATGACATTTTCTGACGTTATCGGACAAGAGAAGATTGTTGCACACATGAAGAGTGCCATTCTGGAAAAGAAGGTCAATCACGCCTACATCATTTCCGGAGAAAAAGGGAGCGGAAAGAAGCTTCTTGCGGGTATTTTTGCGGCAGCGCTTCAGTGTGAAAGGGGAATGGGGACCCCTTGTTGTGAGTGTCAGTCATGTAAACAGGCTTTTGATGGCAATAATCCCGACATCCATTGGATTACTCACGAAAAAGCCAATGTTGTTTCGGTTGATGACATACGAGTTCAGTTGAATGCGGACATCACCATAAAGCCTTACAGCAGGCCGTACAAGGTTTACATCATAGATGATGCCGAAAAGATGAACGAGCAGGCGCAGAACGCTATGCTTAAAACGATAGAGGAGCCGCCGGAATATGCGGTCATTCTTCTGCTTGTTTCAAATGAAAAGCTTTTTCTGCCCACCATTCTTTCGAGGTGCATTCTTTTGAACCTGCGACCTGTTGAAAAGGACAAGATTAAAAAGCTTCTTGTAGATAAACACGGAATTTCCGAATACATGGCGTCGGTTGCCGCAACGTTTTCTGATGGTGTGCCGGGAAGAGCGGTTGAATTTGCCGAGTCTGAGCGCTTCACCGAAATGAAAGCGGACGTTATCGGCTTGTTAAAAAATATTGACAGACTTGACGCAGGAAGGTTATATTCTTCCATCAAGGATTGGAATGACAAATCGGAGCTTCAAGAGAGGCTTCAGCTTACCACTATGTGGTACAGGGATATTCTTGTTGCAAAGTCAACAGAAGACACAAAGGGCATCCTGTTTACGGACGAAGAACAGGCTGTCTATGAATTTGCCGAAAAGTACAGTTATCGTGAGATTGTCAGGAAAATCGATGCTATAGACGTGCTTCGCGAGCGACTTAAGGCAAATGTTAATCCGGAAGCGTCCTTGATGCTTCTTTTCCTCACTTTGAGAGATGAGGGATAATTATTTAGTTTATGTTTTTATGGAGGTTATAGATTATGACAAAGGTAGTTGGTATCAGATTCAGACAGGCGGGTAAGGTATATTACTTTGACCCGCTTGATTTCGATATAAAGCAGGGTGCAGGCGTTATTGTTGAGACTGCAAGAGGACTGGAGTACGGAATTGCGGTTCTCGGTGTGCATGAGGTAGAGGACGAAAAGGTTATTCAGCCGCTTAAGCCCATCATTCGCCCCGCTACGGAAGAGGACGCCAAGCAGGAACAGGAGAATCGTCAGAAGGAAAAGGACGCATATAAAATCTGCCTTGAGAAGATTGCAAACCGCGGCCTTGAGATGAAACTCATCGGTTGTGAATATACATTTGATGCAAATAAAGTCCTTTTCTACTTTACGGCTGACGGAAGAGTTGATTTCCGTGAACTTGTTAAGGACCTGGCAGCGGTTTTCAGAACCCGTATTGAACTTCGTCAGGTCGGTGTGCGTGATGAGGCTAAGATTCTTGGCGGAATAGGCACTTGCGGACGTCCGCTTTGTTGTCATTCGTATCTTGCGGATTTCACACCGGTTTCCATCAAGATGGCAAAAGAGCAGAATCTTTCTCTTAATCCCACCAAGATTTCCGGCGTTTGCGGCAGACTTATGTGTTGCCTCAAAAACGAAGAAGACGCCTATGAGGAGTTAAACTCCAAACTTCCGAACGTAGGTGATTTTGTTACTACTCCCGAAGGCTTGAAGGGCACTGTTCAGAGCTGTTCAGTTTTGAAACAGAAGGTTAAAGTGCTTGTTGAGACAAGCGAGGACGAGCGTGAGCTTAAGGAGTTTGATGCAAAAGATCTGAAGTTCAAACCCAGACGCAAAAAGGAACAGAATCGTGATGACGATGCGGCAATCAAAGAGCTTGAGCGCCTTGAACAGAGAGAGGGCAAGTCAAAGCTCGGTGAGGAATAGTTGTGACAGAGCTTAAATCTACTGAAAGAATAGACGATCTGCAAAGAAATAATCTTAAAATCATTCAGGACAAGGAGCGCTTCTGTTTTGGAATGGATGCGGTCCTTTTATCGGGGTTTGCAAAGGCTAAACGTGGTGATATCGTTCTTGATCTTGGTACAGGTACGGGCATTATCCCTATTCTTATGTCGGCTAAAACCGAGGCAGAGCACTTCACTGCATTGGAAATTCAGCCGGATAGTGCCGATATGGCAAAGCGCAGTATCGAGCTGAACGAACTCCAAAATAAAATTGATATAGTGGTTGGAGATATTAAGGAGGCTTCCCGAATTTTCGGCAAAGCCTCCTTTGACGTGGTTACCAGCAATCCGCCGTACATGATAGAGGGGCATGGGGAGGCAAATCCTGATGATGCAAAGGCAATTGCCCGCCATGAAGTGCTTTGTAATCTGGATGATGTCGTGAGAGAGGCTGCTGCATGCCTTAAGCCCAATGGCCGGTTTTATATGGTACACAGGCCTTTCAGACTCGGAGAAATATTTGAATGCATGGAAAAATACAAATTCCGTGTCAAGGAAATGCGTATGGTTCATCCATTTATCGACAAAGAGCCGAATATGGTGCTTATCGGTGCTACAAAGGGCGGGAATCAGGGAATAAAAATAGCGCCACCGCTTATTGTATATAAGGAACAGGGCGTTTATACGGACGAAATATATGATGTATATGGTTATTGAAAAACCTTTGTAAAAAAGAAGATGCCCCGGTTTGAAAGGGGAACTCAAATCGGGGACTTTGGGGTATGAGGGGTTTAATTTCTAACAAGGCCATTTTACTATTTTAAGTACATCAAAAGTACAACAAATCGAACAAAAAATTTAGAAAAATTTCTATCATTTTTGAGAGGATTTATATGCTTTATTTATGTGCCACTCCAATTGGAAATCTTGAAGACATGACATTCAGGGCGATTCGAATACTTAAGGAAGTTGATGTCATTGCTGCGGAAGATACGAGAAACAGTATAAAACTTTTAAATTATTTTGATATTCATACACCGCTTACCAGCTACCACGAGTACAACAAGGTCGAAAAGGCCAGGGAGCTTGTACAGCAGATGCTGGAGGGGAAAAATGTTGCGTGTATTACCGATGCCGGAACACCGGGCATTTCCGATCCCGGCGAGGAACTGGCCAGACAGGCAAGAGAAGCCGGCATTCAAGTTACATCGGTACCAGGTGCCTGTGCGTGCATTACAGCGCTTACTATGTCAGGACTTCCGACAAGACGTTTTTCTTTTGAAGCATTTCTTCCTACCGATAAAAAGGAGCTTCGTAACGTTCTTGACGAGCTTAAGTCCGAAACAAGAACAATTGTTATGTACGAAGCGCCGCATCGCCTTGTTAAAACGTTGGAAATGCTTCTTTCGGAACTTGGAGACCGCAAGATAACAATCTGCAAGGAACTTACCAAGAAATATGAGAATTCTTTTGCGGGAACGATTTCCGAAATGGTTGCGCATTTTACCGAAAACGAACCTAAAGGCGAGTATGTGCTCGTGATTGATGGCGTCAAGCAGGCCGACCTTGATGCGGAAGAACGAGAGAAATGGCAGAGCCTTTCCATGGAAGAACATGTGCAGCTTTACGTTGACAAGGGCATGGATAAAAAAGAAGCAATGAAGGCTGTAGCAACCGACCGAGGAATATCGAAGCGCGATGTATACCAGGCGTTATTAAACTAGCAATTCCTAAACGACATGGTCACAGAACGGATGTTATTTGTGAGGTAAAAATGAATAATTCAATTGAACTAAAACGATTGAGTGAACAAAGAAGTGCTTTAATGGGGATTGCAATTTTATTTGTAATGATAACTCATAATACTTTGTCGGTCCCATCAGAAAGGGTTAATACGTTGAATAACGCGATTAAAGTCCTTACACAGAGTGGCGTAGACATGTTCTTTTTCGTTTCCGGAATGGGATGCTATAATTCTTTATGCAATAGAAAGATAGGAGAATATTATAAAAGACGATTGACAAAGATATTAATTCCTTTCTTTATTGTTTTTTGTATTTATGGAGTATATTCGATAGCCATAGTTGGTAATTCTTTTATGAAGTATATACATTTATACGGATTGTATTCATTTTTTACAGAAGGTGTCCTTAGTGAATGGTTTATAGCTGCTATTCTTGGCACTTATCTTATTTCTCCCTTGTTGTATTCGCTTTTGAAAAAGAATAAAACTTTATTTATTTGCGTAATAGTTGGAATGTACGTATTTGAGATAGTGGTTCATTGTTTTATTCCGATTTTGATAATAAAAAATATATTTTCGGATATTTGGATTGCTAGAATGCCGGCTTTTATGGTTGGAATGATGACTTGTAAAAAAATAAAGGAAAATGATAAGGAAATTTCAAAAAACAAAGCCTTTATCATAATGTTCCTAGGTCTGCTTTGTGCTACACTCAGCTGTTATATCTATTCTGCAAAAATTGTTTATTATTGGATGTGGATTAGGTTTTTATTTTTGCCTATGATTTGCGGACTGTTTGTAGCATATCTTTTCTTTATAAGAAAAAGCGGAATTATTGACCGATGGCTGTCTTTGTTGGGAACTATAACGTTGGAAATCTATCTTGTTCATGAAAAACTGTTGATAATTTTGAATAGACTGATTGTGCATTTCTCTACTTCGGAAACAATAGGATTGCTTATAATAAATGTGATATCGGTTGTTTTGGCAATTGTTTTAGCAAAGTCACTTCAAATGCTTTCTAATATGATATTAGGTAAGACGAATGAGAAGGCAATAAATATATAAAAGGAAAAGGAAGTCAAGAAATAAGGCTTCCTTTTTTGTACATTGTGCACAAATTTGCCCGGACGAAATTGTGCATTGTGTACATTGACCGGATTAGTTCCAGCGGGTAAACTTTAAATAGAGCAAACGGTTGCGCAAATTTTTGAACAACAGAAAGGCAAAGTATGGACAAATTTGTTGTTAATATTATCCATCGTCCCGAAATGGTTCCCGAGTATGCCGAGAAGGTTACCGGCCATGGAAAGGGAGAGGATATATCCAGAAAGGCACTTCTTAACGAATCACTTGATATTTTCAAGACTCAGCAGGAGTGCGCACACAAAAACGGTTTAAAGACTACCATCCAGATGACATACGCAAGCCTCTTCAACGAAGAGGCTGTTTCCCTTGCCAGGGAGCACCATGAGAAATATGGTGATGAAATTGCCCTTACGCTTCTTGGACTCCCCTGCAAAGAATTTCGCGAGAAGTATAAAACAAAGGACTTCTGTATTTGGATGTTCTCCATGGAGGACAAAAAAGCTATCGTAGATGATGTATTTGGCAAATTCTATGATATATTCGGCTTTTACCCTGAATCTACAGGCTCCTATTATATGGATGCAGACCTTATAAACTACATTAAGGCAAAATACCCTTCCGTTAAATGTGCCGTTGCTACTTGTTGGGAAGAGGGCCCGAAGGCGTACCACACCTGCAACAACTCATGGTATACACTTATGGACGGCGGCCCGTGGGCACCGTGGATTCCGTCCAAACAAAATACACATGCACCCGCAGCCAATGAGGCTGAGGACAGCGGAATCGTAGCAATTCCCCACCTCTCAAGAGATCTTCTTGCATGCTACGACGGAAACGGAAGCAACTTTGGTACGCATCCCCAAAACGTTCTCAGAGGCATGATATACGACTCGAAGAAGTGGGAATATCCGTACCTTTACAATCTTATCGATCAGTACCGTCATCTTGCAAAGTTCAACAACGGCTATTCCTATAATATGATGTTTGTCGGACCCGGCTGGATGAACAAGATGGGACGATGGGAAGCTCCTTACGAGCTTCTTCTGAAATCCTATGAGGACGGCTGTGCATACTATGGTAAGCTGAAAAAAGAAGGACAGCTCGTTGATATGACTATGTCCGAATTCGCCGATTACTACCGCGAAAAGAAGCACTACACCGAGCCTGAATGTGCGCTTTGGCGTGATATTCTTTACGGTTCCGATAAGCAGCTTTTCTGGTACTGCGATCCTTTTATGCGCGCATGCGTAAATATGGACCAGGGCGGCGCTATTGTTGACCTTCGCCCCTACGTCGGAAAGCTTGAATGGCCTGTTGGTATTGGCACACCTCATGTTCAGGATGCTTCATACCCGTTCCTTATTCAGGAAAAATACCGCGCCGGTTACTTCACACACTATGCCGGAGAAGGAACAATCCGTTCTGCCAAGTTTTCTTACAAGGGAGAAGAGGTTGATCTTTGCCTCTGCCGCACCAAGGCGGCCTTTTCTGAGGAAAACGGCATAAGAACACTTACACTCAAGCCCGTCGACATTGAATTTGCAGACCTTACAATTACCGTTCAGACGAAGATAACCTTCAAGGAAGGCGATTCATCCATAAAGATTTCCAGAGAAATCATCAACTCAACGGATCCCAACGCGGTCGTTGATGTTAATGAATATATGGTTGCCTGCTACGGCACAACAGAATATCCGGAGGATATGACGCCCATCACACTTTCCGTTACGCAGAAAGACGATGTTACAAGGCTTATCGGGTATGAGTACAAGTGCCGTGAGGAAGAGGCAGAGGGAGCAAAGGAAGTTAAGGCTTCCGTTCCGCCCATCAAAACCGAAGTTTCGATTTCCTGTGACAGGCCGGATGCCGTCGGTTATATTAAAGAAGGCTATGCTTTCTCACCGATGTTTACTCTTGGCTACAGAACAACGCTTAAGCAGGGAGAGGAGGTTTCAACATGGCTCAGGCTCGCAAAGGAAAACTAAACTACAGATGTCCCGCCTGTTTTATGAGGGACCTCGATATCGACATGTTCTACGATAAGGATAAAGACGAGTACTATTGCCTCAGATGTCAGTACAGGGGCAACGAAGAAGACGTACTTCAAAAGAATGAGATGGTGCGCTTTAAATATGGCGCTATGATGAAGAGATTTACGGATTTTGAAGATTTTGAGAACTAAGAAATGGAACCACTTCCGCGAAACTTTTCGAAAAATGTTGGAAACGTTTCCAAAAAACTATGGACAAATTGACCCATTTATGCTATTATCGTGGAGGAAAATTTAGTGAAAGTAAACAAAATGCTTCGTAAAACAGTGCTTTTAAGCCTGTTGGCACTACTTTTGGCAGGCGGGTGCGGCAAGGCCGTCAAGGTTGATGTCAAGTCGGATTCGCTCGTTGTAAAAAAGGTTGAGAACCTTCCGGAAGACTTTATTTTCGGAATGGATGCATCGGCAGTTCTTTCTCTTGAAGCCGGCGGTGTTAAATATTACAACTTTGGGGGCGAAGAGCAGGACGTTTTTAAAACTCTCGCAGAAAATGGAGTGAACTTCATTCGAGTAAGAGTGTGGAACGACCCATACGATGAAAACGGAAACGGCTATGGTGGCGGAAACTGTGACATAAACACAGCGATTGAAATCGGAAAACGTGCCACAAAGCACGGCATGAAGCTTCTTGTTGATTTCCATTATTCGGATTTCTGGGCAGATCCTTCCAAGCAGATGGTTCCAAAAGCATGGAAGGGCATGGAAATCGAAGAGAAAACCGAAGCTCTTTATCAGTACACATTGGACTGTCTTAATAAGCTTAAAGAAGCAAAGGTTGATGTCGGCATGGTTCAGCTCGGTAACGAAACCAACGGCTCAATGTGCGGTGAAAGCATCTGGATGCGCATCTATTACCTTATGGATGCGGGCTCCAGGGCAACAAGAGAAGTTTTCCCGGAAGCATTAATTGCAGTCCACTTTGCAAACCCCGAAAAGGTTTCGAATTACGCGGATTACGCAAAAAAGCTTGATTACTACAAGCTTGATTACGATGTATTCGGATCCTCATACTATCCTTACTGGCACGGTACGCTTGATAATCTTGCCAACGTTCTTTCGGATGTTGCCGAGAAGTATGGTAAGAAAGTAATGGTAGCGGAGAATTCTTATGCATATACAGCTACGGATACGGATTTCTACGGAAACACAATATCCGATGCCGGCGGTATCGTTAAGAACTATCCGTTCACGGTGCAGGGCCAGGCAAATAACGTAAGAGATGTTGTTGATACTCTTGTAAACAAAACAACAAATGCCATCGGTTTCTTCTATTGGGAAGGAACATGGATTTCAGCAGGTGGTTCTTCATACGAAGAAAACGCAGCACTTTGGGAAAAGAACGGTTCGGGCTGGGCAGCATCCTTTGCAAAGGGATATGACCCGAAAGATGCCGGAAAGTACTATGGCGGATGTGCCTGCGACAATCAGGCAATGTTCGATGCTACAGGTCATCCTCTCGAGTCGCTTAAGGTGTTCGGCCTTATGAAAGACGGTAATGAAGGCGTCCTCATGGCAGATGCTGTTGAAGACACAAACCTCATCATCGACCTGAACGGAGAAATTGTTCTTCCGACACAGGTCAATGCTGTGATGACAGACGGCTCAAAGCAAAGCCTCGATGTTACATGGAAAAACGTCGACATTGAGAAGATGAAAAACAGTGGTGCCGCAAAATATGACATCATTGGCGAAGCCGGCGGCATGGAAGCTCATTGCTATGTTTCCATGGTTGAGTACAACTTCGTTCAGAACTACTCCTTCGAAGACGGCGAGACTGGTTGGAAGGCCAAGAACAACGGTGAGATTAACGAGCTTTATTGCGAAGACAAGGCAACGGATTCACTCACAGGCACAAAACACTATCACTTCTGGAGCGATAACACGCATGTCGTTGACTTTGACCTTGAGCAGGAAGTTGCGGATCTTCCTTCGGGAGATTACCGATACTCCATTTCAATAATGGGCGGAGATGCGGGCGAGTGTGATGTTTACGCATTTGTTAAGATTAACGGTGAAATCGTCGCAACGGCACCAATGACCATTACAAGCTATGGCGAGTGGCATGAAGGCATTATTGAGAAGTTCTCTTACACTTCGGGTGACAAGATTTCGGTTGGTGTTCATTGTAAGTGTTCAGGCGCGGGAAACGGTGCCTGGGGCAAAATCGATGATGCGCTCCTGAATTCCGTCAAGTCAAAGTAAGATATAAAAAGGCGGGCATATGAAAAAGCCGTTTGTAAAAAGAATATGCGCGGCAGCGGTGCTCACAACAATGCTTGCTTCGACACTTGGCTGCACAAAAAAGCCGGTTGTCGATCCTATAGATGATAACTACAGAGTTTTCTATGAGGTTTTTGTCGGATCGTTTTCAGATTCCGACGGAGACGGCATCGGAGACCTGAGGGGCGTAATTGACCGCCTCGATTATTTAAACGACGGAGACATTAACTCCGGAAAGAGCCTTGGCATTCAAGGCATCTGGCTTTCACCGATTTTTGCATCTCCTTCCTATCACAAATATGACTGTGCGGATTATTATAAAATCGATGAAGACTTTGGCACAGAAGCAGACCTTAAGGAGCTTCTCTCAAAATGCCATGAAAGAAACGTAAAAGTCATCCTTGACCTGGTGCTTAATCATTCTTCCGATGATAACGAATGGTTTAAGAATTTCTGTAAAGCACATCAGGAAGGTGACACGGCCAACGTTTACTACGATTTTTACCAGTATGCGAAGAAAGGGGAACAGCTCCCCGGACATGCATACTATCAGATACCGGGATGCCCGGAGGAATATTACGAGGGTAATTTTTCAAATGATATGCCCGAATTGAACTATGACTCCGAGAACGTTTACCGGTGCATGCTGGAGGTTGTTCAGCATTATATCGGTCTCGGTGTAGACGGTTTCAGATTCGATGCCATTAAGTACATCTACATGAACGACGCAGAACGTTCGGTAGCGTTTTGGAACAGACTTATGGCCGATATATACGATATGAAGCCTGATGCGTACTGCGTCGGCGAGTGCTGGTCACCGCAGGCGGAGACGTTAAAATATATCGAAGCGGTCAACTGCTTCGACTTCCAAGTTTCACAGGCGGAGGGTGTTGTTGCCAGCTGCGTGAAAGGCGGAGACGTTTCAGTATATACAAAGTATCTTGAAACGTATCAGGATATGGTTAAAGAGGCCAATCCGAACGGAATGCCGGTGTCCTTCATGTCAAATCACGACATGGACCGTATGGCAGGCTATATGATGCTTGCTAAAAAGTGGACGCAGATGGCGGCAAATCTCTATATCCTTTCTCCGGGCTCACCTTTCATCTACTATGGTGAGGAAATCGGAATGAAAGGCTCGAGAGGTGCGGCGAACACGGATGCCAACAGGCGCCTTGCAATGCTTTGGGGCGACGAAGACACCGTGGATGACCCCATCGGAACGACCTACGAAAAGAAAAAACAGACAAACGGTACTGTTTCAGAACAGCTTGAGAAGGAAGACAGCGTTTTAAATTACTACATAAAGCTCATTTCTTTCCGAAACAAGTTCCCTGCTATCGCAAGAGGTGATTACAAATCTTTGAAGTACAGCGAAGGACGTTTCGGTGGGTCCCTCATAACATATGGGGATGAAACAATAGGTCTGTTCCACAATACTTCCGAAGACATCATCACCATTGACATTACGTCAACGAAAACAACAGCGGTAAATTTTAAGGAAGTACTTGGATTTATCGGTCAGGGAGAAGCGTCCCTCACCGGAAACACACTCACAATCGGTCCTCAGACCAGTGCAGTGCTTAAGTAGTCATAAACTGTCATAGGGGCAGTTTAGAATAAAAAAAGAGGAGATATCAAAATGAAAAAAAGAATTTCAGCATTTCTCGCAGTTGTTCTTACTCTTTGCATGGTAATCGGTCTTGCATCATGCGGTAAGAAGAACGACGACCCTACAAATCCCGGTTCAGCAAGCTCATCCTCAGAGCTCGCAGGCACATACGACATCACAGTATGGGTTTCCGAGTCTGACGGTGTTGCAGACCTCACAAAGAAGCAGATTGCGGACTTCTGTGCAGAGAACGAAGGCATTGTTATCAATGCTACAGTTGAAGGCATCACAGAAGCTGAGTCAGCATCACAGATGATTACATCCGTTGAAGACGGTGCAGATCTTTACTGCTTCGCACAGGACCAGCTTGCTCGTCTTGTTCTTGCAGGCGCACTCAACAAGCTTGGTGACGGCGCTACAGCTACAGTTAAGGAAAGAAACGATGCTACATCCATTCTTGCCGCAACAGTAGGCGATAAGCTTTACTGCTACCCTCTCACATCTGATAATGGTTATTTCATGTTCTATGATAAGTCCGTTATCCCTGCTGAGCACCTTGATTCCTTCGAAGATATCATTGCAGACTGCGAAAAGGCAGGAAAGATGTTCTCTTACGAGCTTGAAACATCTGCTTGGTACAATGCAGGTTTCTTCTTCGCTACAGGTTGCGTATCTGAGTGGGAAACAAACACAGACGGTAAGTTCACAGGCCTCAAGGATACATTCAATTCCGATGCGGGCGTTATCGCTCTTAAGGGTATGCAGAAGCTTGCTAAGTCCCCTTGCTACAACTCATCTTCAGCAGGTGCAGACTTCGCAGCAGCAGTTCCTTCAGCAGTTGTAATTTCCGGTACATGGTCATCAGCAGCTGTTAAGGAAGCTCTTGGTGAAAACTATGGCGCTACAGATCTTCCTAAGTTCACAGTTGATGGAAAGACATATCAGCTTGGTTCTTACTCAGGTTGTAAGCTTATGGGCGTTAAGCCTCAGACAGATGCTAAGAAGAACGCAGTTCTTCAGCAGCTTGCTCTTTACCTCACAAACGAAAAGTGTCAGCTTGAAAGATTCAACCTTGTAGGTTGGGGCCCTTCAAACCTTGAAGCTCAGAAGGATCCTGCTGTTACAGCAGACGTTGCTCTTCAGGCACTTGCACTTCAGAACCAGAACGCTATTCCTCAGGGCCAGATTGAAGGCGCTTGGTGGGATATTGCTAAGGTTCTCGGTACAGAAGCTAAGAACGCTACAACAGATGCAGAGCTTAAGACAGCTCTTGAGACATACGAAGCAGCATGCAAGGCACGTCTTGATGTTCCTGAAGACGAAGCAAATGCATTTGGCGTTATCGGTGCATTCGACGGTACAAACTGGGATACAGACTATGCTATGAAGCAGCAGCCTGCAGGTACTTACTATTCATCAGCTATCAACTTCAAGGCAGGCGATGAATTCAAGGTACGTCAGGGCGGCGGCTGGGACGTTAACTTCGGTGCTAACGGCGCAGCAGGCGGCGACAACATTAAGGTTGAAGCAGACGGTATGTACTATGTTCATATGGAGTTCGACGGAACAACATGTTCAGTTCTTGAGCTTACAAAGTACAGCCCTATCGAAGGTTTCACAGTAATCGGTACAATCAATGGTTCTAACTGGGATAAGGATTTCGAAATGGAAATCCAGGCAGACGGAACATTCCTTTCAAAGGAAGCTTTCGCTATGACAGCAGGAACAGAGTTTAAGTGCCGTCAGGGTCTCGGTTGGGATGTTAACTACGGTACAGACGGCAACAACTTTGTAGTTGAAGCTGATGGTACATACGTTGTTAAGCTTGATGTTGCAGCAGGTAAGATTGAACTTATTGCAAAATAATTAAATCGAATACTTAAGCTTTAAAAGCCCGGAGCCACTCCGTAAAACCGGGGTGGCTCCGATTTTTGAATATCGGACTTGTATGGTAATTGGTAATAAGTCAGGTTAAGAGGGCATGTGCTCACACGTCGTTGGAGAGGGCAGGTTATTTATGAAAAGAATTTCTTCATCAAAATATATGAAGATGAACTTCATTGAGAAGTTTTTCTACAATATCGGTTTCTTTATTTGCTCCATTCCCGAATTCTTTTTACAGCTTGCAAAAAAGATAGGCAGCGGGATTGTTGCATTTGGAAAAGGTATCTGGAAAGAATTACGTGATTTCGTTATGATTTTTGTAAAGGGATCCGTTTTTACGAAGGTATCCTATGTAATTATGGGATTTGGCAATATATGTCGCGGACAGATAGTACGCGGCCTTTTCTTCCTTGCCTTTGAAGTGTGCTTTATTATGTACACTATCACAACAGGCATTGGATGGATGAGTAAACTTGGAACACTCGGAGACATCGGACCTCACGAGGAGTACAACGCCATTCTTGATACATACGTTCGTGTCAATGGTGATGATTCCTTCAAGATTCTGCTTTACGGTGGCATCTCGGTTATTATTTGTCTCGTTTTTATATTATTATGGCGTATGAACTGGCATCAGAGCTGGGAGAACGACAATCTTGTAAAAGCAGGAAAAAGAATTCCCAAATTTAAGGATGATGTTCATGACCTTGTAGATGCAAAGTTCCACAAGACACTTCTTACGGTTCCTATAATCGGTATGATGTGCTTTACGGTTCTGCCCATTATTTTCATGATTTTTGTCGGATTTACAAACTACGACGGAGCGCATGACGGCTACAGCAACCTGTTTACATGGGTTGGTTTTGAAAACTTCCGTGAGCTTTTTTCAACCGGTACTTCGGGCCTGGGCTATGCTTTCAAAAAGATTTTCAGCTGGACAATTATATGGGCTATCCTTGCAACCTTTACAAACTATTTCCTTGGAATCATACTTGCTATGATGATAAACAAGAAGGGAATCAAGCTTAAAAAGTTGTGGAGAGGAATATTTGTTCTCACCATTGCCATTCCTCAGTTCATTTCACTCCTTTATATGTCCAAACTTTTTGCAAAGAACGGACTTATCAACGGATTCCTCATTAAAGCGGGTCTGCTTTCAACACCTTTCGATTTCTGGGGAAATGCTACAGCTTCAAGGATACTTGTTGTTGTAATCAACATCTGGATCGGTATACCGTATCTTATGCTTATTGCAACCGGTATTCTTATGAATATTCCCGAAGACCTTTACGAATCCGCAAAGATTGACGGAGCAAATGCGGTTCAGAGCTTCTTTAAGATTACTCTCCCTTATATGCTTTTCATTACGGGACCGTACCTTCTTACAAACTTTATCGGTAACATGAGTAACTTTAACGTTATTTACCTCCTTGGAGGAGGAGCGGTTGCAAATCCCAAGCTTTCTACGAGCGGTGGTACCGCGTCGGATGTCGACTTGTTGATTACATGGCTCTTTAAGATAACAACGGGAACCGAAAGTAACTATAAACTTGCATCTGTCATCGGTATTATGATTTTCCTGATTGAAGCGATTGTTTCGTTAATCGGCTTTAATGCGATGGCATCAAATAAAAATGAGGAGGATTTCCAGTAATGAGCGAATATACAATCACTACTAAATATAAAAGCCTCAAAAGAAAAAATGCCAGAGCAAATGCAGCTATATATGTAATTCTTGTGATAATGTCGATAGTCTGGCTTGCTCCTTTTGTATGCATCGTGCTTGAGTCCTTCAGATGTGAGACAACAATGCAGGTGGGGTATGTAATCCCGAAGCAGTGGGGCTTTACAAACTATAAGACCCTTTTTACTGAAACAAAGTTCCTTAAATGGTACACAAACACATTTACAATAGCTCTTTTTGCAGCAGTGATTCAGACGTTTATTGTGCTTTGTACGTCATACACACTTTCAAGAATGAGATTTAACGGAAGAAAGTTCCTCATGAACCTTATGCTTGTTTTCGGTATGTTCCCGGGCTTCCTTTCAATGATTATTCTTTACAAAGTTTTAAGCGGCTTCGGACTTACAGGCTCCGGTTCGGTACCCGGACTCATTCTCGTTTACACGGCTAGTTCTGCCATGGGTTACTACGTATCAAAGGGCTTCTTTGATACCATTCCCATGTCACTTGATGAAGCTGCAAGAGTAGACGGCGCTACGCGTGCACAGGTTCTTTTCAAGATAACCTTCCCGATGGCAAAACCTATCGTAATTTACACAATTCTTACAGCATTCATGGGACCTTGGGGAGACTTCATGTTTGCTAAGTACATTGTTCACAATACAACAGAAGGCATGAACGTTGCAGTAGGTATGCAGAATCTCATTTCCACATCCGAAAACCTTGCGGCACACTATACACAGTTCACCGCAGCCGGCGTTCTCGTTGCCATTCCCATTACGGTTCTGTTCATGAACCTTCAGAGATACTACGTTGAAGGTGTTACAGGCGGAGCCGTTAAGGGCTGATGAAATTTCATATGTAAATATAGAAAGACGTAGCCTATGGGGTTACGTCTTTTTTTAGGCTTCCGTGAGAAAACATCGGAAACTCTTTTTTTTCGGATTTCGATGCTCAAAAAGAAAGTTGTGAGGAGGCTGAAGCATCGAAATTAAGTTATTTTGTAATCGCGATGCTTTTTGGTATGCCTTTTGTCTTTCGCAAGCATCGAAAAACATGATTTCCTTAATTTCCGATGCTTTGTTTGTTCGGAAATAAGTAAACATGACATCGGGATTAGTAATTTTGAGAATATCGATGCCTGGTGGCGTTTTAACCGCATAGTTGGGTGGTGATGTGCTATCAAGTTTTTCGCAAGTTTCCCGATATACGTATATGAGAGATTGTGCGCAGGAGGCATTTATGTACGAGAATATTATCGAGCTTGAAAACAATTGTGAATGGTCGAAAGCGTTGAAAGAAATATCGGCATATTTCAAACAGGGAGTGTTTGATGAAAAACTTGCAATTTTATATGTTCGTGTCTGCATAGAAGTAGGCGATTTGGAAAATGCGCATAGCACTATAGCCAGAGGACTAAAAATTGATCATCGCAATCCCGAGCTTTGGCTTATGCTCGGAAATATATATGAGCAAAAAAACATCAATCAGGCATACCTTTGTTATGAAAATGCATTCTTTTTTGCTGAAGATGAAGAAGACAAGAAATACATAAAAGCCTTTATGGATGAGAAAAAAGCGGACAGTGATTTTCTGGTCAATAAGGTTTCGTTTGTTATTCTTTCATATAACACATTGGAATATACAAAGGGATGCCTTGAAAGCATAAGAAAGACGTGTCTCGAAGGCTCATATGAAATCATTGTTGTTGATAATGCTTCAAGCGATGGCAGTGTCGAATGGCTGAAGCAACAGGAAGACATTATTTTGAAGTGCAATAGCGAGAACGTAGGTTTTCCTAAAGGGTGCAATCAAGGAATAGAACTGGCTGATAAGAACAATGATATTTTTTTGCTGAACAATGATACGATTCTTGTTGACAATTCATTATTCTGGCTTCGAATGGGACTGTATGAGAACGACAGAGTAGGCGCAACAGGTTCAACATCAAATTATGTATCGAATCGTCAGAATTGTGGAATTAAAGCTCAAACAGTAAACCAATATTTGGAATATGGCTCTGTTAATAATTTACCATGCAGAAGACCATATGACGAAAAAATATATCTTGTCGGTTTTGCGCTTCTTCTTAAGAGGAGAGCGCTTGAGGAAGTTGGATATTTAGATGATATATTTTCACCGGGAACATATGAGGACAATGATATTGGTCTTAGACTAAGAGCGGCAGGTTATTCTGTAGTTTTATGCAGGAACAGTTTTATCTATCATTACGGAAACGGTGGTGGAAAAAATGAGTCAACGTGGGCAAATCTGAACGAGATAAACAAAGAAAAGATAAATAGAAAATGGGGTTTTCAGACCGACAAATACGTATATGCCAATACGCAGATTCTTAAGAGAATATTTACTGAAAATAAGGAAGCAACGAAAATACTTGAGATTAATTGCGGTCTTGGAGCTACGCTTTTAAGCATAGTTGCGGAACATCCTGACGTTTCCTTATATGGAATGGAAAATAGGGATAAATTGTATAATATCTCCAATAAATATTTACGCGTTGAAAAGTATAAGGATTTAAAAAACGCACTTCCGTTTGGGGATAATAAATTTGATGTAATCATTCTTAGCGAAGACGAAAAAAATGAATATCCGACTGTAGATGAAATAAAAAATATTGAAAAATATCTCACTCCAGATGGAAAAATACTATGCACGAATTATGAAATATATACATATTTGTGCGCGTCCGAGATAAAACCAAGATTTGTTACACAGTATTATTCGGGTAAGGACAGTTATTCTGACGGAAGCGTAGAGGATGAAATAATCGATATGATTATAGACAATAATCCGGAGGATTATATACATGCGCTGTCAAATAAATTTTCATGGCCGTCATATTACCATTTGATAGATATACGAAAAAATATTTTGAACTGGTATCCTTTTGAAAAGGACAAGGACGTTCTTGAAATAGGATGCGGACTTGGGGCGATCACAAGTGTACTGTGCGAAAAATGTCATAGTGTTACAGCTGTTGAATTGTCAAAGAGAAGGGCTACAGCAGCTCTTTTAAGAAACAGAGAACAGGAAAATCTTGAAATTATTGTCGGAAACCTTAATGAAATTAAGTTTGAAAAGAAGTTCGATTATATAACACTAATAGGAGTTCTCGAATATCAGGGAAAATATACAAATGGTGAAAATCCGTATATGGACTTTTTGAAAAAGGTTAAAGGACTCTTAAAGCCTGAAGGAAAATTGTTGATTGCAATAGAGAATCAATACGGCTTAAAGTATTGGTGCGGGGCAAGAGAAGACCATACCGAAATACCTTTTAACGGAATAAATCAATATGCCTTTTCGGGAAAGGGTGTCAAAACTTTTTCCAGGAATGGGTTGGAAAAACTTGTAAGGGACAGCGGTTTCAGAAATACATTCTTCTACTATCCATTACCGGATTATAAGCTTCCGGAAAAAATATATTCCGACAAATATCTTCCGAAGGAGGAAGAAATTCGTATTCTTCAATATTACTATTTGAATCCGAATTCGCTTGTTGCAGATGAGCGTTATATCTACAAGGACATTATTGAAAATAAAGTTTTTCCGTTTTTTGCCAATTCTTTCCTTGTTGAGTGTTCCGACTCCGACGAGATTGGAAAAGTGATTTATGCTTCAGCTCCTATTTTAAGAAAAAAAGAATATGCCCTTGAAACAGTTATTTCTGAAATACACGGTAAGAAAACGGTTGAAAAAATAGAGATGTTTCCTGAGACGTGTGCATTTGCAAATCAAATACTGTCAAATGAGAAAAAGATGATTTCAACCGGAGTTTGTGTTGCATTAAGCAAAAAAACTCCAAATGGAATTGCTCAGGAATTCGTTGAAGGCGAACCGTTTGATCAAGTGTTGGACGAAGCGTACGAACGAGGAAATCAAAATGAAATATACTCGCTTTGGGATAAACTTTTTGATAATTTCTGTGAAGGAATAATTGATACAATCCCAAGAAACGCAGTAATGCACGATAATCAGATTGTATGGTTCGATCAGGAGTGGAAACTTGATGGTGCAGATAAGCGCTTTATAATGTTCAGGGCAATATGGACATATTATGGAACAAATAGCCGATGTAAGGATGTCATATCACTTGAACAGATTATGAGACATTATAATCTCTGGGATTCATACAATGAATATATCTCTAAGGAAACAGGATTTGAACGGCCGATTTTTGATGAAAAGAAGATATATCTTGTAAGTTTGTTTGGAGGTCATGATTTAAAGCCCAATATAGAAAAGAGTATTAGAGATCTGTATAATCTGGTATAGGATTTAATTTAAAAAGGTGGAAAACAGTATATGTTGTGTCCTTGGTTAAGCAGTCCACAACATGTATTGGAAACCGCCTTTTCTTTCGTTTTTTTTTAGATAATCCGGGTTTATGTTTATAGAAAGTTTATGGATTGAGGGTTAAGAACGGGTTTATAATTACCGATATACACGGTACAAGGTAGCGGCGCATGGCGAAGCACCTTCCGTACAGGATAATTATTTCAGGTGAAGCCTAGGTCACCCGAATGATTATAAGTACATAACAAACCGTGGCCCTGAAAGGATTCGGGGCACTCAGGATTTGCATAGCGCAAACCTGAACACATACCAAGGAGGTAACTATTATGGCAATGATCGTTCAACACAACATGGCAGCAGCAAACACCAACAGACAGTTAGGTGTAGCAACAGGCGCTCTTTCCAAATCAACTGAGAAGCTTTCTTCCGGTTACAGAATCAACAGAGCTGCAGACGATGCAGCAGGATTGGCAATCTCTGAAAAAATGAGAAGCCAGATTAGAGGCCTCAATCAGGCTTCTTCAAACTCTCAGGATGGTATTTCCCTCATTCAGACAGCTGAAGGTGCTCTTCAGGAGTCCCACAGCATTCTCCAGAGAATGAGAGAGCTTACAATCCAGGCAGCCAACGGTACAGAAACAGATGAAGACCGTGGCAACCTTCAGGATGAAATTACTCAGCTCCAGTCCGAGCTCGACAGAATTTCAACTGATACAGAATTCAATACAATGAAGCTCCTTGACGGCTCTCTTGATGGCAGTGCAACTGTTACTAAGGCCGGTCCTAAATTTGGTGTTTATGACACAAATCTTCAGGGCTTCGTAACATCTGATGTTAATGGCGTTAAGATCAGCACAAACACAAAGGCTACAGAAGGCGGTGAAAATGCTCTCTGGTCAGCTGATGGTAAGACACTTATGCTCAGTCTTCATGCTAACACAACATATACTGAAGCAGAACTTGATAACCTTATCAAGAACGCTAAGCAGGAAGACAGCACATCTGCTAATTCCATAGCTAATGTTGAATTAAACCTCAACAACGGTACATACGTTGCTAAGGCTGATACAACAGGTGCCTTAACAGCAGCAGGTGCTCGTGCAACCGGTACATTTAATATCACAACTACTAACTCCGGCAAGTTCGTTGGCGTTACAGCTATGACAATCACAGCAAACAAGTATGGCGCAGATAACAACGTATCTATCGCTATTAAGTTTGACGCTGATCCCGGTGAAGAAGAGTTCCACCTTGACACAGCAGCTGAGTACGCAGCAAATGGTTCTGTTCAGGAGGATAAGACAAACCAGTATACACTTCACCTTGCAACAGGCGTTGAGTATTCTGAGAGTGATATCGAGAAACTCCTTTCTAAGGCAGGTTTCAGTGCAGATGTTGAATTCTCAGGTCCTAACCCCGACGAAGCTAACACATTGTTTGTTACTGACAATACAACATCAGTACCAGCAAAACAGCTTTCAGGCGGTGCAGGTCTTGGTGACACAGATGCATTCCTTAACCAGAAGAAGTATGATGTTCAGTCCAGCGGCGAAGGTGTTACACTTCAGGTTGGTGCTAACTATGGTCAGACAATCAGCTTCGGTATCGGCAATATGAGCTCTGTAGCTCTCGGCGTAGACGTAACTAAGGTTGACGTTTCTACACAGAAGGGTGCACAGGATTCTATCGACGCTATCGATGGCGCTATCGGCACAGTTTCTAAGCAGAGATCACTTCTCGGTGCTATTCAGAACAGACTTGAGCATACAATCAGCAACCTCGACAATACAGCCGAGAACTTGCAGTCTGCTGAGTCTTCAATCCGTGACGTAGATATGGCTGAAGAGATGGTTACATACTCTAAGTATAATATCATCCAGCAGGCAGCTCAGTCTATGCTCGCACAGGCTAACCAGTCTAACCAGGGTGTTCTTTCACTCTTAGGCTAATAGTTAGTTCTTGAAAGTTTTGAGGATGGTATCTGACAAACTAGGCTAAATCGGATATTATACAGGGGCAACGCGAAAGCGTTGCCCTTTTCTTATTTTCTAAAAAAATTCTGAAATTTTTTATTTTCGGACTAAAGAACGCCTCCTAAAAACCGATAAATAGTGTAGAAAGAATCTGTTGATACCAGGTTAGGTTTGTGGAAAGAGCGTGACAGGAAGTATCACAGACAGGGAGGTATGTAATCTATGGCAATGATAGTTCAGCACAACATCGCAGCGATTAACACTAACAGACAGCTCGGTATTTCAACAAAATCACTCAGCAAAAACACAGAAAAGCTCTCATCCGGCTACAGAATAAACAGAGCAGCAGATGATGCAGCAGGTCTTGCTATTTCCGAGAAAATGAGAAGCCAGATCAGAGGCTTAAACAGAGCATCCGACAATGCCAATGATGGTATTTCAATGCTTCAGACAGCAGAAGGCGCATTAAACGAGTCTCATTCCATTCTTCAGAGAATGAGAGAGCTGGCAGTACAGGCAGCCAACGGTACGGAAACAAATGACGACCGCGGCAATCTCCAGGATGAAATTGAACAGTTACAGGAAGAACTTGACAGAATAGCTTCCGATACAGAATTTAATACAATGCCTCTTCTTGATGGCTCCCTTTCGGCAGCATCATCAAATGTAGGCTCGGCAGGCCCCAAATTCGGTATTTACGACTCAGACCTTAAAGGCTTTGTAACATCTGATGTTGAAAACGTAAAGATTGCTACAAACACTTCTGCAGTTGCAGGCGCTGAGTCCGCAATTTGGAGCAACGACGGCAAAACTCTTACACTCAATCTTGCTGCAAACTTAACATATACTCAGGTTGAGATTGATAAGCTTATTAAAGAAGCTCGGCAGGAAGACAGCACTGCTACAAATACACCCGCAAATGTTACTCTTCACCTTACATACGGCTCTTATACAGCAACAAGCGATACAGCAGGAACAGCTACAGAGGCCGGTGTACGCGCAGAATCAGAAGTTTTCACAATTACTTCCAGCGGTTATGTAGGATGCAACCAGATCAGCTTCGAAGCAAAGAAGTATGGTCAGGACATGAATTTCGGAATCATCATTTCCTTTGATGCAACAGAAGGCCAGGAAGAGTTTGAACTTACAACGCCTCCTACATATGATGCAGAAGGTAAGATTACTGACCCCAATCCCGCTGTTTACACACTTCACTTAAAGCCCGGTACGGAATATACCGAAGCCGACATCGAATCAATCATTGCAGAGCAGGGCGTTGCTCTTGATGTTACTCTCGTCAGCGCAGATCCCGATGAGCCGGCAACGTTGTTTGTTACAACAAACTTTACAACAGCTAAGATTCAGCTTGAAGACGGTGCAGGACTTGGCGATGACGATGCATATCTCGGACAGCCCGGCTACAGCGTAGCATCAGGCGGTGCAGGACTTGTTCTCCAGGTTGGTGCAAACGAAGGTCAGACAATGAGCTTCTCCATCGACGACATGTCCGCTCAGGCTCTTGGTGTAAACGATGGTAAGGTTGATGTTTCCACACAGAAGGGTGCTTCCCAGTCCATCGGTAACATCGATGATGCAATTGCCAAGGTTTCAAAGCAGAGAGCACTTCTCGGTGCTGTTCAGAACAGACTTGAGCATACAATTGCAAACCTTGATAACACAGCTGAAAACCTCCAGGCTGCTGAATCAACAATTCGTGACGTTGATATGGCTGAAGAGATGGTTCAGTTCTCAAAGAACAACATCCTCCAGCAGGCAGGTCAGTCAATGCTGGCACAGGCAAACCAGTCAACTCAGGGTGTTCTTTCACTCCTTCAGGGCTGATAAAAAATACATTCCCCGGGGTTTTCCCGGGGATTTTTAAATAGGACAAAAATATGTTCGAATTGGCAGAAAAACTGAATACTCTTCCGCTTGATGAATTTACAACAGAGATTTTCCGAATGATCTCGGAGTCACAAAGCTGTTTTGAAGATGAAGCATTAAGCGAAACATTGGAATACTTTTCAAGAGGAACGGGCGTGGAATATAATTTTATGCTGTACGCCATGTCGGAGGCGGAGATAAAAAAAGCAGTCAAAAACGGTGCGCAGGGAGCGGTGATCTCCGAACTGCTTGAAGAATGCGTCATAGCGGAAAGAAAGTTTTACGAACTGCTGTACAAGCCTGAATCTTTTGAAGGCGACCGTATAAAATGGCTTCCGGGAGAGTGCCAATACAACGATATTCTTGTGCAGTTTATTCTTAGCGGAAAACAAAAGAAGTATCTGCTTGTCGAGGCTGCAAAGCTTCGCCCGGATATGGCACAGGTATTGAAGTGCTGGACAGGAGCTGAAGCATGAGCATACAGACTTACAAAGACGGCTATATTAAAAGCGACGTGGTTCTTTCCATCGGAATGCTTGTTTCCAACCACATTCAATACATCGAAAAGTGTCTGGAAGGGTTGAAACCGCTTCTGGAAGCTGTTCCGTCGGAGCTTATTATTCTTGATACCGTAGGGCCGGAAAAGACCGACGGCTCTATTGACGTGTGCAGAAAATACACCGACAAAATCTACCGCTTTGAGTGGTGCGATGACTTTTCAGCGGCCAGAAATGAGCTGTTAAAGCATTCTACGGGCGAGTGGTTTATGTACCAGGATGATGACGAGTGGTTTGAAAATGTTTCGGAATTCATTGATTTCTTTAATTCTGAAGACAGACATAAATATAACTCCGGGTTCTACTTTACAAAGGATTATATGAAGGATGGAAACGCAGCAAAAGCCATCGCCGGACGAATGATCAGAAGAAGACCTGAAACCTGTTTTATTGGAAGGGTACATGAGAATTTCAACGAAGTGCATATTCCCGGAAAACAGTTTCAGAGCTATACAAACCATATGGGATATCTGTATCTTGACCCTGAAGACAAAAAGAAAAAAAGCATAAGAAATCTTACGCTTCTTGACCGCGAAATCGAAGAAAAGGGTATCAATCCCGGACGCTGTGCTCAGAAAATTCAAGAGCTAATGAACATCGACGACAGAGTGGATGAAGGTTATTCTCTGAATGTAAAGTATGTTGATGAGCTAGTGAAAATGGGGCTTTTATCGAATAACTGCACCCAATGGCTCATTTGCGCTCAGGCGAGATACTTTCTTATCAAAGAAGACGGAGAAGGACTTGTTAAGCGGGTTGGTGAAATCAAAGATAAATATGGTTTGACAAGATATGCGATGCTTGTACTTGACGAAGTGGAAGTGGATGGCGTAACGCATTATGCGGATACACAAAAGTACATTAAGCTTATTGCCGACGACGTAGAGCAGTACCTTCAGATAGAAGACTTTTTTGCGAAGCATCCGGATGAAAAGCTTATGGAAACCCAGCTTGATTTCCCGCGCTTTGATACGGAAGAACGCATCGATGCAATGAGAATTGCGGGGGCGCAGGCGTTAAACTATACGTGTGAGTTCGATAAAGCGTATGAGTATTGGAAAGCCGTGAACTGGTCGGAACTTGAGAAACCCTGGAGATATAAGGACGCACTTAGATTTACGCTTCAGCGAATGACCGACCCGGGGCCTTTGGAAAAATACTACAGATTTTTCATGAATGAGGAACTGTTTGAGCCTCAGTTTCAAAAATATCTTCCCGATGACTACAGAAGGCTTGTGGGAGGACTTGAGAAAAAGCAGGAAGAAGTGCCTGAAATGGTTATTACAAATACAGGAATAAAATAACCGGCGAAAGCTCACCGGTTATTTACACATCATCATATACTCATTAACCAAATTCCGGGTTTCCTCGGAGATATATCTTGCAAAGTCGGCCACATCCTGGTCGGCTTTTTTTGCGTCGTCGAGGGACGAGAATGCCTGCATATACTTAAGCCCATGACCGAAAGCGGTTTGCTTGTCATTGTTGATGAGACATATGCGCATCATGCCGAAATTGACCGCGCAGGCAGCCGTTTCTTTAAGGATTCCTTTTGCTTCAAGAGATAAAAAGCTCTGTTCTGCAGCCTGAGAGCTTATGCCAAGCGCTTCGTACAGAGGAAATTGAAGGGCAAGAAGCCATTGATAGCATGGATTGTCCACTTGTGAGGAGAAAAGCTGAAGTGTTGCCTGAACATATTCAAGCGCACTTTTATTGCTGAATGTAGCAAGTTCCTGTGCCATCTGTGTATGAAGGCGAAGGTCCATTGGATTTGCATCGATTTCCTTTTGAATAAGAACAAGATTTCTTTCGATGTGAGCCTTCTTTTCCTCTTCGGAGGCGTATGCATATCCGTAGTGATGAACATAACATGAAAAGCGTTTGCAGGGCTTGAAAACCTTACTGAAATGCTCGTGGATGCGGCCTTCAAAGCGCAGTTCGGGCGTCCTTTTTACCATTCGGAGAATGCTTGCGTCAGCAAAGGTTTCACCGGAAGGGACGGTATAGTTTCTGGCAATATATGTGGCAGAATTGTATTTTTTATACTCACCGGAATTGAAGAAAGAGATAATTTCGGAAACGTCTTCAAACCATTCATCGTCATCGAGGAACATATACCATTCACCGGAGGCGTTGGTCAGACTAACATTCCTGGCAGCGGCAAAGTCATTACACCAATCGAAGTGGATAACCTTGTCCGTGAAATTCTTCGCAATATAAAGAGAACCGTCGGTCTTTTCCGAGCCGACGGTGTCAACAACAATCAACTCGGAAGGAAGTTCAGAAAGCAAAGGCTTTAATGAACTCAGACACTTTTCGACGGTGTCTTTCCTGTTTGAAACGAGTAATCCGATTGTAAGTAATGGCTTTGTCATTATTTGAGGAATCCGTTGATGATTTGTTCTTCTGCCTCTGCTTCGGTGAGACCGAGAGTCATAAGCTTTGTGAGCTGTTCTCCGGCAATTTTACCGATTGCGGCTTCATGAATGAGTTCTGCATCGAGGCAATTTGCAGTGAGTTCGGGAATGGCGGAAACGCTTGCTTTGTCCATAATGATGGCGTCACATTCCGAATGGCCTGTACATGCCGTATTTCCGACGATTTCGGAACGGAAAACCTGACGGGATGTGTCGCGCGCTACAGAACGTGAAATGAGATTAATGTGGGAACCTTCACCGTTCATCTCAATGCGGAAATTGGACTCTGCGGTCTGTTTTCCGTGCGTCATGAGACTTTCCTTGATGGTGAGGCTTGCATTGCTTTTGAGCTCACCGTTTGTTGTGCGGATTGTGGAGTCAACGCCTCGAATCTGAACCATTTCCATGTCGAGCGTGGAACCTTCGTCAAGATTCACGACGGTTGTGGGATTCATGATTCGTTCGCCTGTACCTTCGCCGCTTCCGTAGTGCTTTTCCACGTAACGGACTTTAGAATTCTTTCCTACAAAGAAGGTGTGAATGCCTGAATGCTCGGAAGCGGCATCTCCGCCGTTATGAATGCCGCAGCCTGCAACGATGGTAACGTCACAGTCGTCCCCGATGTGGAAATCATTGTAGACGGTTTCTTTTAAACCGCTCTGTGAAAGAAGCACCGGGATGTGAAGGCTTTCGTTCTTCGTTCCGGGTTTTACAAAAATGTCTATGCCGGAAACATCCTTTTTTGTAACTATTTCAATGTTTTCCGTGCATGCACGTGAATCGAGCTCACCATTGACGCGGATGTTGTAGGCACCCTGGGGCACCTCGTGCAAGCCGGAAATTTCTTCAAGTAATGTCTTTTGTATTTGATCCATGTTAACTCCTTAGTTCAGCTTCTCTGTGAGTACAGAGCACGCAACTGATGCGGATGATGCGGAGAGAAGCTCCGGAAGAATTTCCGTTTTGCTGCCGATGGCGCTTACTTCACCGTTTGCAACAACGATAATCTTGTCTGCAATATCAAGAATCCTTTCCTGGTGCGAAATGATGAGAATGGAGCCGTTTGTCTTTTCATGCATCTTTTCAAAAACCTTGATGAGATTTTGGAAACTCCAGAGATCGATGCCTGCTTCAGGCTCGTCAAAAACAGAGAATTTGGTGCCTCTGGCAAGAATCATTGCTATTTCGATACGTTTAAGCTCACCACCGGAAAGGGAAGCGTTTACTTCACGGTTTATGTAGTCGCGGGCACAGAGACCGACTTCGGAAAGCACGGAGCAAATGTCGGTGACATTTTTCTTCTCACCTGCCGCAAGCTGGATAAGATCCTTGACGGTAAGTCCTTTGAAGCGGACGGGCTGCTGAAAAGCATAGCTTATGCCGAGGTTTGCACGTTCGGTAATGCCAAGGTCGGTAATGTCCCGTCCATCAAAAATGATGTGTCCGGATGTAGGTTTTACGATACCTGCGATGACTTTTGCAAGAGTGGATTTGCCACCGCCGTTAGGTCCTGTAATTGCAACAAAGCGCTCATCTACGGTAAAAGAGACGTCTTTGAGAATGTTCTTTTTATTGTTCTCGTCATCGACGAGATATGAAATGTTTTTAAGTTCAAGCATATAGATATATCCTTTGAAAAAAATGTTGATTTCGATGATAGAAACCTGTGTGATTGTACAATGAAATGCCAAAAAAGTAAAGAGCCACCGATGAGAGGCTCTTTAAGAAGCGCGCATATTAAAGTATTTTTGCATATCTGGCGTGGTCTGCCCACACCCCGTTTGCCTTGTGAACAAGCTTTGCTATGCCTTCATACTCAAATCCAAGCTGTTCGGCCACGTGGATGGAGTATTTATTATCCGGAAGGATATCTGCTTCCACGCGGTGCAGCTTAAGCGAATCACGGGCAGCATCGAGGAGCTTTGAAGAGGCTTCCACGGCATAGCCTCTTCCGCAATATTCCCTGTCGACTTTGTAAAGCAGCTTTGCGGAACGTTCGTCTCCGAGATGGATTTCGGAAAGCCCGACGCAGCCGACAATCCTGTCATCATGCCCTTTTTCAAACAGGTAGTAACGTGCGGAATGAAGCTTAAGAAACTGTTGAGAAAAGCCGTTGATCAAAAGGCGTTGATATTCCTCGGTGAAATAGTTCGGAGGGTATTCCGGTTCAAAGGGCGAAAAGTGACTGAGGTTCCTTTCGCAGAAATCCAGAAGCATTGGAGCGTCACTTTCGATAAGCGTCTGCATGTACAAATGTTCTGTTTCATAAACGAAATTCATTAATCTTCTACGCCCCTGATGTGTGAATTTGGAAGGTTTGTTCTTACTATGCTTAAAAACTTTAGAAGCTCAATGTCTGTAAAAGATGTAAAGGATGCGGTGTTATCATACTTGAAAATGGTGTCATCGGATTCTTTGTAATTCTGAATATAGTACTGAGAAGGACCTGCAAGCCAATCACTTATCTCGGAAAAATCCGACTTTTCATGTAATTCTCGGACGGCAGTCGTACGGAATTCGTGTGCGATACCGGATTCTTTGATGATACGGATGCTTTCGTTAATGCGTTCGATATCGAAATGCTCCGGATCCAGGCCGGCGGTGAGAGCATACTTGTCGGGAGAATTTTTAATGTCCATGGCTATCATATCGACAAGATTTTCGTCAAGAATTTCCTTAATTATTCCGGGCTGGTAGCCGTTGGTATCCAGTTTGACAAGGAAGCCCATGTCGGCGATTCTCCGAAGGAAATCTTTGAGACCGGCTCGTAAAGTGGGCTCGCCTCCGGTTATGCAAACGCCTTCAAGCTTGTTTTTTCTGGATTTGAGAAAGTCGAAAAAATATTCATCGGAAATAAGCGGCGAACAATCAGGCTGAAGGACCAGGCCGCCGTTATGACAAAACGGGCATCTGAAGCTGCAACCGCCGGTAAAGACGGTGCAGGCGATGTGCCCCGGATAATCAAGCAATGTTAATTTTGAAAGACCACGAATGTCCATATATTCCATCCTTTCAAGAAAAACCTGATAGATTATTATATCAGATATCGGTATAATGTGGTAGAATAATGGTCAATGATAATAGTTATTTAAGGAATTCGGGAGGTATTTATGGATTTATTGGCTTATTTGCAGGCGGGAGTTACTCCGCATCAGGTTGTAAAGACGTCATCGGAACTTTTGGAAGAAGAAGGCTTTCAGGAGCTTAAGCTCGATAAGCCCTTTGCGGTACAGCCCGGTGGACGTTATTACGTAAATGCATTTTCCACAACGCTTATTGCATTCACAATCGGTGAACGTGTTGACGACGATACGCTTGCTTTTCATATTGCGGCTTCTCATACGGATCATCCTTGCCTTCACCTTAAGCCCAAAGCAGAGCTTAAGTCCGGCAATTACATGAAAATAGACACGGAGGTTTATGGTGGTCCCATAAACAACACATGGCTTGACAGGCCTCTTTCAATTGCAGGTATCGTTGCTCTTAAGGGACGCGACAACTACTTCCCGGAGATTCGTTACGTGGACTTCAAGCGCCCCGTTGCCTATGTTCCGAATCTTGCAATTCATATGAACAGAGAGCTGAACAAGGGAGTTGAGTTGAAACCGCAGACAGACCTCATTCCGATTCTCGGAACGATGAAAGAAGGCCAGGACAAGGATGCTTTCTTTATTGAGGCACTTGCAAAAGAGCTGGATGTTGATTCCGCATATATTCTTGATTTCGATTTATATGTATATTGCTGCGACAAGCCTGAAATTATCGGACTTAATAACGATATGATTTCTTCTCCGCGCCTGGATAACCTTACTTCGTGCTTCGCACTCCTGGAAGGTATTACATCATGCACGAGAGCGGACGGCATCAATGTTGCGTGCCTTTTCGACCATGAAGAAATCGGCAGCGGTACAAAGCAAGGTGCGGATTCCGCGATGCTTGAAAACATCCTTAAAAAGATTTATGTCGGACTTGGCTTCAATACGGATATGCTTACCGATGCGATTTACAGAAGCTTCCTTTTCTCAGTGGATGTGGCACATGCCACACATCCTTCGCATGGTGAGAAGTACGATCCCATCAATAACGCACCGATGAACTCCGGCGTTATGATTAAGATAAATTCAAATCAGAAATACACCTTTGATACATCCGCGGTGGCAACGGCAGTTTCACTTTGCGAAGCATGCGGAGCACAGTACACCAAGTATGCAAATCATTCCGATGTTGCAGGCGGACGTACACTCGGTCCCATGATTTCAGCGCATCTCCCCATGAGAACCGTAGACATCGGCGTTCCCATCCTGGCTATGCATTCTTCGCGTGAACTTATGGGTCTTGATGATGAGGAACAGCTCATCAAGCTTATGAAAGAATTTTACAAATAAAAAAGACGGAAGCGGACATCTTTTTCATCCGCTTCCGTTTTTTTTACAAAGAAAAACGGACCCCTATCAGCCTGCGGCCTGTGCCGACGCTTTCAAGGTGTCCTTTTTCTTATAAAAGTCCCTCCCACGCCCTTCTAAAGGGTGCGCTTCTCTCTCTGGAAAATACCTTCTCCGTATCAACCTCGTGTATAGTACCTCAATATGTCAAATTTGTCAATAAACTTGTGCCTGAAGAAGATATATTTGTGCAAAGTGCACAAAAACCAATTCTAAAAATTGTATAAACCGACTAAGTCATTGTGCTGTTCACACATAATTCACACTATATGTTGGGAACGTTTTACACATGAGACCAGGATACGCGTGCATGGGTGTCGGCGCCCGGTCCGTAGTTGTCATGCTCTTCATAGTATGTGGTGTTGTGTGCTTCTTCTTTTCCCCAGTCAAACCAGCCTTCGGGCTTTATGTGCGGTCCGAGTTCGCAGTTTTGTATGCATACTTTTGCATAATTTCTCCAGGGGCGACCAAGATATACGGAATTTGCGGGGCAGTCCGAAGTAAATCGACAATTCGTAAATACGTATCCTGTCTGTATTTCCTGAGGCGTTGATGCGGCAGTAACATAGCCTTGAACCTCATTGTCCGAAACTTTGTCGCGCTTAAGAGACTTGATTTCACAGCCTTCAAAATATGCGGTGGCACCGCCGAATATGAAGTCTACATCGCCTTCAATATAGCATTTTGTGTAATGATGGACCTGATTTTTCCTCGGTGCGTTTTCCTTGGGGCCTCTGAAACCTCCGGGTTCGATAACGCTTGGAGGAAGAGGAGCCGTAAAAAGTGTGTCCTGGCGTCCGAGAAACCTGCAGTTTTCAAAGGCAGCGCAGTCTCCATCCATATACATTGCAACGGCCTGACCGATTTTGGCACCGTATCCCGCCGTATTACTGACGGTAATGTTTTTCATCGTGAAGCCGTCACCGTCCACAAACATCGTGTACGACCTGAAAGTACCGCGCTTTCGTCCTTCTTCGGGCATTATATACAATGCGTAGTCATCGAATTCAATAATTGTATTGAGAGGGTCTTCACCGATAAGTGTGATGTTGTTGCCGATAAGATCTACCTTTTCATGGTATACACCGGCGTCAAGGAAAATCTTTATGGGTTCGTCGGATGTACGGCTTTTAATCATCTTTGAAGCTTCGCTTATGGTTTTAACCGCGTTGTCTTTTGTTTTTGAAACAAGAATATTCATACTAATGAGCCTCCGTGATGTGAGTGTACCATATTTGAGTAGGAATAAACATACAAAGTTAAGGAAAAACAAGGGGTTGAGGAACAAAAAAACCGGATTTCTGCGATTTTAGCGCCTTTGACGGTGTATTAATTCTAAAAATAGGCTTAAATGCTTATGAAATGAGTATTTAACGAATTGACATTGACAATCTTTTAGCTATAATATGACCTTGGTAATATTTCGGGTTTACATATCGGTGAAAAACCGATAATTTATTTAAAATTTCATAAGGAGGACATGTATATGTCAACAAAAGCTTTTTACAAGCCGGAAGAAATTGGCGCCGGCAAGGTTGGGTTTTCTAAGACACGTTCAATCATCGAAGCTGCTTTCTACGGCAACAACGTTGTTAAGGTAAACACCCTCAAGGAAGCCTACAACTTAGCAAAGAATTCACCCGGAACCATCGTTACGGATATGCCCGTTAAAGATGGTGACACATTTGGCCTTGAGAAGGACGCAAAGGTTCTTCTTTTCAACGATGGCGCCGTTACAGGCCGTTATGCTGTAGCTCGTCGTATTAAGGGTGAGCCCGGCGTAGATGACACAAAGCTTGACAAGGTCGTTATGGACGCTGTTTATGAGACACGTTGGAAGACAATGTATCATGCAGAGTGCTATATCGGTCTCGATCCCGAATTCATGGTTAAGGCACACCTCCTTATTCCCGAAGGAGAAGAGAACCTTCTCTATAACTGGATGCTCAACTTCCAGTACATGAGCGATGCATACGTTAAGATGTACAAGGATTCCAAGCCCGTTGGTAACGGCAAGGAGCCCGATATCTACATCTTCTCAGATCCTCAGTGGGAGCCCCATGAGGCCCCTGATGTTGACTACAGCTGCTTAAGCGACCCTCGTACACTTTGCTACTTCGATACAAACCAGAACTGCGCAGCAATCCTTGGTATGAAGTACTTTGGTGAGCACAAGAAGGGCACACTTACAATCGCATGGGCAATCGCTAACAGAAACGGTTACGCTTCCTGCCACGGCGGTCAGAAGGAATACTCCCTTAAGGGCGGTAAGAAGTTCGTTGCTTCCGTATACGGCCTTTCAGGATCGGGTAAGTCCACACTTACACATGCAAAGCATGGCGGCAAGTACGATAAGTTCGGCGGTATCAAGGTTCTTCATGACGACGCATTCATCATCAACTCCGATACATGTGCATCCATCGCTCTTGAGCCTACATATTTCGACAAGACAGCAGACTATCCTACAGGATGTCCTGATAATGAATACCTCATCACAGTTCAGAACTGCTCTGCAACTCTTGATGAGAACGGCAAGATTCAGCTTGTTACAGAAGATATCAGAAACGGTAACGGACGTGCCATCAAGTCAAAGCTTTGGAGCCCTAACCGCGTAGATAAGATTGACAGCCCTGTTAATGCAATCTTCTGGATCATGAAGGATCCTACAATTCCGCCTGTAATTAAGCTTAAGGGTGCTCCTCTTGCAGCTGTTATGGGTGCTACACTTGCTACAAAGACATCTTCTGCTGAGCGTGTAAAGGCCGGCACAGATATGAACGCTATCCGTATCGTTCCTTACGCAAATCCTTTCAGAACATATCCTCTTGTTAACGACTATGAGAAGTTCAGAAAGCTCGTTGCTGAGAAGAACGTTGACTGCTACATCGTTAACACAGGCGACTTCATGGGCAAGAAGGTTAAGAAGGAAGACACACTCGGCATCCTTGAAACAATCGTTGAAGGCAAGGCTAAGTTCGAGAAGTGGGGCAACTTCGATGACATCGAGATTATGAACGACTGGTCCGGCAAGACAGGCGACTTCACACCTGACCTTGCAGATGCAGCTTACGTAGATGCTCTTAAGGCAGCTATGGACACCAGAATTAAGGCAGTTGAAGATTTCGCTTCCAAGAAGGAAGGTTACGACAAGCTTCCTGATGAGGCTCTTGCAGCTCTTAAGAAGGTTACAAAGGCTCTCGACAAGAAGGCTGCTGCTCCTGCAAAGAAGGCAGCTCCTGCAAAGAAAGCACCTGCTAAGAAGACAACAAAGAAGTAATTTTCAAAATCAAGCCGGGGGCGTTAAGCCTTCGGCTTTTTTCTTTTACTTTTTCTATTGACAATCAGAAAACGTTGTAGTATTATCGTGTTCAATTAATTTTCGAAAGTTAAGCAAATAGTCTGAAAACGACAGAAAGGAAAACGTTATGTACATTTTGAGAGCAAGCCTTAACAATAATAATGGTAATAATTCAAACCCCGTCGATTGCGAAGGGGTTATGTCTGATGCTCTCATTAATGTTTTCCTGTAAATGCATTTTTGGGAAACAGAGCCATCGGACGAAAGCCCGGTGGCTTTTTTCTTTATCCCGGAATTTATGCGTAAACCAATAAAAAACCAAACGGAGGATATATATGGAGACATTACCTATTTTTGAACATGAATATAATAAGTCGGCAGTTATTATGCCGGAGCATGAAAAACTGGACATTAATTTGCCGGAAAAGGCAGTATTTCCTTTCCTCGGAGATGAGATTGACAAATATGCGGTTGAAAGAGGGCTGAAACCCATTGCCATTTATAAAACCATTACAAAGGATTTCCCTGTATATGTTGATGAGTATAAGGGAGAGAAGTTTGCGCTTGCGCAGGCACCTCTCGGGGCACCGGCAGCAGCGAGTTTTATGGATTGGCTGATCGGCTATGGAGTAAAAAAGGTTATTTCCGCAGGGTCGTGCGGTGCACTTGTTGATATACCGGAAAACACTTTCCTTATTCCCGTAAAGGCGCTGAGGGATGAAGGAACCTCATACCACTACATTGAACCTTCAAGATACGCATATACCGATGAAGGTCTTCGAAAAACAATAGAAAAAACCTTTAGTGAGAAGGGACTTAAATACGAGGAATGCATGACATGGACAACAGACGGCTTTTTCAGGGAAACACATGCTCTGGTTGCCAAAAGGCGTGCGGAGGGCTGTGTGACCGCCGAAATGGAGTGCGCCGCACTTTGTGCATGTGCTACGTTACGAGACGTTGCTTTCGCTCAAATACTGTACACAGCTGACAGTCTGGCAGATCTGGAATGCTACGATGCCAGAAATTGGGGTGAAGATTCCATGCGCCCCGCATTGGAACTTTGTCTTGAAATTATTGCAAAACATTGATGATGTTTATCGAATCGGAGGATAAGCTTATGAGTAAAAGAATTGAATTTGTAAAAGATTTTTATGCGGAATACAGTGAAGAAGGAAGGCTTCAGAGAAGCAGGCAAGGTCAGCTTGAGTTTCTTACAACAATGGAATACATACATAAATACGCCAAAAAAGGGGATAAAGTGCTTGAAGTCGGTGCAGGTACGGGAAAGTATTCCATAGCTCTTGCAAAAGAAGGCTTTCAGGTAGATGCTTTTGATTTGAGTGAACACAACCTTGAAATCCTTAAGAAAAATGCAGAAAACGAGCTTGGAAGCAGCGCTTCCGAAAAGCTTCGCGTGTCTCAGGGAGACGCAACCGATTTACACATGTATAAGGACGAAAATTTCGATATAACGCTTGTTTTGGGGCCATTGTATCACCTGTACACCGATGAAGAGCGTAAGGCTGCAATTGATGAAGCAATTCGTGTTACAAAGAGAGATGGGATTGTCATTTTTGCCTTTCTTTCGGTTTTTGCTATTATCTTTGTAAACTATTTTCAGGGAAACCTTATTGCGGGACTTGAAGAAAACTTTGACGATGCATTTGACACAAGGCATTTTGAGAATCAATTGTTTACCGGCTATATGATTGAAGAATTCGAGGCTCTGTTTGAGGGCAAGGGAACGGAATGGCTTAAAACGGTTGCGGTCGATGGCATTCTGGAAATGGCCGAACACAGGGCCGATTTTGAAATGTCGGATGAAGAATTTGCGGAATATGCGAAGCTGCACCTTGCAACCTGTGAAAAACGTGAGTTGCTAGGCGCCTCAAGCCATTTGATTTACATATGTAAAAAGAAATAAACAAAAGCCGGCACAACAATGTGTCGGCTTTTTGAATGAATAAACTACAAGATGATATGCAAATCAGCTGATACCTGAACCTGAAGGAAGGTCCTTTTCGGGAGTCATGAGTGCAAGTGTGCCATCCGGACCTTCTGCACAGAGAAGCATTCCTTCCGAAAGAACACCGGCAAGTGTGGCAGGCTTAAGGTTTACAAGAACCATTACCTTCTTGCCGACCATTTCTTCGGCGCTGTAGTGCTGCTTAATGCCGGAAACAATCTGCTTAACTTCGGAACCGATCTTTACCTGAGAACAGAGAAGCTTCTTTGACTTCGGAACTTCCTCGCATTTAATAATTTCCCCGACCGCAAACTGCATCTTTCCAAAATCATCGAAGGTAATTTCAGGCTTCATTTCAAGCTTGATTTCTTCTTCGGCAGGTTCGTCCTTTTTGTCACCTTCAACAGGAAGGCCGTTTTCCTTTGCATAAGCTTCGGCCTGCTTCTGACGGATTTCTTCGCCCTTTGCAAGGATTTCGTTTAAATCAAGGCGGGCAAAAAGAATTTCGGGTGTTTCCGTAACCTTAGTGCCGCTCGGAACTCCGCCAAACTCTTTAAGATGCTCGAAATCTCTTTCTTTGATGTTCAGCTGCTTGAAAATCTTTTCAGCGGTCTCAGGCATAAACGGACGAAGGAGATTGGTTGCGATGGAAATGGACTCAATGAGGTTATAGAGAACCGTCTGAAGTCTTCCCTGCTTTTCGGGATCCTTTGCAAGAGCCCAAGGCATTGTTTCGTCGATGTATTTATTGCAACGCTTGTAAATATTGAAAACTTCGCTGATGGCATCTGCAACGTGCAAATCATCCATCTTTGCGAAAACTTTGTCTACTGCGCTTGTAACAACTTCCTTTAAGTCTTCGTCAAGAGGCTCTGTAACCATGGAGTTGATTACTTCACCGCCGAAGTACTTGTTTGTCATGGAAATGGTACGATTTACAAGGTTTCCGAGAGTATTTGCAAGCTCGGAGTTGGTACGTTCGGTGAGAAGCTCCCAGGTGATAATACCGTCATTTTCGAAAGGCATCTCATGAAGAACGAAGTAACGTACGGCGTCTACACCGAAAACATCACAAAGGTCTTCTGCATAAAGTACGTTACCTCTGGATTTACTCATCTTTTCACCACCCTTTAAAAGCCAAGGATGACCGAAAACCTGCTTCGGAAGAGGAAGACCGAGAGCCATAAGGAAGATAGGCCAGTAAATCGTATGGAAACGGATGATGTCCTTGCCGATAAGATGAACGTCTGCGGGCCACATCGTCTTGAACTGTTCTGTGCTGTTGCCGTCACAGTCATAACCGATTCCGGTGATATAGTTTGAAAGTGCATCGAGCCATACATAGACAACGTGTTTGTCGTCGAAATCAACAGGGATGCCCCACTTAAACGTTGTTCTTGAAACACAAAGATCCTGAAGACCCGGAAGAAGGAAATTGTTCATCATTTCGTTCTTTCTGGAAACGGGCTGAATGAACTCAGGATGCTCGTTTATGTAATCAATAAGCTTGGGGGCGTACTTGCTCATCTTGAAGAAATATGCTTCTTCCTTTGCGGGAATAACTTCACGACCGCAGTCGGGGCACTTACCGTCAACAAGCTGTGAAGAAGTCCAGAAAGACTCACAAGGCTTGCAATACAGGCCTTCGTAATATCCTTTGTAGATATCACCCTGCTCATAGAACTTTTTGAAAATCTTTTTAATCTGAGCTTCGTGATCGGCATCGGTTGTACGGATGAACTTGTCGTAGGAACAGTTTACACGATCCCAGATACGCTTGATGTCGCCTGCAACTTTGTCAACGTATTCCTTCGGAGAAATCCCCTTTGCTTTTGCTGCATCTTCGATTTTCATACCATGCTCGTCGGTACCCGTCTGGAAGAATACGTCGTAGCCTCTGAGGCGTTTGTAACGAGCGATGGAGTCCGCAAGTATTGCTTCGTAGGTGTTACCGATGTGAGGCGTGGCCGAAGTGTATGCAATTGCGGTTGTAATGTAGTACTTCGGTTTGCTCATGTTAGTCACCATCCTTATGATTTATATACATAGAGTATTTATACAAAAATTTTCAATGGATTATAAACCAAAAACGTCGACTTTTCAAGGGAAATCGGCGAAACGATGGAGACCCTGCCGCTTCGTCTTTACTTTTTTGCGAAAATTTGCTAAACTTTTTCCGGATGCAGTTGGAGTGCATGGAGGGATTTATGGTTACAATAAAAGATATCGCCGAAAGGTTGAATATTGCTGTAAGCACCGTTTCAAAGGGTTTGAACGGGGCGGAAGACATTTCTGAAGAAACAAGACAGCTCGTTCTTGATACCGCTGTTGAAATGGGATATTCCCTTAAAAAGATAAAAAGAACGGCAACAACAAAGGTTTGTATATTTGTCGACAGCAGAAACATGGACTTCGAAAATGTAGACCAGTTCGGTTATGACATTGTAAACGGGTTTAAAAAGGCGGCAATAAGCAGAAACTGGGAGGTAATAATAGAACCATCGCAGCTTAACTTCAGGTCGCTTGAAAAATATGACAGTTATATGTTGAAAAACGGTTATGCGGGCGCTTTTCTTCTTGGATTTACGCTTCATGACGATTGGATACGGCAATTGGAGAAAACCACTGTTCCGACCGTTTTGCTTGATAACTTCATTCCGAATAATGAACATGTCGGCTACGTCGGCACCGATTCGAAGGAAGGCATCTCTCAGGCTGTTTCGCATCTTGTGTCGCTTGGGCACAAAAAGATTGCATTTCTTAACGGCTCCAAAAATTCAATGGTTTCCGAAGAACGTAATCAGGCGTTTCTGCAGTCTATGGAAGATAACGGCGTTGAAGTCGACGAAAAGCTTGTTGCTTACGGATATTACGTTCCGGACTGTGCAAAAACGTATGTCAGCGGCTTTGTGGATAACGGCGCAACGGCAATTATGTGTGCTTCCGACCTGATAGCAAGCGGTGTTCTTAATGAACTCAACAGACTTGGGAAAAGGGTGCCGGAGGATGTCGCCGTTACAGGCTTCGACGATCTTCCCATTGCCGCACAGCTATCACCTTCGCTCACAACCATCCGCCAGGACAGAAGCAACCTTGGAAAAAGCGCAGCACTTATGCTTGACGGACTTATCCGAAATGTATCAATGTCAAAGCTTCTGCTTCGTTCAAAATTGATCATAAGGGAATCTACATAATATCAGGGACGGTTCTTCTCTCACAAGAAGGACCGTCCTGTTTATTTGCCTTCATCCCCGAATGTGAAGAATTTGTGAATTGTTAGCACTCACTATTGACGAGTGCTAACAATGGTGGTATAACGTAGTCAGATCGAAGGAAACAAAACCTCGATCGGATAAGAACCCCAACAAAACAACACAAACAACACAATAATTTATACATAGGAGGTAAACATTATGTATATGACAAATCTTGTTTCTAATAACTTTTTTGATGATTTCTTTGGTAACGGTGGTTTTCTTGACACACTTGAAAAGGCAGAAAAGCCTTTCGGCACAATGAAGACAGACATTAAGGAAACTGACGAAGGCTATCAACTCTCCATTGACCTTCCCGGATATGAACTTGAAAATATCAAGGGCGAAGTCAAGGACGGTTACCTTACCGTAACTGCTGAATGCGGTTCCGAAAAAGAAGATAAAAAGAAAGGTTACATTCGTAAGGAGCGTTACATGGGCTCCTGCAGCAGAAGCTTTTATGTCGGCGAAGCAGTAACACAGGCAGACATCAAAGCAAAGTTCAAGAATGGTGTTCTTACGGTTGATGTTCCGAGGAAAGAAAAAGAGGATCATCCCGAAGAAAGACGCATCATGATTGAAGGATAAGCTTGTTCCAAGTCTATGTAGGAAATGAACCTCCCTAATGCATAGACGAAATTCTCCCCCATATCCCTTTGCTACGAGCCGCGCTCTCAGGAGTGCGGCTCATTTTATGGTGCGCCTAGCGGCGCACGTTTCTAACGGGTTAAAGTCCCGATTCCGCCCGGTAGTGGGAAGGATATAGCCGAAGGCAAGGGTGTCGAGGGCGACCTCGAATCTGAAGGAAGCTGGATGTGGGGAACATACTAA
>JAZLLG010000075.1:0-17684 GCA_045598045.1 Lachnospiraceae bacterium | reverse complement strand
CCCTCAAGATAAGATATCCCATAGCATAAGCTAGTAAGACCCCTTAAAGACGATAAGGTTGATAGGTGGGAGGTGGAAGTGCAGTAATGTACGCAGCTGACCCATACTAATAGGTCGAGGGCTTAACCAAAAGGTTCTTGATTGTTTGGAAATCTAAATGTGTAGTTGTCAGGGTACAATCTGACACCTGAAATAAAGAAGGCCCAGTGGCTCAGTTGGTTAGAGCGCCGCCCTGTCACGGCGGAGGCCACGAGTTCGAGTCTCGTCTGGGTCGCTTAGTAATTTGGAAGTTTAGCTCAGCTGGGAGAGCATCTGCCTTACAAGCAGAGGGTCATAGGTTCGAGCCCTATAACTTCCATTTAAGCCGATGTGGCTCAACGGCAGAGCAGCTGATTTGTAATCAGCAGGTTAACGGTTCGAATCCGCTCATCGGCTCTTTTCTTTTAAGAAAAATATATACCCGGATGGGTTCCCGAGTGGCCAAAGGGGGCAGACTGTAAATCTGTTAGCGACGCTTTCGAAGGTTCGAATCCTTCCCCATCCATTTGTTTTATCAAAGGGAATAACCTTGAGGTAAAGCACAACGTCGCGGGGTGGAGCAGTCTGGAAGCTCGTTGGGCTCATAACCCAAAGGTCGTAGGTTCAAATCCTACTCCCGCAATTTTTCAATATGTTAACATGCCCAGATAGCTCAGTTGGTAGAGCAACGGACTGAAAATCCGTGTGTCACTGGTTCGATTCCGGTTCTGGGCATATTTTTATGCAAATAGCGAGAAGCCTCAAACTGAAAGCAATCTTTCACCTGAAGCTTCTCGCTATTTGCATAAAAAGAGAACCTCATAAATATCCTGAGGTCCCAATCTGCATTACGCACCAAAATTGATATTTAAAATCAAATTCGGATTTTCATCATCAAGATCCGAAAGCAGTGATACAAAACTTTCCAGATATTCTCCAAGAGCATTTCGTAACTGATCATCGATTCTGACATTTATTTCAAACTCTTCAAAAATGTCTCCAAGGCAATCATATATTGCATCAAGATTATGTCCGCAATACTGTGGAAGAGCAAAGCCTTTCTTTATTACTTCAAACAATTGCTCTCTTGAAGCAACGTTCTCGGATGATATTGTAACAGATCTCATGTTCCTCCTTTCTATGGTTCGCCATATAATAAAGTGAATGATTCGTAATGGTCGCCTGTATAATATACAAGCCCATCATTTGAATAAACGATACGTTTTGATCCCCTGGAACTCTTTCCAAGCGTATCTATGTCGCATTCATAATATTTTCTTCCGTTTTTCTTTGGAAGAAGCCCTTCGTAATTACCGAAGCTATGTCCGCCAAGACACTTTCCTTTGGCGTACTTTTCAACAGAACCACCTGTCCAGCCAAGAGCCTCTGCTTCTTTTTTTGTAATGAAATTACTTGGAAGCTTGCCATATGTATGGATATAAAGTGCTACATCGTCCTTTGAATCGTATGAACCGTTTTCATCGATTGCTGCTTTCGTAGGAACGGGTGTGCTTGTTGCTGTTGGCTTTGGTGTATTTGTAGGAGCCTTGGTAGCAGCCGGTTTTGGTGTATTTGTTGGAGCTTTGGTTACAGTCGGCTTAGGAGTATCCGTAGGCGCCTTTGTTGCCTTCGGTGTGGGAGTCAGCGTGACAAGTTCAAGTGTCGGCTGAGCTGAATAACCAGGGTCTACAGTATCATACGTACTTACGTCGTTAAGCACGGTGTCAACGACATCGATAACATCATTTACATTAAGGTCGCACCCGCTAAACAGAAACATTGCTGCGATACCGAATAACATCGGAAGCAGCCATTTTTTTATAATCCTCATAAATATTCCTTTCGTCCTCATACGTCCTCATATTCTAACAAAATTACCGTCATATATTCAATAAAGAAGGTATAAAAAAACACGTTAATGTGGATATTATGTAACTTACAGTGTATTTTTATCCACTTACGCATAGTCGGTAGACACACAAAATTAATATGATATACTGTGTTTGTCAAAGACAAGAAAGGACTTCCGGGGTTCAATAAAAGCAAAACTGCGGAAGATTTACTTGTTTTGTTGGGTTTAAAAAGTATGAAAGAAAGGGTTTAGACTATGTTACAGGACTTATTAAAAGAGAAAAAGGCTTTGTTTGACACAGGCGTTTCCACTGAACTTCGAGCTCAGGAAAACAGACGCAGAGTTGTAGTATTTGCGCAAGGAAACCTTGTAAACAATGTTCGTACCGAACAATCCGGAATAAGCGCTCGAGTACGTAAAAACGGGCTTTGCGGATTTTCATCTGCAGCAGAATATTCAAGTGAGATGGCAGAAGCTGTTCTTAAGGCAGCTACAAACAATGCACACTTTATGGCAAATCATATTGACAAAAATTCAATCGTGATTCCCTCGCTCAAAGGTGGATTTGTTCCTTACAAGAGAGAAATCATCGATACCGAGCAAAAGCGCATCATCGAGAAAACAAAGGAACTGGATGAATACATTGCCGCAAAATATCCAAACCTTGTAAGCCGTCAGGTTGTTTACACCGAAGACTCCATGGAAAAGATCATTTACACGTCAGATGCCTGCGATGGTCATGTTACATCCCCAAGAGCCTACATTTATGTTTTCATGACAGCAATGTCAAAGGAAGGCAAGCCCGTTGATGCATTCCGCGTATTCGGCGGAGCAGGCTGCTTTGATGATTACTTTACAGATCTTGAGCAGTATAAGCCTGAAATTGAAAATGAATATCAGGCACTTATGAAAAAAACAGAAGGTGTTTATGCAGAAGCCGGATTAAAGACGGTAATTCTTGACGGAATGATGACAGGTATGCTTTCACACGAGGCAGTCGGCCACACAACAGAAGCAGATCTTGTACGCGGTGGTTCCGTTGCAGGTCCCTGCCTTAATAAGCAGGTCGCTTCCGAGAAGGTTACGATGATTGACTTTGCACACACCGCATTCGGCGAAACAACACCGCTCCCGGTATACATTGATGATGAAGGCGTTGCAGCAAAAGACGCAGTTATCATTAAGGACGGTATTCTTACAGGATATATGAATAATCGCGAAAGCGCAGCTCTTTACGGAGTTGAGCCTGATGGTAATGCAAGAGCATGGTCTTTCTCAGATGAACCTCTTATCAGAATGAGAAATACCGCAATTCTTCCCGGCAAGGATAAGCTCGAGGATATGATTGCATCCGTAGATGACGGTTATTACCTTATCAATTCCAATAACGGACAGGCCGATCTTACAGGTGAATTCATGTTTGGCGTTATCGAAGGTTATGAAATAAAGAACGGCAAACTTGGACGCGCGCTCCTTGATACGACAGTAATGGGAGTTGCATTTGACATGCTTAAGACGGTTGATATGGTTTCTGACAAGCTTACATGGACAAGTTCCGGAATGTGTGGTAAAAAGCAGCCTATGCCTGTAGGTATGGGTGGTCCCGCACTCAGATGTAAGATTACGATTGGAGGACGATAATATGGCAGATTTAAAATATCTTTCAAATAAAGCAATCGGACTCATTAAAGAAAAAGCTGATGAAGGCTTTGTTTCGGTTTCACAGTCCGAAAAGAGAGAATTTAACCTTGAAGGCGGCGAGTTCACCCTTTACAGAACACTTTTTAATGAGGACGTTACCGTTCAGGTTTACAAAGAAAAGAAAAAAGGCGTTTATGCTACAAACAAGCTTACGGAAAGCGATATTGTCAGTGCGGTAAACAGTGCGGTTGAAGCAGCAGAGTCAGGAGAAACCGACGATGCGAACGTTCTTGCAGAGAATCAAGGCTTCATTGAAAGTGAACAAGGTGTTTATGAACCCGATGAGGACAAGCTTTTTGCACGTACTGTTGAGCTTAAAGAGACTATTGAAAAGGACTATCCCAAGATTCAGATTGTTTCAATCATCGTTGTTCACAACAAGCTTGATTCCCTGTATATGAACACAAACGGCACAGAATGCAAGTTAAGAAGAGGAAACTATTCTGTAACACTTGAAATTTCCGGTCACGACGGAGAAAAGACAACCGGTCTTGCATATACCGGTGCATCTTTCAAAGAACTTGATAAACCGTTTATTGAGATATCTGATTTCAAGACCATTATTGAGACTGCAATAAAGCAGCTGGATGCAGAGCCGATTTCAGAGAAATTTACAGGAACAATGGTATGTACACCTTCCATTCTTGAGAACTTCGTATATACAATTGCCGATCTTACAGGCGGAACAAATGTCCTCGAAAAAACTTCGGTATGGATTGATAAGCTTAATCAGAAGGTTGCAGACGAGAGAGTTAATTTCCGATTTGTAACGAAAGACGACAGAATGGTTACATATTCTCCTCTTTGCGACGGCTATAAGTCAGAACCCTTTGATTTTATTAAGGATGGTGTTGTAAAGAATTTCTGCATAAGTGATTACATTGCAAGAAAGACCGGCTTTGAAAGAGCTAAAAATAATCAGGGAAGTCTTGTCATTGAAGCAGGTGAAAAATCCCTTGATGAAATCATTTCAGGCATTAAGAAAGGTATCCTCGTAGGAGAATTTTCCGGCGGACAGCCCGGACCAAACGGCGATTTTTCCGGTGTTGCAAAGAACAGCTTCCTTATCGAAGACGGCAAAATTTCAAAGCCTCTTTCGGAGACAATGATAAACGGAAATCTTTTCGATGCACTCAACAATCTTGTTGATATTTCAAAAGAAGTACGCCTTGACGGCGGCAGTGTCATTCCGTATATGGCATTTGACGGAATTGTTGTATCCGGAAAGTAAAATCTGATGTATAATACAAAAAAACAAATCAGGTGAGAGAAATGTCAAAGAAATACAGACCCGACGATCTTTGCTGGTGCGGCAGCGGTAAAATGTATAACGATTGCCATATGAGCTTTGATGCCCGCATAAAAAAATATAAGCTGGCAATGCATAAGGTTCCTACGAGAGACCTTATTAAAACTCCCGAACAAATTCGTAAAATAAAAGAAAGCGCCAAAATCAATGTGGCTGTGTTGGACTACATTCAGGACCATATTCATGAAGGAATGTCCACAGCGGAGATTGACAAGATTGTCTATGACATGACCACGAAGATGGGAGGAATTCCCGCACCCCTTAATTACGAAGGCTTTCCGTACAGTGTCTGCACTTCCGTAAATGACCAGGTTTGCCACGGATTCCCGTCGGATAAGGTCATTCTCAAGTCCGGTGACATAATAAATGTTGACTGCTCAACCATTCTGGACGGGTATTTTTCCGACTCGTCCAGGATGTTCTGCATCGGAAACGTCGACCCGAAAGTAAAACGGCTTGTCGATGTGACAAAGGAATGCTGTGACCTTGGCTTTGAAGCCGTAAAGCCATGGGGCTTCCTCGGAGATATGGGACAGGCGGTTCATGATCATGCCTATAAAAACGGCTACACGGTTGTACGCGAAATCGGCGGACACGGTGTAGGAGTTAAGTTCCACGAAGAACCATGGGTCGGCTATCATACGAGAAAAGGCACGGATATGCTGCTCGTTCCTGGTATGATGTTTACCATTGAACCCATGGTTAACATGGGCGGCGAAGGTATATACTGCACAGACAAAAATGACTGGGAAATATATACCGATGACGGGCTTCCGTCAGCACAGTGGGAGTACCAGGTGCTTGTAACAGAAAACGGACCCGAAAAAATAGCCTGGTAAATGTCAACAAACTGGTTTGCTGACGGCCTTTAGCAACATATAGCCATAGAAAAGTGATTATGCATACGAGGACATTATGATTAAACACATCACATTGGGAAGTACAGGAATAGAAACGCCTCAAAACGGTTTTGGAGTTCTCCCTCTTCAAAGGGTTGAGATGTCCGAAGCAATAAAAATACTCAGAAGAGCGTACGAAGGCGGCATGACATTTTTTGACACCGCTCACGCCTATACTGACTCCGAAGAAAAAGTAGGAAATGCACTTTCGGAAGTACGTGAGAAAATTTATATTGCCACAAAAACCGATGCAAAGAATGTTGAAGACGTGAAAAAGCAGCTTGAGAACTCTCTTAAGATGCTCAAAACAGATTATATCGACATATATCAGTTCCATTGTGTGGACAGATGCTATAAACCCGGCGACGGAACAGGCATGTACGAATACATGCAGGAACAGAAGGCAAAAGGCGTCATTCGTCACATCGGAATTACAACCCATAAAGTAGGCATTGCCGAAGAAATTATTGAATCCGGCCTCTATGAAACGCTGCAATATCCCCTTAGTTATCTTTCCACTGAAAGAGAACTTGCTCTAGTGGAGAAATGCAAACAAAAAAACATGGGCTTTATTGCCATGAAAGGCCTTGCAGGCGGACTTCTCACAAATTCCAAAGCGTGCTTTGCATTTATGTCACAGTTCGAAAATGTTATCCCCATCTGGGGCGTACAGAAGATAGACGAACTGGAAGAATGGCTTTCCTTTATGGACAGCCCGGTTTATCTCGATGACGAAATAAAAGCCTTTATCGAAGACGACAAGAAAAAACTCGGCGGAGATTTCTGCCGAGGATGTGGATATTGTGCTCCCTGCACGGTTGATATTGTTGTAAATGCATGCGCCCGTATGTCACTCATGATAAGAAGAGCGCCTTCCGCAGGCTGGCTTTCCGAAAAGTGGCAGAATGAGATGCGTAAGATTGAAAACTGTGTTGAATGCGGTGTATGTATGACTAAATGCCCGTATGAGCTGAACATACCCAAGCTTCTCAAGAAAAATTACGAGGATTATTTCGAGATAATCAAAACGGGAAATATTCCCGAATTAAAGCTTTAATGCTTTACATCAACAACACATAATGTGTCTCCCGAAACGCTGAAAGACACATTCATACCTGCAAAATCCATTTTGTAGATACGTGACGGGTCCTCCTGATACTGAGGACGCGGATCCTGCGAAAGAACAGCGGTTAATGCATCTCTGGAGGGTTTCGGAACAGTTTCAAATAAACCATCAAGGAAGGTAACGTTTAACGAGCCTTCCTTTTTATTTAACGCAAAGCCATCCGTCGCACCCGGCACGGAATCAACATACGGAAGATAAGGCTTAATGTCATAAATAGGAGTTCCGTCGAGCATATCGATGCTGGATACCTCTATAACGGGGCCTTTTTCGGAAGAATAATCAACCTTTTCAAGCTTTACGACACTTAACCCAAGTGAATTCGGACGAAAAGGCGAACGTGAGGCAAAAACTCCGACACGTGTATTACCCCCGAGCCTTGGAGGACGTACAGTAGGATGAAAATCTTCTTCCTTGTTTGCGGAGAACCCCCAAATAAGCCAAAGATGCGAATACTGCTCAATCTCACGAAGTGCATTTGCATCTCTGAAGGCAGGCTCAAAAACGATTTGCCCACGAAGTGAATTGATGAGATTACTTTGGCGCGGAATGCCGAATTTATCCGGGAAATCCGTGTGTATGCGCGCTATGGGACGTATTATTTTGTTTTCATCGGTAATTATGCGTTCAGACATACATTTTTCCTAATGAAAGCGGAAAGCTTTTCCGCCATTTTGGTGTGGGTTTTTGAAGATGGATGCCAGTCCACACCAATGCCGTCTTCTTCTTTCTGTAAATCGAATACCATGTAAAACGCGTTATCGTCTTTTAAAAGCTCGAACTGATGTGCTTCTTCGGCACATAAATCCTGCCCCATGACACCGAGACAACCTATAATTGCTGCATTCGGGCGTTTTGAACGGATAAAGCGGACGAAATCCCCGTAACGTTTCCCAAAGTCACTGACGCGGGATTCTATGCCGCGTGTGTAGCTGTGATCGTTTGTACCAAGGTTAAGTACAACCACGTCCGGTTGGAAAGAACCAAAATCATACTCCGGAGCATTTGTAAAACCTTGGAAAGCCGCCCCGGTCAGGTCTGTGTAGGGATAAAGCTCCGGCATGAACGGTACACTGTGGTCCGGCTCGTCTTTTTCCGGAGGAATCCAGTTTGTAACGATACCATTGCCGCTCCAGGAGCAAAGCGAATAATCCGCATCCAACAATTCCGCAGTCTTCAAAGAATAAGCAAGACTCGGATTTTCGGTTGCCGTAGAGAAGTTATCCTGCATAAAAATGCCTTCCACACCGTAACCGCACGTGATAGAGTCGCCAATAAACTCAATTTTGAATTTTTTGTTTGGTGTTGCGGAAATTTCACCATCGAAGGTGGCTGAAATGAGCCCTGCTTTACCGAAATTATTCTCGGAAAAACGAATAATGCGGATTACAGTCGGCTTTGCTGCATCGGATTTATATATTTCATAGTCTGCTTCAGGCTTGTCCAACTTGACTTTGTGTAAAAACCGTCCATCTGCAAAAACACCAAGATATGCACGCTGTATGTCGTCGTCCGCGCGGTCTGTGCGTATACGCATGGAGAAAACGGTTCCCGTGAAGTTAAACTCTATGCCGGAAGCTGAAAATGAAGGATAAAGAATATCGTCTTTTATTATGTGTCTGCCAAGGATTTTCACATCCAAAGCAGTTATTTTTTGTGTTGTCATAATAATGAGCCCCCATAAAATATAATAACTCAGATTAGTGTAATCTATTTTCTTAATTTGGTAAAGAGTGTAAAAAGAGTCTAAAACAACGTAAAAATCGTTGAAAAAGCAGAGGAAATGTTGTAGCCTCGGACTATGTAAAATGCGACAAAGGGCTTTTAAGGCCGAATGACCTTACGAAAAGGAGAACTGAGATGATATACCCCGAATTTATCCATGACAACGAGCTTATTGGCGTTACCGCTTTATCCGGAGGTCTTGCGACGGATATCGATAAACAACGTGCGATTTACGCTCAGGAAGAATTTGCCACGCGCAATATCAACATAACAAAAACAGATAATGTGCATACAGATGAAAAAGGAAGAAGCTCCGACGCAAAAACGAGAGCAAAAGAGCTGGCTGAGCTTGTGGACAATCCGCAGGTAAAGGTTATCATGTCGGCAGCGGGAGGAGACTATCTTCTTGAGATGCTTCCGTACATTGACTACGATGCAATAGTTAAAAATCCAAAATGGTATCAGGGCTATTCAGATCCAACGGGTCTGCTTTTCGGATTAACAACAAAATACGACATTGCTACGGTATATTCAAATAATTTTGCCGAGTTCAGCATGAATCCATGGCATAAGGCGCTGGAGGACAATTTAAAGATTCTTCGCGGGGAGGACATTGTCCAGACAAACTTCAATTTCTTCCAGAACGGATTTATTGAGCGTGAAACCGGAAAAGAACCCTATAACGAAGACGCGCCCGTTAAGTGGTCGGGGCTTCACAACGAACAGGAAATTAACATTAAAGGCCGCATACTGGGAGGATGCCTTGATGTAATTTCTTTCCTCATCGGAACCCCTTATCAGGACGTTAAAGGCTTCATTGAAAAATATAAAGAAGACGGAATTGTATGGTGCCTTGAAAGCTTCTCAATTACAGGCGAAAACCTGACGCTTGCCCTTTGGCAGCTCAGAAACGCCGGCTGGTTCGAGAATGCAAAAGGTTTCATTTTCGGAAGACCATGCTTCTATCAGAGCTTTTCCGAAATAACGTTTGAAGAAGCCGTTCAGAACGCTATCGGAGATATGGGCCTTCCTATTATCACCGGTGCGGATATAGGCCATAAAAAGCCGAGCGTAACCATCGTAAACGGTGCCATCGGTGAGTTCTCGCTGAAAAACGGTAAAGCCGAACTCCGTATGGAATATAAATAATGCAAAAAAAGCTCCCCCCTGTTTTTGCAGGGGGGAGAAGGAGAAACTAAAACGCGTTTTGTGGAGTTTTTGTATTATACATGGTGAATTTTAAGTCCGCCGAAATTAACTTCGGATTCAATGTAAAGAGTGTGGACACCATCCCACTCAACACTGCCTACATGTTCAACGCCTGAGAAAGCTCCTTCTTTAGTGAACTTAACTTCCCATTCCTTCGGGATAAAGAGCTCTGCAGCGCCAAAGTTACACTCAACCACTACATGGGCTGAATCATTAAGCATTTTTGCATCTGTGAAAAAGGCCTTGATGCAACCGAAATTTGATTCAAGATGGGCAGACTGGAAAGCCTGACTCTTATAGTACTTTGTCTGCTCACCGAAATTAACTTCGGTATTGTCATTGTCGTTCAATTCTTCGTAGGAAGCTTCGCTGAAATTGGTGCAGGTGTTGTCATTGCAGCTGTCTTTAAAGTTTTTCCACTCTTCTTTAGTGTATTCCTTGCCGTTTACATTAAACTTATAGTTCTTTTTTTTTCTGTAAGAAGGGAAAATGAAGTGAAGAGCAATTGAAAGAAGCAGGCCGCAAAGCACGAGAAGCCAGTTGTTTATGTCAGCCAGTCCGATGTGCTGTTTCCATACGATTGCAAGGATGGAAAGAGGCATGCAGATTACGAAAAAGTTTCTGCTGGAAATGCCTTCAATAAGTAAAATAACCGAAAGAACCGTCCAAATGATGCCGCCTACGGAAATCTGGGGGAACTCCCACAGCCCGAGTGAAGAAACGATAATTGCTGCTACGGTAAGAAGTAAAATAATACCCCATAATACTTTCTTTGTTCTTGATTTGTTACTTGTGATTGAAATATTCATATATTATCTCCTTTCGTCCATTCTGTCCCTAAGTGGTTTGTAATACATTCTCGAGACGTACAACTGTTTTACCGAACCTGAAAACTGTACGAAGCAACTCGAGATTCCCTTTGTAATTGAATAAATCTTATTTACGTTCACAATTGCCGATTTGGAAACTCTCATAAAGGCAAGAGGAAACATCTTTTCGATTTCGTACAGCTTGTACTTTGTCACGTACACATTGTCGACGGTGTGTGCGCTGACCGACCGCTCGTCCGTTTCAAAGAAGATGATGTCGTCCGCGGAGAGGAAGTACTCTGTATCATTCTTCTCAAGAGCAAGAGTCTGACTTCCGACACCGGGGGATGTGAGTGCTTTCTGAAGAGCAATAACTTCAGGACTCAGTTCCCGACATTTGACGGTAACTTCGGGTTCTATGCAGTTTTCGTCAATTTCAATCTTGAACTTCATGTCGTTTTCCTTTCGTTGAGCATAGTATAGCACGGAAAGAATTTTTGAAAAGTGATTTTACCTAAGTGGTGATTTTTTGGGATTATGTGGTAGAAAAAGTTATGTTGTCTTGAAATAATATGCGTGATAAATACATTATCGGTATTTTAAAATTACGTTTTTAGCTCCTTTTGTGTAAAGCCGGAGGCAGATGGCGCGTTAAGACGTAAGAAAAGGGGTATATTATGAGAACTCACAAAAAAACCGTATTTATATGTATAATCACGACACTAATGCTTGCAGGCTGCGCAGGGACAGCACACACACCGCAGTCTACACCTGTTCCCGAAGTAACGGAGACCCGGGTCCCTGCCGGGCCGGAAACACCCGAAAAGCCGGAAGAGCCCTTTGCTGAAAAACCTACGAACACACCTGAGCCCGCAAAGACTACCGACATACCCGAAGATAAGCCTAAGGAACGCACATACGCGTCGGACATAGCGTCTGTTGAAAAGAAAACAAGCGAAGATGATGTCGTTTTTTCTGAAGAAGGCGGTGTATATACCGAAGCGTTTTCTCTTGAACTCTCCTGTAAAAGCGGAAGTACCATATATTATACGGTAGACGGAAGCGACCCCTCCAAAAGCAAAACCGCAATCAAGTACGAAACTCCCATAAAAATAAAGGAACGTAAAGGTGATGCAAACGTACTGGCAGCGGTGGACACATCGCTTTTTTGTACGAATTACGGAAGGCTTGTAAACGGAGTTCATTCATGCAATATGAAGGTGCCCGGGGATGAGGATGTGGATAAATGCACAGTAATACGTGCCGTAGCGAAGGATGCAGACGGACACTTCGGGAATACATTGACAAATACATATTTTATCGGAAAAACCGAAGAGCACATACAAGGTATCAAGGAATCCTGTGAGGCAGCGGGTAAACCGTTGGCTGTTATAAGCATAACAACGGACTTTGACAATCTGTATGACCCGGCAAAAGGAATATATGTTAAGGGAAAAGTTTTTGATGTGGCCTATTCATCGTTCCTCACAAAAAATCCGAATTCCTCTGCCGATGACGCACGAAAGGTTGATGCAAATTACTCGCAACGTGGAAAAGCCTGGGAACGTGAAGTGCATATGGAAATGTTCGAAATGGATGAAAACGGCGCAACCCCTGTGATTTCAACGGATTGTGGCATACGTGTCCAAGGAAACTATTCGCGCTCGGACCTTCAGAAAGGCCTGAGGCTTTATGCAAGAAGCGGCTACGGAGACAAGAAATTCAAGTATGCGGTTTTTGGAAATGATGCCACAGATGCGGAAGGAAAGGCGATTAAGAAATTCGATACACTGGTGCTTCGTGCCGGAGGAAACACCACTTTCCAGGCAAAATACAACGATACATATTGGCAGAATGTCATGAAAGAACTTGACTTTGCCACAAAAGCATCACGTCCTTGTGTCGTGTACATAAACGGCGAATATTTCGGGCTTTACGTCCTTGAGGAAGACTATTCCGCAGACTTCTTTGAAGCACACTACGGTGTAAATGCGGACACGGTGGTTGTTTATAAGGGTGATGCTGAAGAGTATGAAAGCGGCTACAAGCTGGATGAAGGGGAAGTTCCGGCCGGAGCTTCGGAGGATTTTTTCATAGAAGAGCTTTTCTCTTTTTTCAAAGAACACGATAATCTCAAAGCAAAAGCTGATTTTGATGAATTTTCAAAACTCGTTGATATGGAAAGCGTACGCGACTATTTTGTATCGGAGGTTTGGATAAATAATAAATGGGACTGGCCCGGAAAAAACTGGGTTATATGGAAAAGCACGGGGGAAGATGCTTCAAACCCTTACGCAGACGGACGTTGGAGACTTGCGATGCTTGATCTGGATTTCGGCGGAGTAAGCGGAAAAGGAGATGCTTCGGTAAATACAATTAAAGAAGATAACTATAAAAAGCTTGGATTACTTGACAAAAATACCAATAACCCTGTAGTATTAATGTTCGCATACTTGATGACGAATGAAGACTTTGTAAAAGATTTTGAGAAAGCACTTCTTGCGAGCAGTGATACAACTTTTGAAAAAACAAAGCTGCTTGCTGTTCTTGACAGCTTTGAAGGCTCCTACGGCCCTCTCTTTGAACAGTTCTTTATGCGCTATCCCGGAACAGGCTCTGCAAATGACGCCATAAACGGAGGGTATGCCAGCTCGAAGTGCATACGCCAGTTCCTGCAGCTCCGAGCCGCCAATATCCAAAAAATGGTGGACTGGATAGAAAAGAATAAGCAGTAGGGGATAAGAATGAGAATACTTGTAGTAAACGATGACGGAATCAACGCAAAGGGCATACAGAAGCTTGCCGCACTTGCAAAAGAATTTGGAGAAGTAACGGTTGTTGCTCCTGCGCAGCAGTGCAGTGCCATGTCGGCCAAAATCACCATATCACAGCCTATGGAACTCAAAAAGGCAGAGTTCCCCGTAGAAGGAGTGGAAGCCTATTCTCTTGCGGGTACGCCGGCAGATTGTGTAAAGGTTGCCATAGAATATCTGTTAAAGGAAAAGCCGGATTATGTTTTCTCCGGAATGAATTTCGGTTACAACACAAGTATTGAAACATCATACTCGGGAACAGTTGCGGCAGCAATGGAAGCCCTTATGAAAGGAATTCCCGCCATTGCGTTTTCCGTGGACTTCGTGGATAATTACGAAACAGCAGACAAATACGGACATGAGGTTGTGGAAAAGATTATGAAATCAGCGCCCTCATGTGGAGAAATATGGAATGTAAACTTCCCTTCCTGCACCGCAGAGGAATGTAAAGGTGTGCTTTGGGACAGAATCCTTGCAAAACATCAGTTCTTTAAAGACGTTTATTACGAAAAAGGCGAAACAAAGGACGGCGGAGTTCTTGTACAGCTTGACGGAAAGCCTGTTACGGAAGCAACCCCCGGCTCCGATCTTGAAGCATTATTCAACAACTATGTATCCGTAGGAAAGATTAGAAACATTGTTTTCGGGTGATTATTATGAGACTTAAAAAGGTCCGCGGTGCGGATGAAAAAGTAATCGCAAGTGATTTTGTAATCCATGACACAAAAGGTCACAAGGGCGCCTGGAATCAGGTGTTCGGTAATGACAAGCCCATTTATCTTGAAATAGGAATGGGAAAAGGAAAATTCATAACAACCCTTTCCAAGCAGAATCCTGACATTAACTATCTTGGCATTGAACGCTATGAAAGCGTACTTATTCGTGCCGTTGAAAAAAGGGAAGCGGATGAAGAACCTACATCAAACTGCTTTTTCCTTTGCGAAGATGCAGGTGAAATTCTTGATATATTCGATGAACATGAAGTAAGCAGGATATATCTCAACTTTTCCGACCCCTGGCCGAAGGCACGCCATGCCAAAAGACGCTTGACATCGAGGCAATATCTCGTAAAATATGATAAGATACTGAAGCCTGACGGAGAGGTCATTTTCAAGACTGACAACAAGGATTTGTTTGATTTCTCTGTTGAAGAAATGAAAGAAGCCGGCTGGAAACTTGAATTTGTAACCTATGACCTTCACAACAGCGAACTCGCTGAAGGAAACGTTATGACCGAGTACGAAGAGAGATTTTCGGCATTAGGAAATAAAATATGTTGTCTCATAGCAAAAAGATAATTAAAAATATTAAAAGAGCCGCAGCTTTTACACTTGCCTGCGGCTTTTTATGCGTTTCACTTATAGGAACGGGTCTTAATTCGACAAAGGTTTACGCTGCGCCTTCCGACGCGGTATGGCCGGAAGCCCCGGAAGTTAAAGCCGGAGCAGCCATTCTTTATGAATCTTCGACAGGCACGATTCTCTACGAAAAAAATGCCAAGGAAAAGTTCTACCCCGCAAGTACGACAAAGCTTATGTCTGCGCTGCTTGCCATTGAGCAGTGTCCTCTGTCGGATGTTGTTGAAATGTCTCACGACGCCATTGCAAATGTCGGTTGGGACTCTTCCCGAATCGGCATGATTACCGGAGAGCAGCTTTCTCTGGAGGATTGTCTTTACGGCATTCTTCTTGCTTCCGCAAACGAAGTAACTTACGCTGTTGCCGAGCATGTAGGCGGCTCCGTTAAGGAGTTTGTTAAGATGATGCAGGCACGTGCCAACGAGCTTGGTTGCGTGAACACCCACTTTGCAAATCCCCACGGCCTTCACGAAGAGGATCATTACACTTGCGCATATGACCTTGCTCTCATTATGAACAAGTGCATAAGTTACACAACATTTTGCCGTATTTCGCACAATCATTACTACGAAGTACCGGCAACAAATCTTTGCGAATCCAGAGTCATTGCCCAGACACATCAGATTCTCCGTAAGAAAATCACATATGACGGTGTCTTTGCAGGGAAAACAGGACACACCGATGAAGCCGGACAGTGCCTTGTTACGGCCTGTGAGCGTGACGGGCTGACTCTTGTCTGTGTCGTTCTTAAAGAGGAAGCGCAGGAAGACGCTTACGACGACACAATCAATCTTTTGGATTACGGCTACAATAATTTCATGCTTTATAACGCAAACGAATCCGAAAAAACAGAAAAGGTTAATGCCTTTCCCGTTCTTTTCGATGATGAAGATGCGTTTGTATATGATATTTCCTCCGCTCTTTCAGTTAGCGGAGCAACACTTGTTCTTCCTATAGAAGGAAGCTTTTCCGATGTTGAAAACAGATGTGAGCTCACCCCGCTAATTAAAATTGAAAAGGGCGAAAATGTCATAGGAACCGCAAATTTCTATTACGCGGGAGTTTCTGTCGGCACTACGGACATCATTTATACTTCCGAAAAAGAAGAAATTATTGATGCGGCAGCGGTCTACCTTAAAGAAAATGAAGGTAAGGATACTTTTGATCAAACCGAGTATGACAGACTCATGGGAGTGCTTCCGGACGAGCCTCCCGTTGAAGAAACCGAGCGCCGTCCGATTATTGTGGGAATACTTGCAGGTGGCACAGTTCTTATTGTGGGAATCATTGTAGTGGTTATAATGTATCGTAGAAGGTAAAAAAGGGGTTTTTATGAATGTAAAACGACTGGACAGAGACAAAAAATGGGGATTTCAGTTCTTTCCCTATTATCAGACCAAACTGAATACAGAGCAATTTAAGGGACTTGCATCATACATCCGTTTTACCGATGGTGACCTTTGCTACTGGGAATTCCTTCAGAAAGCCGGAAAAACCCCTGTCTGCGGAAAAGGCATGAAGTGGCTTCAGCTCATTCCGGAGGGAAAGGAAAGATGCATCACTGCCATGATTGACAGTAACGGCAATCCGCTTATCTATTACGTGGATGTTATCGAAGAAAGCGGTTTTGACGAGGATGGTGTTGCAACTTTTACCGATAAATATCTGGACGTCGTGTTTACGGTGGCAGGTGATGTCATGGTTCAGGACAGAGACGAGCTTGATGAAGCTTTCAAAACCGGAGACATAAACGAAAGCCAGTATAAAGCAGCTTTGGAAGAGGGTGACCGTATTCTTGAAGAAATGACAACGGACATCCCGAAAACAGTTAAATGGACCTGTCGGATACTTGGTGAAATTGAAGCACTTGTGAAGAATGGCACGCTGACACCGATGTTTACAAAGTATCAGAAATGGATTAAAGAGAAAAACCACACACTTTAACCCAATTTCTTCTCAAAGTTTATTTTTTAACAATAAAAAGAATGACAATTTGCAATTTCTGTAGTATTATAGGCGCGATGGGAAAGTCCCCCTACAAATTAAAAGAGAGGAAAACATTATGGCATTAGTAAACACCAAAGAAATGTTTAAGAAGGCTTACGCCGGCGGATACGCTGTAGGCGCATTCAACGTAAACAACATGGAAATCATCCAGGGCATCACAGATGCAGCTGCAGAGCTTAAAGCACCTGTTATTCTCCAGGTTTCCAAGGGCGCAAGAGCTTATGCAAACCACACATACCTCGTAAAGCTTGTTGAAGCAGCAGCTCTCGTTAATCCTGAAATCCCGATGGCTCTTCATCTTGACCACGGCCCGGATTTCGAAACATGTAAGTCATGTATCGACGGCGGTTTCACATCCGTTATGATCGATGCTTCTTCAAAGCCTTTTGAAGAGAATATTGAAATCACAAAGAAAGTTGTTGAATACGCACACAAGTACGGCGTTACAGTAGAAGCAGAGCTCGGCTCTCTTGCAGGCGTAGAAGATGAAGTTAAGGTTTCTGCAGAAGATTCTTCCTACACACGTCCCGAAGAAGTAGAAGAGTTCGTTACAAGAACAGGCTGTGACTCTCTTGCTATCGCTATCGGTACATCCCACGGCGCATACAAGTTCACACCTGAGCAGTGCACAAGAAACGAGAAGGGCATCTTAGTTCCTCCTCCGCTTCGTTTCGACATCCTTGAGGAAGTAGCTAAGAGACTTCCTAACTTCCCTAACGTTCTTCACGGTTCATCTTCCGTTCCGCAGGAATTCGTTAAGATGATCAACGAAAACGGCGGCAAGATGCCCGATGCGGTTGGTATCCCGGAGGAACAGCTGCGCAAGGCCGCGGAAATGGCAGTTTGCAAGATCAACATCGT
>JAZLLG010000074.1:0-19808 GCA_045598045.1 Lachnospiraceae bacterium | reverse complement strand
AGTTTGGCAATATCAATGCCTACATAAATCATGAGGTTGTACCTCCCTTTCATAAAGTCTGATACCGTGATATCCACCAACAATTATCATCGTAGACTTGATTGAAATAAGTACTCTGAGCAAAGCTCCGGCAACATCCAGCTGATAAACAATTCAGATAAAAGTAGCGGCAATACACTCCAGTCGAGTAGTCAAGCTACAGGAAAAAATCAATAGTCCACAGTATCTGAATATGTATTAAACCACAATAGAGAAAAATGAAAGGAACGTATGTAATTTTGCTTCTTAATTAGCATACAAGAAAAAATGAATACAAATAAATATACAGGAACTAAAACAGAAAAGAATTTATGGGAAGCTTTTGCCGGTGAGTCACAGGCAAGAAACAAATACACTTATTTTGCATCGGTCGCAAAGAAAGCAGGCTACGAACAGATCGCCGCTTTGTTCTTACAGACCGCAGAAAACGAAAAGGAACACGCAAAACTTTGGTTTAAGGCACTTGGTCAGCTCGGAGACACTCCGGAAAATCTTCTTCATGCAGCCGAGGGCGAAAATGCAGAATGGACGGATATGTATGAAAGAATGGCAAAGGACGCGGAGCAGGAAGGCTTCGTTGAGCTTGCTGAACAGTTCAGAGGAGTAGCCGAAATCGAAAAGATGCATGAAGAGAGATATCGTGCACTTCTTAAAAATGTGGAGACAATGGAAGTGTTCAGAAAGAGCGGTGTAACGGTATGGGAGTGCAGAAACTGCGGTCATGTCGTTGTTGGCCTTGAGGCACCTGCGATTTGTCCGGTATGTAATCACCCTCAGTCCTATTTTGAAGTGAGAAAAGAAAATTACTGATTTTAAAAATATATGTTGACATCAGGAGGTATAAACATGAGGTACGCAGGAACTTACAAGGCTGTAAAAGCAGCGAAGTTTGTTGAAGGGGAAGGACTTGTCTTTGAAGACATTAACAAGCTTTTGGCCGAGACATCCGATCCCGGACAGAGACATACGCTGGAACAGTCCGTTCACTCTGTTATTATTGTTGACGAAGAGGCGAACATCAGCCAGGCAATGGAGATTCCGGAAGGCACTCCTGCCGAGGAAATCGAAAAAGCAAAGAGCAGAGGTATGGTTGTGAGCGAAGACGGAAAGTATATCGTCACAAAGGCATACAAGGGTAAATTCGAGGACGATCAACTTTTCCTTTACGATCAGTCTACATTTCTGGCCGGTACCGAATGGGTTAAAATCAGCACCGATGTTCCGGATGAACTTAACATGATAACGACAATATATAAAATTATCTGCTGATATACGCTGCCGGCAGGGGTTACGGCCTCCTTATTTAATAAAAATATAATAGATAGCGACGACAAATCGTAATATAATATACTACACGTGTGGTACTATGCCGCACAAGGTTTTCACGTTGGTTACTGATTTGATGGAAATATCCGGAGGCACGGATGGCAAGAAAACGCTTATCCAAAATGATGGTGCTTGTCCTTATGATAAGCATTATAGGCGGATATATAGGCACGTCGGAAGCAAAGCCCGTCAAGGCTGAGGGCTGGTACTTCTCGAATGATGCCTATATTTCCGAACGCATAAGCTATGCCTTTTCTTTGTACGGCCCCGGAGACTATTATACAAGCACGGGCTATGCCTGCACATGCCATAACCGTTCGGGCCACAACTGTGTTTCGGACTCTCTTGAGCACGGTTCCGGATGTACATGTCTTCGTTTGGTGAACATTGACGGTGAAAACGTTGATATGCGATCGGTTCAGTGTATGGGCTATGCGAGATACATGGAATACTGTCTTTTCGGGATGTATGAGCTTTACGGCTCGAACAATCCTTTCGTTAAACTTCCGGGTGTCGGCTCGGGGTATACTTCATTAACATCATCCAATCTGGAAGTTTGGCTTAAGACTTATTCCGCATATCTTCATCCCGGTGCACATTTAAGAGGTACAAGCAACTGCCATTCCGTGTGCCTTCTTGGTGTTGACTATACAAACAAGACCGTGACATTTATCGAATGCAATTACGGTGGACGTTGCCTTGTAAGCGAAGCGCAGACCGTTACTTATGCGGAGTTTTGCAAACATATGAAAACGTTGAACTATGCATATGTTTACGGGAACTACTACGAAGAATTCAATGATGAACAGATTTTCTTTGATAACGTTACGGTAACCAATACGCCCACACCCGGAGTCAAGGCTTCCAAAACGCCTACTCCTTCTCCGGTTCCGGAAAATTATAATGCAGGTTATTATTATGTCATCACCGAAGACGCCAATCTTAACGTACGTTCAAGTGCAGGAACATCAGGAAGCATTATCGGTAAGCTTCCTGCGGGAACAATAATTCAGATTGTTGATTTTAAAAACAATGTCGGAGGCTACAACTGGGGTAAACTTGCATCGGATGAGCCCATCGGAGCTTCAGGATGGGTTGCAATGACTTATCTTTACTATCTTGAAGGAGTAGCCGCAACATCAACACCTACACCTGCTGCGACAGATACACCGACGCCGACGGACACACCGACACCGACGCCAACGGATACACCGACACCGACGCCGACGGACACACCGACACCGACGCCAACGGACACACCGACGCCGACACCAACGGATACGCCGACACCGACGCCGACGGACACACCGACGCCGACGGACACACCGACGCCGACGGACACACCGACGCCGACTCCAACGGACACTCCGATACCTACGGCGACGGCCAAACCAACAGCGAAGCCGACGGCAACGGCAACGCCTACGGATGTGCCAAGCACTCCGACGCCGCTGCCGACAGCTACTCAGGCCGCAATTTCCGATACGGAAATTACGACAAAAGACACACCGACACCTACGGTTACTCTTGCAGTGAAAAGAACGGAAGAGTTAGCGGGGCTTACAAAAAAGAGACCACCTACCGCGGCACCTACAAAGCCGGCGGGAAATGATATTATAGACAATATTATTGACGACATTAATCCTTTTGAACTGAAACGTTCTCCGGAACTTCTGGCTGAAGGCTATGATATGCATTACAGAGTTCTCCAGGAAAATCCTTTCGGTACCGGACCGGGAGACAACGATGCGTCAATGATGAATTCTCCGGACAGAACGGGAGAAAATGAAGTTGTTGTTGCTCAAGGCGATGATTCGGACGTCCGAAGCGCAGAGGCCAGCAATGAAACACTTGGACAAGATGTGAATTTAAGGACCGATAAATCAAATGCATCTTTCAAAAATGCGTTGAAAGCAGCCACGGCAACATCATCGGTTACTGCAACGGAGCTTGTTTTCGAGAGTGATAACGGACTGACGGAAACGGTTGCGGAAGCTGTGACCAAGGCATTTACAGAAGAAGAAACTCCTTACACGGATAATAACGTGAAAGATCCTCCAAACAAAAAAGCAATGCTTATCTTCGGAGGAGCGGGAGTGCTGGACATCATCGCGATGAGCGGCTTTGCCATTGCGTATGCGGTCCGGAGAAGAAAACGCTGGTAAAATTATCAATATAGTCGGGCAGGAACGCTTGAACGTCCTGCTCGATTTTTTCTTGCATTTTGAGTGGTAGTACGATAAAATAAAGTGTTGAATTTTGCACTGAGACCAAATTTCAAAAAAGGATGAAGGATATGAAAAAAGCAGATTATCTTAAATGGGATGAGTACTTTATGGGGATAGCTCTTCTCTCAGCGCAGAGAAGTAAGGATCCGAACACATGCGTCGGTGCATGCATCGTAAGCTCCGACAACAAGATTCTTTCGGTGGGTTACAACGGTATGCCGAAGGGCTGCTCGGATGACGAATTCCCTTGGGAAAGAGAAGGAAAAACATTGGAAACGAAGTATGTCTATGTTTGCCATGCCGAACTCAATGCCATCCTTAATTACACAGGTACGGATCTCAAGGGCGCAAAAGTTTACACCACACTTTTCCCTTGCAATGAGTGTACAAAAGCTCTCATTCAGGCAGGTATTTCCGAGGTTATTTATTATTCCGACAAATATCACGATACAGATACGGACATAGCGGCAAAACGTATGTTAAAAGCTGCGGGTGTTACCCATCGTAAGTATGTGCCTTCAGATAAATTGATAGGATTGACGTTATAGAGGTAAATATGAAAAAGAGATTTGCAGCGAAAATCATCACATGTATTTTGCTGACAATGTTAATTTCATACGGAGGATGTGGCTTTGCAAGGCTTAACGGTCTCACAAAGCGCTTTGATGATGCAATAGGTGACGACATCGTAACTGCTGCCGGAGACTTTATTGACAAAAGGGTTTCTTCCGGAGACTCTTTCGGAGAAGATGTTCAGCTTGTTCTTTTGACGCCGACACCTTCACCGGACCCGAACTTTGTTCCTTCTCCGACACCGCTTATCATTGCAACACCAACGCCCATGACAAATGAGCCGGGTGGTGAGATTGTGGATGAGTGGGTATATGTTAAATCTGCAGTAAACGTCCGTTCCGGATGGTCAACGGACTTCCTTATCGCAGGCGGCATATATGAGAACGACTGTATTCACAGAGTTGCCGTTCTTGAAAACGGATGGTCGAAACTTGCTTTTAACGGAAGTTACGGATATTGCAACAGCGATTACCTGACCACGGAAAAGCCCGATTATGTTGCCACGAAACATCTTGATATCATGGACTATACCTTCCGTGCTGCGTTAAACGGAGAGGACTGCTTTATTCTTAATGTCGCAAGCATTCTTCAGAAACCTGAACTGCTGAACGGCCCCGAGATTACTTCGTTGGCGGTTGTGTTAAAGTATCTTGGATATTCCAATGTATCAAAAACAGAGCTTGCCGGGAAATATCTTACAACGGCTCCCGCGGGAACAGCTTCGCCGTTCAATGCATATATAGGCGATCCCAAGACTTACGAGAACAGTTACGGTTGTTATGCACCGGTCATCGTTGAGGCGGCCAATGCATACTTCAAAGATAAAAATCTTGACAAAAAAGCTATGGATGTTACAGGTTCTTCCATGGATGAACTTCTTGATTTCGTCAAGAACGGCACGCCTGTAATGACGTGGTGTACAACAAATCTTGTCGCTACGACTTACGGTGTGAAGTGGGAGCTTGAAGGCGAAACAATACAGTGGCGTGACTATGAGCACTGCGTTGTTCTTTGCGGATACAATAAATCCACAAACACGGTTATCGTTGCGGACCCGCTCAAAGGGCTTGTTGAATATGACTGCGACAAGTTTGAAAAAAGATATAAAGAGCAGTACGAATCTGCCTGTATCATAGTTAATAAATTTCAATAGGTAAAAGATGTCACTGGGTACAATAAAAAGAACTGAAAATGGATTCGGCCCTGATTTCAGAAAAAAGAAACCGGCAGTCAACGGCATTTTGTCAATAATTGTCGGAACGGCTGCAATCGGAGCTTTTGTTTTCGCGGGGTATATAAGCTCGAAGGCTTCGGGAGCAGGCGACGAAAGGGTCGGCTATCTCGGAATTGTATCGGCTATATTGTGCATCCTTGGAGATGTTCTTGCCGGAGCAGGCTTTGGAGAAAAGGAAGTAAGTTATGTACTTCCGTACATCGGACTCGGAGTTAACTCAGCAATGCTTGTGTACCTTCTGTATCTTGTGCTTTACGGTTTACTATAGAGGTGAAATATGGATATTGTCAAAGAACGTTATAAGCTCATTTGCGGGCGAATAAAGGACATAGTCAAAGAAGCCAAAACAAAAGACAAAAAGGATAACGTTTATTACAAAGCTTTCGGATGCATTGCCAAGCAGTATGTCGGAGCAATAAAGCTTTACGAACTTCTTAACAAAAAGGACGAGTTCGAAAAGAAATCTTTTGAAGAGCTTCAAAAATTTTACGAAGAGCTTTATAAAAACATTAAGCCGGAAAACTACAAGGACAGTTTTGAAAATCCCGAATATGCCGTAAAACTGCTTGGCTCAAAGACAGGTAAGCTTGTCAGCATGCTTGCCATGGATTCGTATGTGGCTTTTGCCGATGCGGCGGAGGGAAATATTGAAAGCTTCACAATGATGATGGAGCTTTTCGTCGAGATATTCTGCATTTATGAAAGTGCACTCACGTCATTTATGCCCGAGGCTGCACTTGAGACTGCATACAAAGAGGCAGGAAACGCATACAAATCATTTAAAAAGGATACGCTTGCTTATTTTGAGCGGGAAAACATTTACCAAAGGTACAATCCGGAATATACTTTTTTTACCGACATTCTGAGAACGGACCTTACGGACTTAAGGTACCTTTACAGATACGGTGAATATATCACCGATAACGAAATCGAAACCGCAAAGTTCTGGAATTCAATGCCCGAAAAGAAAGTCAAAGCATGTGCGGATACTTATGTTGACGGTTATCTTCGCGGCTTCAAAACGATGAACGCCAACTTCAAGGACAACGGAATTGTCAGCCTGTTCTACCCTGTGGGGTTTGAGCGCATGGTTTACTACGCTATGAAGCGTTTTGAGGAAATGGGCCAAAAGACGGTTGCCGAGCGTGCGTTCCTCAGGGGCAGGAGCAGCAGAAGCAGTGCTGTTATGCCTACAAACCTTAACGGACAGTTTATTTACGATCACAGAAACGATGCAGCCTTTTACTTTGACAAAGTTTACTTTGATAAACGTTTTGAAGCAACAAAGAAGATTGTCGAAGACAACAAAGAACTGCTGGCGCTTCAGAACGGCCCGGCCGTAATCGAATGCTTCGGTGAACCTGATTTCAATCCTGTCAATAAAAAGGATGCGTATAAGTTTACGGCACGTCAGAAGACCTTAAAGGTCGAGTTCGGGCAGAAGTACGGAATGCTTATGGAAAAGTACATTCCCGAAGAAGAAACGAGTTTCACAATCATCGCTTTTCCGCTCCCGTCAATAGGTAAGGATTTCAAGAAAATCTTTGACGAGACTGTTAAGATAAACAACCTTGATAACGCAGAATACATTGAGATTCAAAGCCATATTATCGATACGCTCGATAAGGGCACTTCCGTCTTCATTAAAGGTACAAACGGAAATGAAACAAACCTTACGGTTCAGCTTTGGAAACTTAAAAACCCCAAGAAGGAAACTATTTTCGAAAACTGCACCGCAGATGTAAACATTCCCGTGGGTGAAGTCTTTACGTCGCCGGTTCTTAAAGGAACGAACGGTCTTCTGCATGTTTCAAGGGTTTTTCTTAACGGGATGGAGTATAAAAACCTTAAAATATGGTTTAAGGACGGATGTACCGAAAAGTATTCCTGTGACAATTTCAGTACGGAGAAAGAAAACATCGATTTCCTGAAGGAATATCTCCTTCACAACAGGGATTTCCTTCCTCTCGGGGAATTTGCCATCGGCACGAATACAACGGCATTTGCAATGGGTGTGAAGTATGACATCACAAGAAAACTTCCGATTCTCATTGCGGAGAAAACCGGGCCTCACTTTGCGGTAGGCGATACATGTTATTCCTACGCAGAAGACCATAAGGTATATAATCCTGACGGAAAAGAAATCGTGGCAAGAGAAAACGAGCTTTCGGCACTACGAGAAAAGGAGCCGGAAAAAGCTTATTTTAACTGCCACACAGACATTACCATTCCTTACGATGAGATAGGAGAAATTTCCGCGGTGAAAGCAGACGGCAGCAAGACGGCCGTCATCCGCAACGGAAGGTTTGTACTTAAGGGCACGGAGGCTTTGAACATTCCTCTTGATAAACAGTAAATACGGGCTTGGGGAAAAGACCATATTACTTTTTAAGGAGAATTGATATGTCATACGGTAAAGTAGGTATTGTAATGGGAAGCGATTCTGACTTCCCCGTAATGAAAAAGGCAGCGGAAATGCTGGAGAAGTTCGGCATTGAATATGAGATGACCGTTATTTCGGCGCACAGAATGCCTGATATTTTCTTTGACTATGCAAAAAGCGCAAAGGATAAAGGCTTTAAAGTGATTATCGCCGGTGCGGGCGGTGCAGCTCATCTTCCGGGTATGTGTGCAGCAATATTCCCGCTTCCCGTTATCGGTATTCCGATTAAGTCGGCGGCTCTTTCGGGCGTGGATTCACTTTATTCCATCGTCCAGATGCCTTCCGGAATTCCGGTTGCCACTGTAGCAATTGACGGTGGTGCAAACGCAGGTATTCTTGCGGCAAAGATACTTGCAACAGGTAATGATGAACTTTTGGCCAAGCTTGAGGCTTACAAAGATGAGCTTAAGGCGGGCGTGGAAGTAAAGAAAGAAAAAATGGAAAGATTAGGATTAGGTTATGAAAGATAAGTTTAAGGGTATTTTGAAGCTTGTAATAAGTGTTGCATGCATTGCGTTTCTTGTGTTCTCGGCTTTGATAGGCTTTGGCGCGGAAAAGAAGCTTTCGGCAGGAAAAATCAAGCAGGGCCTTGATCTTGCGGGCGGTGTAAGCATCACATACCAGACGGTTAAGGATGATCCTACCGAAAGCGAAATGTCTGATGTCAGACGTAAGCTCAGACTTCGTGCCGACGTTTACTCCACGGAAGCTGATGTTTACCAGGAAGGAACAAACCGCGTAACCGTCGAGATTCCCGGTGTATCGGATGCGGAAGCCATTCTTGAAGAGCTTGGCAACCCCGGCGCTCTGTATTTCATTTACGGAGAGGGCAACATTCAGTATGATGAATCTGCTGAGAGTTTCTATGTACTTTCAAGAAGTATGGAAGAAATCGAAGCAGACGGCGGTGTTGTTCTTACAGGTGCCGATGTTATTGACTCACAGGCAACAAAGCAGCAGCTTTCACAGACAAGTCCTGTCGAAAACGTTGTTGAGCTTTTCTTCAGCGCAGAGGGTTCCGAGAAGTTTGCGGAAGCTACGGCAAAGACTGTCGGAAAACAGATTGCAATTGTTTATGACAATGATATCATTTCCGCTCCCAGAGTTAATTCCGTAATTAATCAGGGCCAGTGTATCATCACAGGTCAGAAAACTTTTGAAGAAGCTGACGAGTTGGCAGCGGTTATCCGTATCGGTGCTCTTCCCATTGAGCTTCATGAAATCCGTTCGACCGTCGTAGGAGCCCAGCTCGGTGCGGAAGCCCTTGACAAGGCGCTTATCGCTGCGGCAATCGGCTTTATAGTACTTATTCTCTTTATGTGCATATATTACCGTGTTCCCGGTGTTGCATCCTCAATCGCTCTCATTATTTATATGGGCCTTATGGTTCTTATGCTTAACGCATTTAACGTAACGCTCACGCTTCAGGGTATTGCAGGTATTATTCTTTCGGTAGGTATGGCCGTTGATGCGAACGTCATCATCTTCCAGCGTATCAGAGAAGAAATTGCCAAGGGAATGACTGTCAGAAGCTCCATAAAGAATGGCTTCCATAAGGCCCTTTCGGCAATTGTCGATGGTAACGTGACAACACTTATTGCAGCCGCAGTTCTTTATCTTGTGGGCTCCGGAAGTGTTAAGGGCTTTGCAACAACTCTTGGTATCGGTATCATCCTTTCGATGCTTACCGCTATTTTCGTTACAAGATTTGTTCTTTATGCCTTCTATCAGGTCGGCTTCGATACGGAGAAGTTCTACGGCATCCAGAAGGAAAGAAAGATTATCAACTTTGTCAAGTTCGGCCCCAAGGCAGGCATCATTTCCGGCACTCTCATTCTCATTGGAATCATTGCAATGGTTATTTTCGGCGTTAAGGACGGTAAGCCTCTCAACTATGGCCTTGATTTCTCGGGTGGTACTTCGTTCTCGGTTACATTCCCGGATGAATACACCGATGAGCTTAACAAGCCTCTTGAGCAGCTCGTTAATGATACAATCCACCAGACCGGTGAGATTGTCAATGTTAAGGGCGAAAATACATATATCATTAAGACAGAAGAACTTTCGCAGGAAAACAGGGCAGCCCTTACAGAGGCACTTGTTGCTAAATATAATGTTGATGAAAAGCTTATTACGGTTGAAAATATAAGCGGCCGTGTAAGTAAAGAAATGCGAAGTGATGCAATCAAGGCAGTCATCATCGCAACAATCTGCATGCTTCTTTACATCTGGATCAGATTTAAGAACATCAACTTCGCAACATCATCCGTTCTTGCACTTATTCATGATGTTCTTGTTGTTACAACACTCTATGCGGTTGCGCGTATTTCCGTAGGTAACAACTTTATTGCATGTATGCTTACGATAGTCGGTTACTCGATTAACGCAACAATCGTTATTTTCGACCGTGTACGTGAGAATATGGCAGAACGTCTTAAGAAAGAGACGGTTGCGGATGTTGTAAACAAGTCCGTTACCGAGACGCTTTCACGTTCAATCAACACATCACTCACAACTTTCATTATGGTTCTCATGCTTGTTATTTTCGGTGTTGAAACGGTTCGTGAGTTTGCGGTTCCTCTTATGGCCGGTATTGTTGTAGGTGCATACTCATCAGTATGTCTTACAGGTTTCTTATGGTATTTCATGGAAACAAAGATTAATACTCATAAGGATGAGGAGGAAGAGTAATAAGGTTTTTAACTCGTTTTTCACGGTTAAGAAATAGTCTCTCAGTTGTGGCAATTGTTGGAAATAAAAAGTCAATTTTAGTTACAAGTTTTTGTTGACATTTGATTTTTACAGAGGTATAATACTGCTTGCGTTTGGAAAAATGATCCCAAGCGTAAGCAGAATCGGGGTGTGGCTCAGCTTGGCTAGAGTGCCTGATTTGGGATCAGGAGGTCGCAAGTTCGAATCTTGTCACCCCGACTAAAATTCCATAGATTGCCTATGCGGGTGTAGTTCAATGGTAGAACACCAGCCTTCCAAGCTGGACACGTGGGTTCGATTCCCATCACCCGCTTTTTCCTTAGAAAAGCCTTCTAAGGAGCATATTCACTTACGTGATATGTGTCAGTAGCTCAGTTGGATAGAGCAACGGCCTTCTAAGCCGTGGGACGGGGGTTCGAATCCCTTCTGGCACATTCGCCTTTTAAGGCGTATAATGGTGGGTATAGCGCAGTTGGCTAGCGCGCCAGATTGTGGCTCTGGAGGCCCAGGGTTCGAGTCCCTGTACCCACCCGTAATTATGATAAGGGCTTAGGATTTGATTATTGGGCCATCGCCAAGCGGTAAGGCACAGCACTTTGACTGCTGCAGACGCTGGTTCGAATCCAGCTGGCCCAGCTTCATTTTTTTTAATATGGGCTACTAGCTCAGGCGGTAGAGCACTTGACTTTTAATCAAGGTGTCGCGGGTTCGAGTCCCGCGTGGCTCACTAAGTCATTTTGACTTACGGAAATGTTAAAGTAGTCTTCGGGCAGGCTAACGAAAGAGAGCCGTACAATGGTGAGAGTACGACCGATGCTCCTTGATGAACATTCGGCATTTCATGTAATAACTTTAAACTTCAGAGAGCGGATAGCTTGTTCTTTCCGAACGTGGGTGGTACCGCGGGGAAACTCGTCCCATACGAATCAGGGAATTCGTGTGCGGGCGTATTTTTTTATTTCCGACGTCTGCACGGCAGCTTGCACGAATCCCCGAAAACCATTAAGGAGGCAGACATGCAGGATTTAAACGAACTAAAGACAGTCATCGAGCAAATCAAGCAGGAAATCGAAAACGGTGTAAAGGCCATCAGCGATTCCAAAGCTGTTTACGAGTTCAAGAAGGAATTCCTTGACCCGAAAGCAGGTAAAATCAGCAGTCTCATGAAAAACATGAAGGACATTCCCGCTGAGTCCAGAGCTGAATTCGGTAAAGGCGTAAATGAGCTCAAAAACTGGGCAAACGAGCACTTTGAAGAGCTTGACACAAAGCTTAAAGCTCTTGAAGCAAAGGCACGTTACGAAAAAGAAAAAATCGACATCACAATGCCCGCAAAGAAAATTGTTGCAGGTAATCTTCATCCTGTAACACAGGTCAGAAACCAGATTATCGACATTTTCGCATCTATGGGTTTTGAAGTTGTTGATACGCATGAAATCGAAAATGATTACTATAATTTCGAAGCATTAAATATTCCGAAGGATCATCCGGCACGTGATATGCAGGATACCTTCTATATCTCTCCGGAATTTCTTCTTTCTACGCAGACGAGTGCGGCACAGATTCGTACAATGGAAAAGAAGCAGCCGCCCATTAAAATGCTTGCGGCTCCCGGTAAGGTTTTCCGTTCCGACGATGATGCCACACATTCACCTATGTTCCACCAGATTGAAGGACTTGTCGTTGATAAGAACATCACTCTTTGCGACTTAAAGGGAATGCTGGAGCTCCTTGTACAAAGAATTTTCGGCGAAAACACAACGACACGTTTCCGCCCTTCTTACTTCCCGTTCACAGAACCTTCCGTTGAGGTTGATGTCAGCTGCTTCGAGTGCGGCGGCAAGGGCTGCAGACTGTGCAAAGGTACAGGTTGGATTGAGGTCCTTGGTGCAGGCATCGTAAACCGCAAAGTGCTTGAAAACTGCAACATCGATCCGGATGTTTATTCCGGCCTTGCTTTCGGTATCGGTATTGAGCGTCTTGCAATGCTCAAGTACGGTATCAATAATATCAAGATGCTTTACGAGTCGGATTTACGTGTTCTTGAACAGATTAACGACAAATAGGAGGTGAGAATATGATAGTACCGCTTAGTTGGTTAAAGGATTATGTTGATATAGATGTTACTCCCGACGTGCTCGAAAAGAAGCTTTTCTCAAGTGGATTTGAAGTTGAAGAAAAGTACGAAGTCGGTAAAGATATTTCAGGAGTTGTTGTAGGACTTGTTACAGAGTGTGAACCCATTCCTGAGACTCACCTTCATGTATGTAAGGTTGATCTTGGCGAGGGCGAGCCTGTACAGATCTGCTGCGGCGCAGACAATGTTTGCGCAGGAAAGAAATTCCCCGTTGCAAAGGTTGGGGCACAGGTTTATGCCACTGCAAAGGATCACGTTACAATCGAAGGCGTCATGAAAATCGGTAAAGGCAAGCTTCGTGGATTTGATTCTTTCGGTATGCTTTGCTCCGGTACAGAGCTTGGCGTTAAGGAAGATATGTACCCCGGCGCAGGCTACAACGGACTTCTTGTTCTCCCCGATGATGCGCAGATCGGCGCCGACGTTAAGCCTATCCTCGGCCTTGATGACTGGATTTTTGATATTTCCATTACAGCAAACCGTCCTGACTGCCAGAGCATTTTCGGCATTGCCAGAGAGGTTGCGGCAATTCTTGAAAAGCCTTTAAAGACACCTGCACTTGACTACACTGAAATTGCTTCCGATAAGAAACTCATCGTTAAGGATGAAGCTTCCGACCTTTGTCCCAGATACATCGGACATTATGTTTCCGACGTTAAGATTGCAGAATCACCTGCATGGATGAAGAGAAGACTTTCACTCGTCGGAATCAATTCCATTTCCAATATCGTTGATATCACAAATTACATTCTCATGGAACTTGGTCAGCCTATGCATGCATTCGACGAGGCTTTCCTCGGCGATGAGATTGTTGTGAGAAGAGCACATGACAAGGAAAAGATTGTTACTCTCGACGAGAAGGAGTTTGAGCTTTCGGAGAACAACCTTGTTATCTGCGACAGCACAAAGCCCGTTGCACTTGCAGGTATTATGGGCGGACTTAATTCCGAAATCCGTGAGACGACAACAGGTGTTGTTTTCGAAGCAGCAAAGTTTGCAAGAGATAACATCCGTAAATCATCACGTGCTCTCGGACAGATTTCAGATTCTTCACTTCGTTTCAGTAAGGGCGTTGATGAGTATACAACGGTTATGGCCATGAAGCGTGCACTCCACCTTGTAGAAGAACTCGGATGTGGTCGTGTTACAAGTGTTTCAGCGGAAGCGGGCCTTAATAATTCACTTGAACCTGTTAAGTATTCGACAAAAATCAGCAAGGTAAACGGAGTTCTCGGTATTGATATTCCTTCGGCTGACGTTGAAAGAATTTTAAAGAATCTCTATTTCGAGCCTGTAATTAACGGAGATGACCTTACTATCAGCATTCCCGCTTTCCGTGAGGATATGGAAAGCTATCCGGACATTGCGGAAGAAGTCATTCGTATGTACGGTTTTGATCATGTCGTTCCTACTTTCCTTAAGACTGCAAAGGTTACGGCAGGCGGAATGACAAATAAACAGAAAGCTGAACAGAAGCTTAAAAAGGCTCTTTGCGAGACAGGATGTTACGAAGGCATTCACTATTCCTTCTTCGCTCCTTCGGATTTCGATATGATCGGGCTCCCTGAGGATGCTCCGGAAAGAAAAGCAATTAAGATTCTTAATCCTATTAACGAAGACCTTTCCATCATGCGTACAACACTTGTACCTCAGATGATTTACGCTATGGCACGCAACCAGAAGAGAGGCCGTTTCGAAGGAAGAGTATTTGAACTTGGCAACGTTCTTATTCCCAACGAGCTTCCGCTTACATCTTATCCCGATGAGAGAATGACACTTGCAATCGGAGCTTTCGGTGATAACGAAGATTTCTACTCACTTAAGGGAATTGTTGAAAAGGTTGCGGAATGTCTTTGCGTAAAGTTCACTTATGAACCTGTTGAAAAGCCGTTCCTTCATCCTTACCAGAGTGCAAAGGTTATGTGTAACGGTGAAGAAGTAGGTTTCCTCGGCAAGGTTACATACGAAATCATGAAAGTCAACGATATGCGTGCGGCAGGTTATGTTGCCCAGATTGACATGAAGCTTCTTGAAAAGTACTACGACAATATGCCTAAGTTCACGCCTCTCCCGAAGTTTGCTGTTGAGTCACGTGATTTGGCTCTCGTTATGGAGAAAAATGTTACATGCGGTCAGGTTGAAGACGTTATCAGAAAGTCATGTCAGTTTGTAACGGAAGTAAACCTTTTCGATGTTTACGAAGGATTTCAGATCGGGCTTACAAAGAAATCCATGGCTTTCACTGTAGTTTTCACTCCCAAGGATGAGGAATTTACTTCCGAAGCTATGGATGGATATGTTCATAAAATCCTCAAGAATCTTAAAAAGGAACTTGATATTGACTTAAGAAGCTGATAAAACCTGCATCGGTTTACAATCAGTGATGAATAAAAGGCAAAAAGAAGTAAGACAGAGTGTACATGAAAGTGTATACTCTGTCTTACTTTTATGAGGTGAAATATGAAAATAAGTAATTACATTGAAACAGACAAAAAATTCTATAAGGATCTTGTGAAAATTGCGGTTCCTGTTGCACTTCAGAGCCTTATAACCACAGGTGTAAACCTTGTGGATAACATTATGCTCGGAAAGCTTGGCGAAACAGCCATGAACTCAGCGTATTTCGCAAACCAGTTCATTATGCTTTTTACGTTCCTCTGCATGGGAATAAGCATGGGATCTTCGGTTATGACTTCACGCTTCTATGGTGCCAAGGATGAAAAATCGCTTAAGAAAGTTATTGCCGTCGCATTAAAGTTCTCAATTGCTCTTGCAACACTTTTTACGCTTATTAACGTTTTCGGAGCTCGCTTTATCATGTCTCTTTACACTCCGGAACAGGCGGTTATCGAGGGTGGTGAAAGCTACCTTCTTTGGTCGACGGTCACATTTATACTCATGGCGCTTTCGACTGTACTGACAAACATCATGCGTTCCATCGACATGACGATAACCCCTATTGTTGCCTCAGCTGTCAGCTTCGGAATCAATATCTTTGCAAACTATTGCTTCATCTTCGGTCATTTTGGAGCACCTGAAATGGGAATAGCCGGTGCCGCAGTTGGTACTGTTATTGCACGTGTCATTGAAACGGGGGTCATTCTTTTCTTCTTCCTGTTCAAAAATAAAGTCGTTAAGTTCAGAATGTCCGATCTTCTTCAGAGCTCAAAGGATATTATCGGTGAGTTCTTCAAAATTGCGTTCCCGGTACTTTTAAGCGATGGTCTTCTCGGAATCGGCGAGAACGTTCTTGCATCCATTATGGGGCATATAAGCGAAGAGTTTGTTTCAGCCAATTCCATTACAATGGTTGTGCAGCGCGCCAGTACGATTATTATAACGGGCATTGCATTCTCAGGATGCTTCCTTACGGGCAGAACTCTTGGAGAGGGGAGAAAAAAGGATGCCGAAAGACAGGGATGGACTATGTTTATTCTTGGCGCGGTCATCGGACTTATTGCGGCAGTAATCATAGAAATAATCTCAGCGCCTATCATTGAGTCTTATAACATTACTGATGAAACGAAGGAAATTGCGTATAAGCTTATGGATGCGTTGGCATTTATCATAGTTTTCCGTTCAACCAACTCCATTCTTACAAAGGGTGTACTTCGTGGAGGCGGAGACACGAGGTTCCTTGTTGTCGCGGACATGACCACCAAGTGGCTTCTTGGAATTCCTCTCGGATATCTTGCCGGCATAGTATGGCACCTTCCCATGTTCTGGATTTTCATTTTCCTCCATATGGATGAAATCGTGAAGGCGGTATGGTGCGCATTCCGTATGAGAACCGATAAATGGATTAAAAAGATATAACTGAGTTTAACAAGGCGGGAGCAGTGAAATGGTCGGCGACCATTTCACTGCTCCCGCCTTGTTAGGCTTTTAGATATTAATCTATTGGGATGGAGGTTTTGGCTTATTTACGGTGAAAAAGTAAGAAAAAAGTGACTTATCCGTAGAGGGTTCGGAAGGTACTACGGTGAAAAGGCAAGAAATTACTGATTTATCCGTAAAGGGATTGAACAGTACTACGGTGAAAAAACAAGAAATTACGGGTTTATCCGTAAAGAGATTGAACGTCACTACGGTGAAAATTCCGGATTGAACTGATTTATCCGTAAAGGGGTTGAAGGGCACTACGGTGAAAGGGGCCGATCGTGACATTTTCACCGTAGGGGTGGAATTTTTCCGGGGGAAAATGAAACATAATTCCGTACCTATGGCTCGTTTTCGGGGTAAGGGATGAGACGGATGTGTGGGGAGTGTTTAATGGGACTTTATTTTTTCGCATTATTGTGATATAATCTACTTTAGGCGCATTTCGCGTTGATGAGGACGCGGTGAAAGAGGTCGTTTGGACCTTGGCGATAGGGGAAAGGAAAAGGTGCGGTCTTGTATAACAAAGGTGATTTGCTTCAGTACGGAATTAACGGAGTATGTAAAATTGAAGATATTGTCTGGGGAATGGCAGGGGGATATGACAAAGACACTCAGTATTATCTTATGGTGCCGATAAGTAACGTTCACAACACCATTTATCTTCCGGTTAACAATGATAAAGCAAAAGTTCGTCCGATACTTTCAAAAAAGGAAGCAGAGGATATTATTGCTAAAATTGACGATATGAAAGAATACATCATCGTCAATGAAAAACAGTGTGAAACTGTCTATAAGGAAGCAATTTATTCGCTTGACTGTTGCCATTGGTTTGAACTTTTAAAGACTCTCTGCATGAGAAAAACGTCAAGAGCTCTTCAGGGCAAGAAAGTAACATCCACTGACGAGCGCTATTTTAAAAACGTATCACAAAGGCTCCAGGAGGAACTTGCGGTTTCACTCGGTGAGAACAAGGCTGAAGAAGAAATCAATAAAGCAATAGAAAACTTTGAAAACAGTGTTATCCTTTAAAATTGTGGGAAGGATTCCACAATTGTGAATATAGTGTGTATTCAGTGGCTTTTTTAACCTCGATGTGTTATCCTTCATGGAAAACTTATCGAGGTGTTTTAATGAAATTCAGAGACAAATTTGCAAGATTCATGTACGGAAGGTACGGATATTCGGCCGGGTTTGATGGCTTCTCCAAGTTTTTGATGTGGACCGCCATCATTGTTCTTCTGGTTTCCGGATTTGTCAATTCCGCATCCAGAACAGCAGGAACGATAATGTACGCTTTATCTGTTCTGATTCTTGTGTATTCGTACTTCCGATTCTTTTCGAAGAATCTTACGGCAAGAACAAAAGAAAATTATAAGTACTACGAAATCATCAATAAAATAAAAGGTATTTTCAAAAAGGACCCTTATAATCTTTATTTCAAGTGTCCCGGCTGCAAGAAAAAGGTCAGGGTTCCGAGAAATAAGGGAAAGATTGAGATTACCTGCAGAAATTGCAGTACAAGATTTACAAGATATACAGGAAAGAGAAAATAATGTTCGGTTACATTACCGTTAATGAGAATGAACTCAAAATAAAAGACTTCAGAACGTATCGTGAGTACTATTGCGGTCTTTGTCATGCTCTTGGAAAAAGGATTCCCGGAGCCGGAAGAATAACGCTTACATACGATATGACTTTTCTTGTGCTGCTTCTTGACGGATTGTATGACATTGAGACGAAGAAAAGTATGAAGAGATGCGCTCCGCATCCGCTTAAAAGCCATTCCGTACTTATGAATGATGCAACGGAATACGCTGCAGACATGAACATTCTTTTAAGCTATCACAATCTGAATGATAAATGGTATGATTCAAAAAATGCAGCTGCCCTTGCCGGAGCTAAGGTCATTAAACGACGCATGTTGAAAATTGCCGGAGAGTACCCTGAACAGAGCAAGGCGGTTGAAAATTACATACACAATCTTCATGAGTTTGAGGAAAGGCAGGAAGAGAATGTGGAAGCTGCGGCTGCTGCCACAGGCGAAATGCTTGGGACTGTATTCGGATGGCGTAATGATGTGTGGAAGAAAACACTTTATGAGCTTGGCTTTTCGCTCGGACGATTTGTATACTATGCCGATGCCTTCAATGACATGGCAGAGGACCGAAAAAAAGGAACTTACAATCCATTTCTAATTTATGAAAAGAAACACGGAGAAGAAGAAACTAAGTGCTTCGCCAAGGAAGCGCTGACCATTACGGCTGCCGATGCGGCAAGATCTTTTGAACGTCTTCCCGTGGTTGAAAATATTGACATTCTGCGAAACATTTTGTTTTCCGGAATCTGGAGTAAAATAAACGATGACAAATCCATATAAAGTGCTCGGCGTATCGGAAACAGCCGATATGGACGAGATAAAAAAACAATACAGAGCGTTGAGCCGCAAATATCACCCTGACGCAAACATCAATAATCCCAACAAGGATCAGGCCGAAGAAAAGTTTAAAGAAGTTCAGGCCGCCTACGAACAGATTGTAGATGAGCGTGAGCATGGAAAAACAGGAAACTATGGTAGTTCAAACGGTTCTTCCTACGGTGGGTACGGTGATTTCGGCGGCTTCGGTGGTTTTGGAGATTTTGGCGGCTTCTATCGAAATGCAGGAAATGCATACGAAGACAAAGGCACGGATTATGAACGGGCTGCGGAAAACTATATACGTACAGGACGGTATAAAGAAGCGCTCAATACCTTGAGCAATACGCCTTCTGAAGACAGAAGTGCAAGATGGTATTATATAAGCGCAATGGCAAATTACAATCTCGGGTATACTGTTACCGCCATTGAACATGCAAAAACAGCATGCAGTATGGAACCGTCCAATACGGAGTATCAGCGCATGCTGAGCGTTATGCAGAGCGGAGGAAGATGGTACACGAATACTTCAGGAGGGTTTGAACAGATTAATTCAAGCGGATGTCTTAAAAGCTGCCTGTACTGTCTGGCAATCAATCTTTGCTGCGGCGGCGGTGGCAGACTTTGTCTGTGCATATAATCAGAATAAATAAAAAGGAACCGATTGGGTAGATCGGTTCCTTCAGAGCGTCGACAAAGAGGGTACGCGGCCTAACCGTCCGTGCACCCTCTTTTCGCACTTCATATACCTTTTAAGACTTCAATTCAATCTTTTCAAGAGAAAATCACAATAATGGCTTAAGCCATTACCGCTTTTCGCT
>JAZLLG010000073.1:0-93459 GCA_045598045.1 Lachnospiraceae bacterium | reverse complement strand
ATCCTACCTGTTTTTTGATAAGATAATTATATCAAAAAAAGTAGCCTAAAGCCAGTAAAATCAAGGCTTTAAGCCACTTTTTGTTACTAAAAAGTGAGAAAACCCAGCGACGATATCCGCTGGGTTTGTCTACAGTCTGAGACCTCGTCAGTGACGGGGTCTTTGCATTTTCTGTTACGGATACGAAGGCTTAAGGAATAATATTCTGAAGTGCCTTGTGAAGGTCTTCGTACATGACGTTCTTCTTGCTTTCATGCTCGTTGATATTGTCAATGCTGTTTGAAACCTTGTCGTATGAAGACATAGAATCCTTCAGATGGCGTGCTACATCATCAACGCCGCTTTCGGAAACTTTTGTTGACTTTGTAAGTTCGTCGTAAGCATCACCGATTTCGTTTGCGTGAGCTGAAATTGTATCGAATGTTGCATAAGTACTGTCAACGTTCTTGTAGCTTGTTTCAACAGCGTTCATGGAAGTCTGGATGGAATCATTGAGTTCGCCTGTTGTCTTTTCGACGTTGGAAATACTCTTTTCAACATCGGAGGTAAGTGTCTTAATCTGCTGAGAAAGAATACGAACCTGGTCGGCTACAACTGCGAAACCGCGGCCCGATTCACCTGCACGCGCAGCCTCGATGCTGGCGTTGAGGGAAAGAAGGTTTGTCTGGTTTGCTACGGCGAGAATACCACCCATACAATCTCTGATTTTGGAAACGTCTTCTTCGAGAAGTTCGAAAATTTGCTGTGTAGCCTTGAAGCTTTCCATTACCTGGGCGGAACTATTTTTGAGAAGGTCAATTTCTTTCTTCGCGTTGTCTACGGAATCGTAAATGCCGTCACGAACCTTTTTGAAGGATGTGGCAATGTCTGCGGTGGACTTAATGGATTCTTTCGACTTTTCGATTACATCTCCAAGCTGGTCGATACCGGCAACAACATCACTGAAATTGTTCTGGATGCTCTTGATTTCTTTGCCGATGCTTGTTTCTTCGCGAAGAATCTGATCGTACTGCCTGCTCACAAATTCTGCATCAAATGCAGCGGGAACAGGTTCTGCAATAGTAACGGGTTTCTTTGTCTGTGGTGTTGAAATGTCAGCACTCTTTTTTGATAATAATGACATTTTCTTGAGTCCTTTCGCAGCAATATCTTTTTTTAGTAGAGAACACTCTACGTTCGTTTATTATAAGCCAAATCAAGTAAATAGGAAATGCCGCAATTCGGAACTTTTCATTAAAAATGAATAAAAACAGGGAAGGTGTTGCTTTTTTTATCCGATATGTTAAACTTTATCAAAATTGCTGAAATATGGGAGAAACCATGGTACACAAGAACCTGCTTGGAGAAAAGCTTAAAGAGTCGATTTCGTCAGTATTGCCGATTACGTTAATTGTTGCGGTGCTGTGTGCTTTTTTTGTACCGATGAATTGCGGACTTATGCTTTCGTTCATCCTTGGCTCGTGTATGATTATTTTCGGAATGGGACTTTTTACAATCGGTTCCGATATTGCCATGAGCCGCATCGGAAATCACATCGGCGCACGAATGACGCGCACGAAAAAGGTTGCCGTAATACTTATTGTCAGTCTGCTTTTGGGAATAGCCATTACGGTTGCGGAGCCTGACCTTCAGGTACTTGCAACAAATACTCCGGGCATAGACACTTTCGTACTTATCACAACGGTTTCCGTAGGCGTAGGTCTTTTCCTTATGTTCAGCATGCTTCGTATTGTCTGCGGGATTCCCCTCAGATGGATGCTTGTTGCACTCTATGCAGTTGTGTTTGTCATCGCTTTCTTTTCGGATAAGGATTTTCTGAGCGTTGCTTTTGATTCCGGCGGTGTCACAACAGGCCCCATGACAGTTCCGTTCATCATTGCTCTCGGTATCGGTGTCGCTTCCATTCGAAGCGATAAGCACGCAAAAGCCGACAGCTTCGGTCTTGTTGCGCTTTGCTCCATTGGGCCGATTATTGCGGTTCTTATTCTTGGCTTCATCTACAAAACACCCACGGATACGGCATCTTCGATTACAGTTTACAGCTTTAACGACACTGTAGACCTCGGCATCGGTTATCTCGAAGCTTTTCCCGAATATATGCTTGAGGTTGCCGTGGCACTGCTTCCCATATTTGTATTTTTCCTTTTGTTCCAGGTTATCTCATTAAAGTTGAACAGAAGACAGCTTGGAAAGATTTTCATCGGCATTCTTTATACATACGTCGGCCTTGTATTTTTTCTTACCGGCGTGAATGTAGGTTTCTCGTCATTAGGCTATGAGCTCGGTGAGGCTCTTGTCAATAAAGGGTTTATCTGGCTCCTTGTTCCGCTTGCAATGCTTATGGGCTGGTTCATCATAAACGCGGAGCCGGCTGTTCACGTGCTCAACAAGCAGGTTGCGGAGCTGAGTGCCGGTGCAATCAGCGAAAAGACGATGGGCCTGACACTCTCCATAGCTGTTTCGTGCGCCATGGGCCTTGCGATGCTGCGTGTCATTACAGGAATACCCATTCTTTGGATAATAGTTCCCGGCTATGCCGTTGCGCTTATTCTCTGCTTCTTTGTGTCACCGACGTTTACGGCAATCGCATTCGATGCCGGCGGTGTTGCCTCCGGCCCTTTGACAGCCACATTTATGCTGCCTTTTGCGATGGGTGCATGCAATGCAAATGGTGGGAACGTTATGACAGATGCTTTCGGCCTTGTTGCGCTTGTGGCGATGATGCCACTTATCACTGTTCAGACTATGGGCTTTATATCAGCGGTTAAGCAAAAGAAAGCCAATAGATATGTTCTTCCCGAAAAGCTTGGCGAGGATGAAATTATCGAGCTTTGGGAGGTGGCGTAATGGAACTGTACATGACTCTGAGCATTGTCGACAGAGAGAGGGCGGAGGAGCTTATCGAACTGCACAGAAACCTTTCGATGACACTTGTTTTACAAAATCTCGGGTTTGGAACGGCAACGAGAGAACATCTTTCTTTGTATGATCTTGAGGAAACGGAAAAATGCGTAATTACGGCCGTTGCTTCGGGACCTTCGGTAAAGGCACTTATTAAAGCAGCAAAGAGAAAATTGTTCATAGATATCCCGGGAAACGGCGTAATTGCTTCGATTCCCATGAAGAGCATTAACGGGAGAAACACACTGGAGATGCTCACTGAAGGACAGACACTTGAAGGAAAGGTACCTGACATGAATTTCGACCACGAACTTATAGTCGTAATATTAAATGACGGTTATTCCGACGTTGTTATGGAGGCGGCCCGTTCAGCCGGCGCAAGAGGCGGCACGGTGTTCCATGCAAAAGGAACCGGTAAGGTTCCTTCGAAGCTTTTCCACGGAGTTTCGCTTGCGGATGAGAAAGATATTATCTACATTCTTGCTTCACAAAAGCAAAAAAGTGATATTATGAAAGCCATTAATGAGAGCTGCGGTGTATCCACCAAAGTCGGAGCTGTCAGCTTCTCGCTTCCGGTTTCGGAAGTTGCGGGAATACGTGCATTTGATGAAGAAAATTAGGAGGATATATTATGAACGTTGTTTGTCTTGACATGGAGGGCGTACTTGTCCCGGAAATTTGGATTGCATTTGCGGAGGCATCGGGGATTCCCGAGCTTAAGCGAACCACCCGTGACGAGCCTGATTACGATAAGCTTATGAAGTGGCGTCTCGGCATCCTTAAGGAGCATGGCCTCGGTCTTAAAGAGATTCAGGCTACAATTGCCAAGATTGAGCCTCTTCCGGGCGCAAAGGAGTTTCTCGCTGAGCTCCGTAAGATTACACAGGTAATCATTTTAAGCGATACATTCACTCAGTTTGCAACGCCGCTTATGGAAAAGCTTGATTGGCCCACGATTTTCTGCAACACTCTTGAGGTTGCGGATAACGGTGAAATCACAGGCTACAAAATGCGCATAGCACAGTCCAAGCTTTCAACCGTAAAGGCATTACAGTCCATCGGCTATGAGACCATTGCTTCCGGAGACAGCTACAACGACCTTGGCATGATTCGTGCAAGCAAGGCCGGTTTCCTTTTCAAGAGCACGGACAAAATAAAAGCAGACAATCCGGATCTGCCTGCTTTTGAAGAGTTTGACGATTTACTGGCTGCGATAAAGAAAGCACTTTAATGCGCTTATGTTATTCTGTTACGGCGCGGGGATGATTCTTCCGCCGGCAACAACCACATCATTTTTGTAAACCACAATGGCCTGTCCCGGCGTAACAGCTCGGACAGGCTTTTTAAATAAGCATTTGTAAACACCGTTACCGGTCGGTGCCACATCACAAGGAATTTCAGTGTTACCGTACCGTATTTTTGCGGTGTATTCATCATCGGTAAAGGCTTCTTCGGCCATGAAACTTACGTTGTCAAAGAAGCATTCGGTTTTAAAAAGGGATTCATTGCTTCCGAGAGTAACCGTGTTGTTCGAGGACTTGATGTCCGTTACGTATACTCTTGTGCCGGCGGCAAATTCCAGCCCTCGGCGCTGGCCGATGGTGTAATGATGGATTCCTTTATGACGGCCGAGTTTTTTACCACTCTCGTCAATAAAATCCCCTGCAGGGAGACTTACGGAACAGTTCTTTTCCAGAAAGCCCGCGTAATCACCATCCGGAATGAAACATATGTCCTGACTGTCAGGCTTATCAAAAATCGGGAGACTGATTTTTTCCGCAATGGCACGGACTTCATCCTTTTGCATATTGCTGAGAGGCATAAGTGTGCGGGAAAGCTGCTCCTGAGTGAGCATACAGAGCACATACGTCTGATCTTTTGCTTTTGAATCTGCTTTGCAGACGGAGTAACGTCCGTTTTCAAGCTTTTTTATGCGTGCGTAGTGACCGGTTGCTATGTATGCAGCGTCATTTTCGTCGGCACAGTTAAGAAGCGCCTGCCATTTGATGTATCTGTTGCAGCGTACACAAGGATTGGGAGTGTATGCACGTTTATATTCATCTGCAAAATTGTTTATAACTTCCTGTTCGAAAACATTACGATAATCAATGGTTTTAAGTTCGATGCCGAGACACTCGGCAATCTGCTTAACATCCCTGTCTTCTTCACCGTATATGATTACGGTGGCTCCGATTACCTCGTACCCCTGCTCTTTTAAAAGATATGCTGTTATTGCTGAATCTACGCCGCCGGAAAGTCCGACAACAACTTTGTTTGTATTCATGAACTTCTCCTCTGTGGGAAACTGCTGCTGAGACAGCTGTGAACTGTAACTATTTTAGCACAACTTGTTTAATTGTAAATCTTGTGCTAAAATCTGTTCTGATTTTGTTTGTCGTCATATGTAAGACAATTAAACGTGTTTTGACTTGGAGGATGTTATGCTTGATTTTATTAAAGCAATTATTTACGGCATTGTTGAGGGAATAACGGAGTGGCTTCCCATCAGCAGCACAGGTCACCTTATCATCTTGGAGAAGATACTTCCTTTCGACTCCGTAAGTGATGAATTCTTGGAAATGTTTGACGTTGTCATACAGCTTGGCGCCATACTTGCGGTTATAGTTCTTTTTTTCAAAAAAATCTGGCCCTTTGCCTTTACAAAGAAATTTAAAGAGGAGACCGGTTCCGAATCGGTATTCGTTAAAGACAGATGGCTTCTTTGGGCAAAAATACTTGTTGCATGTGTGCCTGCTGCAATTGTCGGGCTCCTGTTCGATGACCTCTTCAACGACCTTTTCTACAATTACATTTGTGTGGCCATTGCTCTCATCGTTTTCGGTATTGCGTTCATCGTAATAGAAACTCTTCACAAGGGCAAGGAACACAAAATAAACAGCCTGGGTGACATCACCTTCAAAACAGCTCTTCTTATCGGAATTTTTCAGGTTATCGCAGCAGTCTTTCCCGGAACATCCCGTTCAGGTGCTACAATAGTCGGAGCACTTCTCATCGGTGTGGCAAGGCCTGTTGCAGCTGAATTTACCTTCTTCCTTGCAATTCCGGTTATGTTCGGCGCAAGCCTTTTAAAGGTTGTGAAGTTCGGTTTTGATTTTTCCACGGCAGAGCTTGGCGTCCTTGTCATCGGCATGGTTGTTGCCTTTGCGGTGTCTGTTCTTGTTTTGAAATTCCTTATGAACTACATAAAGAAACACGATTTCCGTGTGTTCGGATGGTATAGAATAGTACTTGGTATAATCGTTATTGTTGCAGGTATTTGCGGACTGATTGCATAGAATGAGTGGAGGCGGACATGACACGAATCGGTTTTGATAATGAGAAGTATCTGAAGACACAATCGGAGAAAATTCTTGAAAGAATAAACTCCTTTGGCGGAAAGCTTTATCTTGAGTTTGGCGGAAAGCTTTTTGATGATTTCCATGCATCGAGAGTTCTTCCGGGGTTCAAGCCCGACTCAAAGATTAATATGCTTGTGGAAATGAAGGACGAGGCTGAAATCGTAATCGCCATAAACGCCGGTGATATCGAAAAGAACAAGGTACGTGGCGATCTCGGCATCACTTATGATATGGATGTCCTTCGACTTATCGACGCTTTTCGCGGATACGGACTTTACGTCGGTTCCGTAGTTATGACAAGATATGCCGACCAACCCGGTGCCGTTGCGTATGCAAAGAAACTTCAGTCACTCGGCATCAAAGTTTATCATCATTACTCAATTCCCGGATATCCCGCCAACATCCCTCTCATAGTAAGCGATGACGGCTTTGGAAAGAACGAATACATAGAAACCGAAAGAAAGCTTGTTGTTGTAACCGCACCGGGACCCGGCAGCGGTAAGATGGCAACCTGCCTTTCACAGCTTTACCACGATAATAAACGTGGCATCAAATCCGGCTACGCAAAATTCGAGACGTTCCCTATTTGGAACATGCCCCTTCGCCATCCTGTCAATATGGCGTACGAAGCAGCCACTGCGGATTTAAATGACGTTAACATGATCGATCCGTATCATCTTGAAGCCTATGGCAAAACGACGGTCAATTATAACAGAGACGTGGAAGTGTTCCCCGTACTCAATGCAATGTTCCGCCAGATTCTCGGTGAATCTCCTTACAAGTCACCCACAGATATGGGCGTAAACATGGTAGGAGAGTGCATCGTCGATGACGAGGCGGTTTCCGAAGCATCAAAGGAAGAAATAATCAGAAGATATTATCAGGCGCTTGTCAACAAGCGTAACGGTATCGGTTCCGACGAAGAAATTCTCAAAATAAAGCTCATTATGGAGCAGGTGGGTGTGACAGCCGAATCCCGCAAGGTTGTAGGGGCAGCAAATGTCAAAGCAGAGCTTACCGGTGCACCGGCCGCTGCTGCAGAGCTTCCTGACGGCCGCATCATTACCGGAAAAACAAGTTCACTTCTTGGTGCATCCGCAGCGCTTCTCCTTAACTGCGTTAAAGCGCTTGCCAACATTCCCGACAGCACAGAGCTCATTTCGCCGACAGTAATTGAGCCTGTACAGAAGCTTAAAACGGATATTCTTGGCAATCACAATCCCAGACTTCATACGGATGAAGTCCTTGTAGCGCTTTCCATTTGTGCAGCAACCGAAAAGAATGCAAAGCTTGCCATGGATCAGCTCTACAAACTCCGCGGTTGCGAAGTGCATTCCACCGTTATTCTCTCCGAGGTTGACAGAAACGTATTCCGAAAGCTTGGTGTAAATCTTACATCTGAACCTAAATACCAGACTCAGAAACTTTACCACGGCTAAGCAAGGACAGGCAGACAAGGCAAACGAACGGACAAAAAAGCTTTCGTGGGAGAATCAGTCCGCTTATGGCCGCTAATTTATCATTTTTGCAAGAGAGGCCGGAGAAGGTTGACACAGCGGTTCTTTCATGATATATTATCACTTCGTGACGAGTTAAATTCCTTGCTGATGCTCTCGTCAGGCATCGGCCAAATAAGACCAGAAGGAGGTGCAACACAACTATGAGCAATTATGAATTATGTTTAGTTGTTAATGCAAAAGTAGAGGACGACGTAAGAAACGCATCCGTAGAAGATGCAAAGAAGCTTATCACCAGATTCGGCGGCGAAATCAAGAACGTTGAAGAGTGGGGAAAGAGAAAGCTTGCTTACGAAGTTCAGAAGATGAACGAAGGCTATTACTACTTCATTCAGTTCGATGCTGAGACAACTGCTCCCGCAGAGATCGAAGACAGACTTCGCACAAGGGACAACGTTCTCAGATTCTTATGCACAAAACTTGAGGCATAATAGTAGGAGGATTTCCTAAATGAACAGAGTCATACTTATGGGCAGACTCACAAGAGACCCCAACGTCACATATTCTCAAAAAGACAATTCAGCCATCGCACGTTTCACTGTAGCTGTTGACAGACGTTTCAGCCGTGCCAACGAAAACGGTGAGCAGAATGCAGACTTCATTGGCTGCGTTTGCTTCGGCAAGACTGCAGAGTTTGCAGAGAAATATTTGAGACAGGGTACAAAGGTAGCTTGTCAGGGTCGCATTCAGACCGGCAACTACACAAACAAGGACGGACAGAAGGTCTACACAACAGACGTTGTGCTTGATGACATCGAATTCGCCGAGAGCAAAAATGCTGCTCAGGGCGGCGGACAGTCACAGGGCTATGAGAGACCTCAGCCAAGCGGCGCAGACGCAGGCTTCATGAGCATTCCCGAAGCCATCGACGAAGAACTTCCGTTCACCTAGGATAAAGCTTACAACATCGATTGAATAGGAGGAAATATTATGGCAGAGAAGACAGCCAGAACTGAGAAGACAGATGCTCCGATGAAGAGACGTGTCATTCGCAGAAGAAAGAAAGTTTGTGCTTTCTGTGCAGACAAGACAAATGCAGAAATCAGCTATAAGGATACAAAGAAGTTATCCAGATACGTATCTGAGAGAGGCAAGATCCTTCCCAGACGTATCACAGGTACATGTGCTAAGCACCAGAGACTGCTTACAACAGCAGTAAAGCGTGCACGTCACGTAGCACTTATGCCTTACACAGTTGAGTAATTACAGCTAAGCGCATTGCCCACCATTTTACATGGTGGGCCTTTTAAGTCGAGGAAGGTTTTTATGAACGTAAACAATGTATCACTTGAAACAGTTTGTGGAATAACAAGCAAGCTACCGGAAAACGTTTTGCCGGAAATTGCTTTTGCAGGCAAGTCCAACGTAGGTAAATCATCGCTTTTAAATGTGCTTATCAACAGAAAGTCATTAGCGAGAACGTCTTCACAGCCCGGAAAAACACAGACAATTAATTTCTATAATGTTGAAAGCAAGCTTTACTTTGTTGACCTTCCCGGATACGGTTTCGCGAAGGTTTCGGAAGAGACAAAGATTAAGTGGGGGAAAATGATAGAGAAGTATTTGAATACTTCCAAACAGCTCAAGCTCATTTTCCTTCTTGTGGACATCCGTCACGAGCCTTCGGAAAATGACCGCATTATGTATGATTACATTGTCAACAGCGGCTACACACCTGTTATTATTGCAACAAAATCTGACAAAATAAACAGAAGCCAGCTTCAGAAACAGCTTAAAATCATCCGCGAAGGACTTGAGCTGCCGAAGGAGGCTTTGCTTGTTCCTTTCTCGGCAGAAACGAAGTCCGGAAAGGATGAGATATGGCAGATTATTGAAGAACAGCTTATTTCTTCAGCCTGTTAAGAAGCTGAGAGGGATCAAGCGTTTCGGGCTCCTTTTCGGGAGCCTTTTTTGTTGCCTTCTTTGCTTCGGAGGGAGCCTTCTTTTTGGCAACAGGTGTTGTTTCCGTTTCTCCGGCGGGCTTTGCGGCTTCTCCGGAAGTTTCCTTGAAATCGGCTTGGAAAGTCGCATCCGCAGATGATGCAACAGGCTTTTGAGCGGTTTTCATACCGCGAACATTCACAATCTTGGCGAAAATCCGATTAAGCTTGTCGGACAGATGTAAATTAAAACGTCTGTAAGCAATATCAAAAACGAACAGCAGTAAAGACATTACGAGTAAAAGAGTTGTAATGTCCTTCATCGCTTTAACGCTTTTGAGCTTTGAAGAAAAGACTTCGGAAGGAGCGGATATGGTGCTTCCGCCGGTCATTGTGACATATTTGTCGATAAGTCCGTACTTGCTTTTTGTAAAATCAAAGGCATATTCCATAGAATACTTTTTTATTGCTGCAGTGGTTAATCCTCCGACGATTTCGTCACCGTCATATTGATTGACGGCGATGGAGTAAACGCCTGCCGTTGTCATGTCAAATGAGCCCTCAAATATGCCCGGTGCGGTGGCCGGAAGAGCTATGACGGAGGAATTACCGTCTTCGTCAAAAACAGTGGCTGAAACGACCGTATTTGCGCTGAATTCATCGCCGCTGTGATAAATGATTTTTGCTCCTTCGGAGGTTGATTCCACTTCGGCAAAGGATCCTTCCACGCGTACATCCTGCGTTACAAAACCGATGATATTGTGCCAAAGCGCCGAGTTCCCCGACGACCAGCCGAAGAAATTGCCGGACCACTGGGCGGTTACGTCACTTGTCCATGCAACGGTCTTGCCGAGACCGTATTGTGTCCATGCCAGAACAGGGTCGTCCTTATGAGAAGAAAGAACTTCTTTGGCCAATCCGTTTTTTAGCGTTGTTGCGATGTAGCCGTAAAGAGAAGGGAGTCCGTCGCCGTCCACACCTGAAAGAAGATCGTCGCTTTTTCCCCCTGTTGTGCTTATATAGGGCGTGAATTCTTCGTTGACAATGTAGGTGTTGGCGGACAGATACACTTCCTGTGTAAATATCTGGGGGACGTCCGTATGCTCATTGGCTTCATACATACGTCCGTTGCAGGAGTCTGCTATATGCTGCAAGAGCCGCGTGTTACAGCCTTCACCGATGGCAACGGTGGAGATTGTAATGGATTCATTGTTTGCCAGGGAAAGCACGGAGCTGTATTTGGGAATTTCAAACCCGTCCTGACCGTCCGTAAGAAGGATGATATGTTTTATTGCTGCATCCGCTTTTGCAAGGTCCTTGACGGCTTCCTGCAATGCCGGATAAATCGAAGTGCCGCCTTCAATCTGAATGCTGTTGATGGCTTTGTTTATGCCGGCTCTGTCATTAAGATTGCAAATGGGGACAACTTTTGAATATGTATCATCAAAAGACATTACTCCGATACTGTCCGTATCACGCATTGCCTCAACGGCTGCAATGGCAGCCTGCTTCGCCTGGGTGAGATTGGTACCGCTCATGGAACCGGATTTATCAATAACCAGTTGGATGGCCATTTTGGGAATCTCTTTTTCACCTTTTACGTCCATGTCAACCGGAAGTATTTTTTCGATAACACTGTCTTTATACCCTCCGAGAGCATAGGCCTGCTTACCGCCGCATACAACGAAACCCTTACCATAGTCTGAAACATAAGCTTCGATATTATCCAAAAAGCCTCTGTTGATGTTTGTAAGGGAAACGTTAACAAATACTACAGCGTCATAGTTTAGAAGCTCGGAAAGGGTTGCCGGTGCATAATCCGGGGTTACGCGCTGATAAGGAGTTTTTATATTGTCCAAAAGCTTGCAGAAGGTGTCAGCCTCCTGAGGCCTGCTTTCTATGATTAAAATCGGATTTTTGCGGGAGATATTTGTGTAAGCCGAATACTCGTTATTAACCGTAAAAGTGTCTTTCTCGGGCTCAATCGTAACCTGATATGACTTTAGGCCGGTATCCGACTGCCGGTCTTTGAAAATCAATGAGTTATCACCGCGTGTGAGATTTACTTCCTGCCTGCCGCGAAGCTCACGACCAAGGTACAAAGAAACAACGGCTTTTGTGGAAACATTACTCTTTATCTCTACCCTTATGTTGAAATCTTCGTCAACACCGCACGATTCGGGAACAGAGAGATTACTTATGTAAACTTCTTCGCCGAAACTGTTGCTTTCCGGTGACCAGGCAAGCAGACTGCATCCTGACAATGCTACTGTATTTGCGGTTCCCGTAAGGCTTCCTGCGTTTTCATATCCGTCTGAAATGATTACAAGCCGTTTTGAATAACCTTCCGGAATCATTGCAAGGGCAAGAGTAACGGCGTCTTCTATGTTGGTTGCGGACGTGTCAATGTCGGAGGATATTCCAGTAAACGATGTTTCTGTTGAAAGAACGTTTTCCACACCGGCATATTTACCGAAAGAAACAACGCCTACATAATCTTTTTTGCTCTTTTTGGCGATGGCTTCATTTACAAAGGATGTGATCTCGGAGCGATTGTTTTTCAGTGAATCGGAAGCGTCGATGACGAAGACGGTTGCTACTTTTGTGTCGTCGAAACGCAAGCTTACGCCGGACATCGCCAGAAAAAGAAGAGTGAAGAGAAGAGATCGGACTACGGTCTGCTTCAGCCGGCGACGAGCGTCAACCGTATGCAAAAAACGCATCGAAAGAAAAAGCCCCGCGATGATTACAGGTATAAGAAGCAATATGTATGGTCTTGCAAATTCGATTCTCAAAGTGATTCCTCTTGATTATTTTCTGATAAATATAATCCATTCTGCAATAAGCAACAGAACAATTAATCCGATGATAAGCGGTCTGAAGCTGAAAACGCCTTCTTCCGTTGCATCCACTATGGCAGCTCCCGCAAGCTGAGTGCCTGCTTCGGAAGACTTTACAACTTTACTTTCTGTTGTAGGGAAGTTAACAACGAAGCTTTCTTCGGTGTCCTTTCCTTTGTCGACCGTATATATTCCCGGAACATCGGTGTTTTTGAAATATTCGAGACTTGATGAAAAGTTTTTCACGGTGTCCGAAGGACCTGAAACAGTGAAGCCGTTATCGTTTAAGGATGTGATTTTTACACCGTCTCCGCAGTATAGGGATTTCTCCGACAGAGCCGAAGTGTTTGTGAGTTCGGACACAAGATTGTACATAAGTACGGGGAAATCCATGGTAAGAACAAAGTCGGAAGAATGAAGGTCAAAACCGAAAACACAAATTTTCCTTCCGTCCTTTTCACCGATGAAGCCTGCGGAAAGGTCTTTTCCGGTGTCGGTTTTAACCGTCATAAGATTTACGGCCCAAATCGGATATTCCATGGCGTTAACCGAATAGAAAGCGTAAGGTGTACGGCTTATGTCTTTTGTATAGTTGTTTTCGTCCAAAGTAATGGCAGGGACAAACGAATCGTTGTATATAAGCTTCTTAACGGTGGTGTAGTATTCCTCATAGGGGACATTTATGAACATCAGGTTTGATTCTTCGGGAAGCACTTTTTGCACATTTTCGGGAAGACAGTTATCAAACACTATAAGATCATATTTGTCTTTTACATATGATGAAAAATCGTCAAGCTCCGTTCCGATTACAATGTTTACACCGTCTTTCAATTCTATGGCACGCTGGAGATAAAGGTTTCCCGGAGTCATAATCAGTACGTTGGCGCCGGCCTCGTCCCTGCTTAACCCATATGCAATGTTATCCGTCGGAAGGGCATCTTCACGGCTTATTTCCACGGAAACAACGCTTCCTTCATAGGAAATATCGGTAAAATAGACAACCTTACTTTCACCGGGAGCGAGAGAAATGCTTTGGACCGAAAGAAGTTCACCATTATCGCCTCTGAGATCCAAATCGGTTTCAATAGATTCGCTTCCGCAGTTGGAAATGCTTGCAAGAACAACCATTTTGCCGGCTCCGGAACCGCAGCTGACATAGTCGACACAGGCGTTATCTATGTTGCCCGAAAAATCATATATGGTACCTTCAAGACCCTGTAAAGAAATGCCAGTGTCTGTAAAGGCAGCCACCTGAAGCGTCTGCTCGGCGGCTTTCATCATTTTGCATGTGTTGATTCCACCGGATACATTACCTGCGTAGGTGGTCTGTTTGATTCCGCGGATAAGTGAAGTCACCGCATTTTTGTCGAGCGAGTTGGAAATAAGCGTGGAAGTTTCACGGTTGCATTCAATCAGTGTGATTTTAGTACCTGCGGGAAGAGTATCAACAAAATTAACCGCTGAGGCCTTCGCTCGTTCGAGACGGGTGTCATATTCACTGAGCTTTGCACTCATACTTCCGGAGTTGTCTATGAGGATGGCAACGCTTTCGGAAACATCGATTTCTTTGCGAAGATATGGCCCCATAAGCGCAAAAATAACCACGATTATGGTGATTATCTGCATAATGAGCAAAATATTCTTTTTCAGTTTTTCCCAAGGCGTGTCCGAATGCTGGTTTTTGTACATTTCCTTCCAGAGAAAAAGGGACGGAACGGGCATATCAACGGCCTTCTGTTTGAGAAGGTACATGACAATAACCACAGGAATCAGTATGAGCAGCGCCAGAGGCCACAGATGCATGAATTTCATGTTAATATCCTTGTAAAATCAGAGTCTGATAAGCTTTGAATGTATCTTGCGGAGTACTTTTTGCACACGGCCTGTAACTGCTTAATGTGGCTTTCACAGGCTTTTTTGTAGTCCTTGATAATCGATGAACTTCCGGTGACTTTCATTTCGCTGCCGGTTTCACAATCGATAAGGTTATTAGTTTCAATGATTTTAGGAGTGATTTCTTCGGGAGAAAGGACGTGAAGAACAATTATCTCCTGTTTTTTATATGCGAGGTATTTCAGAGTGTCTTCCAAAGTGTCCGTGTAAAGGTCGGAGATAATAATTGACATTCCTCTGCCGTTTATATCCATGCTTTTAACGGAAGCAGTGAGATCGTTTTCACCTTCAAAAGAAACGGAGGCAAGAGTGTCCACCATCTTGGAAAAGCCTTGTTTTCCGGCAGTTCCGGGATGATTTTCCGTTTTATTGTTCCGAAGAACGTTAAGAATGACTCTGTCGGAACTGTCGAGAATACAGTAGGAGAGTGCCGCGGCAAGGCGTTTGGCGTGTACGGCTTTGGAGGGGGTGCCGAAATCCATGGATTTGCTGGCGTCAAGGAAAATTCGGAAGATTCCTTCCTTCTCCTCCATAAAGAGTTTCACGAAGAGCCTGTCGAAACGCGCATAGGCGTTCCAGTCAATACGTCTTATGTCGTCACCGGGAATATACTCACGGAAATCCGAAAATTCAACGGATGAGCCTTTGGCATTGGACTTCCTGCCGCCGTTTGCACCCGCTGCGAGTTTCAGCTTCAGCTGCATTCTGAACATTTTCAGTTTTTCGTAAAATTCGGGTGTAAAGGTTTCGTCAGTTACCATTATTGAACCTCGGTAATAAGCTGCTTAATTATGTCATCCGTAGTAAGGCCGTCTGCCATGGCCTCAAAATTCGGGATGATACGGTGACGGAGCACTGGGTATGCCACGGCTTTTATGTCCTCGAAGGAAACGTTTGCACGTCCGTCAAGGAGTGCGCGTGCTTTGGAGGCATTGAAGACAGCCTGACCGGCACGGGGAGAAGCACCGCAGGAAACGTATTTTTTAACGTATTCGCTTGCTCCGGGTACTTCGGGATGTGTGGCCACCACGAGCTTTAAGGCATATTCTTCAACCGCGGCGGCAAGCTTAATGTCACGGATGATGTTGCGGATGCGGAGGATGTCCTCGCCATTCATAACGGGATTGATTTCGGTTTTTTTGTTTGTGACGGTTATGTCCATAATCTGCTTCAGTTCGTCGAGCGTCGGGAAATCAACAAGAATTTTGAACATAAATCGGTCAAGCTGTGCCTCGGGAAGAGGGTATGTGCCTTCGTTTTCTATTGGGTTCTGGGTTGCGAGAACCATGTAAGGAGAGGGCATTTCATATGTTTTCTTTCCGACCGTAACGGTTTTTTCCTGCATGGCTTCGAGAAGCGCTGCCTGAGTCTTTGGCGTCGCACGGTTGATTTCATCTGCCAATACAAGGTTTGAGAAGATGGGACCGGGCTCAAAGGAAAAAACATTGTTGCCGTTCTCCTTGACGATAAGGTTTGTACCGGTAACATCCGCAGGCATAAGATCGGGCGTAAACTGTATACGTGAGAACTGAATGTCGAAAACCTTCGCAATTGTCTTTACGAGCTGAGTTTTACCAAGACCGGGGACACCTTCCAGAAGGACGTTTCCGTTTGTGAGCATTGCTATTATTACTTCATTGACGACGTTTTGCTGACCGATGATACCTTTTGCAATTTCTGCTTTGGCGGCGTTCACTTTGTCAACGATTTCTTTTAAATCCTGTTCGTTCATTTAATCCTCCTGAAAATCGGTTCCGGTATCAACGCCGGATGATATTTCTTTGAAATAGTTTTTGATTATGTCCTGCAGAGCATCCGGGATACCTTCTGCGGAGAAAGTCTCGTATGCTTTCTGCGTGTATTCTGCGATTACTTTTTCGTATTCCTCGCTTCCGCCTTCAACAGCAAGGAACTGGTCGGCTTCCTCATATGAAGAAGCGCCGGAGCTACCGTATTTGCCGGTAAGATACTCATTTTTGTATGTGGGAATGGTGACGGTGTCTCCGCCCGAAGCGGGATTTTTTTGCTCTTGGCCTATGAAACTGCCCATATTCCATCCGCCTCCGGAACCTGAACCGCTTCCGGAGCCGCCTGCACTTCCGCCTTGACCTTGGCCCTGGCCTTGACCCTGACCTTGACTCTGACCGTTCTGACCTTGTCCGTTGTTTCCTTGGCCCTGACCGGATTGATTACCCTGAGAACCTTGACCGTTTTGCGCCTGCTGGCCTTGTTGACCGGGACTTAGGGAAGAAGGATTACCGGAAGACTGACCACTTTGAGCGCTGCTGCTTTGAGTTAAATGTGCAGCCTGTGCAACCTGTTGGGCCATTTGCATGGCTGCTTCCAGATCCGAAGGCGAGATAGCGCCGCTGTTAAGCGCTTCCTGAATTACATTTTGAAGATTACCGCTCTCCTGAGCTTCCTTAAGGGCTTCCACGAGTTCGGGATCCTGAAGAAGCTCGGCGATTTCTTTACCCAATTCCGCAATGTCTTCAGCGCTCAGCGACTCAGCCATTTCTTTTAAGTTGTTAACAAGCTCGGCGGCTTCTTCTGCGGACATTTTATTGTTTTTTATGTCATCAAGAGCCTGCTTAATATCGTTTTTGACTTCTTTTTTCAGAGTTTCTTTGACTTGTTGTTCAAGCTTTTTCCCAAAACGTTCTTCGGTTTTTTTGATGCTTTCTTTTGTATGGTCTGATTTTAGTTCCTGTTTTGCTTCTTCCAAAAGATTGGCGGCTTCTTCTTTCAATTCGTCCGGAATTGCAGCGTTGACGATTTCACCGACCTTTTGTTCGAGCCTTTCGTCCGCTTCCTTTTTCAGTTCTTCAATTTCGTGATTTTCGATGGCTTTTTCCTTTGCGGAAGTGTTAAAAAACATCGGAACGAAGGAAGTGAGGAACAGACAGAGGAAAAGCAGCATGATATCTCTCGGGATGTTGAACCGGAAGGCTTTCTTAACGTTAACGGTATTGGCGAAGCCGGCCGCATCACGTACAACTATCTGTGACATATCATCGTCATCGTCGATGCATTCCAAAGCCGTGGTCATGCGCTCTTTAAGACCAAGAGAATCGGCAGCTGACGCCGCATCCATAAGCTTGGGCCGGAATACGAAGCCGAGGATTATGCTTACGAGAACGGACGCTCCCAAGGCAATGAGGCCCACAAGCCAGGAGCGGTATATGGGCACAACAAGAGAAGCTATGGAAATCACGGAGAAAAGGCCGAGTCCGATAGCAAGTCCTCTTTCGCAGGAATTCATGTAATGAACGAATCTGATGCGATGCAATGTTTTTTTCAGGAAATCTAAAAGCTTAGTTCTTTCGTTCAACGGTTTTTACCTTTTTGTTTTTTTGCTTTGAAGGATCGAGCTTTTTTGCCGATCCAAGAAGGAGAAGCCATGAGAGGCCAAGCTGTATCAAAATGCTTATTGGAGTCCAGAAGTTAAGAAGAAAATGGTTTGCATTCATTTGGGTGAGAGACTCACCGATTTTATTCATTCCGCCCAAATCAGTGGAATCAATTGAAAAACCGACGGTCCTTCCAAGTACGTCAAGAACAGTAGCGGCAGGGTTCAGATACAGGAGGAAAAATGCCGGATCGTAGACGAGACTTCCGGTTGAACCGTATATGTTCCCTGACAAATTAATGATTTCAACGATAAGCGCTACTGTGGCAACGATAATTATTGTGCCGAAAATCAGAGCTCCGAAAACAAGGAATGAAAGAACCGTTGAGGCTCCGGATTTTTTGCATACTGTAGAAAAGAAAATGCCGATGGCCGCAAGATACATGGCAATAACAAGTATTGAGCCGAAAACGGCGAGAACCTGGAACAGGCTCATGCTGCCGTATATGAAAACAATGGAGAGTATGGGCAAGGTTGAAAGAAGAACAAGCCCGATATATACAAGGCAGGAGAAATACTTGCCGAGGACAATTTCCAAAGGAGTCATATTTGTGGTTATAAGTACATCCAGCGTCTGACGTTCACGCTCGCCCGAAATGGCTGTGGAAGCCGAGGGCGGGATTACAATGCAGACAAGAGCCGATTCGAAGATAACAACGATGATGAAAAACCAGGGAAGCGTTGCAGGTGATATCGTCGAAAAGGTTGCGAGGGAACCGTTTATGACGATAAGAAGCACTGCTGCAGCAATAGCAAGAATCAGGTTTACGACAAAGATGAGGACAGACATGTTGCTTCTTTTGGCACGAATGACCATATCTTTGTATAATACTGCATTTTTAAGATTAATTTTCTGCATTCTGTATGTCCCCTCCTTCCATAATGTTGATGAAGATACTTTCCACATTTTCCACTTTTTTATAAAGACTCACAACAGGTATTTCGCTCATGACAAGCTTTTTGAGAAGGAAAGCTATGTCGTCATCCGTACCTGTGAAGGCTATGGATATTTTGTTCGCGACGGCTTCTGCACTTTTGACTGAAGGAGTTTCACGGATAAGCATAAGTGCTTTTTCAATCTCACCCATAACGGTGGCTTCGAGAGTAACCGTTCCCTGGGAAAGAAGCATTGCATCCTCAACGGAACCACTGAATTTCATTTCGCCATGAGATATGATGCCGAGGGTAGTGCACATCTCAATGAGCTCCGGAAGAATGTGCGAGCTTATGATGATTGTCTTTCCCATTTCGGAAAGATTTTTGAGTATTTCTTTAAGTTCGTAACGTGCTTTAGGGTCAAGTCCCGAAGCCGGTTCGTCAAGGAAAAGGATGTCCGGGTTATGGACAAGGGCTCTGGCAAGGCACAGGCGTTGCTTCATGCCTCGCGAAAGGGAATCAACCTGTGTGTCATGTTTATCGCTCAGGTTAACAAGCTCAAGAAGACCTTCGCAAAGGCTTTTGCTCTTTTCGCCCCATATGTTGTATGTACCTGCGAAAAACTGCAGATATTCAATGGCGGTGAGATTATCGTATACACCGAAGAAGTCGGGCACGTAACCTACTTTGGTACGCATTTCGCGACCTGCGGAAAGGGTGTTTTTTCCGTCGATTATTACCTCACCTGAGTCTGCATTCAGAAGACCTACACATATTTTCATAGTTGTGGTTTTGCCGGCACCGTTGGCACCTACGAAACCGAAAAGCTCGCCGCTTCCTACGGAAAGGGAGAGATTGTTCAGCGCTTTAAAAGTGCCGAAGGACTTATTCAGGTTTTTAATTTCAAGCATTTCTTCTCTCCTTTCTAATAGCTGTTTCGGGAAACTGTCCGTCCGTTATAGTATACGTCGCCGTAAAAGCTGTAATGGGAATTCTGTATTGAATAATCATTTTCCGGCAAACCTGCTGTGACAATAATAATTTCTGCGACATTTTCACTACGGGAAGGCTTATCAAGGACACTTTCGCCATTTTCCGTAAACGCCAGAAGAATAGGATTGGCATGACTCTCACGTATGAAACCGTTCTCATCTATTCCCAAAGAGCTGTCGCCTGATGACTGCAATTCGGAGGAAACAATAAGGTATTCCTCAGTCACGTATTTCCCATGGACCAGGGATGTGCGGTAATTTCGCGGACCGAATCCGGGAACGGGAACGAGGTGTGTGTATGTCAGATATGAGAACAGTGCACGTCTGTTGGCTTCAGCTTTGACCGCTTTACTTCCGGTTCCGAACAGAACACTTACAGGATTGGTTTTTAAATCAAAAACTTCGTCAAATACCGGCTTAAGAGTTATCTCGGAAGAGTTTACGTTTGCTACGAGAGATACACCGGTAAGGTTACCTAGGTCTATGGTTTCACCGGGAACAAGTTCACCTGTCTTGAAAAATGCAAAATCAACGCATATGAGGGCATTGCTTATGGTTTTTCCTGTGTTGTTTGTAACGTGACCTTTGAGCTTACCGTTTTCGTATGTACAGTCAAAGTCTATGCCTGAAGAAACCGATATTTTCTTTTCAAGGTCAAGGTTATACTGCGTCATTGCAGAGAGGGCATTGTACTTGATGGTAGTGCTGTCGGCATCGGAGGAGTAACAAATGGTGTAATTACCTTTGTCAAGTATTTGATTGGTTCCGTAAAAGTATCCGTATTCCGTGTCTGCATGAGAAATATTGTAATCACTGCTGAAGGGGATTTCGTAATGCTTTGCCTTCGGCAGGAGTATGTTCGAAGAAGTTTTTTCCGAAACGGAACCGTTTACATCGGTAATTATTCTTGCGGTTGAAACGACTGCTCCGCCGGATGTTGTAGAGAGGGCAATGAGGAACATGAGCACCGAAACACAAACCGCAAGACCGGCCTGAACCGGCCATATGAGAATACTTTTTCCTGTTTTTCTCATTTTGAAAAACAGGACGAAAGCAACAATTACATAGGCAAAAATGATAATGATGAAGATGAGAAGCGGAATCAGTTTCTGGGAAGATACATTTTCCAAAAGTGATGCCAGATTGTAGTCTGCTTCAACGTAGCCGTAATTGTTGAGTCTTTCTAAAATATCGCTTCCCGCGAGCGATTCGATTAAGTGGATGATGAGCCTGTAATTGCCAGGATAGCTGACAAAGGGGGCTTTTGTTATGTCCACTGCAAGCACACAGATATTTCCGTTTCCATAAGCTTGTGAGGAGGCAAAAGGAAGGACTTCGTCTGAAGAGTCGCAAAGGACAACGGGAGTACCGAAATCGAGCCTGCATACATCGGCGTTTACCGGGTAGTAGAAGTCAGGCTGTTCGGGTTTATACTCGTCTTCAATGTAGTGCTCGAGAATTGAAGGAAGGATATCGTCCTTGGCGTAGTACTCGAAGTCCTTGAGAAGGTTTGCGAGATAGTCGGAATCGATGGATGAGTACGAGCTGTAGGGTTTACCGAAATACATTTCCCAACAGTTTGCTATTATTTCATCCTTGTAGTCCTCATATAATTCAAAGGCGTACTTCGAAATAACTTCGTCCTTGGAATAGGCCTGGGCAACGTCAGCCTCGTACGTTTCGAAATATTGGCCGAAATCTATTTCTTCATATAGGAGCCGGACCTGAGGATAGTCATAATAGAAATTCCTTCGGTAATCATATTCGTTGTAATTATATGTGAAATCGATATTGTTGATACCGAAAGACGTGTTTACTTTTGTGAGCCCGTTTGTGGGAATGTTTAAAAGGCCGTCAAAACCGGAAAGAGTTTTTGCGGCGGAATCACCTGTTCCGACAAGGAGAAGGCCGCCTCTCTGAGTCCAGTTGAGAAGGCTGAGCCGCTGAGCTTCCGTGAGTGAGTCCGTGGAGAAATTGGTGACGATTATGGCATCAAGCATCTCAAGGGCTTTCGAATCCTCGGGAAGAGTATCAGCGGAAAGACGGGAAAGATTAAGGCTTGCACCGGTAATGCCGTTGAGCGTTTTTCCGGAAAGATATGTAAGGGCCGAAAAATCGTCCGTAAGGACACCCACATTTGCCGTGGAACTCATACCGGAGTTTATATTTATTTTCATTTCCGTATGGTATACGGTCTTGCCTTTTTTGTTGATAATCTTTATGCCTACGCTTGGATTGACGGCATAACAGGCAGCGGTGAAATGTACCGTTTTTGTGACGCCGGCTCCGATTGAAAGAAGCTGCTCGTGAGCGATAATCTGATTGTCTTCACCACTTACAAGAAGCATAACGGAACCTTCGAAATCGGAACCATTGTTTGTAATGGTTAAGTCAAAGGGCGAATAAAGACCGGTCTGAAGCTGTCCGCCGTATGCATAATCGAGATTGAATGTAAAAGGGGCGTCGGCGGCATGCACGGCCGAAGGTGAAATGAAGGTAAATGCGATAACCAGCATCGTAATCATTGCAACGAATCCGGTTATCAGATGTTTATGTTTTTTCATGCTTATGTTCGTCTCCTTACGTTTGAGAGCATTATATCATATCGTATGGATAATACGCCATATAACCTTAAGAATAAAGACGGCAAATCTTTAAGTTTGTTTTAAGAAAAATCATAAAAATGACAGTATTTATTAGAAAAGCGAAAGAATGCCATAATACTATACTTCTTGCTTTTTTTATTGTTTTAAGGTATTATCGATTTCATATTGGGTTAGTATGCATATTATGGTAATAATGAAACAAAATGGTGGGTAAAAACGGGTTACCCATCGGAGAGAGAGGAATCTATATGGACTTTTTCATCATCCTGAAGTGTCTTGGGGGAATTGCGATATTCCTTTTCGGAATGGACCAGATGGGGCACTATCTTGAAAAACTGTCCGGTGGCAAACTGGAAGGTGTTCTTGGCAAAGTAACACAAAACAGGCTTCTCGCTGTCATTTTCGGTGCACTTGTAACGGCTGTCCTTCAGTCGTCCACTACGACTTCGGTCATGGTGGTCGGTCTTGTAAACTCCGGCATTATGAAGCTTTCACAGGCTGTCGGTGTCCTTATGGGTGCGAACATCGGTACCACCATTACATCGTGGATACTTTCACTGGCCGGTCTTGGTGATGAAGTTCCTTTTGCTCTGCAGCTCTTTAAGCCTGCCAGCCTTGCCGGAATTCTTGGTGTAATCGGCATTCTCCTTAAGATGCTTGGGAAAAAAGAACGTCAGAAAGATATCGGCACCGTTATGCTTGGCTTTTCACTTCTGATGTTTGGTATGACAACAATGTCAGAGGCGGTTGCACCTCTTGCGGAAAAGCCCGAAGTTGCAGGTCTGCTTGTTAAATTTTCAAATCCCGTCCTTGGTGTTCTTGCAGGCCTCGTGCTTACTGTTCTTGTACAGAGCTCCGCAACTTCCATCGGTATTTTACAGGCTTTCTGTATGTCCGGTGCCGTTACATACTCCATAGCAATCCCCATCATCATGGGCCAGAACATAGGTACATGCTTTAAGGCCATGATTTCCGCCATAGGTGCAACAAAGAACGCAAAACGTGCGAGCTTTGTTCATCTTTACTTTAACCTCATCGGTACGGTGCTTTTCCTTACGTTGTTCTATGCACTCTATGCAATATTCAGATTTGAATTCGCAGAGCAGCAGGCAAGTGCCGCAAATGTTGCTCTTATACACAGCTTGTTTAACGTTGGTACGACGGTTGTACTCTTCCCCTTCGGTAAACTTATCGAAAAGCTTGCAATCATTTCCGTACCGGACAAAAAATCCGCAAAAGAGGAAAACAGAGAATTCTCTCTCCTCGATGCACGTTTCCTTGATACTCCGTCCTTTGCTGTTGAACAGTGTAAAGCTGTTACTCTTCAGATGGCAAATATCTCCCGTGCTGCGCTCATCACAGCCATTGAACTTCTTACACAGTATGATGCAGCAAAGGCAAAACGTGTTGAGGAACTTGAAGCTGAAGCAGATGTTTATGAAGATGAACTTGGAAGCTACCTCGTTAAAGTCGCTAGCATGCGTCTTTCCAAAAAAGACAGTAACGCCGTTGCAAAGATTCTTCATTGTATCGGTGACTTTGAACGTATTTCCGACCATGCTCTCAACATAAAAGAAACAGCGGAAGAAATGATGAAAAAGGGCATTTCTTTTTCCGAAGCGGCAAAGAAGGAAGTCGGAGTGTACACATCCGCTGTTGTTGACATCATAAACGAAACCGTTGATGCGTTTGCAACCGAAAACATTGCCACCGCACGTAAGGTAGAGCCTCTTGAACAGGTTATTGACGGACTGAATCAGGCCATCAAGTCACGTCATATCGAGCGTCTTTGCAAGGGCGAATGCACCATCGAGCTTGGCTTTGTTCTCACTGACCTTATGGGTAATTACGAAAGAGTTGCCGATCATTGCTCAAACATTGCCGTAGCCATTATTCAGATGCGCACGGATGTTGAAGGCGCACATAGCTATCTTGTCGGTATCAAATCCGGTGAAGATAAAGAATTTTCAGAAGAATATAAGGTTGATGCACAGAAATATGCACTTCCCTAAAAATATTATGAAAGAGTGAGTGAAAATGATTAAAGTAGTTAAATTCGGCGGAAGTTCTCTTGCTTCTGCAGAGCAGTTCAAGAAAGTCGGAGACATAATAAGGGCCGAAGAAGAAAGAAAGTATGTTGTCCCTTCAGCTCCCGGCAAGCGTGATTCAAAGGATACCAAGGTTACGGACATGCTTTACGCATGCTATGCGGAGGCCGAGGCAGGCAAGGACTTTACAAAGAGCCTTGAAGCAATCAAGGCCCGTTATGATGAGATTATTACAGGTCTTTCTCTTGAAACGGATCTTTCGGAAGAATTCGCTAAAATCAAAACGAACTTTGAAAACAAAGTCGGTGTTCAGTATGCCGCATCAAGAGGCGAGTATCTGAACGGCATTATCATGGCCGATTATCTTGGATATGAATTCCTTGATGCCGCTGAAGTAATTCTCTTCGATGAAGATGGTCATTTCCTGGCAGAGGACACAAACACTGTTCTTTCCAGAAGAATCAAGTCACTTAACCGTGTTGTACTTCCCGGATTTTACGGAGCAACGAGGGATGGTGTCGTAAAAACATTCTCAAGAGGTGGTTCGGATATTACCGGTTCTATCCTCGCAAGAGCTGCCGGTGCGGACCTTTATGAAAACTGGACAGATGTTTCGGGATTCCTTGTTACGGATCCCCATATCGTTAAGAACCCCGAAACCATCAACATTATCACATACAAGGAACTCCGCGAGCTTTCTTACATGGGCGCCGGAGTACTTCATGAGGATGCAATCTTCCCTGTAAGAAAGAGCGGCATTCCCATCAATATCAGAAATACAAACAGGCCTGAAGATGCGGGTACAATGATTGTTGAAAATACATGCAAGCAGTCTGACTACACCATCACCGGTATTGCCGGAAAGAAGGGATTTGTTTCCGTAAACATTGAAAAGGATCAGATGAACTCCGAGGTCGGTTTCGGCAGACGTGCACTTGAAGCTTTTGAGCTTTCGGGCATAAACTTCGAACATATGCCTTCAGGTATCGATACACTTTCGGTATTTGTTCATCAGCCTGAGTTTGAAGGAAAAGAGCAGCAGGTACTTGCAGCCATTCACAGACTGACCGATCCTGACAGCGTAGACATTGATTCAGACGTTGCACTTATTGCCGTTGTAGGACGCAGCATGAAGTCAAACCGTGGTGTTGCCGCAAGAATCTTTGCAGCACTTGCACACAATAACATTAACATCAAAATGATTGACCAGGGCTCATCGGAGCTCAACATCATCATCGGTGTTTCAAATAACGATTTTGAAAGCGCTATTCGAGCTATATATGACATTTTCGTATCAAGTCGTTTATAAATTCTAAGCTGTAAATGCAGTTTTTTCTCATGTAGCTTACTCAGATTTGTTTCGCCGGGTTCGTGACAAGTAAGGAGATGTGTTTATGAAAAAGAACAATACCAAAGTACAGCTGGACGGGACTCTCGGCCGCTACTTGCGATGGCCGGTATATCTTGCCCTTCTGCTTGTTTTGTTTGATGTCTGCATTCTTGTTTTTCACAAGGATGCATTTCCGACAGCGCTGGTGTTCAGTGCTTTGTACATCGGAATTTGTGTGATTCTGTTCGTGTTCAGACGCCGCGAGGTTGTGGATGAACTTGTCAGTTTCGCAACGGAATACAATCATTCACAGCACGTTATGCTCAAGGAACTGGATGTCCCTTTTGGTGTGCTGGATATGGATGGAAGGCTCATCTGGGCCAGTAACGATCTTAAAGATCTTGTGGGTACCGACAAGTGTTTAAAGGAACCCATTTCAAAAATATTCGGTAATGATAATCTTTTGGCTATGCCGACTGTCGAAGAAGACGTGGAAGCTCACATTACCTTTGGAAACAGAAGCTATTTTATGAAGCTTCGTCTTGTTACTCCTTCGGAGTACGGCGATACGGTTCTCTGGCATGATGAAATTGAAGGCATTGACGCACCGGATGATTCACTTGTGGCAATGTTCCTTTATGATGAAACCGAGAACGTTGCCTTGAAGCGTGAAAACTACGAAGAAAAAACGCTTATCGGACTTCTTTATATCGATAACTACGAAGAAGCTTTCGAAGGTGCTGACGAAGTGCGCAGATCGCTTGTTACGGCTTGGATTGAACGTGAAGTTAACAAGTACATGAAAAACTATGACGCGGTTGTTAAGCGCCTCGAAAAGGATAAGTACATCTTCGTGTTCAAGCAGAAGTATCTTGCACAGCTGGAGGCAAACAGATTCTCCATTCTTGAAGATATCAGAAACCTGAACATTTACGGCCTCACGCTTACCATTTCCATCGGTATCGGTGTTTCCGACGAATCCTACATGAAATGCCATGAGCTTGCACATACGGCCATGGATATGGCTCTCGGACGTGGCGGTGACCAGGCTGTCATCAAATCGGAAGACAAAATCACTTATTACGGTGGTGTTACGGCTTCACAGGAGAAGTCCACAAGAGTTAAGGCGAGAGTTAAAGCTCATGCTCTTCGTGAATACATCGAAAACCACGAAAAGACCGTTATCATGGGTCATTCCATTGCTGACATCGATTCCGTCGGTGCCGCCATCGGTATATACCGTATAGCCAAAACACTTGAAAAGAGAGCATATATCGTTCTCAGCGAGGAAAGCAGCTCTATTAAGCCGGTGCTTGATGTGTTCCGCGGTAACTCCGAATACGAAGAAGATATGTTCATAACAGGTGCCAAGGCAAAAGGTATCGTTGATAAAGACACACTCCTCGTTGTTGTTGACGTCAACAGACCTGCATATACAGATACAAAAGAGCTTCTGGACCTTACAAAAACAATAGTTGTTCTTGACCATCACAGACAGATGGACGACCGTATTGAAAACGCTGTTCTTTCATACGTTGAGCCGTATGCATCCTCAACGTGTGAAATGGTTGCGGAAATACTTCAGTATGTAAGCAACGAGCTTAAGATTAAGCCTTCGGAAGCAGATGCAATGTATGCCGGCATAATGATAGACACAAACAATTTCCTTATGAAAACCGGTGTCAGAACATTCGAGGCTGCTGCATATCTCAGACGAAACGGTGCTGATGTCACTAAAATCCGCAAGCTTTTCAGAGCAAACTTCGAAGAATATCAGGCACGTGCCAATGCCGTATCAGGTGCGGAAGTGTATCTTAACCACTTTGCTTTTGCGGTGTTTGAAGGACTCGGACTTCCCAGCCCTACAATTTCCGCTGCACAGGCGGCTAACGAAATGCTTGATATTGATGGCGTTAAGGGTTCCTTTGTATTCACCGAATACAATGGTAAAATTTATCTCTCAGCCCGCTCCATTGATGAGCTGAATGTCCAACTCGTTTGTGAAAAGGTTGGCGGCGGTGGCCATATGAGCGCTGCGGGAGCCCAGTTCGAGGGAATGTCCATCATAGAGGCTATGAACAAAGTAAAGACTACATTGTCAGAAATGATCGAAAATAAAGAAATCAAATAGTTATGAAAAATGAGGTATAAAAATGGAAGTTATTTTACTTACAGACGTTAAATCACTTGGAAAGAAGGGAGAAATCTGCAAAGTCAGCGATGGCTACGCCAGAAACTTCATCATTCCCAAGGGGCTTGGAGTAGAAAAGAACGCAAAGACACTTAATGACCTTAAGATTCAGCAGGCAGCGGAAGCAAAGCGTCAGCAGGAGCTTCTTGACGAAGCTAAAGATTTGGGCGCCAAGCTTGCAGCTGCTACGGTTACCTTCACTATGAAGGGCGGCGAAGGCGGAAGAGCATTCGGCTCTGTTTCCACAAAGGAAATTGCCACAGGTATTAAGGAACAGCTTAAGCTTGACATTGACAAGAAAAAGCTTATTCTCAGTGAGCCCATCAGAAATTTCGGCACATACAATGTACCCATCAAGCTTCACCCTCAGGTAACTGTTGAATTAAAGGTTAAGGTTACGGAGGCATAACATTCGGCAGGGGGCCGTTATGGAAGAAAATGTCATAAAAAGAATAATGCCATACAGCCAGGATGCCGAGCAATCCGTCATAGGCGCCATGATTATGGACCGTGAAGCGATTACTGCGGTTGCGGATCGACTTACTCCGGATGATTTTTACATTCAGGAATTCCGGGTTATGTTCGAAGCCATGAAGGAAATGTTTACGTCCGGGCAGGCTGTTGATATAACAACACTTACCGTTAAACTTCGTGAAAAGGATATAGCACCTGAGTTTTGCGGGTTGGAACATCTCATGAACATTGTTGATGCCACACCTACCTCCGCAAACATTAAGTACTACGCCGATATCGTACAGGACAAGGCTGTTGAAAGAAGACTGATTAAGCTCCTTGAGACGCTTGCAGGTGAGGCTTATCAGGAAAAGGACAGCGTTCAGAGTCTGCTTGATCATACTGAAAAAGAAGTGTTTAAGCTCGTTCAAAGCAGAGGCACTTCCGAGCACGTAGATATAAAAGATATAGTTATTAAAACTCTTAGAAACATCGAAGCAGCAGCAAAGAACCAGAACGGTATAACAGGTGTTGCCACGGGCTTCAGGGATTTGGACAGAGCGCTTGCGGGATTGCAGAGATCGGACCTCATTCTTCTTGCTGCCAGACCTTCCATGGGTAAAACAGCCTTCGTGTTGAACCTTGCAAACTATATTGCGGTTCGCTCACATGTTTCCACAGTATTCTTTTCTTTGGAAATGTCAAAGGAGTCTCTTGTCGAACGTATGCTTGCAATGGACTCACATGTAGATGCTACCGTCATCCGAGGCGGAACGCTCAAGGAATCCGATTGGAGCGATCTTGCCGGAGCAGCCAGGGAAATTGGTGAGTCTGCGCTCATAATCGAGGATACTCCCGGCATATCCGTATCAGAGGTTCGTTCAAAGTGCAGAAAGTACAAGCTTGAAAACAATCTCGGACTTATTATCATCGACTATCTGCAGCTTATGTCAGGGGACGGTCGTTCAGAGTCAAGACAGCAGGAGATTTCCGAAATTTCCCGTTCGCTTAAGGCGTTGGCTCGTGAACTTGATGTTCCTCTTATTGCTCTTTCACAGCTTTCACGTGCGGTTGAATCAAGACCTGATAAGCGTCCCATGCTTTCAGATCTTCGTGAATCCGGTGCCATCGAGCAGGATGCGGACGTTGTAATGTTTATTTACAGAGACGAGTACTATAATAAAAACACCGAGCATCCGGGCGAGGCTGAAATCATCATCGGTAAACAGCGTCGAGGCCCTACGTGCACTGTAAGATTACAGTGGCAGGCTCAGTACACGAGATTCAGAAATCTCGAATATGAGCATCACGACAATGAATAAATATAATTCACTTGATAATGAAATGAAAAAACAGTTCGGTAAGAAAGTGTACAGGCTTGCGCTTGACGCAGGCTGTACATGCCCGAACAGAGACGGCACCTGCGGATTCGGCGGGTGTTTTTTCTGTGCGGATTCTTCTTATGCCGAAAGTGTTCTTCCGGTAAAAGAGCAGATTGAACTTGCAAAAGAGAAGGTTGCAAAGAAGACAAAGGATAATGCGTACATTGCATACTTTCAGTCACATACCAACACATATGGTGACATCGACAGGCTTTGCAGCATGTTTACCGAAGCAGCTGCCATGGATGAAATAGTTGCTCTTTCAATCGGGACCCGACCGGACTGTCTTTCGGATGAATGGATAGAAAGACTGGCCGGATTGAATAAAATAAAGCCTGTCTGGGTGGAACTGGGGCTTCAGACGATTAATGATGCAACTGCGGAACGCATAAACAGAGGCTATAAACTTAAAACATTTGAAGATACATATAAAAGGCTTAAGAATGCAGGTATTACCGTGATTACTCACGTCATTGTCGGCCTCCCGGGAGAGGATGATAATGACGCAGAAGCTACGGTAAGATATCTTGCATCTCTTAAGCCTGTTCTTGATGGAATAAAAATCCATAATCTGAATATTTTAAAGGGAACACGTCTTTGCGAAATGTATGAGAAAGACCCGTCCGTCATAAAGGAGTATACGATGGAGGAGTATCTTAGGCTTGTTGTTAAGCTTATAAGGCTGCTTCCGGAGGAAACCGTTATTCATCGTATCACCGGTGACGGACCGAGAAACCTTCTTGTTACTCCCAAATGGATAACCGATAAAAAACGTGTGCAAAACATGTTCAGATCAATGATAACGTCTGAAGAGACTATTCACTGATTGTTATGTGACCGCTTCCGCATGTTACATTTACGACGGAAGGGAGTTTTTCGGTTATGCCGTTGTCGTGAATTGTAACACCGCCGTTGCCATGATGTATATTGTGCGTCGAGCGGATAACGTCGTGCCCTGAAAGCTTAACCGCGCCACTGCCGGATTTGACGGTTACCACATCGAACGAACCTTCTATGTTGATATCTGTATATCCGCTTCCGGAGGTAACAGAGATGTCACGTGCGGAGCAATTGATATGAGAACTTCCACTGCTTGTTACTACGGATATTTTGTTACCAAGAATTCTGTTTGCGTGAGCGGAACCGCTGGAAGCTTTCATTGCAAACGTTGAAGCTTTTACGTCGGAAACGTTGCATGAACCACTGCTTGAAGTAACGTTCATCACTTCGGCAAGACAGTTGCCTACTGAAGAAGAACCGCTGCTTGAGCGTATTTCAAGATGTGAAGCGGATATGGAACTTACTTGTGAACTTCCGCTGGATGTAACGACAGACATGTTGTTGGCTTTTATTTCGGAGCATTTTACCGCACCGCTGGATGAATTAGTAATAAGTGTTCCGACACAAAGATTTTGTAATTCGCTTTTGCCACTGGAGTTCTTTACAGTAACCGTGGGGAAATTTAAAGGAACCTTTACAATAATTGTGCCATAATCTCTGTCGCTGAAGGCGAGTCGGGCGGATCTGAAAAGCTTTGAGAAAAATCCGGACGGGCTTTCCGGAGCTTCAAGCTCAGCAAGAGTGATTTTGAAAACGCCGTTTTCGGTTGTTGTAATCATTGTAACCTTAGGGGCGGATTCGGATTCTGACGCTTTGTATTCGGCATAAATCTTTCCGTCATCGGAGGGATATACAAAGACATGCGCCGAATATCCGACATAATGATTATCTAAGGTTGTATCAACGAAAATGGAATTGATGTTGTCGACGCCTGAAGGGCATACTGTGGGATTGGAAACTGTTATAGGCTTTTTTGAAGGTGCTTCTGAAATTCCCGTAAGCATTTCGTCAATATCTCCCAGATCGGCTATAATTTCTTCGTCGGTACGGCCTTCAGCGTGTCCTTCATAAAAATGTTCTTTGTAATCTTCAAGTATTTCATTTCTTGTTTCTTCACTGTAATTTGCAAGTTTTTCAGCAAGTTTTTTAATGTATTCTTCCATAATTATTTCCTTTCATCAGTTGATAATGTTTTCCACGGCTTTAACGAAGCTCTGCCATTCGTCAAAAAGCAGTTTTTGATAATCTTTGCCTTTTTCCGTCAGCTTGTAGTACTTTCGGGCGGGGCCTGATTCCGATTCGACCAGGTACGTTGTAACGTAATCGTCTTCCTTCAGCTTTTTCAGAATCGGATAGAGCGTTCCGGTTGCAATATCCATCTCGGATGATATTTTTTCGGTCAGCTCATACCCGTACTTGTCTGCTGAAACAAGCTGTGAGAGAACGCATACTTCAAGCGCACCTTTTTTAAATTGTGTGTTCATCATACGCCTTTCATAGTCGAGTAGTGTTTTAAAAGTTATAGATAATATTGAGAGCTATTATACAATGCAATATAGTTGGGGAAAAGATTGGGAAATGGGGAAATCCCCATTTCCCGGATTATTTGATTACTCCTGCTCGATGGAGCCTGTAGGACATGTAGCTGCGCATGAACCGCAATCTAAGCACTTATCAGCATCGATTTCGTAATGCTCTGCACCTTCTGCAATAGCGCCTGCAGGGCACTCAGCTGCACATGCTCCACAGCTTACGCAACCGTCATTAATTTTGTATGCCATGATGAAATTCCTCCTCTTATTCTAGTCTGTTTTGGAAACTTTGAATTACTTCGCGGTTTGCGTTTACATTATACCATGACATATATGTTTTGCAAGAGGAATATGTATAAAAACATTTGCCAGAATGGTTGAATGAAAGCAAACAAACGACTATGGATGTACCTACCGCAGCTGTTTGCCGCAGTGCGGACAGTATTCAGCTTGTTCACCGAGCAGTTCATTGCAATTCGGACAATGAATCATAAACCTTCTCCTTTACGATTAATTTGTATGTTATCCGGATAACGTAAAAAGCAAAACCATGATAAGGCAAGTATATAACTGTTTGGATTCGGAGTACATATCATATTTGGCAAAATAAGTGTATGTATTAATCCTTTTGTGAAAGATTAAGCCGGATGTAAAATCAGTTTCAGGTTGACTAAATGACTTCACGTGCTATAATTCACATATCAAAAACATACGGAGGTAAAATCGATGATTACAAAAGATATTAAAATCGGTGAATTAATAAAAATCAACCCCAACATTATCGGAATCCTTTTAAATGCGGGAATGCATTGTGTAGGATGCCCTTCAGCTCAGGGCGAAAGCCTTGAGGAAGCATGCCTTGTGCATGGAATTGAGGTTGACGGTATTGTTAAGCAGATTAATGCTTATCTTGGAAACTGATTTAGTTAAGTTCTGAAAGCTTCTTTATTGCCGAGTCTTTTATGATGCGGCAGAAATGTTCGTCAAAATATGATACGGAAGCGTAACGGGTGTGCTCAAAGGTGCCGTATTCGGCAGCTATGTTGCACACCTTGTTAAATTCATCGGCCTTTTTGGCAGAACCGTTGAGAACAAGGTAGTATCTGTCATCCCAATCATCTTTGTAGAGAGAATTCTTTCCGAAATAGAACCGGGAAACAACTTTTGCAAAATGCATTACTTCCGAAAGAGTGTCAAAGGAGAAAACCTTACAAAGCGGAGCGGCCTTTTCGGGAACCGGCTCGGCATCGGCTTCATTACTTCCGGAAAGAAGATCGTTGGCCTTTGAAAGAACGTCGGAAAGACGGCTTAAAAGGACACTTCTTGCTTCTGCGGAAAGCTTGGGATGCTTTGATGAATCAGAGTTGAGAAGCTCGTCAGGTGAAAGCGTGAGCTTTGAAAACTGCGAGTCCATTTCTTCGGGATTTGACACCTTGGAAACGATGAGGACAAGACTGTCGGGATCAAAAGGAATGGCTTCAATCATAAGTGGAGCACCTTCCGCATCAAAACCGCACTCGTATGAAGCCTGTAACATAAGTTCAGAAAACAGAGCTTTTGCCTTGCTTGAGCCATAGGCAAGCTCCGAAAGCTGCAGTTCACGATCGGTTAAGTCCTGCCGTGTGAGCGTGCACTTTATTTGATTTTCACTTATCTTTTCTATCTTCATATCTATGTAGCCTCTTTCCCCGTTCGGGCAATATCTCCCGACTTGCGCACAGTATACTCAACATGAATTGAAAAGTCAATATAAATACTATTAGCAAATCATTAAAATAATGAGATAAAATCGTGTGTTCAAGCGTTGTTGAGGCGTTTGCAACAATCGAATTTTTGTGCATTGTGCACAAATTCACCCCCTGTTTTTCTACGTGTCGGAGCCTCTTTTCTGCTTGCCTTGAAGGCACTTTCGTGGTTATAATTTACTCGCGGGTCAGACAAAAAAGCTCATAAGGGCAGAAAGGAGAATGGTGATAAATGATTACAGGCTGAGCAATTATCAACTTCTTAAAACACTGCAGAAAGGCAGATATGGAGAGGTTGAACTTGTTCTGCACAAGGAACTGAAATGTCGACGGGTTATTAAAACCGTTTACAAATTACATCCGTTTTATGAAGTATTGGCCAATGAGGCTCGAATTCTTCAGTCGCTTCGAAATGAAGCGATACCCATAGTATTTGATGTATTCGAAAATGCAGCGGGTCTTTCTTTCATCGAGGAAGCCTTGGAAGGAGAAACGCTCACAAATTATCTCAGGAGAAAAATGAAACTTTCTCCGTCGGAACTTCTGGACTATTCAGTCAAACTTTCTGACATTTTAAATTTCCTGCATGAATCAACACAACGGGTGTTGTACCTCGATATGAAACCGGACAACATTATGGTTGCGGACCATAAAATGAAGCTGATTGACTTTGGCAGTGCCATATGCCGGGTCGAAACAAAAGAAGAAAATGTTGTTTTCGGGACAAAGGGGTTTGCAGCACCGGAGCAGACAGGAGAAGGTGTGATTGGGAAAAAAACAGATATCTATGCTTTGGGGAAAACATTTGAATATATGCTTTTGTATGCGTCCATCGCACCTAAAGGATATTCGCGGGTTGTAAACAACTGTTTGCGAAAAGGCAAGGTGCAGTATTCAAAGGCTTCAGATGTAAAAAAAGCGTTACTTGGGTTGAGGGGCAAAACGGGAGAAACTGTAGGTGAAATACGGATTGCTGTTGTCGGTGTCCCTACAGATTACCACTCCAGCGGGTTTGCGTTCGATCTTTCAAAGGCCTTACAGCGTAAGAGCGGAAGAAAAGTTCTTCTGCTCGACTGCAACAAAAAGGGAAACCTTGAAACACTGGATAATTCTAAGTCTGAACCGCGCGGGTTCACATTTGTTGCAGATAAAGTTATTGTGGCAAAACGTGTACTGCCGCAGGAAATCAAAGGATGGAGAGGGTATGGCAGCAAATACATTGTATGTGATTTCGGAAACGCAATTCCTGCCAATGCCGGTATTCCCTTTGATTATACGGTATATGTCGGAAGCGTTCAGCCTTGGACCGGGGAGGCATGGAAACACCTGGTCGCCGAATGCTACGATGGCAGCAAAAGGTATTGCGTTTTGACAGAAAAAGGTATTTCAACCCCTTTTTCACATGTGTTCCGTTGCTTTAATGCATTTAAGAACACGGATTATAAAAAGGTAACTCGTTGCCTTTCAAGGCTTATGGCAAAAAGGAAGCGTCAAAAACGCACTTATGGAGTCGGCTCGTCACAAGGCTGTCTGATGTTGTAAGACTTAACAAAATAATCAATAAGGAAACCGCTAATCCGGATAATGTCACTTGTTCGCAAATTCTTTACCCTGACGGATGGATTAACGGTTTTTTTTGTGCGAATAGCGTTGTCCGATGCGTTCCTCCCCACTTGCAAATAAAAATGAAATACGATATATTATCAAAGGTCTTTAAAGACTTGAATATGATAAATTCAGGGGGAATGGTTATGGCTGCAAAAGCTACGGAAAAGAAAAAAGAAGATTCAAAGAAAAATGCCTGGCTCACATACAGTGATGCTACAAAAAAGAAGCTTGAGAAGCTTTGTACAGACTACAAGGCGTTCATCTCCGAGAGCAAAACAGAGCGTGAATGCGTAAAGAATGCTATTAAAATTCTTGATGCTTCAGGCTATGTTGACCTTAAAACGTGCATTGCAAAAAATAAAAAGCTTAAAGCCGGCGACAAAGTATACTTTAACAATATGGGAAAGGCTCTGGCAGCTTTCATCATAGGCAAAAAGCCTATGGAGGAAGGTATGGTTATCCTCGGAGCGCATGTTGATTCTCCCAGACTTGATATTAAGCAGGTTCCTCTTTATGAGGACAGTGAGCAGGCTCTTCTTGATACACATTATTACGGTGGCGTAAAGAAGTACCAGTGGGTAACACTTCCGCTTGCTCTTCATGGCGTAGTTTGCAAGAAAGACGGTTCAACCGTTGAAATAAACATCGGTGAAGATGAGAACGATCCGGTTTTTGAAATTTCCGACCTTCTTATCCACCTTTCAGCTCAGCAGCTTGAAAAGAACGGCGCAAAGGTAGTTGAAGGTGAAGCACTCAACGTACTTGTCGGAAGTGAACCTCTTAAGGACGAGGAAAAGGATGCCGTTAAGGCGAACGTTCTTAAGCTCTTAAAGGATAAATACGGCATTGAAGAGGCTGATTTCCTTTCAGCCGAAATCGAAGCTGTTCCGGCAGGAAAGGCAAGAGACCTTGGCTTTGACCGCAGTATGATTGCAGGCTACGGCCATGATGACAGAGTATGTGCATACACAAGCCTCGCTGCAATGCTTGAGGTTAAAGAGGTTGAGCGTACTTCGGCATGTCTTCTCGTTGATAAAGAAGAAATCGGTTCCGTCGGCGCAACAGGTATGCAGAGCCAGTTCTTCGAGAATGTTGTTGCGGAACTCGTAAATCTTACAGACTCATATTCAGAGCTTAAAGTAAGACGTGCACTTGCAAATTCCGTAATGCTTTCATCAGATGTTTCGGCAGCATTTGATCCGAACTTCCCTGAGGTCTTCGAAAAGAAAAACACAGCCTTTTTCGGTAAGGGCATTGTATATAATAAATACACAGGTTCACGCGGAAAGAGCGGAAGCAATGATGCAAATCCCGAGTATTTCGCAAAGGTACGCGCAGCCATGGACAAGCATAAGGTTGCATTCCAGACGGCTGAACTTGGAAAGGTTGATGTTGGCGGCGGCGGCACCATCGCATACATTATGGCCAAGTACAACATGCAGGTTGTCGATGCGGGTGTTGCGGTTCTTTGTATGCACGCACCTTGGGAAATCGTTTCCAAGTCGGATGTTTGGGAAGCCAAGCAGGCTTATGTAGCTTTCTTAAAGGAAATGTAATGGAACGTATCGCAAAGTTTGAAAAAGTCAGTGAAGAACAGTTTCTTAAGGATTTTACGGATGCATTTCCGGAAATGACGGAGGAGGCTGCTAAAGAAGCATATAATCAAATCAATACCCCTGCCAGAGCCACAAAAGGCTCTGCAGGGTATGATTTTTGTTCAACGGTTGATTTTACGCTTGAGCCGGGCAAATCAATTAAAATACCGACCGGAATACGTGTAAAAATCCGTGAAGATTACGTGCTTATGATTTTCCCGAGGAGCGGCCTCGGTTTCAAGTACAGGCTGCAGCTTGACAATTCTGTCGGCATCATTGACAGCGATTACTATTTTTCGGACAATGAAGGACACATTTTTATTAAAGTTACAAATGATTCGCGTGCATCGAAAACCGTTACGGTGAAGCGCGGCAGTGGGTTTGCACAAGGAGTTTTTCTCCAATACGGAATAACAGAGGACGATGAAGCGGACGATGTAAGAAACGGCGGCTTCGGAAGCACAACAAAATGAGTAAACAGATTAGAAATTCACTTATTCTGGCTCTTGCGGCATTAATCTGGGGAGCCTCATTTGTATCACAGAGTACAGGCGGGGATGCGGTTGGGCCCTTCACTTTCAATTGTGTCAGATGTTTTATCGGGACATTGACGCTTTTACCTGTGGTACTTTTTATTGACAAAAAAGGAAACCGCAAGAAACCTGTTACCAAAGAAGACAGAAAGCTTCTTTGGAAGGGCGGCATCCTTTGCGGTGTTGTTCTTTTTGTGGCGACAAATCTCCAACAGCTTGGAATTACGCTTGGAACAGCATCGGGAAAAGCTGCATTTATTACTGCATTTTACATCCTCATGGTTCCTGTTATCGGTGTTTTCCTGAAAAGAAAGAGCCCCTGGAACGTGTGGGTGGCGGTCGTTGTTGCACTTGCGGGGCTTTATCTGCTTTGCATTAACGGTGAGACAGGAATAGCTGTTTCGGATTCACTTATTCTCGTATGTGCGTTCTTTTTTGCAATCCAGATTCTTATTGTTGATAAATATGCTCCGAATGTTGACGGAGTGAGACTTTCACTTATTCAGTTTCTGGTGTGCGGAGTACTTGGCATCATTCCGATGATTCTTGTTGATATGCAGGGATATAAAGGCATTGCGGAATTTGCAAGCTATACCTCTTCACAGTGGATTTACAACTTTGCTACAAAGGAAGCATGGATTGCCCTGCTTTACTCCGGAGTCGGTTCATGCGGAATCGCATACACGCTGCAGATTATCGGCCAGGAGGATTTGAACCCGACTATCGCTTCACTTGTTATGAGCCTTGAATCCGTTTTTGGCGTACTTACGGGATGGCTTATTCTTCATGAACGTCTATCAGCAAGAGAAGGAATGGGGTGCATCGTCATGATGGTTTCCATTGTATTGGCACAACTCACATTCGGAAAAAAGAAAAGAGTATAATATCGTTACTATGGAGCTGAAGACAAAAAAAAGAATTACTGTCGGCATTCTTGCACATGTAGATGCCGGAAAGACAACGCTTGCGGAAGCGTTTCTTTTTAATGCCGGTTCTTTGAAAGCACTCGGTCGTGTTGACAAAGGCAGCTCTTATCTGGATACTTTCGCTCTTGAAAGAAAACGTGGAATTACTATTTTTTCAAAGCAGGCACGTTTTTCGCTGCCTGATTTTGACGTGACGCTTATTGATACACCCGGACATGTGGACTTTGCTTCGGAGGCGGAACGGACGCTCTCGGTACTTGATTATGCAATACTTGTAATCAGTGGAGTCGATGGCGTTCAAAGCCACACCGAAACGTTGTTCAGACTGCTTGCACATTACAATGTCCCGGTCTTTATTTTTGTTAATAAATCTGATATTTCACAACGCTCGCGCAGCGAACTTATTGCCGATCTTAAACATCACCTTTCAGATGTGTGTGTCTCTTTCGACAGGTTTATGTCGGTTGAAGACGCTGCGTCGGATGAGAGTGTTGCCGAACTATCCGAAGAACTGATGAATGAATTCCTTGAAAACGGCTCTGTCGGTGAAGATACACTCAAACGTGAAATATGCAACCGGCACATAATCCCTTGTTTCTTCGGCTCTGCATTGAGAAATGAAGGAGTTGCGGACTTCATGAACGTCATAAACGCACTTATGATTCCGTACACAAGCCGGTTTGACGATGATAAATTCCGCGCGATGGTTTTTAAAATTACGCGTGATACGATGAATAACCGTCTTACATGGCTTAAGGTTGTTTCCGGAAGATTTCGCGTGAAAGAAGAAATAAGCGGGGAAAAGGTTAATCAGTTAAGGCTTTATTCCGGGGATAAGTTTGAATCATGTGACGAGGTTACCGTTGGGGACATAGTTGCGGTAACGGGCCTTACAGGAACTTCGGCGGGCACGCTTATTACAAAAGAAGGAGAAACAGGTACGCTTATTCCGATGCTTTCTCCTGTAATGTCGTACAAGCTTGAACTGCCTCCGCGAACGGACATTCATCACACTTTCAGACAACTGCAGGATATTGCGGAGGAACTACCCGAAATATCTCTTGTAATTGCCGACGATACAGGTGAAATACAGGCCCAGATAATGGGAGAAATACAGATTGAAATTCTTAAAGCGCTTATAAAGGACAGACTTAATCTTGATGTTGAGTTCGGTGTGGGGACAATCATCTATAAAGAGACTGTTGCTGATGTTTCGGAAGGAGTCGGACACTTTGAACCGCTTAGGCACTATGCGGAAGCTCATCTGAAAATAGAGCCCAATGAGCGCGGGCGTGGTATCGAAGTGTTCTCCGACGTTTCCGTGGATGAGCTCGATATGAACTGGCAACGACTTATTATGACGCATGTGCTTGAGCGTCGTCACAGAGGCGTACTGACCGGGAGCTTTCTGACCGACTGCAAGATTACTGTTATCGGTGGGCGCTCACATCCGAAGCATACGGAAGGCGGTGACTTCAGACAGGCGACATACCGTGCAATACGTCATGGCCTTATGTACAACACATCCGTTCTTCTGGAGCCTTATTATGACTTCTGTCTGGAAGTGCCTGCGGGCCAGCTTGGAAAAGCCATGAATGATATTACCAGGCTTTCCGGGAGCATTCGGACTCACAGTATTGAAGGCGAGAAGGCGCTGATATTCGGAAGATGCCCCGTTGCAACGATGCACGGCTATAACCTTGAAGTAATCGCATACACGAAGGGCGAAGGAAAACTTTCGGTTTCTGCGGGCGGTTATGACGTCTGCCACAATGCGGAAGAAGTAATTGAAGCAAAGCATTACTCTCCGGAAAGCGATTTACGAAACACTCCGGATTCGGTATTCTGTGCTCATGGCGCAGGCTTTGCTGTACCATGGAATGAAGTTTACGACTATATGCATGTGGAACGTAAGCTTGACGCTCGTAAGACAATGCACACAAAGGTCCTGACCGAGGAGGATTTGCAGAAGTCTTCAAAGCCTGCGGCATCGTCCGAAAGCGGAAACTTTTCATATTCTGCTTCGGCTGCACTTGACAGCGAACTGGCTGCAATTTTTAACCGTACTTACGGCTCGCGAAAGGAAGAGAAGCCTAAAGATGTTTATGCCCCTTTACCGGAAGTTCGTAAGGCAACTGAGGACAAGCCGTATGTTTATAAGCCTGTCGAAAAGGTTCCGGAATATCTTCTCGTGGACGGCTATAATATCATCTTCTCCTGGGATGAACTGTACGAGCTTTCCAAAACAAGCCTGGAAGCAGCGCGACGTCGGCTTATGGACATTCTTTGCAACTATCAGGGCTTTAAGCAGATGACCCTTATTCTTGTTTTTGATGCGTATAAGGTGGAGGGTTCTGTTGAAAAAGTCGAAGATTATCACAATATACATGTTGTATATACAAAAGAAGCTGAAACAGCGGACCGTTACATCGAACGCACAGTAAAGAATCTGGCAAAAAAATACAATGTTACGGTTGCCACTTCGGATGCTACCGAACAGATTATCATATGGGGCTCCGGCGCATTCAGAATGAGTGCCAAAGAACTTAAGGCGGAGGTTGATGCCGCAAATCAGCGTATACATGAAGTTCTGGAGGATTTAAGCCTTAAGCACAGCTGATTCGGGGACGGTTCTTTTGTCTTCTGTTAATTTGCCAACTTTATGACAAAATTTGAGAAGAAAAAACGATTTACCGATACGATAATAATGTAAACAGGTGAATAACGGAGGGCAAACGGAGAAATGAGAAAAAAGGCGTTTTTATTATGTATCGTGTTGTCAATATGCATGCTTTCGGCTTGCGGAAATGATGGCACGGCAGGTAAAGCTGCTTTGACGCCGGAACCGAAGGCCACGGAAAAACCTGCAGACGTGCAGAAAGAAACAAATCCGGAAAGCACGCCGGTTGTTACACCGAATCTCGAAATAACAGGAGAAGAGAAAATGAGCGAAGTATTAGGAGTTAAAGAACTGTTCAACAGCCTTACCCTTGCAAAAGCCTTTAAGGGACTTAAGGACAGCAACCCTATTTTCACACAGAGCTATGGTGCAGACCCTTTTGCCATCACCTATAATGGCCGAGTTTACATCTATATGACACATGATGTACTTGAGTATGATGCAAAAGGCGAGCTCAAGGACAACGGCTATGGCCTGATTAACACAATCCGTTGCGTATCCACGGATGATTTTGTAAACTTTGTCGATCACGGTTCCATTAAGGTTGCCGGCAATGACGGCGCCGCAAAGTGGGCACATAATTCATGGGCTCCTGCTGCATGCTGGAAGACAATTGACGGCGTTGACAAATTCTTCCTCTATTTTGCCGATTCCGGAAATGGTATCGGAGTGCTTACCGCAGATACACCTTACGGTCCTTTTACGGATCCTTTGGGACATGCGATTATTCACAGAGGCATGGAGAACTGCGGAAACGTCGCATGGCTTTTTGATCCGGCTGTTTTTGTAGATGACGACGGCACGGGATACATTTACTTCGGCGGAGGTCCCGGCCCGAGCGCAGAATGGCCCGGAATGGGAAGATGTGCAAAGCTCAGTGACGACATGATCAGCATCGAAGGCGAAGTTGTGACAATGGATATTCCGTTCCTCTTTGAGGACTCCGGTATTCATAAGTACAATGGGAAGTACTACTACAGCTACTGTTCCAACTTCAATGTTGATGCCGCAGGTACGGCAAAGTACGGCTTCCAGAGCGGCGAAATCTGCACAATGGTCAGCGACAGTCCTCTTGGACCCTTCGTTTACAAAGAGAGAATTCTTAAGAACCCCGGCTCTGTATTCGGAGACGGCGGCAACAACCATCACTGCGTTTTCAGCTTCGAAGGCAAATGGTACATCACATACCACGCACAGCTTCTTTCGGCAGCTCAGAATATCCGTCACGGATATCGTTCCACTAACATCAATGAGTTTGTTCCTGCCGAAGACGGAACAATCGGCACCATTAATATGAACAAAACCGGTGTTGAGCAGCTTAAGAATGTCAACCCTTATGAGAAGCATTCGGCAGCGTTCGGTGCAATACTTGCGGGCCTTGATATAACAGGCGCTGACGCCGAGGCAAAGAAGTGCGGAAGCGGTGATATGGTGCTTACCGAAATCGAGTCCGGAGACTATGTGCTTGTAAGAGGTGTTGATTTTGGCGACACCGCTCCGAAGTCGGTTACACTTACCGTTAAGAAGTCGGGTAACATTGAAGGAACACCCGCTGTTAAGGTTTGTGTCGACAAGGGCTTTAATGAAGGCTTTGTTTACGGAAACATTAACGAAGCAATTGCAGACAAGGGCGTAGGTGTATATCAGGAAGTTACATTTGATGTGTGCGCAGATATGACAGGCGTTCAGGATGTGTACTTTGTATTCGTCGGAAGCGGCTTCGAAGTTAAAGATTGGAAGTTTAATAAGTAAATTGTCTTTCATAACAAAAAGGACTGCAGCTCGGAGAGAGGCTGCAGTCCTTTTTGTTATGATGGAGTTGCAGTATGTTTGAATAGCTGGTCATTACTTAGACAATACACAGTGAGATGCAATACATTTATGGAGCGTAATAAAGCGGCTTGACTGCCTATGTTGTAGAATGTAAAATAATATTATGCACAGAGCACAATTATTTCAGCAGAAAGGACCTAATAGCTTGAGTTTTGGCGTTGAACCGGTAAATTTTGGAAGGTGTCTTGAAGACAAAAGAATAAGTCATGGCGTAACGATAGAAGAACTCACAGAAGGAATAATAAAGTGGATGAAACAACAGAAATGACGGATTATGTTATAAGTGCCGTACCGATGTTGTTTTTAAACGAACAAGATGAGGTCATTGTAATTGTTAATACGGAGGTTTCAGAGAATGAAAGAAAATCGTCCGAATCGTTCATGTATATTATTGCACAATAAATCACGTTTTTTGCTCCTTGCTGTCGTATTTGCGATGGTGCTTTCTGCCTGCGAACATTCGAAGCAGCCTGTCGAGGTGAATCCTTTGTCGGATACTTATGAGGTACAACACGTTGAACCTGATTTGCAGCCGGATTCACATGAAGAAGAAACCGATATGGGCGCAGTTCAGCCAAGTGAACAGGAATGGGAGATTAGTACACGATTTTACAGGTTAATGAAACGTAAGGGGATGGAAGACGGGTGGAGCAACGTTGTTATGGACAATCCTTTTATAGATCATACCGATACAACACTTCCGCCATCAAAAAGAGTAGTCAGTTTTGATGGACAGGAACGTGAGCTGACTTATGAAATGTCGGATGAAGGAGAAGCAGTTCACTTTTATGTGGGATCTACAGAACTTAGGCTCATTGATTTCTATAAGGATGAAGAATGGTATTATGCAGGATATCTGCATAACACGGATGAACTCAGATATTTGAAGTACCCCGAAGCTACTGCGGAAAGAGCATCCTCGGAAATACTTGATGAAGAATCATGCATGGCTAAAGCAGTTGATGCTGTAAAGGACATAATACGCGTAACGGACTATAAAAAAGACTGCATTAAGTGCATCAGTGAAGGTGAAGTACCAACGCACTACATATTCGGCTTTTGGAAGGAACTTGGGGGAATCGGGACATCCGATTATGTGTCGGTTTGCATATCTGTATACGGGGAAATCCGGGAACTTTGGATAGGTGATATAGGTAGGTTTGACAACTGTACGTTGCCGATTCCAAGCGAAGAAATAATTAACGATGCAATAAAAGAGAGACTACAGGATGAACTTGATAAGAACCAGGAAATCAGGGATTACGGTAGTAGTCTGTTAATCATTCAAGCTGACGAAGAAAAGGTGCTGATACAGGCAGAAGTATATGGTATGACAAATGGTAATTTCCCAAAATACGCGAGTGCTACCATGGGTGTTGAATGCAAAAAAACAGGAGACTGATGAGCACTATACAAAAGTGGACAGGTATACAAAATGTACCTGTCCATTTTTATTACGTTGAATTAATATATAAATTTAATGTTCCCGATTATTTCCGCACTGAAATGCTTATACATTCCGGGAGTTTCGCCGTCGTAGTGAACCATTTTCGGATTACTTGAAGATATATTTATGGAACGTCCTTCAAGTATGCTGACTCCTTTTTTTGATACATGCTTCATCTTGTAGATGGCGGGAATGGTCAAAAGAGCGTTGAAACGGGAAAGCGAATTGATGATGCAGAAACCGAGTTTCCCGTCGTCATCCGCTGCAGAGGGAACCATGGGAACTCCGCCACCTTCCACAGGCTGGTTCATACATGCGACGAAGTAGACTTTCTTAAATGACTGCTTCTTTCCGCCGTCAATGGAAAGCTCAATGTCGACAAGCTCTGTCGTAAAAAGATTTTTAACTCCGTAAAATACGTAAATAAGCTTGCCAAGAAGCTTTTTAAGCTTGCTTTTGTTTGCATAGAAGCATATGTCTGCGTCATAACCGAAGCCGGAGCTTACGAGAAAACGATGTCTGCCATCGGGAACGGGTGTTCCGTCGGGAAGTGTGCCTTCGGTGAAAGCGGCAAAACCTACGTCGACAGGCATTTCGTGCTTACGCTCAAGGATGCCGTTGATTATGCCTTCCAAATCGGCAGGCAGTTTTTTATTTCTGGAAAAATCGTTTCCCGACCCGTTTCTTATGAGAGAAATCTCGGTGTTGTTAATGTCGGTAATGCCTTCGATGCACTGGTTAAGTGTGCCGTCACCACCGAGTATGATGAGCTTTAAGGGACGCTCGGAGTCGGATTCGAGAATACTTTTATACTGACTTTCGATGGATGTTTCTTTCTCGGTAAAATGAACATCGTAAGCGATATTTTTGGAGTCCAGAATTTTCTTGGCTTCTTCCCACAACGACGCGCCGCTCCCCGATCGGGACGCCGGATTTACGAATATATGATACATTATAGCCTCCTGTGCAGAATTCTTGGCGAATTCAGGTAAAATGTATGATAACACAGACGATTGCCTGCGTCAAAACAAAAAAGCCGGGGACGTCAAAACGAAAAACGCCGAACCGCGTTAAAAAGGCCGTTTATTGTGTCAAATCGCTTAATAATTTGGACAGAAAAAGTTCAATTTATCTTATGAATTTTGTTGCTTAATCGCCCTCAAAATGGTAAAATAAGAAAGTCAGCTGATTCTGCGTAAATGTTCAGAATTAACTGACAAATCGACTTGAAAGGAAAAATGCATTATGGACGTTTACAAAACCGAACAAATCAGAAACGTTGTTCTTCTTGGTCATGGGGGCTCAGGAAAAACAACACTTGCGGAAGCACTCGCTTTCCACACAAAAGCAATCGGAAGAATGGGTAAGGTTGCTGACGGAACAACAATAAGTGACTACGACAAAGAAGAAATAAAGAGAGGTTTCTCAATCAGATCGGCAGTTGTTCCGATTGAATGGGAAGGTCTTAAAATAAATTTGCTTGATGCACCCGGATACTTTGATTTCGTTGGACAGGCTGAAGAGGCAATGAGTGTTGCTGATGCCGCTGTTATCGTTATTAACGGTAAGGCGGGCGTTGAAGTCGGCACCAAGAAAGCTTGGGACATTTGCGAAAGAAGAAAGATTCCCTGCATCTTTTTCGTTACAAACATGGACGATCCCAACGCTGACTACATTAAAATCGTTGAGGACTTAAAGAACCTCTATGGTAAGAAGATTGCTCCTTTCCACCTTCCTTTCTACGAGAACAACCAGTTCACAGGCTTCGTTAACGTGGTAAAGATGGGCGCCAGAAAGTTCAAACCTGACGGAACATACACCGAAATCGACATTCCTTCAGGCGTTAAGGGCGACCTCGAGGATGTCAGAAACATGATCCTTGAAGCTGTTGCGGAGTCCGACGAAGCACTTATGGAAAAGTACTTCAACGGCGAAGAGTTCACACAGGAAGAAATTTCCCAGGCACTCAGAAAGAGCGTTATTGAGCATGACATTATTCCTGTTCAGCTCGGCTCCGGTACACTCACATATGGCTGCAACATGCTCCTTCAGTCCTTCCAGAAGTACTTCCCGGCTCCCGATAAGTCAGCAGTTTTCAAGAAGGGCGTTAATAAAAAGACAAACGAAGAAGTTCTCGCAGACAAGGATCCCAATAAGCCTGTAAGCGCTTATGTTTTTAAGACCATCATGGATCCGTTCGTTGGTAAGTACTCCCTCGTTAAGGTACAGACAGGCACACTTAATGCAGGCGACATCGTATACAACGTTACAAAAGAGGTTGAAGAAAAGCTCCAGAAGCTTTACGTTATGCGCGGTAAGGACCTCGTTGAAGTTAAGAGCCTTGAGTCCGGTGATATCGGTGCCATCGGCAAGCTGAACTCCACAAGAACAGGTGATACGCTTTCTACAAGAGAATGCCCTGTTGAGTATCATCCCACAACAATGTCAAAGCCTCAGGAATACATGCGCTATCGTTCAAAGGTAAAGGGCGAGGAAGACAAGGTTGCTCAGGCTCTTCAGAAGATTCTCATCGAGGACCTCACATTGAAGACATTAAACGACGAAGAAAACCGTCAGATGCTCATCTACGGCATCGGTATGCAGCAGCTTGAAATCGTTTCTTCAATGCTTCTTGAGCGTTATAAAGTTGAAATTGAGCTTTCAAAGCCTAAGTTCGCATACAGAGAAACCATCACACGTAAAGTTGAGCACATCCAGGGCAAACATAAAAAGCAGTCCGGCGGACATGGTCAGTACGGTGATGTTATTATGGACTATGAACCTCTTGAGGATCAGACAAAGGCTTACGAATTCAGTGAGCAGATTTTCGGCGGTTCCGTTCCGAAGAACTACTTCCCCGCAGTTGAAAAGGGTATTCAGGAATCCCTCGTTAAGGGACCTCTTGCAGCATATCCTGTTGTCGGCATCAAGGCTACGTTGGTTGACGGTTCTTACCATCCTGTAGACTCCAACGAAATGGCATTCAAGACAGCTTCCATGCTCGCTTTCCGTGACGGCTTCATGAAAGCTAAGCCCGTTCTCCTTGAGCCTATCGAGACATTAAAGATTACAGTTCCCAATGACTTCACCGGTGATATCATGGGCGATCTCAACAAGAGACGTGGTCGTATCATGGGTATGGATCCGCTTCCCGGTGGCAAGCAGACAATTTCTGCTGAAATTCCTTCGTCCGAGCTCTATGGTTATTCCACAGACCTTCGTTCCATGACAGGTGGTATGGGCGAGTATGAGCACGAGTTCGCACGTTATGAGCAGGCTCCTTCGGATGTTCAGCAGCGCGAAGTTGAAAAGAGAGCTTCCAAGATTGAAGCAATCGAGACCTGATAATGTATTAATCCGAGAGGTTCCCTTGAAAGGGAGCCTCTCTTTTGTTATTATGTAAACAAGTATAAAGACGACGGACTGCTTATGAGAACAAAACGTACAACAGGAATATTCTTTGCTTTGGTGCTTTTACTTATCGGCGTTACAGTTGTAACAACGTTTGTTTTGGGCACGGCAAAAAAGCTTAATATTCCCCTTGGAAACGACAAACTAAGTGAGAGGCTTTTGCGGGGAGAAATAGAGCCGGAAACGTCTGCGCAAATCACGGAGGATAATAACGGAATAGTCAAATCAAGGAGCCTTCGCATTATCTACACGCTTAACGAAGAAAAAATAACGGGCCTGTATTTGGAAATTCTGAACTCACCGAAGAAGGAAGTTCATTTCCTTGAAATACCGAAATCTTCAAAAGTTTCCGTTTCGGATGAGCTGTACAAGGAACTTCTTTCTTACTCACCTACGCTTCCCCAGTTTGTGAAGGTTTCGAAGCTTGATTCCCATTTTTCAAAAACGTATCGTTTTGAAGGCATGGCAAAGGTACTCTCCGAGGCGCTTGGAGAAAATGCAGACTGTTGGGTTGCCATGGACGAAGAACTTTTTGAAATGTGGATGAAAAAAGGGTACGATAAATCAGGCAACAATCCCGACGACTTTTTTAAGGTATTCGATGCGATTACATCCAAGGCAGAAAGCAGCCTTGACGCTTCGGAAGCCAGGATGTATTATGAAATCTACCGTGACTGCACGTTCGAGGACGATGGCGTAATAAACGGCGAATGGGACAAAACGGATTACATTATTGGTACGATTGCAGCAAAAGAGCTGATTGAGGAGCTGAAATATTGAAAACTGTTCTTATTACGGGAGCATCACGCGGCATAGGCAGGGCGATTGCTTCCGAATTCGCAAAAAAAGGATACAATGTATGCATTAATTGTGTGCAACGGAAAGAGCGTCTTGACAGTCTTTCACTGGAAATAAAGGGTGTTGCCGCAGATGTTTCCGAATATATCGGAGACGTTGCCGACGCTGATTTTGTAAGAAAAATGTTTGCCGACATAAAAAAGAAATACGGACGCATCGATATTCTTGTGAACAACGCCGGAATATCGCTTATCGGGCTTTTTACCGATATGAAAGACGAAGAGTGGAGAAAGGTCTGCGGAGTGAATCTTGACGGCATTATCTGGTGCTCAAGAGAAGCTTCGCGCATGATGATTGAAGAGAAGAGTGGCAAAATCATCAACATATCCTCAATGTGGGGACAAGTCGGAGCTTCGTGCGAAGTGGCTTATTCTGCCACAAAGGGTGCTGTGGATGCGTTTACCAAAGCACTTGCAAAGGAACTTGCACCTTCAAACATTCAAGTAAATGCAGTGTCGCTTGGTGTCATTGACACGGATATGAACAGATGCTTCTCCGAAAAAGAGCGAAATGCCCTCATTGATGAAATCCCGGCAGGACGTTTCGGAACTCCGGAAGAGGCGGCCGAGCTTGTGGTTTCACTCTGCGAAGGCAAGGAGTATCTGACCGGACAGATTATCCGTATGGATGGTGGAATGATATGATAAATAATAACGAAAAAAGAATAACATCCCGGATAAAGGTAGCATGCTTTATCGCATTGACAATCGTTCTTACAGCGGTTGCTTTCGGAGTCGGTACGAGAGTAGGTGCGGCAAACGGCGAAGCAGGCTCCATGACGGACCCTCTTATCACCGACAGCTACCTCGAAAAAAGACTTTCAGAGCTTGGAGGAAGCTATAGCTGTAATGGTGCGGCCAAGGGCGACAGCCTGACGTTTCCTGCCGGTGGGAAATTTGTTCTTTATTCCGGCAACGCAACCGCCAAAGGAAGCCTCGTCGACCTTACGGATGGTAATCTTTTGAAGAGTGGTGGCACAGTTCAACCATACCACGAATATCTTGTGCCGTCTGACAACAGCGGCTTAAAAATGGGTTCCGATGGGCTTGTTTTCTCTGCAAAGTAATTCATTTGGACATATTGCATAAAATGCGCATGGGCAATTTGGGCAACTTTCACAAAGAAAACGTAAGGGAATGGACAATGTACACAAAATAAAACGCTATTATTTGGTTAAAAAATCAATAGAGTTTCTTAAGGTTTTAGTGTAAAATAAGTGTGTATTGTTTATCTTTCTAAATAAAGAATAAAAATCAGGAGGGACAAAATGGCAAGTTTATCACTCAAAAACATTAACAAGACATATCCTAACGGCTTCGTAGCAGTTAAGGATTTCAACCTTGAAATCGCAGATAAGGAATTCGTTATCTTCGTAGGACCTTCAGGTTGTGGTAAGTCAACAACACTTCGTATGATTGCTGGTCTCGAAGAAATTACAGAAGGTGAACTCTGGATCGGTGACAAGCTCATGAACGATGTTGAGCCTAAGGACAGAGATATCGCCATGGTATTCCAGAACTACGCTCTTTATCCTCATATGTCCGTTTACGACAATATGGCATTCGGCCTTAAGCTTCGTAAGACACCTAAGGATGAAATCGACAGACTCGTACATGAAGCAGCAAAGATTCTCGACATCGAGCATCTCCTTGATCGTAAGCCGAAGGCTCTTTCCGGTGGTCAGAGACAGCGTGTTGCCATGGGGCGTGCTATCGTTCGTAATCCTAAGGTATTCCTTATGGATGAGCCTCTTTCAAACCTCGATGCAAAGCTACGTGTACAGATGAGAATTGAGATCTCCAAGCTTCATCAGAAGCTTCAGACAACATTCATCTACGTTACACATGACCAGACAGAGGCTATGACTCTTGGTACAAGAATCATCGTTATGAAGGACGGCGTTGTTCAGCAGGTTGACTCTCCTCAGAACCTCTACGACAAGCCTTGCAACCTCTTCGTTGCAGGTTTCATGGGATCACCGCAGATGAACTTCATCGACTGCGAAGTTGAGCAGAAGGGTGATCGTTGCGTACTTCACTTTGTTGGCCGTCAGGTTACACTTCAGGAAGCACGTTCTAAGAAGCTCATTGATGGTGGTTACGTTGGTAAGAAGATTGTTCTTGGTATCCGTCCTGAGGACATCAAGGATGAGCAGGTTGCTATCGAGTCTCTTCCTGACAGCACATTCGAAGCTGAAATCAGAGTATACGAGCTTCTCGGTGCAGAAGTATTCCTTTACTTCACACTTGAAGACAGAAACAACACTAAGGATCTCAACAACAACACAGTTGATATCACAGCACGCGTTAACCCTCGTACATCTGCAAGAGTTGGCGATACAATCAAGATTGCTCTTGACCTTTCCAAGATTCATCTCTTCGATAAGGAAACAGAGCAGATTATCTGCCATTAATCCAAATGATTACATAGTCCCGGACAAAAGTCCGGGACTTTTTTTGGCAAATTATTCACGCTTAATTTTCTAAAATTTCCTTTGATTTTTCACACATAAGTTTTATAATCATTCAAAAATGACTATTTTTTGCCATATAGGAGACAGAGATGCTAAAATTAAAGGATATTGTAAAAGTCTATGACATGGGTGATACCAAAGTAACCGCACTTAACGGTGTCAGCATTAATTTCCGTAAAAGCGAGTTTGTATCGGTACTTGGACATTCAGGCTGCGGAAAAACCACTCTTTTAAATATCATAGGTGGATTGGATAAATATACAAGCGGCGACCTTATTATTAACGGTCGTTCAACGAAGAAGTTTAAGGATGCGGATTGGGATACATACAGAAACCATTCAATCGGATTTGTTTTCCAGAGCTACAACCTTATCCCTCACCAGACGGTTCTGGCAAATGTTGAGCTTGCGCTTACACTTTCGGGTGTTTCCAAGAAAGAGAGAAGACAGCGTGCCAAGGAAGCTCTTGAAAAGGTTGGCCTTGGTGACCAGCTTAAAAAGAAACCTTCGCAGATGTCCGGCGGTCAGATGCAGCGTGTTGCTATTGCACGTGCCCTTGTAAATGACCCTGATATTCTTCTTGCGGATGAACCTACAGGAGCCCTTGACTCTGAGACAAGCGTCCAGATTATGGAGATTCTTAAAGAAATATCTGCAGACCGTCTCATTATAATGGTTACGCATAACCCGGAGCTCGCCGAAAAGTATTCAACTCGTATCATAAAGCTTCTTGATGGTACTGTCGTTGACGATTCCAGACCTTTTGAAGACGAAGTTGATGAGGATGTTAACGCATCATCTAAGAATAAAGGCAAGAAAGCTTCAATGTCCTTTAGTACGGCGCTTGGACTTTCCTTCAACAATCTTATGACAAAGAAGGGGCGTACCTTCCTGACTGCTTTTGCAGGTGCTATCGGCATTATCGGAATTGCGTTGATTTTGTCTCTTTCGGACGGTTTCCAAAAATACATCGATAAAGTCCAGGAGGATACTCTTTCAAACTATCCCGTTCAGATACAGAGTGAAACCATAGACATGTCCGCTCTTGTAAAGTCGATGGTCGGTGACCGTGAAAACGAAGAAGAAAAAGGTGAAACCGAAAAGAAAACACCTGCCGAGCGCGAGGTTGTAAAAGCTCTTGAGGTTACTCTTGACATGTATAACGCTCTTGTTTCGGAAAAAACAAAGAACGATCTTAAAGAATTCAAGAAGTACCTTGATGATGAACAGAACGGCATCAGTGAACTTGTAAGCGACATACAGTATTCATATGACGTAAACATAAAGATGTATGGCAAGGACCTTTTTGGAAACACACTCCGCGTTAATCCTTCCAAAGTGATGGATTCAATGGGAATGAGCAATATGTCTAACATGTATGCCCAGTATTCAAGTATGAGTTCGATGTCACTTATGGGCGGAGGTGCTACGGACCTCGATGTTTTCTGTGAAATAATGGACAATGAAGAACTCCTTTCACAGCAATATGAAGTGGTAAAGGGGCATTGGCCTAAAAACAAGAATGAACTCGTTTTTGTTATCAGAGGCGGTAACTACGTTGAAGATACGGCTCTTTACACACTCGGCTTAAAGGATCAGTCTACTCTTTCTGCATTCCTTAAGGGCGAAACAATCGAAAAGAGCGGTGAGAATGAGTATTCCTACGATGAAATCCTCAATCTTACTTTCAAGTGCATCACAGACAGTGATTATTACAAGTACAACGAAAAAACAAACACCTGGGATGTTATCGAAGAGGATTCACCTGAGTTTGCCCGTGTTCTTGACGAAGCTCTTGAACTTAAGGTGGTCGGAATAATCAGACCTGCCGAAAATGCCGCTGCAACAGCAATTTCCAAGGTCGTGGGCTACACAAAGGAGCTAACGGAGTATGTTATCGAAAAGACAAATGAGGCAGAGATTGTTAAAGCACAGCTGGCCGATGCGAACACCGATGTATTTACCGGTAAGCCCTTCACCGGCACGGAAGAGGCGGAAAAAGCAAGCCAAAGTGCACTGGACATGGGCTCACTTATGGCAGACATGACTCCCGAACAGCAGGCATATTTCGCATCTCTTTCCCAGGAAGAAATTCAGGCACTTATGAAACAGTATGCAGCCAACGCGGTTTCGAATGCCACTTATGAAGGCAACCTTAAACTGCTTGGCGTCTGCGATCTTTCACATCCGTCTGCAATCAGTATCTTCCCCAAGGACTTTGAGTCCAAGGACCTTATAGAAGATAAAATTACTGCATATAACGACAAATGCAAAGCTGAAGGAAATGAAGCCGGAAAGATTTCCTACACCGACTATGTGGGCATTCTTATGGGCTCGGTAAGTAAGATTATCAACGCCATAACCTACGTGCTTATTGCGTTCGTCAGCATCTCACTTGTCGTATCATCCATAATGATTGCAATTATCACTTACATTTCCGTACTTGAGAGAACAAAGGAAATCGGTATCCTCAGATCTATAGGCGCATCCAAAAAGGATATTTCAAGAGTGTTCAATGCGGAAACACTTATTGAAGGCCTTGTTTCCGGACTTCTCGGTGTCGGAGTAACAATGGTTCTGAACATCCCGATAAACATGATAATCGACCATTTCTCGGGACTCGGAAATATTGCCGCGCTGCCGCTTACATATGCCGGAATTCTTGTGCTTATAAGCGTTCTGCTTACGGTTATTGCAGGACTGGTACCTTCAAGGATGGCAGCAAAGAAAGACCCTGTTGAAGCATTGAGAAGTGAGTGATAAATTCTTTGACATTAACATCGAATATTGCTAAAATAACCTTGTATGAGTATCCACGTTAAGGAGCGGTTATGATTTCAAATCAGGTCTTACAAAGTACAATAGAAGGCATCAAATCGATAGCAAGAGCTGACATCTGTGTATGCGACGTTGAAGGCAAGGTACTTGCCACAACAATCATGAATTCCGAGAATTTCGAACAGGCGGTTACGGCATTTGTAGATTCACCTGCGGACAGTCAGGTTATGCAGGGCAATCAGTTCTTCAAAGTATACGATGAGAGACAGCTTGAATACGTTATTGTTGCCCGTGGTGACAGCGACGACGTTTATATGATGGGTAAACTTGCGGCATTCCAGATTTCAAGTCTTACAGTGGCTTATAAGGAACGTTACGACAAGGACAATTTCATCAAGAACCTTCTTCTTGACAACCTTCTTCTGGTGGACATTTACAACAGAGCCAAAAAGCTCCACATCGATACCGAAGCACGTCGTGTTGTGTACACCATAGAAACGCATCAGGACAAGGACAATGGCGCTCTTGAAACCGTCAGAAGCCTTTTTGCAGGAAAGACACATGATTTTATAACTGCCGTTGACGAAAAGAGCATCATCGTTGTTAAGGAGCTGAAGCCTACAGAGTCCTACGAGGATCTTGAAAAAACAGGCAAGGTTATCCTCGATATGCTTAACACGGAAGCAATGTCCCGAGTTAATGTTGCTTACGGTACAATAGTAAACGACATCCGTGATGTTTCCAGATCATACAAGGAGTCCAAAATGGCTCTTGAGGTCGGCAGAATATTCTTCTCGGATCAGAATATCATTGCATACTCAAAGCTCGGCATCGGAAGACTCATTTACCAGCTTCCCATGTCACTTTGCAAGATGTACATAAAAGAAGTGTTCGAAGGCATCTCTCCCGAGGATTTCGACGAAGAAACGCTCAGCACCGTAAACAAGTTTTTTGAGGATAATCTTAACGTTTCGGAAACATCCAGAAACCTTTACATTCACAGAAACACTCTTGTTTACAGACTTGACCGACTTCAGAAAGAAACAAATCTTGACCTTCGTAACTTTGACGATGCAGTCGCTTTTAAGATTGCACTCATGGTAGTCAAGTACATGAAATACATTGAAAACACCGATCCTACGGTCGGCAAATAAGTTTACAACGGGCGGTGATGAACCGCCCTTTGCTTTATAATCGCGGTTTTGAAAAAGACTGCGGACGAACCGCGTCAGAGGACAAAATGGCAGAATATGATTTTCATCGTGAATTAAACAGTATAGAAACACCTGTAATATCCTTTGAACATGTTTCAAAGGAATACAAGAAAGGCGTAGAGGCGCTTGTTGACGTTAATCTCACTATAAACAAGGGTGAGTTTGTTTTCATTGTGGGAGATTCGGGCTCAGGCAAATCAACGCTGTTGAAGCTTATGTTGAAAGAAACGCTTCCCACAAAGGGAAAGGTTTATGTTGCAGGTCATGCGGTTAACAGGCTCAGAAGAAGCCGCGTTGCAAAGTATCGCAGGAGCATCGGCGTTGTTTTTCAGGACTTCCGGCTTTTAAAGGACAGGAATGTTTTTGAAAACGTGGCTTTTGCACAGCGTGTTATCGGAGCAGGTCCTGTCGGTATACGGCATCAGGTTCCAAGAATGCTTTCTCTTGTAGGCCTTGCGGATAAATACAATGCAAAGCCGGACGAGCTTTCCGGAGGACAGCAGCAAAGAGTTGCTTTGGCAAGGGCTCTGGTGAACAATCCCATGATCCTTCTTGCGGACGAACCTACAGGAAATCTTGACCCTACGAACACAAGAGAAATAATGCATCTTCTGGAAGACATAAATAAACGTGGAACAACGGTTGTTGTTGTAACACATAACCAGGAGATGGTTGATGAACTTCAGAAGCGTGTAATAACGTTACGAAAAGGAAGAGTTGTGCGAGACGAGGAAAAAAGCGGTTACAGAGGTGCTTCACGTTTTTCACTTTATGAAGATATCTGACAAAGATTGGAGTTATGATGTCAGCTGTAAGAACATTTTTTTACTGCATTGGGCAGGGTATAAAAGGACTTTTTAAGAACCGGGTTTATTCATTGGCGTCGATTGCAACAATCAGCGCCTGCCTTATTTTGCTCGGGGCTTTTTATTTTATGGTACGGAATCTTGATGCTGTGCTCAACAGAGCCGATTCTGCGGTGGGTTTGACGGTTTTCTTTGACGAAGGCTGTGAAGAAAACATGATTCTTGACATTAAGTCTCAGATAGAGAAAAGAGTTGAGGTTTCGGAAGTGAAGTACGTTTCTCCCGAGGAAGCGTGGGAAAAATATAAAAACGAATCACTAAGCCCGGAACTGGCACAGGTTTTCGGAACGGACAATCCTCTTGAAGACTCTGCAAGTCTTGAAGTATATATGAGTGATGTGAGCCTTCAAAACTCTTTGATAAGGTTCATAAAAAGTATCGACGGAGTGCGTAAGGTAAACTATTCGTCAGAGGTTTCGGATAAGCTTGTAGATATCAAAAACATCATTTCGGTCATTTCAGCGGGACTTATAGCTGTTCTTTCGGCTGTGGCCATATTCCTTATCAGGACAACAATCACGACCGGTGTCAATGTACGTAAACCGGAAATATCCATCATGTCGGTTATAGGCGCTACGGATTTCTTTATTCAGGCACCCTTTGTTGTAGAGGGAATACTTATCGGAGCTCTGGGAAGCCTGATTCCCGTCGTTGTGCTTCACTATGCATACGATAAAGTTACGGAGTCATTGGCAACTCAGTTTGGTGAACTTATCGGCAACTTCCGGTTCATTTCCGGTAGCGACCTCACAAGAAAATTTGCACCGATTGCTCTTCTTTTCGGTGCAGGAGTCGGATTCGTTACGAGCTGGGCAACCGCAAGGAGGCAGGTGAGAAAGATTGAAGTCGAACATTTGTAAAAAAGCAGCGGCAGCGGTCTTTCTTTGCATTATGCTTTTGGGCGTAATTATTCCGCCATCTGTCGGAGCATCCGCGGTGGAGTCATACCAGCCGAAAATCGATGAAGCAAAGAAGAAGAAAGCTGAGCTTGAGGAAAAGAAAAAAGAGCTTGAAAAGAAAATCGATGAGCTGACATCTCAGAAGGAAGACCTGGAAAGCTACATGGCTCAGTTGGACGCGGAGTACACAAATCTGTACGATGAATACGAAACGACCACAACAGACATATCCGAGGCCGAAATAAAGCTTGCTAATACTCAGAAAGCACTTGAGGATGTAAAGGAAAAAGAAGCGAACCAGTACGATACCATGAAAAAAAGGGTGAAGTACATGTATGAAAACGGGGAGACATCCGTTTGGGAACTTTTCCTCGGAAATGCAAGCATTTCAGATGTCTTTAATCAGCTGGAATATCGGCAGCAGATTACAAAATACGATAATGAACTTCTGGAAAAATACAACGCCACAAAGCTTGAAACAATAGAGACGGAAAAACTCTACACAGCCGAGCTGGAGGGGCTTGAGACACTTAAAGCTTATCAGGAAGACGAGCTTGCTGCCCTTGAAGAGCTTTCGTCCGCGAAGAGTGCGGAACTTATAAATCTGGCGGATTCATTGGGCGTTGACGAAGAAATGCTTTATGAGTACTGGGATGAGCTGAAGACGGCAGATGCGGACATTGACAAGCTCACCAAACTCGAACAGGAAAGAATTGCCGAAGAGGAACGTAAGCGTAAGGAAGAAGAGGAAAGACTCCGCAAGGAACGTGAAATGGCTGCCAGCCATTCTCTTGACAACATCATCTGGCCGCTTAAAAACAACACAAGAATAACGTCATACTTCGGCTACAGAGATGCGCCTACGAAGGATGCAACAACGTACCATAAGGGAATTGATATCAGTGCGAACACGGGAACGCCCGTACTTGCTGCCATTGCAGGCAAAGTGGTGACCGCAACGTACAGCTATTCGTCCGGAAACTACATTGTAATTGATCATGGCAACGGCGTGAGAACAATATACTGTCATGCTTCGAAGCTTCTTGTTAAAGAAGGGGATGAAGTGGGGCGCGGCCAGGAAATAATGAAAGTAGGCTCCACGGGAGTATCGACCGGGGCACATCTGCACTTCGGAATATTTATAAACGGAACTGCGGTTGACCCGCTGAAATATGTTTCATCCGATAAAAGACTTAAATAATATTTTTGTGGCATCGGCTTTGCTTGCCTTCAAATATGTTCTGTGATAAACTTCTACGGAAGTTAATAAATCAGGGGTTTACCTTAGGCCGCATATGGCTTGAAAAGTGAGGATAATATGAACAAAGGATTTTTAAAGAGTCTCTTAAAAGGCGCCGGAATGGTTTTATCGGCAGCTTTGGTCTGCCTGTTTATTACGGGATGTTCTTTTAAGAAGTGGATTGAGTTACCGGAAGTGGAGCAGCCGCAGCACGAAAGAGTTACAATCGGTACTCCTTCGCCGAAGGTGGAAGCAAATGCCGGTAATGTTGAAGCTTCGGGTAACAAGGAACTCAAAGCAGGTGAAACGCCTGAAACTCAAAAAACGACAGAGACTCCCGTTGTTACAGAGGAACCGAATGAGACAGGGACATCTGTAATCGTAATACCTGCAACCGAAACTCAGGCTCCCACGAAGATTGTTGTCGAAAATACGGCAACGCCTGTTCCGGCAACACCTACACCTACGCCTACGCCGGTACTTGATTACAACATTTCACGTGACCTTCTTTCAGCAGATTTTGAAGACAAGCTGCTTCTCCTGGGACAGATTATCGAATATTACTACTACAAGCCCGTAGGTGTTGAAACTCTTCAGGAAGGTCTTTATAAGGGCATTATGGATGCTATAGGCGATCCTTATACATGCTACTATACTCCCGAAGAGTATGACGAGCTTATGGAAAGCACAAGCGGCACATATTGCGGCATTGGTGCATATGTCAGCCAGAACATCAATACAATGATTTCAACAATCGTCCGTCCCTTTGTGAACGGTCCCGCCTATAATGCGGGCATGAAAGCCGGAGACATCATCACAAGTGTTGACGGAGTGGATGTTACGGCTATGGAACTCACAAACATCGTTGCAATGATGAAAGGACCTGAAAATACAACGGTTAACGTACGCGTTTATCGTGAGTCTGTAAATGACTACATTGATTTTGTCATTACGAGAGCTTTCATTGATGTTCCTACAGTTGAGTTTGAAATGCTTGAAGATAAAATCGGCTACATAGCGGTTACTTCCTTTGACGAAGTAACGGAGGGGCAGTTCAAGAATGCGGTTGATAAACTCACCGCAGACGGAATGAAGTCACTTATTATTGATTTACGTGATAACGGTGGCGGACTTCTTGATGTTTGTGTCAATATGGCGGATTACATACTTGACGAGAACAAACTCATTGTTTACACTGAAGACCGTTTGGGAGAAGGCGAACAGTACTATTCCGTTGACGGACATAAGGTCAGCGTTCCTATGGTTGTGCTTGTAAACGAGTACAGCGCAAGTGCATCCGAAGTATTTACCGGAGCACTGAAAGACAATGGTGTTGTTACGGTAATGGGAACAACGAGCTTCGGAAAAGGCATCGTTCAGTCAATATTCCCGCTCACTGACGGATCTGCCGTCAAGCTCACAACAATGAGCTACTTCTGTCCTTCAGGCGTGTGCATTCACGGCATCGGCATCGAGCCTGACATAGCTGTTGAGGAAAATTACGAAACAGAAGAGGACGAGCAGAAAAAAGCGGCAATGGATTTTCTTAGAAAATAACTTCTGAAAACGGAGGATCAGTTATGAAAATAGCAATACTTGGTTATGGTACAATCGGTTCTGGCGTTTACAAAGTGTTTACGCAGAACCCCGAAAATGTTAAAGCTAAAGCAGGAGAAGATATCAGTGTAAAGTATGTTCTCGACCTTCGTGATTTTCCAGGAGACCCTGCTGAAAAGTGCCTTGTTCATGACTACAAGGTTATCGTAAACGACCCTGAGGTTGAGTGCGTTGTTGAAACAATGGGTGGAGACAAGCCTGCATACACTTTTGTTAAGGAATGCCTTCTTGCAGGCAAGTCGGTAACAACATCCAACAAAGAGATGGTTGCCAACCACGGCCCTGAACTCATAAGGATTGCAAAAGAGAAAAACGTTAATTTCTTCTTTGAGGCTTCCGTTGGCGGTGCAATTCCCATTATCCGCCCTATAAACGAGAGCTTTTCCGCAGATGAAATTCTTGAAATCAGAGGTATCATCAACGGCACAACAAACTACATCCTTACAAAGATGGATCTGGAAGGCACGGATTACGAAACAGCACTTGCCGAGGCACAGGACAAGGGCTATGCGGAGCGTAATCCCGAGGCAGACGTTGAGGGCTACGACCCTGCAAGAAAGATCGCCATACTTGCATCCCTTGCATGTGGCAAGTTTGTTGACTATCAGGATATCTACACTGAAGGTATTACAAAGCTTACTGCTTTTGATTTCGAATATGCGCGTCATATGGGTAAGTCCATTAAGCTTATTGCTTCCATGAGAAAGGAAGAAGGTAACGTGTTCGCGACAGTCAGCCCTATGCTCATTGATGAGACATCACCTCTTTTTACCGTAAATGATGTCAATAACGGTATACTTGTAAACGGTAAATATTCCGGAACAATAATGTTCTACGGACGCGGTGCAGGAAGCCTTCCTACAGCCAGTGCAGTCGGCGCGGACGTTGTGGAAATTTGCAGAAACAGAGGAAAGAATGTTCCGATTATCTGGTCGGAAGAGAAACAGCCTGTCACAGACAGACTTGAAGAAAAGAACGATTTCTTTATAAGAGTTGCTTCCTTCAACAAAGTCAAGGCGCGTGAGGTTTTTGGCAAGGTCGAAGACCTGAAGCCCCTTACAGGTGAATATGCATTCATCGTAAGAGGAATAACAGAGCGCGAATATGAAGAAGCCGCTTCAAGAGTCAGAGTAATCAATAAAGTGCGTATACTGTAAGCGAGATAACTATACCCTTGACGGGTGACGACTCTCCTGCCCTTTATTTGTATTATATACAAAAAAGGGGATAAAACGATGAAAAATGTAAGCGTATTTGGAAATAAATTGGTTGAATTAAGAAAACGAGAAGGACTAACGCAAATTCAGCTTGCAAAAAAAATAAATGTCGACGTAAAGGCAATAAAAAACTGGGAATCGGGATTGTCAAATCCCTGCATTGAAAGTGTTATTTCAGTAGCTAATTATTTTAATGTTACCTCTGACGAATTACTTGGAATATATCATAAAGGAGAGGTGATAATGATTCCTGATACTATTTCAGAAACAAATAGAGACAGAATATCAAAACTTTTAAAGATTGTTATCCAAGCTTATATAAGTATTATGTTTCCTGATGAGAAATGAGTCGCATAGCGGCTCTTTTTTTTATAATATGACCGATGACACGTGATAATCCGGAGAGCAACAAAGTGGTGGAATAAGTTCTGAAAATATTAATATCAAAATAGAATAATACAAAGCCTATTAATAATTCAGTAATTGTGCATGTACGTGAGCATAAAGCCATTTTTTTAATCTTGTGTTCCAAATATTCTTTGTTTTTATTCAGTACAACTGGGATTAATATCATCAGTGTTGCCCCAGTAACAACATATATAACATAAACCATAAAGTTTATACGCTTGTTATTTAGAATAAATAGAACTAAGAATAAACCCACAAACATTGTGAGAAAGCATCTTAAATGTGAACTGGCGTGATACCCTCCCCCAATAGTTTGATTTACATAGAAGACAGCAATGATTATCGTTGTTGAAAGAAGTTTATTTGTACATGCACCGAAGGAGATTAGGAGTAATGTGCTTATTAATGTATATGTCAATGCGTTGATACCATATAATATTGTTTCCTTCTCTCTAGGGGATATATTTGTTTTTTTCGCTAGAGCAACAAACAATTTATGACTTATTGTTTCAATCATTTGATTAATCTCCTTCTACAGGTATCATTATATTAACTTTGAACAGGTGCTCATCGAATTCTATTCGAATAATTCCTTGGTTTTCCTCTATTGTTTGCCGAATACTTGCCAAGCCGAAACCGTGGCCATTATTTTGCTTTTTTTGTATGTTTGAGAATGAAAGGTCTATTTTTTCTTCAACGGTTGGATTGATACAGGATATAAAGAACATATCTCTGCTTTTAGAAAATTTTAGTTCGACGTATCGAGTGGCAGTCATGTCAGTAAAACGCAATTGTTCCTGAATTGCATTATCAAGAAGATTGCTTACCAAGATGCAGAAGGCTACATCGTCTATTGGAAGCCGATTTAGTGGATAAGGGACATAGCGAAACTCAATTCCGTTAACTTCAGCAATCTCTTTTTTTACGGTTAATAAGGCATCAACTGACTCGTTTCCAGTAAGAAAGAAATTATTTTGACATTTGTTTTCAGACAGGAGTTCGCTTATGGCTTTTTTTGATGAATCTTTTTTTGTGCTTATAAGCGCTTCTGCTATGGAAAGGCGATGCTTGAAATCGTGCTGGTTTTTTAGGAGAACCTGATACATGTTTTTTAGTTCTTGCTGATGTTTCTGGGAGTCTGCCAACATTCTGGATTGATTTTCTGCATGTATTGCACGGATTAATATGATACAGAAAAACTCATATAGTACTATTGAAAAAATAAGTATACACAATAAGGAAAGGATACTATAAAAAAGTAACGGTTCTGTGGAAACGGCATTTTGAGTTATATAAGAAAATAATAACTCGGAAGTGAACCACTCACCCATGAGAAGAATGGTAAATAACAATGAACAGCTAAAGGGCATTCGCGTAGGTTGCCTTCTTCGTAGTACATTACATATAAGAAATAGAACTACGGTTATGAGAATGTTAAATGTCAATAAAAACATGGCTCTCATCTTACCAGTGGAAAATATTGCTTCTGAATCAAAATGAAAAACATATTGTAAAACAGAAATGAAAACCATAGATGTAGCAATCCAAATTACAGTAAGGAGAATGCAACAGAAAAAGCGCCCCCATATTGAACTGCGTTTTGTTATGTGAAGGTACAAATAACCGAATATAAAAACTACAGAGTCAGGAAAAGGAAAGGAATAGTATTGATGAATACATAAAAACGCACCGGCCAATAGAGCACAAAGAAAGGCAATCGGAAGATTACGCTTGCCTGAGTGAAATCTGTCGCAAAAGTAAACAATAAGACAACCTTGATAGAGATTAATAGCAATTTCAAATACATTTGTCATGTGGTGCACTCCTTAACCTTGATGATAATGCATAAAAGCGGCGTAGAGTTCTTTTTTGTATTTATTGCTTAACGGGATTGTTGTATTGTCTAAAAGAGTGATTTCGCTATGCGTTATTTTTCTTATATACATTAGGCTAATTGCATAACTTCGGTGACATCGAAACACAAGGTCAGAAGGAAAATTGGTTATGTAATCACTTAATCGTGATCTAATGTGGTATACATTTCCTTCTGCTGTCTGTATGGATAAAGTATGCCCAAATGATTCAGCGTATACGAAACTCTTTATCGGAAGAGAAATCAAAGTTCCACTGTCATTAAGAATAACGGAATCGGCGGTAAGCATCTCAAACTTGTGCCAGGTAATGTCAAGGCATTCTTTAATTTTTTCATAAATGAGGGGTTTCACAATATATCTGAGAGCGTTTACTTCGTATCCCGAACAAGCGTATTCAGAATAATTTGTAATAAATACTATAGTTGAATAAGGATCTTTTGAATAAACAGTTTTTGCGGTTAACAAGCCGCTTTGCTCCCCCGGAAATTCTATATCCAAAAAAAGAAGGTTAAACATTGTGCCGCCTTCTAAATCGTACAGTAAATCTTCGCCGGATGAATATAATTGTACAGTTACACAGTCTTTGCGTCCGGTATTTTCTGTCCAACGCTCGACGTAATTAACTATCGCTGAACGGTATATTTCTTCATCATCGCAAACAACTATTTTCAGTTTCATACAGCATCCTTTTCTTTTGTGATTGTGTATAGTTTACTTTATTTATGTTAGTGATGCAAGTAAAAGAAAACTATATATGCAATTCCATACACTAAAGGGGAATGTTTTTCTGATGCTTTCTACATATATTAGTAAACTCGTGCCGTATTAGGAGCGTTTCATGAAATAAAAAATTAAGCACATCTTATGTTGTACAATTTAAAAAGAAAGGAGGTGTGCTTATGCTGTGGAAAATGATTATTAAGATTGTATCACAATATGCTGTATGGGTGGCAAATTCTCCAAGTATCCATGGTTTGTATGAGCCTAAAGTGCCAGAAAAACTTCAGAAAAAGAATTAGTAAGATTGATACGAAAAGATAAGAGGTTGTCATGTGACCGGTATGGTTGGCAACCTCTTTTATTGATCTTTTTCCTATGAGGGCTATGAATATATTATTCGTGACGAGAATACAAGCATTCATGACAAAATGAATATCCAGCTTGTTTTTTACTTATTATGATGTTAACCGATTTTGAAAGAAGGTGGTTCCGTTGCAGTTTCACTGCTAAGAAAAAAATATAAATGGATAAAATATCAATGAGAAAGGAAGAAAAAATGAAAAATACTTTATACAAAAAAATTATATCATTAGTTACAATTATGATGCTTATGCTTTCATTTGGACCAACCGAAGTTTTTGCTTCAAATTCAACTTCTTATACACATTATAGCTATTCAGGCCCTGCTGCAATAGAATGCAGTGGTCATAAAAATGCGTACAGTACAATTACCGGGTTCGATTGCGTTGATTACTCTGTTTCGACAGCTTGTTCAAGTACAACAGGCTATGCGCAGGCGTCTGCGAGCGTTGTTTGTGAAGTTGATACATCTGTTTATGTAGAAGGAGTTTGCATCTGGCCACAAACGGAGATGTTCGAAGATGGCTATATATCGAGAAGTGCCTCGCTTCCAGGAGGTGCTTCTGCATCAGGCTCATTCTCTACAGTTTTGCTTGTGTCACGTATACTTTATGTGAATTATTATCATTCATGGGATGGTGTGAATGGTAGCAGTAGTTCGTATTCGAATTCACTATAAGATATTTGGAGGATAATATGAAAAAGAAGGTTGCCGTTGCAATAATAATGATTATTGCAATGCTTCTGCCCGGGTGTAATAGCACCGGGCAGAAGTACGAGGAAAACAGAATAGACGCCATCAGTTTTTCGGATAATCTGGATATTGTTGCATTGGCCAGAAATGTTTTACAGAAGGAGGCAATATATACTTCCACAGGAGCTCATTACATGAGGCATGACTGGAACGAGGAAGAGTATCATTATATATGTAATGATATATATTGTAATCATATGGATAAAAGCTGTACGGCATTCACTGCAGATGAATCTGACATTAGCTGCGACAACTCTCTTGCTTTTGAATATAATGGGAAACTAATAATACTTGATGCTTATTTAAGAAATGGAGAGACGGCATTAGAACTGAATGAAAACGAAAGTTCGGTGTGTTCGTGGACGTATACAACTATTTTTGAGGCTGACCTTGATGGCGGAAACAGACGCAAGGTTGCAGAATTTCTTGGCGGACCATCGGAATTGGCTTTTTTTGAGATACGATGCGGATTGATTGTTCATGATGGGATAATGTATTTTGCAGGTGCAATAAGTCATGATGTTGTTTTTTGTGCTGATTTGGAGACCGGTGAAGCCACAACATATGAAGTAGAGACTGATCAGTGCTATGCGGTTAATTTAACGGATTATTCTGTTCAAACTTTTTTTCCTGAACAGCATATTAACGGAAAAACCTTGACAGTAAGTATTTTTATTGATGGCGATGACGTATGTTTTTGTAAATCCAAATTTTTAGATAATTATGCGAATAACATTAAGACGGTACATGTAATTAACAAAAACGGAGAAACGGTACACGAAGCAGAATTACCAAATGGGTCAAGTGTTCTTGATATAAGAAATGATATTGCTTACATATTTACAAAAGATCAAAATGTTATTTCTTTTGACCTGGGGACAAACGAAAGTAGTATTGTGATAGAAGATGTTCAGGGGGCAGGAATGCTGCAGGATGGATTCTTTTGCGAAAGGCACAAGGACCTGACGACGCTTAAAGACATGATTTATTATACATTCGATTTAGATGGTAACATACAAAATTCTTATAAATATGACAACTTTTATGCTATTGGAATAACATACGGTGATTATTTTATAGTTTCAGACCGACTTCAGGAAAAACTGTACATGATTGATCCTGCGGATTTGGAAAATATGGATGAAAACAGGATTTTTATAGGATACAGCTACCCAACGGACTGTGAAGAACTTGATTCTGCCAGAGAGCAAAGGTTTTACTGATGAGAATTGAACTAAGGAATATTAAGAAAAAGTACGGGAATACGGTGGCCTTGGAAGACTTTTCATATACATTTGTTCCGGGCATTTATGCGCTTTTAGGACCTAATGGTGCCGGGAAATCAACTTTGATGAACATAATGACGATGAATGTTAAAGCGGATTTCGGGGCACTTATGTGTGATGGGGAAACAATTAACAGACGGAACGTGGAGCAGCTGCTTTCGCAGACCGGATATATGCCCCAGCAGCAAACAGTATATCCCAGCCTTTCGCTTGAAAACTTTATGCATTATATGGCGTCCTTGAAGAAAATCGGCAAGTCAGAAGCAACACGTCAGATAGAAGATGTGTTGAAACAGGTTGATTTGTGGGACGTTAAAGAAAAGAAATTAGGTGGTTTCTCGGGTGGAATGAAGCAAAGGGCATTACTGGCACAGAGCTTTCTTGGTAATCCCAAACTGATAATACTTGATGAACCGACAGCAGGTTTGGATCCTCTCCAGAGAATTGCTTTTAAGAAGATGATTAAAGGTGCTTCAAAAGATATAATAATTATTATTTCGACGCATGTCCTTTCGGATGTTCAGGATATTGCTGATGAGGTTCTGTTTTTAAAATCAGGAAAGTTAATTAACAATACCACGCAGAAAGCCTTTGATATAAACGAGTCATTGGAAGAGTTTTATACGAGGTATTTTGGATGATGGTTTTTGTGGGAGAACTTAAGAAGCTTATTACTGACAAGCTGTTTATAATATTATCAATTGTTCTTTTACTTATAAACTCGCTATATGTTGTGATGAAATGTGCTTCAGAAAGGGGGGATATTGCCCCATATGATGTCTACAATCAGGTTTTGGAGGACATGTACAGCCTTCCGGAAAACTCATGGCCGGACATGCTGGACCGATATATAGATGAGCAGGACTATTCTATATTTCATGCATACGATGATACTTATTCTGATACATTCTCCGTTGATGCTCTCTTTTATGCAACAGATTTAAGAAATGCTGCTTCTGAAATACTAAATAACCTTAACAATTGCAAAGAAACGCAAAAATCAATTGTAACGTTAACGAATAAAGCGTATGAATATTCTAAAAAGTACAGCGAAAAATCTTTTGAATACAGAATGTATCGACGCATTGGTGAAACGTATAAAAAGCTCGAGGATACAGAATATGGCTTTGTGGAGTATCGTGGCTTTGACTGCTTTTTTAGCTGTGATATTACGGATTATATAATTATTCTTTTTGGATTTGTCTGTATTTCGTTATTGTTTATCAGAAACCGAAATTCGGGGCTTGGCATGTTGGTAAAGGCAACAGCCGGCGGAAGAAAACGATATGTTGCATCGGTTTTTTTAGCTTCGTGCCTTACAGAAATATTATTTGCATGCATATTATTTGCGTCATCCTTTTTTCTGGTTTCCGGGTTTTATTCTTTGGATTATCTGAATGTTCCGATTCAGAACTATATTCATTTTTGCCCTTTTAGCATTTCTGTAGGGGGATACATTGTTCTTTCTCTATTGTGTCATATTGTGATATATATGGTAGTCCTTTCCTGCTTCTTTTTGCTTACATGTTTAATACGAAGAGAACAGGTGATGGCGGTAGTGACAATCATAGCTGTTTCAACAATGATTTTTCTTGACAGAGTAATAGAACCGGTCTCATGGCTTTCCTTTTTGCGTGCAGTAAACCCTTTTAGTTTGTTGCATACAGAAGAGCATTTATCAGAACTTAAGTTGATAAACCTGTTCGGAATTCCGGTAAGCCGGTTTGGCTTATATATCGTAATTGTAATTAGTGTGACGCTGATTATGATTGTTGGTACTGTTATAGTTTATTCATTGCAGGATGAACAGACAAAAAAGATATCCCTAAAAGGAAGACACAGAAAAGCAATTACAACCGATAAAGTGTTTTGGCATGAATGCTATAAGCTGCTTTTTATGGAAAAAGGCTTGTTGTTCATTTGTGTAGGAATTATCCTTGCTATCGTACTATTTAACCCGGTTACAGATGATAATATGTCATCAGTGGAAATATTATACGATAATATATCGGGGGATTACATCGGGAAGTATGATGAATCAATAGAAAAGGATATAGAAAATAGGTTAGAAGCAGTTTATAAAGTCGTTGAAGAAGAAGGAGACTCGGACTACACTGCATTGCTGGCTGCATACAACATGTCGGAAAACTATGCCAAGTATCTTTCTGACAAATCTGACGCATATTACATTAATAATAAAGCATTTGATGCGCTTACGGGAACAGAATGGCAATTTAATGTCCAAACTTTGTTTTCTATTATTATTTCGAGTTCATTGATTATTACAGGAGTTGTATTTAATTATTCCTGCGATTATGACAATGGAATGATGATGCTGATTTGGTCGACACCTTATGGAAAAAGCAGGTACATGAAAACAAAGGCAAACATCTCTCTTTTGTTTGTTGTTATATTATATATATTGTTTTTTATTCCCATTATTATTCAGTCACTATTAAGATATGGCACAGATTATATCCTGACTTCGGCAAGAAACATTCAGGAACTGAGTACAGTACCGGACTTTATAAGTATTCTTGGTGTGATTATACTAAGAAATGCAGGAATTTTACTTTTGCTTATTGTAATAGGTATGATATCCGGAGCTGTTGTGCGAAAATGCAAATCACCACTGCCTTCAATTTTGGGACTTTTAGGTGGAGTTGAAATTCCGCTCCTGACATATGCCTTTGTGGTTTATATGGTTTAGGGTTACGCACACGTATAAAACAGTGCCACGGTGTTCTTGCCGAAGCGGAAGGAAGTGGATTCGAAGATGGTGAAGAACTCTGCTTCCGGTGCGGCTTTGCGAAGAAGCTTCAAAAGGCGCTCTGCTGCGCGTTTGCTTCCGTCATAGGCTATGCCAACAGGATCTGATGAGGACTTGTCGTGATTTTTCATAAAATCTGCGACAAGTTTTTTTATTGCACCGAGACGGCCGCCGGCGTGGCTGCATAATACGATTTCGCCACAATAGTTTCCTTTGAGGATGGGCTTACGTATACGGTGCGAATTTGCAGAGAAAAGCTCAACCTGCTTCTCCCTCTTTTCAAGCAGGGCCTTAACCGTGTCTGATAAGGAGAGCCCGCTTTCGCGAAGCTTGCATGCGTTCAGCACCTGAAAACCTTCACCAAGGGAAACGGAGAGAGTGTCAAATATAACAATTTTTCTTTCGGGGTAGGATGCTTTCAGCTTTTTTGAAATGGCACATGCTGTTTCATAAGCGGGACTGACTGCTGAAGAAACTGAAATGTGAAGGATGTCCAGCCCTTTTTCCAGGATTGGAGTCCATGCTGAAATGAATTTATCGGAGGCGTCCTCTGCAGAATCTATGATTTCAACGTCATCCCTTCTTAAAATGATGGCTACGGGGCTGTCGGTTGTAACTTCAAAACCATAATTGAAGAAATTGTTTGTATTATTTGACATAATTTTAACTACCTCCTTATCTAATTTACAATATTAGATTAACACGTAATGAAAAACATGTCAAGAACTTTGAATAAATTATCTTCTTGTTTTTATGCCAAGAAAGTGATAATATACATAAATAGTGGTGGAAAGGTCTGCAATACACTGATACAGAGGCTTTGGAGGCAAATATGTACGATATTAAACTCATAACAGGGAAATTGAAACGTTGGGAAAAGTTCATAAAAAGCTACTCTTTTCCGACATATAATGAAATCCCCGATCTTGGACTTTACATGGATCAGGTTCTTACTCTTATGAATCAGTATCTGGCACCGCTTTCCACTGATGAGGCAGATAACAACCCTATAACCTCTGCAGCCATCAATAACTATGTCCGCATGAAGATTATGCCCGCACCGGAAAAGAAGAAGTACACACGACTTCATATTGCTTATCTCATCATTATTTGCACATTAAAGCAGACGATGAGTATTTCCGATATCCAGAAGCTTCTTCCGAATAACCTTACCGAAGCGGATATGAAAGCTCTTTACGCCGACTATGCAAGCTGCTATAAAGAAGCAACGCTTTTCTTCATAAACGAAGTTAAGGAAGAGAGCGACCACATCCTTGCAATATCCGACGAGACAGATCAGGAAGAGTTTGATTCCGCTGTTAAACGCCTTATCTTTTCATCTGCCACAATATCCAATTTCTCAAAGCTTCTTACTGCTAAGCTTGTCGCTCTCGGAGACGTTGAGTTTACCTCCGAAGCGGTTGCTCCACGAGAGGCCTGAAGCACGTTAGCCTCATGAAGCATGATTGACAAATAATCCTTTTTAATGTAAAATTTGACCGCCTATGCCATACGCATGGGCGGTCTTTATATGTCATTTTTCAGGAGAAAAACAATGCAGTACGCAAATGAAATCAACAAACGAAGAACGTTTGCAATCATATCCCACCCCGATGCAGGTAAAACAACACTTACGGAAAAGCTTCTTCTTTACGGAGGGGCCATCAACCTTGCGGGCTCAGTTAAGGCCAGAAAAACAGCAAGACACGCTGTTTCCGACTGGATGGAAATCGAGAAGGAACGTGGTATTTCCGTAACCTCTTCGGTTATGCAGTTTGAATATGACGGTTATTGCATCAACATTCTTGATACCCCCGGACATCAGGACTTCTCCGAGGATACATATCGTACACTTATGGCAGCGGATTCGGCAGTCATGGTTATTGACGGTTCAAAAGGTGTTGAGGCGCAGACAATAAAGCTTTTCAAAGTATGTGTAATGCGCCACATCCCTATTTTCACTTTCATAAACAAGCTGGACAGAGATGCCCGTGATACATTTGAGCTTCTTGACGAAATCGAGAACGTTCTCGGCATCCACACATGTCCCATTAACTGGCCCATCGGTTCCGGAAAGAACTTTAAGGGCGTATACGACAGAAACACAAGGGAAATCACACGTTTCTTCGCAGCAAATTCCGGTCAGACGGAAGTTAAAACGGAAACGTTAAACATTGACGAAGCCGGAATTGATGAACTTATCGGCAGAGAAAATCATCGTGTCCTTAATGACGAACTGGAGCTTCTTGGCGGAGCAGGAGACGAGTTTAATCTTGAAGCTGTTCAGGCCGGAGAGCTTACTCCCGTATTTTTCGGTTCGGCACTCACAAACTTCGGTGTCGAAACTTTCCTTGAGCACTTCCTCAAAATGACTCAGAGCCCTCTTCCGAGAAAGTCCGACGCAGGCATTGTTGAGCCCACGGACGATGCTTTTTCAGCCTTTGTTTTCAAGATTCAGGCAAACATGAACAAGGCTCACCGCGACCGCATCGCTTTTATGCGTATATGCTCCGGTAAGTTTACCGCCGGTGAAGAGTATTTCCACGTTCAGGGAGATAAGAAAATCAGACTTACCCAGCCTCAGCAGATGATGGCCGATTCCAGAAAAATTGTTGATGAGGCTTATGCGGGCGATATTATCGGTGTATTCGACCCGGGCATTTTCTCAATCGGTGACACCATTTGCGAAGTGAACAAAAAGTTTGCATATGAAGGCATTCCCACATTCGCACCCGAACACTTCGCAAAAATCCGTCAGGTGGACACAATGAAACGTAAGCAGTTCCTCAAGGGCGTTAATCAGATTGCCCAGGAAGGTGCCATCCAGATTTTCAAAGAGTTCAATACCGGTATGGAAGAAATCATTGTCGGCGTTGTAGGTGTACTCCAGTTTGACGTCCTCAAGTTCAGACTTGAGTCTGAATATGGTGTTGAGATTCGCATGGACGCTCTTCCTTACGAGTACATCCGTTGGATTGAAAATAACGACATTGATGTTTCGGCACTGAATCTTACTTCGGATACAAAACGTGTTCTTGACCTTAAGGACAGACCGCTTCTTATCTTCACACATGAGTGGAGCATCAGAACGGTACTTGAGAGAAACAAAGAATTGAAGCTTACTGAATTCGCGAAGAACTAAGCAGAGTTAAATGCTTCAGTGTGTTCTAAGTTCTAATGGAGTAGAATGATGAAGAAGGAAGTAAAAGAAATTAATATATCGGTTCCCGAAAACGAAGAAGATTTCGTTGAAGAATCCGAACAAAACAACATAGAAGCGATGAAAACCGAGCCGGCAATGGTTATGCCCGTAGTTGCCATAAAAGGTCTTGTTATGCTTCCGGGAATGCTTGTGCATTTTGATTTGCACCAGGATGAATCGGTAAGCGCAATTAATGCTGCAATGAAAGAAGGGCGTTCGGTTCTTATTGTTGCTCAAAAGGAAAGTGCTGCCGGCAATTCCTTCAGCATAGACGACATGTACGAAATAGGCACGATTTCATCTGTTAAGCAGATGATAAAGATGCCGGGAAACATCGTCCGCGTGCTTGCACAGGGAAGCCGCAGGGGACACCTTTTAAGCTTTACGCAGACTGTCCCGTACCTTGAAGCAAGAGTCGGCCTTCCTTACGAAACAAATGCTGATATGCTTCCCATTGCGGATCAGCGTGCTATGATCAGAAGCCTTAAGGATATTCTTGAAGAGTATTTTCAGGCTAACGACAAGATTGCAAAGGAACTGGCTAAACAGCTTATGTCCTGCGACTCTCTTGACGCACTCATCAATCAGATTGCAATATCCGTTCCGATGCCTACTCCGGCAAAGCAGAAAATTCTTGAAGCGATGGATATAATGGACCGCTTCGAAACCATTGCAATCACCATTACAAACGAAATAGAAGTCATTAAAATAAAAAAAGACCTTCAGGGAAAGGTCCGCGACCGTGTGGACAAAAACCAGAAGGACTACATTATGCGTGAGCAGATGAAAGTCATCCGCGAAGAACTGGGAGAAAAGAGTGCTCTCGATGACGCCGACGAGTTCATGGAAGCTCTGGATGAGCTTGTCTGCTCGGAAAAAGTCAGAGAAAAGATAAAAAAAGAAATCGAAAGATATAAAAATGTTGCCGGAAGCCAAGCTGAATCCGTTGTTTCCAGAACATACATCGAGACGTTGCTTTCTCTTCCGTGGGATAAGATGACACGCGACAATCTTTCCATCAGCAATGCGAAGGAAACGCTTGACAGGGATCATTACGGCCTCGAAAAGGTTAAGGAGCGTATCCTTGAATTCCTCTCCGTGAGAGTACTGAACTCAAAAGGACAGTCGCCCATCATATGCCTTGTGGGGCCGCCCGGAACAGGTAAAACAAGTATTGCCCGTTCGGTTGCATCCGCACTTGACAAAAGGTATGTCCGCATCTGTCTCGGAGGCGTTCGTGACGAAGCTGAAATCCGCGGACACAGAAAGACATATATCGGAGCAATGCCCGGCAGAATCATCGCAGGGCTTAAGGAGGCAGGTACAAAGAATCCTCTTATGCTTCTCGACGAGATAGATAAAGTCAGTTCCGACTACAAGGGGGATACTTCCTCGGCACTTCTTGAAGTACTTGATCCTGAACAAAACAGGCACTTTGCGGACCATTACATTGAAATACCAGTCGATCTTTCGGAGGTTCTTTTCATTTGTACCGCAAACTCCACAAAAACCATTCCGAGACCCCTTCTTGACAGAATGGAGGTTATCGAAGTTAACAGCTATACCGAAAATGAGAAGCTGCACATCGCAAAGGATTTCCTTTACCCGAAGCAGCTTGAAAAGAACGGACTTAAAAAGAGCACTCTGAAAATAACCGATGATGCGATGCGACTTATGATTTCAGGTTACACGAGAGAAGCAGGTGTAAGAAATCTGGAACGTCGTTTCGGTGAGCTGTGCAGAAAGGCGGCCCGTAAGCTGCTTGAGGAAAAACAGAGCTTTGAAGCATCCGGGGAACCGGCTTCGGAGTATAAAGAGAGTGCAATTAAGATTACCGGGAAGAATCTTAAAGACTATCTCGGAAAACAGAAATACCGTGAGCTTAAAGCCAATGAAAAGCCCGAAGTCGGCATAGTAAGAGGCCTGGCTTGGACTGAGGTGGGCGGTGACACGCTTCAGATTGAAGTGAACACCATGCCCGGTAAGGGGGAGCTTATTCTTACGGGAAGTCTCGGGGATGTTATGAAGGAGTCGGCACGTATCGCACTTTCGTATGTCCGCTCCGTTTCCGAAAAGATTAAGCTTGATGAGGATTTCTTCGAGAAACATGACATTCATGTTCATGTTCCTGAGGGAGCGACGCCAAAAGACGGTCCTTCAGCAGGAATCACTATGACAACGGCTATCTATTCGGCACTTTCCGGCATTCCGGTGCGCCCCGATATTGCAATGACAGGTGAAGTTTCACTGCGGGGACGGGTTATGCCGATAGGTGGACTTAAGGAGAAGCTCCTTGCTGCCAACAAGGCAGGAATGAAGCTTGTGCTTGTTCCCGAGGAAAACAAGCCGGATCTTGATGACATTTCCGAAGAGATTACGCAGGGTATGGAGGTTATTCCGGTTTCTGACATGAAGCAGGTTTTAAAATACGCGTTATCAGAGGGTAAATAATGGATTCCGATGCCTTAATGTTTATTAAGCTTATCATTCTGTACATTTTGGACAGAGTTGAGCTCCCCATAAGCAATGCGGAGCTTACAAGAATTATTCTGGAAAAGCAGCTGGCCAGCTATCTTGAGATAGTTCAGGCTCTCGACGATCTTGTTGAGGATACTTATATTGAAATTACGGGTCAGTGCAATTCCCATCAGTACAAAATCACCACTGAAGGAAGTGAAGTACTTTCATACTTTTACAAAGATATTTCCGTTCAGCTACGTGACGACATCGATGAGTTCCTTTCAAAGGAACAGCATCATCTGCGTGACATTGCGGCGTCCACCGCAGGTTATTCGGAAACGGGTATAAACGCAGGCGAATATATGGTCGACCTTAAGGTCGTTGAGAGGGGCAGTGAGCTTGTAAGAATCAATCTTCTTGTTACAAGCGAGGAAGAGGCAGAAACTGTATGCAACCGTTGGAGACAGGCAAACACTGACGTTTACGAATATCTTATTTCCCGTCTTCTCACCGGCACAAAATCAAACGAAAAAGAGGAATAGGTCATGACTAATGCAGAACAGGCTCTGCAGCTTCATGAGGAGCTGCGCGGAAAACTGACGACGGAAAGCAAGGCAAGCGTAAAGACAAGAGAAGATCTTGCACTTCTCTACACCCCGGGTGTTGCTGAGCCTTGTAAAGAGATACATAAAGATCCGGAAGCTGTTTACAAATACACCATAAAAGGAAACACGATAGCGGTTGTTTCCGATGGCTCCGCTGTTTTGGGCCTTGGTAATATCGGAGCTGCCGCAGCAATGCCTGTTATGGAAGGTAAATGCATCCTTTTTAAAGAATTCGGTGGCGTAAACGCTTTCCCGATTTGCCTTGATACGCAGGATACGGAAGAAATCATTAAAACCGTCGTAAACATTGCTCCGGCTTTCGGTGGCATTAATCTCGAGGATATTTCCGCTCCGAGATGCTTTGAGATTGAGAGAAGTCTTAAAGAACTTTTACCGATTCCCGTTTACCATGACGATCAGCATGGCACCGCCATTGTTGTGCTTGCAGGCATCATTAATGCTTTGAAGGTTGTCGGGAAAAAGAAAGAAGAATGCAAAGTGGTTATTAACGGTGCAGGCTCCGCAGGCATCGCCATCGCCAAGCTTTTGCTTCGATACGGCTTTAAGACACTTACCCTTTGTGATAAGGTTGGAATGCTTTCAAAGAAAACAGAAGGAATCAACTGGGCCCAGCAGGAAATGGTGCAGGTGACCAACCTTGAAGAAAAAGAAGGAAGCCTTGCGGACGCTCTTGCGGGGGCAGACGTTTTTGTAGGTGTTTCTGCTCCTAATATCGTAACCGCCGATATGGTTAAGAAGATGAACAAGAACGCCATTATTTTCGCTATGGCAAATCCTGTTCCCGAAATAATGCCCGATCTTGCAAAAGAAGCCGGCGCAAAGGTTGTCGGCACCGGACGTTCCGACTTCCCGAATCAGGTAAACAATGTTGTTGCATTCCCGGGTATATTTAAGGGTGCACTTGAGGGAAGAGCAAAACAGATTACGGAAGAAATGAAACTGGCAGCGGCAAAGGCAATCGCTTCGCTTGTATCCGACGAGGAACTTAACGAGGATTACATTCTTCCTCAGCCCTTTGATAAGCGGGTATGCGGTGTTGTAAGCAAAGCCGTTATGGACTTGATTTAAAAAAGACAGGCGCATACTCATGTATGCGCTCTTTGTATGCGTATGGGCAATCCGATGTGCAGATGCTTTGTAAAGGTGGCGTTTTTCAACTTATTTGGCAAGGAATGATAAAAGCAGCATTAAATAACGCTTTTTTTATGCAGACCATTTGGAAAAAGCCTGATATAATGTTGTAGCGTATTGAAAGGTGTTCAAAGTGTTTTCACTTTGCTCACACAAAGCACACATTTGATATGTATAGTATTCTTTGCGAGGTAAACATTAATCTTCACAAAGGGGCAAAAGGGTTTATGGCAATTGAGGTTTTCAATCGGTACGAGCTTAAGTTCATTATCGATGACAGACAATATAATATTCTTCGTGAGCGCCTTGCGGAATACATGGAGTCGGATGAATACAGCAAAAACGGCGAGTTCTACACCATTTGCAACATCTATTACGATTCTACCGACAACGAGCTGATAAGACGTTCGTTGGAATCTCCGGTCTACAAGGAAAAGATGCGACTCAGGAGTTACGGAACGGTTGCTCCGGAGGACAAGGTTTTCCTCGAAATCAAAAAGAAGTACAAAGGGCTTGTAAACAAGCGACGCACCAAAATAAAGCTTGTGGACGCTTACAACTACTTTGACAGCGGAAAGTTCCCTGAAATACATCCGTACATGAATCGTCAGGTTATGTGTGAGCTTGATGAAATGAAAAACAGGATGGGACTTGTACCGAAGCTTTTTCTGTCCTATGACAGATGTGCAATGTTCGCTAAGGATGACAGGGACTTCAGAGTAACCTTTGATCGGAACATTATAACCCGTCGTCACGATCTCGGTCTCCATTACGGAGTTTACGGTGACAGCCTTATAGATGATGATACCTGGATTATGGAAGTCAAAATTGACAGGGCCATGCCGATGTGGATGACGAAAATACTTTCTGAAATGCGCATATATAAAGGCTCGTTTTCAAAGTACGGTACAGAATACACCAATTACCTTAAGGAGAAACAAAATGTTTGAAAATATATTCGGGATTACAAATGATTATTCCATCACAACAAAAGACACACTCATCTGCATGCTTTTTGCAGTGATTCTTGGCATTGTTATTGCTGCGGCGTATGCACTTATCACAAGAAAGGCTGATGCATCCGTAAGCTTTTTTATCACCCTCATTATCCTTCCTGCCATTGTTGCGCTTGTTATTACTCTTGTCGGAAGTAACATTGCCCGTGCTCTTTCTATCGGCGGAGTTTTCACTCTTGTACGTTTCAGAAGCGCGCAGGGCGACGCAAAGGACATCTCCTTCGTTTTCCTTGCAATGGGTGCCGGCCTTGCTGCCGGACTCGGCTTCCTCACCATCGCATTTTTTGCAACGCTTGTTCTTGCGGCAGTTATAGTTGTTGTGGCAAAGGTTGCAGATGCTATGTTTTCTTCAAACGAGCAGGAACTTAAGATTGTCATTCCCGAGGACATGAACTATTCAGACACTTTTACGGACATATTCGGCAGATACACAAGAAAACACAGCCTCGAAAAAGTTAAAACAACAAACATGGGTACACTTTACGAACTTACGTATCATGTTTATATGAATGGTGATGCGGACGAAAAGAAATTTATTGATGAAATCCGTACGAAAAACGGAAATCTTAATGTTACCCTTGCAAAGCAGTTGAAAAAGGATGACAGGCTGTAGTATAATACGATAAAAGCCGTGCATGAACGGTTAAAAAAAAGGTCTCATTATCGCTTGACGATGGTGGGGCCTTTTTAAATTCTCCAAAAAACAACCTATAAAAACACTAATTTATATAATATTTAGATTTTCAAAATTGGGTTAGAATTTCTCGCGGGACTGTCCGTATAGGGCGGACACTCAAAAAAAGAAAAATGAGGAGAAGACACTATGAAAAGAAATTTCAGAAAGCTTTCAGCATTACTTTTTGCATTTGTAATGCTTCTCAGCCTTGTGGGAATTATGCCTGCCAGACAGGTAAAGGCTGAGGATACCTACAAGCTGTTTCTTGCATACGGCGGCGGCTCAAACTGGGAACATCAGTTCTACGGTGACGGTGCTGAGTCAAATACCGAAACGGTTAAAGGAACATCTGCTGACATCGCTGTCGGCGGCACCGCTACAATTAGTGTAGAGATTGAAGCCGGTTCCGACAAGACATGGTTTGCGGCTCCCTGCCTTATTATTCCCGGCAAAGCAGCAGATGCAAAGATTGATTACGAACTCGTATCCATCAAGGTAGACGGAGCAGAAGTAACTCCCGATCTTACTCAGGGTGATGCATACTGGACAGAGGGTACAGGTGATTATGCTGCGGAGGATTGCGTTCGTCTTGCAGGCGGATGCAACGAGTGGGCAGCAAACTACATCACACAGCCCGCTAATTTCAAGACTTTAGAGTACACCATCAAGCTTAACGGCATTGAGTTCGCTGCAGCAACAGCAACAGCAGCAGCTCAGGAGCTGGAAGGACCTTTCGATATGTTCCTTGCTTACGGCGGAAACGAGGACTGGTCACTCGGCTACACGGGCGTTGACAATGACCTTATCAAGGGTACAACAGCACAGGCAAAGCCCGGTGATACAGTTACAATCGGTATCAGCATCGAGGGCGGTTCAGACAAGACATGGTACGCAGCTCCCTGCCTCCTTCTTCAGGGACAGGCTGAGAATGCTGTAGTTGACTTCGAGCTTATCTCCGTTAAGGTTGACGGACAGGAAGTTACAGCTGACCTTTCACTTGGCGATAAGTACTGGACAGAGTCAACAGGTGACTATGACAAGACAGATTGTATCCGTCTTGCGGGCGGCTGCAATGAGTGGGGCACAAACTACATCACACAGCCCGCTAACTTCAAGACTCTTGAGTACACAATTAAGCTCAATTCCGTAGTTATTCCCGGCGCTGAAGTTCAGACAATCATTTCCGAGGATCTTTACGAAGTAGGTCTTGCCATCGGCGGCGACGTTACAAGCGGTGACTGGGCAAACAGCTACGTTACAGGCTACAACGAGAATATTACCGGTGAAACAGCATTTGTTAGATCCGGTGAAACAGCTCACATCACACTTTCCTTCAAGAACCCGGTTGTATACACATGGTATCTTGCTCCTTACATGATCAATACCAATTCCGAAAAGGACGTAAAGACCATTTCCGGCATCGAATACACTATCAACTCCATTAAGTTTGATGATGTTGAAGTAACACCCGACCTTACTCAGGGCGATGCATGGTGGACAGAAGGCACAGGCGACTGGGATGCAGATCATTGTATCCGTCTTGCAGGCGGTACAAATGAGTGGGGCGCCAAGTACATCACATGCCCTGAAGGTTATTCAAAGGTTGAGTACGACATTACATTTAACAAGATTGAGATTACCGAAGAAGTTACAGCTCCTTTTGACGAGTCACTCCTTCTTGGTGATTACGCAGGATATCTCGTTTTCCAGTGCCCTGATACATGGGTATTCCGTGATGACTGGACAAACGAGTCAAACGGTCTCCTTGGCCTTAATGACGGCGTAACAGACTACTTCACACATGTTACATGGAATGATGGCACTACAGAAGCAGAGAAGAATCTCGGCGGTACATTCACAGATGCTGTTATCGATGGTAACGGTACATATACAATCAGACTTGATGGTGCTGAGCCCGGCCTTCATGGTTCAACACAGTGGAACATGCTTTACGTTTCCACAACAATTCCTTACTCATGCGTTGAGCTCGGTGGCGTTACAATCACAGACGCTACAATCAAGGTTGACGGCAGGAAGGTTGGCATTGACGCCCTTATTACAGGCGGTGATGAAGTAAAGACAAAGAATCATCCCGAGGTTAACGGCTCATACGTTGGCATTCAGTTCATTAACACATACAACAAGAAGAATCCCAACGCACTTGATTCTGTTCCGATTCCTCAGGAGTCAATTGAAATCACATTCACTGTTTCCGGTTTCGGTAAGGACAGCCCGACGGGAGGCAACGTTGTAGAGACAGCAGCTCCTGAGATTACGGCAACTCCCGAACCGACTAAGGAACCTGAAAAGGCAGAGCCTACAAAGGCTCCCGAAGTTACGGAGAACGAGCCTGCAGCTACGGATGTACCTGCTGCACCCACACAGGCACCTGTTTCGGAGCCTGCAGAGAGCGGACTTGGTATAGGCGCTGTTATCGGAATTATTGCAGCAGTAGTTGTGATTGCAGGAGCAGTAGTATTTTTCCTTCTCAAAAAGAAGAAGAAAGACTGATGTAAACACTATTCCATAGAGCGATAAAGTGTGTTAATCTAAAGGGTGGTATCACAATGCTGATACCGCCCTTTCGTAGTTTAGGAGGATAATATGGATTACGAAAAAAGATTACGGGAAGTTGATGAGGTTATTGCCAAGGGACCTTACCGTGCTGAATGGTCGAGCCTTACAAACTGGCGATGCCCGAAATGGTTCCCCGATTTGAAATTTGGCATATTTATTCACTGGGGCGTTTTTTCGGTACCTGCTTTTGCAAATGAGTGGTATTCTCGAAGCATGTACATTAAGGATTCCCGTGAGTACCGGCATCATATTGAAACTTATGGGGCTCATAAAGACTTTGGCTACAAGAATTTCATTCCCATGTTTAAAGCGGAAAAGTTTAATGCGGATGAGTGGGTTGATATCTTCAAGGATGCAGGTGCAAAGTATATAATGCCTGTAGCGGAACACCATGACGGCTTTCAGATGTACGAAAGCGAGCTTTCCCACTGGAATGCAAAGGAAATGGGCCCGAAGAGGGACGTCATCGGCGAACTCAAGGCGGCAGCGGAGAAGAAAGATATTGTTTTCACAACATCCTCTCACAGAGCAGAGCACTACTGGTTTATGGGATGCGGACGTGAGTTCGAAAGCGATATCAACGGCGAGTTCGAAAGAGGCGATTTTTATTGGCCGAGTGTTGCAACACAGCCCGACCAGAGCTGCGTTTTCGCAGAACCGTATTCTTCAAAGGAATTTCTTGATGACTGGCTTTTACGATGCTGTGAGCTTGTTGACAAATATCGTCCGAAGCTTTTGTACTTTGACTGGTGGATTATGCATCAAAGCTACAAGGAACACCTTAAGAAGCTTATGGCCTATTACTACAATCGTGCAGCCGAGTGGGGCATTGAAGTGGCCATAGTGTACAAACATGACCCTGTGCCTTTCGGTTCGGGTATTCCCGACGTGGAAAGAGGAAAGTTTGGTTCCACGCAGGCGTACAACTGGCAGACCGATACGGCGATTGCTTACAACTCCTGGTGCTATGTTGACGGGCTTGACTATAAAAAGTCCGATGAAATTCTGGCATATTTTGTTGATGTCATTTCAAAAAACGGAAATCTCCTTCTTAACATAGGACCGAAAAGCGACGGCACCATTCCCGACACAGACAGGCAGATCCTTCATGAAATCGGAGAATGGATGCGTGCAAACAGTGAGGCGATATACGGGACAAAGCCGTGGAAAACTTCTGCGGAAGGTTCAACCGTCGAGGAAGAGGGTAAATTCTCGGACAAAAAAGACAAAGAATATACACATGATGACTTTCGCTTCACATGCGGAAACGGGGCGGTATATGCGTTCGCTTTGAACTATCCTGCCGACGGAAAGGTTTGTATCAAGTCACTTGGAAAGAGTGATTTTAATTCTCTTGGTTTCCAGGGAATCGTTACAAAGGTGTCGGTTCTCGGATATGGAGCGGTTGAGTACGAGTACAGGCCTGACGGGCTTTATGTCAGCGGCCCCGAAATAAACACAAAGAACCCTGTTGTTATTAAAGTTGAAACGGACTGAGCTGAGGTACGGATGGATTCTCTATACATTGCAGATGATGAAAAAATAATACGTGACGGCTTGAAATGCATCGTAGACTGGGAAAGCCTCGGCTATGAGATTTGCGGTGAAGGAAAAAACGGCGACGAGGCATTAAGCGATATACTTGAAAAAAGGCCCGCCATTACGATGATGGACATCAGAATGCCCGGAATGAGCGGCCTTGAGGTTATTAAAAATGCCCGAGAGGGAGGCTACACCGGTAAATTCATTATTCTTTCGGGCTTTTCAAATTTTGATTATGCCCGGGAAGCAATGAAGTATGATGTAAACTACTATCTTACGAAGCCGATAGATGAGGACGAACTCATTAAAACCGTCAGGGAAATAACGGCAAGAATCCGCGAAGAACGCTCTGCCGAGGTTCACAACGAGGTACTTAGGACAAAGTCGAAAAAGGAAATTATACTTGATATTGTTCTCGAAAAAGAGGATATTTTCTCTTTGGATATGAGTACACTCGGTCTTCAGGCAAATAAATATCAGATTGTCGCATATGAAAACTTTGATAAAAACGAGTCATCGGTTCCGTACCAGTTTGCGGATCTTTTCCAGGCAGCAAACAAAGGGGACGAGCTTTTCGAACATTTCGACTACAGAAATGAAGAATACCTCCTTCTGAAGGGCGGGCTTGCAATCGAAAAGATGAAGCGCTTTATTTCACACTATGACGAGGAGCCTGAAAAGGGAAGCCCTTTGGATACGTTGTTCATTGCTTACGGTCAGCAGGTAGACAGCCTTGCGGAGCTTTCAAGAAGCTTCGATCAGGCAAGGGCTTTGATTTTACGAAGGTTTTTCTGCACCCAGGGGCAGCATGTGTATGGCTACGACGATCTTCCTACCGTACAGAATCACCTTACGGCGTTTGATAAAAAGCTGGTGGACAGCTACAGTAAGTGCTTTACGGGGTATTTGCAGGCATTTAACCGACGCAAGGTTGCAGAGGCGCTTTATGAGCTTGAGGAGTATCTTTTTCACGTAAATGCCGAAATAATGGATGTAAAAATCTTTATGACGGACCTTTATCTCCAAATTAAGGATTCAATTACCCACAATTTCCCGCTTGCAGACATTCCCTTTAAAACAAACACCGAAATCATCGGATTTATAAGCACACGAAACTATCTTTATGAGATAATCGTTTGTCTGTCACAGACTTTTGAAATGATTATGAGCTCTACAGGTAATTCGAACCGTGATTCGGTTATGGACGACATCCTCTACTATATTGAGCACAACTATCATTCCAATTTAAAGCTTGAAATGATTGCAACGCTTTTTGGCTACAATTCCAGCTACCTTGGAAAGGTATTTACAAAAACGACAGGCTCCAGCTTCAATACTTATGTTGATGAAGTGCGAGTCAAAAAAGCACTGGAGCTTCTCAAACAAAAGGATCTTAAGGTGTACGAGATTGCGGAGAACGTAGGATACAGAAATGTCGATTACTTCCATAAGAAGTTCAGAAAGTATGTGGGACAGAGCCCTGCCGAATACAGAAAAAGCTTAAATATTAATGACGGAGAGAATTAATGCACGTATTTATACAACTTTTGAATAATCACATTTTGGTAACAGCTATTGGTTCGTGGTTTATTTGCCAGGTAATAAAAACGATAATCAATTTCCTGGTTACGAAAAAGTGGGATTTTGAGAGACTTATAGGTGACGGAGGAATGCCAAGTTGCCATTCGGCCACGGTTTGTGCCATGGCAGCGGTTTCGGGAGTACGATGCGGTCTCGGCTCTTTTGAGTTCGCCATAACGGTGATGTTTGCCATTATTGTTATGCATGATGCAAGCGGAGTGCGACAGGAAACGGGCAAACAGGCTATAGTCATTAAACAGATTACCGAATATCTTGAAAAGTCCAGAACATCTAAACATACACCGGAATTTGATGAGGAAATGCTTAAGGAGCTTGTAGGACACACTCCTTTTCAGGTGCTTATCGGTGCCATTCTCGGAATAACAACCGGCATCCTTTCAGGTGTTCTTTGGAAATAACCGAATGAAACAGGGGGACGGGGATGTGTATTCATTTTGAAAATCAAAATGAATACACATCCCCGTCCCCCTGTTTCATTTATTTGTTTATTCTTGTGCACCGTCTTTTTCCCTGATGAGTTCGAGGAAAAACTTTGCGGGCTCGGAAAGAGGCATTGTGTCGTCGTAAGCGGCAATAATCTTACGAGGCGGGATTTTCTCGGTTGTTTTGATTTCGTAGAGATTCGGATTGGAACGTCCTTTCAGGCAGAAATCAGGCACGAAGGCAATTCCAAGGCCGATTTCGGCGAGGTCGATGAGAAGGTCGTTGCTGGAAAGTTCAACCCCGGGCACGAGGTCGATGGAAGCCTTCTGGAACATTTCGTGAAGGAAGATACTTGTGGTGGAAGTTTTGTCCAACATGAGTATCGGATATGTGGAAAGCTTTCTGAGCGAAACCTTTTTGCCTTCAAAATCGTACGCTTCTCTGCTTGCAAGAAAAACGTCATTGAACGTAGAAACGGGAATGGTTTTCATCGCGCTGCTGAGAGTGGGATTCGGGAAATTCGTAACAATGAGATCGGCCTGATTCTCGTCAAGGAGTGCAGCACAACCCGAAGAAGAGGCGTTAATAACTTTGATGTGTATGTCGGGATATTTTTTATGGAATTCGTTGAAGTATGGGACGAGGAAGTAGCGGCAGATGGTGTCGCTCGCTGCAATGCGGAAGCTTACTTCACCGGTGTCCCTTGCGGACTGAAGCTGGTTTTCGGCTTTTGAAATGAGAGTGATGGCAGGCTCAATGTGCTTGAAAAGGAGCTCACCTTCCTTTGTGAGGGAAACCTTTTTGGTGCTCCTAAGGAAAAGAGTCTGACCGAGACGACGCTCGAGAACTTTGACGGACTGACTGACGGCAGACTGGGAAATGAACAGGTCAGCAGCAGCGTCAGAGAAGCTTAAACTCTTGGCTACATGATAAAAAACTTTGTACAACTCATAGTTTACATCCATCATAATTTTTTACCCCCGACTGATAAGCTTATTTAATAGAAGCCTTCACATATATTAATTTTCATTATATCACGACTTGTGCAATAATAAAAGCAAAATTTGGAATAATTATTTGTGTGAAATGTTTAACAAAACACGTATCACCAAGGAGTAAATTATGGTCAGAAGAGTATATGCCGAAAAGAAGGCAGAGTTCGCAGTCAAGGCTTCCGAGCTGAAAAATGAGATTAAGGAGTATCTTAACATCAACAGTGTTGAGAATGTGCGTATCCTTATCCGTTATGATGTTGAGAACATTTCCGAAAATACGTACAAAGCTGCTACAACGACAGTATTTTCCGAGCCGCCCGTAGATTTGCTTTTTGAAAACGAATTTCCTCACAACGCCGATGATACTGTTTTCTCTGTAGAGTTCCTTCCCGGACAGTTCGACCAGAGAGCAGACTCAGCTGTTCAGTGCGTTAAGCTCCTTAACGAAAAGGAAGAGCCTGTCATCCTCAGTGCCACAACTTATGTGCTTTCAGGCAAAATCACGGCTGATGAGCTTCAGCGTATACAAAAGCATTGCATCAACCCGGTGGATTCCAGGGTCGCCGGAGAGAAGATTCCCGAAACCCTCAGTCTTGAGTACAGTGTGCCTGAAGACGTTAAAATTCTTGATGGTTTCAATACAATGCCCGAGGAGGATTTCAAGGCACTGTATGCTTCATTAAATCTTGCCATGACCTATAAGGACTTCCTTCACATCAGAAATTACTTTACAAACGATGAGAAGCGTAACCCTACGATGACGGAAATCCGTGTTCTGGACACATACTGGTCCGATCACTGCCGTCATACGACTTTCCTTACGGAACTTACAGACGTTAAGTTTGAAGAAGGCTTCTACAAAAAGCCTATCGAAGACACATATAAGAAATACCTTAAGGCTCGTTCGGTTCTCTATGCAAATCGTCCCGACAAATATGTCTCTCTTATGGACATCGCAACATTCGGAGCAAGAGAGCTTCGTGCAGCCGGATTACTTGAAGATATGGAGGTTTCGGACGAAATCAATGCATGCTCCATCGTTGTGCCTGTTGAGGTTGACGGTGTAACGGAAGAGTGGCTTGTGTTCTTCAAAAACGAAACACATAACCATCCTACTGAAATTGAGCCTTTTGGTGGTGCCGCAACATGTCTTGGCGGAGCAATCCGTGACCCTCTTTCGGGCAGAGGATATGTATACCAGGCAATGCGTGTTACGGGCGCAGCTGACCCGACAGTTCCCGTAAAGGACACCCTTGCGGGAAAGCTTCCCCAGAGAAAGCTTGTAACCGGTGCTGCAGCAGGTTATTCATCATACGGTAATCAGATTGGCCTTGCCACAGGCCTTGTTGACGAAATATATCATCCCGATTATGTTGCAAAGCGTCTTGAAATCGGTGCGGTTATGGGTGCTGCAAAGCGTTCAAACGTTATCCGTGAAACCTCGGACCCCGGCGATGTAATCATTCTTATGGGCGGACGTACGGGCCGTGACGGCTGCGGCGGTGCAACAGGATCGTCAAAGGCACACAATGCCGAATCCATCAATACCTGCGGTGCGGAAGTTCAGAAGGGTAATGCTCCTACCGAAAGAAAGCTTCAGAGACTTTTCAGACGTCCCGAAGTTACAAAACTCATTAAGAAGTGTAACGACTTCGGCGCAGGCGGTGTATCCGTTGCCATAGGCGAGCTTGCAGATGGTCTTGTAGTCGATCTCGACCTTGTTCCGAAGAAGTATGCGGGCCTTGACGGTACAGAGCTTGCAATCTCAGAATCACAGGAGAGAATGGCAATCGTTGTCGACAAGAAGGATGCAGACAAGATGCTTGAGTATGCTGCTTCAGAAAACCTTGAGGCAGTTTGTGTTGCGACCGTTACCGAAGAGAAGAGACTTGTTCTTAAGTGGAGAGGTAAGGAAATCGTTAATATTTCCCGCGCTTTTCTTGATACAAACGGCGCACATCAGGAGGCTTCGGCTACTGTTCAGATGCCTTCCGAAGAAAAGAGCATTTACGATACATACAATTACAAAGCATATACAGTTACTGAATCCGAAGGAAAGACACTCGCCGAGGTTTGGAAGAACCGCATGGCAGACCTGAATTCATGCTCCAAGAAGGGTCTTTCGGAAATGTTCGATTCCTCTATCGGTGCAGCAACAACACTCATGCCCTTCGGCGGCAAATATGAGAATACACCGATTCAGACTATGGTGGCTAAGCTTCCCGTTCTTCGTGGCAAGTGCGACACCGTTACAATGATGAGCTACGGCATGGATCCTTATCTCACAAGCTGGAGCCCATATCATGGTGCTGTTTACGCAGTTATTGATTCTGTTGCAAAGATTGTTGCGGCAGGTGGCGATTATACAAAGATTCGTTTTACTTTCCAGGAATTTTTTGAAAAGCTCAGAGATGATGCAACACGTTGGGGCAAGCCTCTTGCTGCACTCCTCGGAGCATATGAGGCACAGGTGAGCCTTGGGCTTCCTTCAATCGGCGGAAAGGACTCCATGTCCGGTTCCTTTAATGAAATTGATGTTCCGCCTACGCTCTGCTCTTTTGCGGTTTGCGTTGATAAGGAAAAGAACATTGTCTCCAATGAATTCAAGAAGGCAGGCAACATGCTTGTTCTCTTCCGTATGCTTCCGGATGATATGGGCGGAGAAAATGACTACGGTCTTCCCAATTACGAAGAGTTTAAGAAGTCCATGGCATATATAAGAAAGCTCAATGAAAAGGGCATCATCGCTTCCGCAAATGCAGTAACGGGAAGCGGTGCGGCTGATGTAATCGCAAAAGCAGCTTTCGGCAACATGCTCGGCGCTGTTATTACTCCTTCCTTTGTAAATGAACTTTTTACCGCAAATCATGGTGCAATTCTTGCAGAGGTTAAACCTTCTGCAGTTGATGAGATACTTGCGAGCGGCGTATTTGCCGAGGTTGTCGGTGAAGTTATTGCTCAGCCCGAAATTCGTTGCGGCGCTTCCGGAAGTGTCACTCTTAAAGAGCTTTTCGAGGCTTGGCAGGGAACCCTTGAGGGCGTATTCCCCACAAAGACAATCGGTGCGGATAAGGCACTTGAAAAGGCAGGCATAGCCAATCCTTCGGTTCCGCTTTACGACGCAAAGAAGATTCTTGTGGCTAAGAATAAGGTGGCAAAGCCTCACGTATTTGTGCCTGTATTCCCCGGCACAAACTGCGAATACGATGTGCTCCGTGCATTTGAAAAATCAGGTGCAGAGGTTGAGACGGTTGTATTCAGAAACAGAAATGAGCAGGATATAAGAGAGAGTGTTGACGCTTTTGAGGCTGCAATTAAGAACTCACAGATTGTAATGTTCCCGGGCGGTTTCTCCGCAGGTGATGAACCTGACGGATCGGCAAAGTTCATTGCATCCGCATTCAGAAACGTTAAGCTTACAAATGCCGTGAACGATTTACTTAAGCAGCGTGACGGCCTTGTACTTGGTATTTGTAACGGCTTCCAGGCTGTTATCAAGCTTGGTCTTGCTCCTTACGGTGAAATCTGCGATCAGCTTCCGGATTCGCCTACACTTACTAGAAACGCCATCGGACGTCACATTTCCAAGTCCGTTTATACAAAGGTTATTTCAAACAAGTCCCCTTGGCTTAAGAATGCAAAGCTCGGCGGTGTATATACCATTCCCGCATCACATGGCGAGGGACGTTTTGTAGCTACCGGCGAATGGCTGAAGAAGCTTATTGAAAACGGACAGGTTGCTACGCAGTACGTTGATGTTGACGGCAATGCATCCTATGATGAAGCTTTCAATCCGAACCTTTCATATATGGCCATCGAAGGCATTACAGACGCTTCGGGCCGTGTACTCGGCAAGATGGCTCATTCGGAGCGTATCGGCAGCGGCGTCGCAAAGAATATCTTCGGCGAACAGGATATGAAGGTATTCGAGTCCGGCGTAGAATACTTTAAGTAGGGACGATTCTTTTGTCACAATAAAAAAAGATGGTTGAATGCGCAATATTCACAATACGGATATTGCGCATTTGCTTTTTCTTCGCCTTTTATATTGAGATTGTTGATAGCCGTACTATATAATATTTCCAAGGTTATAAGGAGGTATTATTTATGGGTAAGTCTACAAAACGGATTTCTGCTTTGCTGTGTGTATTGGTTATGCTTACGGCACTCTTTGGCGGAATGGCTCCGGAGCGTGAAGCTTATGCAGACGGAGGCTTTCTGTTTGATGCTACAAAGCTTCCGCTTAACGGCATTCAGAACAAGGACCCGGTTCCTGAGGGGACGACATTTGCCGACAACTATTATAAAACCATGGGAAATGTTACGTACAGGACGCAGAATGATGAAATGATAGCTTTGGAACTCGGTAAGAACATGACGGGAAGCTTTAATTTCACATCTGTCGGAGAGGCCGACATCGTTCTTGTTGTCGCTTCCACAGGTGGCGCCAATACATCTGCTTTTGCAATCGTCGATGCTGACGGTAACATTGTTCCGAATACGGAGAATGCATCAACATGCACGGGCACCGGAGGACAGCGATTTGATTATAAGGCTGTTCCGGCCGGTAGTTATTCGGTTGTTTCTCCTGTAAACGAAGAACTTAACAGAGGTCTTCGACTTGTTTCAATAGAAGTTCTTGACTACGCCGCAGGAGCACGTGAGCCCCGTGCAGACTGGACAAAGGTTGCGCCTCCCGTTATTACCGATGTTAAGGTAGAGGGGGCTAATATTAATGTGTATTTCAATATGTTTATCGGTTACGACGGTGCCGATCAGGTTATTGTAGATCTGATAAACAGTGCAAATAAAACGGTTGATACAGTTACGGTTGCCTTGGAAGGAGAAAGCGGAGTTGCTTCTTTTACTCCTTCGGCTTCGGATACGTACAGCTTCCGTCTTCAGGCAAAACGTACCGGGGAAGTTAAGAAAAACACAAGCTGGCCGGGAGTTGATTTCCTGCTTCCTTTGAAAGCAGCCAATGTTTCATCTGCAACGAGTGCAGGAAACGGCACGGCAACAGTACGCTTTGGTGCTGTTCCGGAAGCCGACAGCTACACGGTTTACTATAGGAAAGCAGGTGATAAAGATTATTCAAAGGGAGATACGGTCAATTCACTTCTTGCAACGGTTACGGGCCTTACGGTAGGAGAAAAGTATGAGTTTGCGGTACAGGCAAACCGTCGTGAAGAGAGTGCAAAACCCGGTGGAAGCGCGTCCTGCCTGATTACCGAGGAAGCACAGCGCGAATGGGCTTTTGCTGCATTTGGCCCCGGTGCGGACACCACCAATAATTTTTATAAGGGCAGCGCGAACGAAGCACCGTACACAGTTTCGGTTTCTTCACTAAACAATAAAGGAAAACTTCAGCCGACCTCTACGGACGGACTGGCATTTTACTATACAACGATAGATCCTGCCACGGAGAATTTTGTATTTTCCGCAACGATAAACGTTGATTCCTGGACATTTACAAACGGTCAGGACGGTTTTGGACTTATGGCCTGTGACAGGGTGGGTGCTCATGGTGACGGCTCTGTGTTCTGGAACAACTCTTACATGGCTACATGCACCAAGGTGGAATACTGGTTTGACAATGAGACGGGAGAGCTTTTCTCTTCGTCCGGTGACGGACGCTCGAAAGTAAGCATGAAGCTTGGCCTTGGAGCACAGGAAAAGCTTGGTGTTACAAAGGAATTTCTTGAAAATGACTTCGTCAATTCCACTGACTTTGCACAGAATTACTTTAAGTCAACGATGTTCCCTTTGGAAGATGGCGGACGTATCTATTCAAAGGGCAATATAGTCGGAAATGTTACCAATCCTTCTTCGGATATGGGAACATATGCTGAGCTGACCACATTTAAACTTAAGATTGAACGCAACAATACCGGCTACATCTTAAGCTACGAGGATGGCGCGGGAAAGGTTCATTCCAAGCTTTATTATGATATAGAGCGTGATAATCTGACACAGCTTGACCCCGACCATATCTATGTCGGATTCTATGCTGCAAGAACCTTCAACATCACTGTTTCGGACATATCAATAACGACTTCCGATCCGGCGACGGATGCGCCTGCAGAGGAACGCGAGCTTGATCTTACGGCACCTGTTGTGAAGGGCGTTTCCGCGTCAGCGGTAGGAGATGAAAACTATACATTCATCGGATACGCAAATGCTGACGGAGTGTGCGACATTATTGACAGAGCATCACAGAACGTGATTGCCGGAAATGTTCAGGTCAAAGCTAATGAATACTTTACTGCAGAGGTGAAGCTCAAGAAGGGTGTAAACGGTATTGTCATGAAGTTTACGCCGGATGCGGACTATAAACCAAATGGGGAGTTTTCGGCACTTACCGATTACAGCGTCATGAACGTAACTCACGAGGTGACGTTTAAAAGGCTGCCCGGAACCGTTGTTTATGTGGGCCCGGACGGAGATGCATACGGCAAGGGAACAAAAGAGAGTCCTTACGACCTTGCAACTGCAATGGTTCACGCACACAAAGGACAGACAATATATATCCTTGACGGAACATATAAGCTTAATGAAAAAATAACCGTCGGCAGAGGCCAGAGCGGGACGGAGAGCGAGCCGATATACATGCTTCGCGACCCCGAAGGGAAATCAAAACCTGTATTTGACTTCCAAAGCAAGGATTCCGGCATTACAATCGGTGGTGATTACTGGTATGTGGGCGGTTTTGACGTAACAAGGTCCACAGGAAAAGGGCTTCAGATTTCCGGAAACTATTGCACGGTTGATCAGGTTGACGCCTATTACAACGAAAATACAGGCATACAGATTTCAAGACTTGCTTCGACAGATGTGAGCTATTCCGATTGGCCGCATGATAACCTCATTCTGAACTGTACATCATACGGAAATGCAGATCCCGGCTATGAGGATGCAGATGGGTTTGCATGCAAGCTGACGACGGGCGACAATAATGTATTTGACGGCTGCCTCTCCTTCAACAATGCGGATGACGGCTGGGATATGTTTGCAAAGGTGGAAACCGGACCCGTGGGCAGTGTTGTTATAAGAAACTGTGTGTGCTACGGAAACGGTATTCTCCCCGACGGAACAAATGCAGGAAACGGAAACGGTTTTAAGCTTGGAGGGTCAAGCATCACCGGCTATCATAAACTGATTAACAGCATTGCGTTTAACAACAAAATGAAGGGTATCGATTCCAATTCCTGTCCCGACATTCAGGTGGAGAACTGCGTCAGCTACAATAATGGCTCTTACAATGTGGCATTTTATACAAATGATGCAAAAAACACAGATTACTCGGCAGAAGGTCTGGTATCTTTTAAGGATAACGGGGGCGAGGGAGACAATATCAAACCCAAGGGAGAACAGGATAATTCAAAGATTTACAAAACGTCCGATTATTATTGGCAGTCGGGAAATAACGAGGGTGTCAAGGCAGATGCTTCATGGTTTGTTTCTACGGACACGTCAATAAAAATAACACGTAATTCCGATGGAACGCTCAATATGAACGGACTTCTTGAAATGTCTGATAAAGCTCCGGAAGGCAGCGGAGCGCATTTGGCAGGAACTCCTTCCATAGATTTTACCGTTCTTAAGGAGAACATACCGGACCCCGAGCCTACTGCGACACCGGCTCCGACTCAATCGGCCCTTGCTACGCCGGAGCCTGAGGAAGTTAACGAGAGTACGACGGTAGCCACCCCTACAGCTTTGGTTACGGATGTACCGGAGCAGAAGACAAACGACAGAGGAGTTAATCCGGTCATTGTTATAGTGGCAATTGCAGCAATACTGCTTGTTGGTGCGGTTGTATTTGTCAGCGTGCGTAAAACAAAAGAAAAAATGTAATGGGATAATGCCAAAAAGCGTTAATTTATCAATGCTTTTTGGCATTTTTAATGGTGCGCCTAGCGGCGCACGTTTCTAACGGGTTAAAGTCCCGATTCCGCCCGGTAGTGGGAAGGATATAGCCGAAGGCAAGGGTGTCGAGGGCGACCTCGAATCTGAAGGAAGCTGGATGTGGGGAACATACTAACTCAC
>JAZLLG010000072.1:0-76385 GCA_045598045.1 Lachnospiraceae bacterium | reverse complement strand
GATTATCCGCGAAAGGAGTACTTATGGACCACACACTTGCAAGAATAGCTTCCTTCATCAGCATGAAGCTTACAAACATAATATTTATCATATGCACCGCAGCACTTCAGCTCTTTTACATTGTAATGGGGTACCGCAACTTTTCTCCGCTTTACATTCTTCTCATAGCATTTATTGCACCTTATTGCATTTCAATGTTTTTCAGACGTTCCGATGAGAATGCAAAAAAAGCCGAGGAAGAGGACAAATCGCTCCCCTTCCCCGAACTTCGAAGAAAACACGGTTTTAACCGTTTTACATTTAAAGGTCAGACATATAGCTTTGTTATGATTGTGGTGCTTCACATCATATGGAGCATCCGTACCGTTGAGCCCTCGCTTCCGGGCTTCATGTTTGCCCTTATAGCACCGAAGCTCTCGCTCATCGTTTATGTCGGAGTAAGGCTTCTTTCCTGGCTCATTTTCCTTGTAATCTTCCGTTTCTTCCCAACGCTTGGCTGGAAGCTATAACGCAGCTAACACATCATCAGCATTCCTGAAGATATTTTTCGAAATCATCGATAGCCATTGGTCTTGCGTAATAATAGCCCTGAATCATATCGCAGTTTGCTTCCTCAAGGAACAGCTTCTGTGCTTCGGTCTCTACACCCTCGGCAAGAACCGAAATCTCAAGATCCTTTGCCATGGAAATAACGTGTGAAATAACTTTCTTCTCTCGCGAGTTCTCACTTCCGCAATCATCCAGGAATCCCTTATCAAGTTTCAAAACGTCAACAGGCATTTCTCTTAAAAGATGAAGTGACGAATATCCTGAACCAAAGTCATCCATTGAAAGTCCAAAACCGGCTTCCTTTATAAGATGCATCACGTTGAGGAGCTTGTCCATTTCGTCGTATACGGCAGTTTCCGTAAGTTCAATTTCAAGATATTCGGGCTTTAATTCGTGCTGTTTTACTATCTGAATAAGCTTTCCGACAAAGTTTTCTTCGTTAAGATGGATTCTCGAGAAGTTTACCGAAACAGGAATAAGCTTTTTGCCCATTTCTTCCCATTCCTTGAGTTTCTTGCAGACAGTCTCAAATACGAAATAGTCAATCTCTTTGACAAAACCGTTCACTTCCGCAATCGGTATGAAAATGTTCGGTCCAATCAATCCTTTTGTAGGATGCATCCAACGAATAAGCGCTTCGGCACCGGTAATCTTTTCGTTCGAAATGCCGTATTTAGGCTGCAGATAAACGACAAGTTCGTTATTCTTTATTGCGCTTACCAGGTCTCCTTCAAGCTCATGAACCTCAATGTCTTTATTGAAGTCCTCTTCACTGTAAAAGGCAATCTGGTTTGTCATCGACTTTTTAATGCCCTTACGTGCGACATTTGCTCTTGCCCTGATTCTGTTAATGTCCTCATCATCCGTGATGATGTAAACACCGCATGTGAAAACGACTTTACCTGCTCTTCCGGACTCATTCTCGGGAATATCCGCGCATCTTGTGAGAAGATTCTCAAGTCTTTCGACAAGTTCATCCACGTTGTCATACTTGAGAAGCATTGCAAAATGGTCACCGCTCGTACGGCTGACGGTTTCATCACGTGTGATGGAATTGCTCAGTACATGAGCGATATATTTCAATGCATTATTACCGTATTCATAGCCAAAAGTACTGTTCAGGAATTTAAAGCCCGACACATCGCAAACCGCATAGGCGTACGTATTATGTCCTTTTTTGATAAGTTCCTGTACAATCTCCTTGTGATAAGGCTTAGTGGGAAGACCTGTAAGTTCATCATAGTTGATGGCGTCTTCAATCTCGTTCTTTTTCTTCTTCTTGGAATTCATGTAAAGGATTCCCTGAAGAGCGATGATAAGCGCTGCAACCACAATGAATATGATGATAACATTTGAAAGTGAAGAGTTCTTACCGTAAGCGGCGTTTTCTTCAACAACCGAGACAACGTATACGTTGGAATAACCTTTTAATGCTGTTGAGCACGCAACGTAGCTGACTCCGAGAACAGGGAAACGTTCACATTCGTTCACGTCTTCATCCGCTGCTCTCAGAAGGCCGCTCAGAACATCCTTTGAAAAAGCTTCCTCATACATTTGGTCAATAATATAACGGCCGTTGGAATCCTTGCTTGAAATGTTGTATGCGGGGATGATAATCGTTCCTTCGTCATTTACTACGATACTGTAGCCTTCATCATCGAATACGCTTTCGGAAACTTTATCAATAAAATTATCCATGGAAAACGTAGCGAAAAACATACCAACGATTTTCTCGCCTTTTTTCCATGGAATACAAAGCATGACGTCCTCATGCCGTTCGGAATTCTCGTTATCAGGTCTCATGACAACGTTTTTGCCGCCGATACAACTGCTCCACGCCTTAGAAACAGGAAGTGAAGACTTCTCTCCGGTAGAAACGAAGCTTGAGTTGATTGCGTAAATATAAACACCCAAAGAGGAGGCCGATATCTCTTTCTTGATTGTTTCCATCTGCTGAAGTTCTGTTTCCGTAAGAACCGCATTGTCGTCAACAAACTGTGAAAGGAGATTCAAAAAATCAGCCTTTGTGTCAAAATACGTTTTTAAATTTTTGCCTTTTAGAACTGTAGTTGTTTTAAGAGACGTTTCGCATTCCTTTGCAATACGTTTCTCAAATTGATACGCTCCCAATACTCCAAAAGCAGCAAGTAATAGAATCAGTATCGTTCCACCCCAGAACTTTCTTCTGTCAGATCTCCTCTTCACGGTTACCTCCATGTGCCCGTTATAAGATATATTCTCCGCACATCCAAAATTTGGGTATTATCCCCACCTATACCACATGGAGATGATTTTAGCACAATCATGATTTAACTTCAAGCGGCTCAGGAGTTTATAATTATAAATTCCTTATAAACTCTATTTTCTACTCTTGTCTACTCTCCCGATGAGAGCAAAATTCTGTCATTATCCAAATGCTTTCCGGCAGCCTCTTTAAATCTTTCCAGAAGAATTTCTCTGGTAAGAGCCTTCTTTTTTTCGCCTTCTTCATCGAAAACAATGTCACCGCCGTCCATCATAATAATTCTGTTTCCAAACTCCAAAGCCTGGTTCATATTGTGAGTAACCATAAGGCAGGTGAGCTTGTTTTCTTCGGTAATTCTTCTGGTTATTTCCAAAACTTTATCCGCTGTAGCAGGATCCAAAGCAGCTGTGTGCTCATCAAGCAGAAGAAGACTTGGCGGATTGTACGTTGCCATCATAAGCGTAAGAGCCTGCCTCTGACCACCCGAAAGAAGTCCCACAGGCTGCTTCATTCTGTCTTCAAGTCCCATATTCAGGAGTGATAATCTCTCCCTGAACTCTGCCTTTTCCTTTTTTGTTATGTGCGAAAGCCAGCCACCGTGACCCGCCGCAAGAGCAAGGTTTTCTTCTATGCTCATTCCGGGTGCACTTCCAAGCATGGGGTCCTGAAAAAGCCTACCGATTTTGGATGCACGTTTGTGATCCGGCATAAGCGTGACATCTTCTCCGTCAAGTTCGATGGAACCGGAATCGGTAATAAAGCTTCCCGCAATCGCGTTAAAAAGTGTAGACTTTCCGGCGCCGTTAGAGCCAATTATCGTAATGAAATCCCCATCATTCACGGTAAGCGATAAATCTCTTATTGCCACCTTTTCGTTAATGGTTCCCGGATTGAAGGTTTTGGAAATATGAGTAATCTTAAGCATTCTTTTTTCCCTCCATTCCGGTTCTGCTTTTCTTCAGCGCCATCATACGTTTGAAAACAGGAATCCGTGATTTAAAGTATGGCCCTGCAATTGCAAGGATAACAATAACAGCGGAAACAAGCTTAAGCATTGATGCAGGCATTCTGAATCGAAGTGCAATGGTATATACAAGTCTGAAAAGAACCGATCCGACTACCGCACCTATTGCACGCTTCAATATGCTTCCTTTTCCAAGAAATGCATTGCCCATGAGAAGGGATGCGAGCGCTATTGTTACTATTCCGCTGCCGATGTCAATGTTAGCCGACTTCTGTGACTGTGCCATAAGGCATCCCGAAAGACCGGTAAACGCGTTCGCAACAACAAGTCCAATGATTGTCGTGAAAACCGGATTAATGGAAGACGCCTTGACCATTGCAGGATTGTTGCCGGTTGCCCTGATTGCAAGGCCAAGCCTTGTACGCAAGAACAAAACAAGGAATACAACAACAAGAAGCACGGCCGATGCAATCACTATAAGCTTATACCAATCAGCAAGGAAAGTGTTTTCAAGTGCCTTTTTAAGCATGGTAAAAACTGTTTCCGTTTTGTTCAAATTAACGAGAGACGCATTTTTCATGACCGCAATGTTGATGGAGTACAACCCTGTATTCACAATGATTCCGGCCAGTAAGGAGTCGATTCCCATCTTTGTCTGAAGAATGGAAGTAACAAAGCCCGAAACCATTCCGGCGCCCATAGCAGCAAAGATGGAAAGCACCGGGTGTCCCGAAAGAGCCACCATTGCGCCGACAGCCGCGCCAAGAGTAAAACACCCGTCCGTTGACAGGTCGCACACGTTCAGCATTGAATAGCTTAAAAAAAGTGCCAACACCGTCAATGAACTGATTAATCCAAGTTCCAATGTTGTTTTTAGTAAATCCGTTATTGCCTGAATATCCATTTTGAATGTCCTTTATGGTTAATTAAATGACTCAGCTGTTTTAATTTCCTTAATGTCTGTGCAGTAAGGGCCGAAAGCCTTCTTTATATCATCCAGGTTGAAGCCAAGTTCGCTGCAGACTTCTGTATTAATGGTGGCGGTACCGTTATCAAATGTTCTTACGGAAACGTCAGCAGGATTCTTGCCTTCGCATATTATCTCGGCAATCATATCTGCAGTCTCACGTCCGAGATTTGCATAGTCAACACCGTAACCACAGAAAGCACCGTTAAGTGCAAAAGAGTCTGCACCCGCATAGTGTGCAATTCCTGCCTTTGAAAGCTTCTCGTAAATGGAAAGTTCAGCACGCATTATTGTATTGTCCGAAGGAGTGAAAATCGCATCAACCTTGTCTACAATCATCATATCAGCAGCAAGAGAGACTTCATCAACGGTAGTACCTGTGTGTTCGATATATTTAACTCCTTTTTTGTCCAGAAAAGCCTTTGCTTCGTTGATTGCTGTAGTAGATGAATCCTGGCCGGCGTCGTAAAGAAGTCCGATGCAATCTGCGTCAGGATTTGCGGCAAAAATCAGATTCATAATGGCTGTTGTGTCAAGATAATCCGATGTGCCCGTAATGTTTGCTCCGGGCTTTTCCAATGATTCAACAACGCCTGTCGCAACCGGGTCGGACACTGCCGCAAAAACAACAGGTATTTTATTGTCTTCGGTTGCTGCCTGCATGGCCATTGCAACCGGGGTTGCAACACCGATCATAACGTCAACCTTGTCGGCAATGAAGTTCTGGATAATCTGATTCATTACGTTTGAGTCTGCATTGCAGTTCTCATAATGAATTTCAAAGGAAACGTTTTTCTCCTTGGCGATTTCATTCAATCTGTCCTGTATATTTTCACAAATCTGGTTCAGTGAAGCGTCATCGACATAATTGCAGATACCGATAACGTAAGGTTTGTTTCCCGTGTCGGCCGTTTCGGAACAGCCGGTCAAAGCAAGTACAAGTGTCATTGCAAGTACAAGTACTAAAGTTTTTCTGAGTAGATTTTTCATTGTTTTTTCTCCTTCTTCTCTCTGATTCGGGACAGTTCCGGAAAAATAAAAGACCTGTCCCTGCAAATATTATTTGCTGGGACAGGATAACCTGCGGTGCCACCCGGCTTGATGTGTAAACACATCCTCTCTAACATACGCTGTTCAAATACGAACGGATATATGCTTCTGTTTTTAACGAAGTGTCGTCTCCGTCTCACCTACCTTACGGTTCGGCTTGCCCTCAGAAGCCCATTCATCAACTGCCTTGCTGCCGCAATCCCACCACCTGCGGCTCTCTGTGAGTAGGTCAAATGACTACTTACTCTTCTTCAACGGTTTATTTATTGTTTGTTACTGTACCACGTTAAAGAGGGAATGTCAACATGCTTTTTTCAAAAAATACTCCCCTCTTCTACTTCCCGCCTGCATCCCAGAAATTTTTGAGTAAAACTGCCGAATGCACGCCCATATGGAAGGTAAACTGCCCGTTTTCGGGGTAAATAAACCGGCTTTCGGGCCTGAAACCGTTCACATCGCTTATGAGCAGAGTAACCATTGCATAAACATCAATGTCTATGGATTCAAGCGAAACAGTGACATCCTTTTCACAGTCGTTGTTGTTGATTATTGTGATAATGACGTTTTCCTCATCAAAGCGCGCAAAAGAGAACATTCCGTATTCGGTCGTCAGCATTTTCACCGAGCCTGTTCTCAGCATCGGATTGTTGCGTCTTATTAATGTCAGTTCTTTATGAAGTGCTATAAGCTTTCTGTCCTCATGTCCCCAGGGATACGTACGTCTGCTGTCAGGGTCCGTAAAGCCTACCTGTCCGGCCTCATCGCCATAATAGATTGTGGGATTTCCGGGCCATGTCATTTGGAAAACAACCGCCTCGGCAAATACCTCAGGATGAATGTCTCTCGAAGCAGCTTCGGCACCGAGATTAGCCACTCTTCCCACATAACGGTTTGTTCTTGTAAGGAAACGTGAATGATCGTGATTGGACAGCTCATTCATTGCACAATAAAGGGAGCCCGCCGTAAAGAAGCGCATATTGCCAAACAGCGCACCTACAAGGGCATCGGTATTGTTAAGCATAAAGCTCTTGTATTCATCACCGTGTTTTTCCATTCCTGTCAGGAACCACGTAATGGGTTCCATGAACTCATCATAGTTCATGATTGTGTCCCATTCGTCGCCTCTCAGCCATGCTGAAGGATTGCCGTAATGTTCTGCAAGAATGATGGCGTTCGGATTAGCCTCCTTAACGGCCTTTCTGAAACGTTTCCAGAACTTATGATTGAATTCTTCGGAATGTCCAAGGTCCGCAGCCACATCAAGGCGCCATCCATCAACATTATAAGGCGGTGAAACCCACTTCTTTCCTATGTTGCAAATGTATTCACACAGTTCCTCGGATTCCTCGTAGTTCAGTTTGGGAAGAGTATCGAAGCCCCACCATCCTTCATAGGAATTAGGGTCATCCTGATTTGCAAATCTGAAAAAGCTTCTGTATCTGCTCTCTTTGGAATTGTAGGCACCGGCTTCAACTCCTGTATTTCCTGAGTAATATCCGTCACGGTCCATCCATTTGTTAAACGAACCGCAGTGGTTAAATACACCGTCCAGAATAATATGCATGCCTCTCTTGTGGACGTCTTCGCAGAACTCCGCAAAGCATGCATTGCTCGCTTCAAGATTTTCCTCCAAAGTTGTTCTGATAACGTATCGATTGTTGCCGTAAACACCTTCGGAGCCGACATCCTTGACGATTGTTGTAAGATGCGGGTCGATATGGTCGTAATCCTGACAGTCGTATTTATGATTTGACGGAGATACAAAAACGGGATTCAGGTAGATGGTATCGACGCCCAACTCCTGAAGATAGTCCAGTTTCTTTCGTATGCCGGGGATGTCGCCACCGTAAAATCTTGCAACATCGAGATTGTCTACCGGCGCATTCCAGTCGTAAACACGTTCAACAGATCTTCCTGCATAGTAATACTCGTTCGGGTGTACGTCGTTCCCCTTCTCGCCGTTAAAGAATCTGTCGGTAAATATCTGATAAATAACCGATCCGAGAGCCCATTGAGGTATAAAAAATCCCGGGAAGACGTCAAATGAATCATCCCAGTCAAAGTAATCCTTTATTCCGGTTCTTGTGTAATAATATATACGATCGTCGTGAACAACCTTAAATCCGTACTTAACTCTTTGTTCCGGAACGGTCAGTTCACAGGCATAATATGAAAAGCGCTCACTCTCGCGCTCCGGTTTCATTTCAATTTCCATTACATCGCTTAAAAGCAACGGAGGAATTCTAAGATTTTTAGGTGCTCTGAGCCTTACCGTCAAAATGTCGTTTGGTTTTACGAACGATGGACTTCTGAAGCTCGGTGTCCCGTCAGAAAAGAAAGCTTGTATACCTTCCATAAGCGTCCCCTACATCATATTATGAGAAAAATTATATCACTTTGATTTTCGATTTACAGTTAAATTACAATAAAAACCTTCTGTAGAAAGTGAAAAAGCAGACCGGGAAGTCTGCTTTTTCTGGAGAAGGTATTTTTGTTACTTATGGGGTGTAGCAAAAACATATATAATGTATTGGGGTTTACGAATGCTATTATACACGGTTTCCCGAATCAGTGTGCACAAACTTGCACAAGTTTCAAATTTCTTTTTGTGCATTTTGCACAAACAGGTTTTCAAACTCTTCCTGATTGATTCTTTCCTTCTCAAGAAGGAGCTGTGAGCACTTGTTAAGCACGTCTATATTCTCCTGCAACATGGCCTTTGCCTTTGTGTAGCACTCCTCGATTATGGAGCGAACCTCCTCATCGATGGCGTTTGCCGTCTTGTCGCTGTAGGCCTTTGTATGTCCGTAATCTCTGCCGATGAAAACTTCCTCATCATCGTTGTCATAGCAAATATGCCCGATGGTATCGGAGAAGCCGTACTTTGTAACCATACTCTTTGCAACTGCGGTAGCCTGTTTAATGTCCTGTGAGGCTCCTGTTGTTATATCATCAAATACAAGTTCTTCAGCTGCGCGTCCTCCGAGAGATACAACAATTCTCTGGAGAAGCTTTCCCTTTGTGAGATACATGTCATCACCCTGGGGAAGAGGCATCGTGTAGCCGCCCGCATCGCCTGTAGGAATGATGGAAACCGTATAAACAGGTCCGACATCCGGAAGGAGATGATAAAGAATAGCATGTCCGCTTTCGTGGAAAGCCGTAATACGTTTTTCCTTTTCAGTAACGATTCTGCTCTTCTTCTCAACGCCGATTCCGACTTTGATAAACGCTTTCTTTATGTCTTCCGAGCAGATAAACTTTGCACCGCTCTTTGCAGCATTAATCGCTGCTTCGTTAAGGAGATTTTCAAGATCGGCTCCCGTAAAACCGGACGTTGTCTGTGCAATTTCATGAAGATTAATGTCATCCGAAAGCTGTTTGGACTTTGCATGAACCTTAAGTATTTCTTCACGCCCCTTTACATCGGGAGCGTCAATATGTATCTTTCTGTCAAAGCGTCCGGGACGCATGATTGCAGGGTCAAGTATATCCACACGGTTTGTTGCGGCAAGCACAATAATGCCCTCATTAACCGTGAAACCATCCATTTCAACAAGAAGCTGGTTAAGCGTCTGTTCACGTTCATCATGTCCGCCGCCCATACCTGCGCCTCTTCGTCTTGCTACAGCATCAATCTCATCGATGAAAACGATGCAGGGAGCGTTCTTCTTTGCATCTTCAAACATATCACGCACACGTGATGCACCGACACCGACAAACATTTCGACAAAATCCGAACCGGAAATGGAAAGGAAAGGAACTCCCGCTTCTCCTGCAATTGCCTTTGCAAGAAGCGTTTTACCTGTTCCGGGCGGTCCCACGAGAATAACGCCCTTGGGAATACGTGCTCCGATTTCCAGATATTTTTTGGGATTCTTCAGGAAATCAACAATTTCCGCAAGTTCTTCCTTTTCTTCATCAACACCCGCAACATCCTTGAAGGTAATGCCTTTGCCGTCATTATTTAAAATAATTCTTGCACGGCTTCTGCCGAAATTCATCATCTTGGAGTTGCTGCCGCCGCCTGCCTGTGCATTCATCATGGACATCAGGAAGAAGAACATAAGGAGAATCACAAGATAAGGAAGAATCGTCGTAAAGAAAATGCTCGGTGATGAGACATCCTTAATGACGGGATCTATACCACAGTTGTAAGCTACTTCCCACGCAGCCTCGGTGTTAATAACGTTAAACCTTTTGACGGAAGAGTCTTTGAGGAGAACGCTCACCTTGCCTGTAGGAGCTTCTTCGTTCTGGTTAATGGTTACTTCTGCTATGCGGCCTTCCTGAAGGTCCCTTGCATATTCACGGAAAGAATATTCGTTACTCTTGTCCATCGTCATGCTGAGTACCCAGATAAAAGCAAGGATAAGAAGTAATATTGTTAATATAAAGCTGAAACTGATACCACGTTGTTTTTTCACTAATTTATTCCTCGTTGAGATGTAATACGCCTACATAAGGCAAATTTCTGTACTCCTGCTTGTAGTCGAGACCATAGCCTACAACAAATGCGTCCGGAATCTTAAAACCGGTATAGTCAACATTGACATCCATCTCACGTCTGTCGGGCTTGTCAAGCAACGTGCAAAGCTTTAATGATTTGGGATTTCTTACGCCTAAAAGTCTTAAAAGGTGATGAAGCGTACGTCCCGAATCAATGATATCTTCAATTACGATAACGTTTTTGCCTTCGATGGAATCATCGAGGTCCTTAATGATTTTAACTCTGCCTGAAGAAACTGTGGCGTCGCCATAGCTTGATACAGACATAAAGTCAAACTTAACAGGCACGGAAATGTGCTTTGCAAGCTCTGTTGTAAAGAAGATGCTGCCCTTAAGGATGCAGATGAGGAGAACTTCCTCGCCGGCATAATCAGAGCTTATCTGCTCTGCCAATTCTTTAATTCTTTTTCCTACTTCTTCCTCTGAAAGAAGGACTGATACGCTGTCAGCCATACTCATACCTCCTGTATAGATAACCCGATTATTTTTTTTGTTTCTTCGCTTATGCGAAATGCTTCGCTCCCCCTTATGCCGGGAATAAGCAGCACTTCATTTCCTATCGCGGCAACTTCGGTAAAAGGCCGCTCGTCTTCGGAAACTTTTTCGTCAGCAAGAACGTAATAACAACGTTTCTTTCTGCCATCGGAATAGACCTGTATTTCATCCTCCGGCAGACATTTTCGAAGCTCTATTTTATAATCTTTTCCAAAGGTGTCAATAAGCTTATTTTCGTCAAACAGTTTTTTGTTTCTGCCATCGGGGAAACCACCATTTTGCATAACAAAAGCGACCGCCTGAGCTTCATCGGGAACATCTGTTTTTTCTATAACCAGTTCATTATTACAGTTTGCATTTGAATTGTCAAATGGGGCTTTTCGAATTACAAGGCTGTCATATACTCTTCTTGCAGTCAAACCGTATTTTAGATTGATGCTTTTTCCCGTCTGCTTACCCGCAAGCAAAAGGCAGTCTTCGACGAATTCGCTTGTAATGTCCTTTTTTCTTCCTGCCACCTTGCATAAAGCGCTGTATACAACACTTTCCGCCAGCAGCCGGTCAGCCTTCAAAAGATTGTTTACCTCCAGTGAAATCATGTCCGGAAGTTTTTCCTCCGCACAACGGCTGTAAAGTTCGTCCGCCTGTTCATCGACGAACTGCCTCACACGGTCAAGATAGGCTGCCGTATCTGCAATATGCTGCACCGACTTTGTCTGAATGATTTCGGCATCCTTAAGCATCCTGTTTCGAATGATGTTTCTGGAATAATCATCCTGAAGATTTGTGGAGTCCACAACATAGCTTTCTTCTATCGAAGCGAGATACTGTTCAATCTCCTCTCTTGTAAGGCAGAGCAACGGGCGTATTATTCTGCCGTTCACGGGATGAATGCCCGAAAGCCCCGCAAGCCGGCTTCCTCGTAAAAGCTGAAAGAGGAACGTTTCCGCAAGATCGTTCATATGGTGTGCAACCGCAATCCTGTTGCAGTCAAGTTTTCCCGCAAGTTCTTCAAAACTTTCATAACGGGCTTTTCTTCCTGCTTCCTCAAGACTCATACCGGTTGTTTTGGAAATTGCCGGGACATTGCACTTTACTACCGTCAGCGGAACATTGAGACGTAGGCAAAGGTCCTTACAGAACATTTCGTCACGTTCCGCTTCTTCGCCTCTGATGCAATGATTAACGTGTACCGCGGAGATTCTGAGCCGCAGTTCCTTTGATAACGCAAGTAAAATAAAAAGAAGACATACGGAGTCAGCGCCGCCGGAAAGTCCGACAAGGATACCATCTCCAATGTCTGCCATTTTATGTTCCGTAAAATACTGTTTTACTTTCTCATCAATCGTCATCTTTTTCCCTGAAGATTATCTCATCCGGAAATACAAGACCAAGCTTCTCTCTTGCAATATCTTCAACATAACGAACGGTCTGCATATAAGCTTTCTTAGAAATAAGTTCCTTCTTGATCTCTTTTTCCTCGTCTATTTGTTCATTTAATTCGGACACTTTGACAGTCAGTGCCGCTTTTTCGGAAAGCAATTCCTTTTCCTTTATAAAAATGATACCACAAAGAACCATAACTGCAACAGCTATGATTAGGAGTCCGCTTCTGTTTTTCCTTTTATCTTTTTTCATGTCTGCTCCAAAGTTAATTACAGATAACGGAAAAGTTCTTTTGCGTCATCTTTTCTGACGGTCTCTTCGACAGCAAGCACCTCTGCTTTAACTGCTTTCTGGCCAAATCCGACTTCAATTACATCACCGACTTTTACCTCAGTCGAAGCCTTCGCAACCTTGCCGTTTATCATGACTCTACCGTTGTCGCATGCCTCGTTTGCAACGGTCCTTCTTTTAATAATTCTTGACACTTTTAAGTACTTATCAAGCCTCATTGTAAAATCCTCATTTAATATCTATAGATAAGAAAAGTATAGACGCAGCCGAAGTAAATTGCAACAACTTTATAAACATTTTATCGAACAAAAAGGACGGGGCTGCGCTTCAATCAAAAAATGAATACACAACCCCGTCCCCCGGTATCAAAATCAGTACGGCTTAAATTCGTCAATCAATTCAAGAACTAAATCCTCGTCATATCCGTTCAGCAAAACGAAAGCCATATGTTCTCCTGATTTAACAGCAATATGTAACTGGTATACGTTAATTCCGGATACCTGATAGCAGATAAGAAGAGCAAAATGTTCCTCGCCTGCAAAATCTATATCTGCTATGTCATAATCTGAGACTGTAACCCCATATGCTTTCAAGGATTCCTGAAGTCCCTCGAATACTATTTGCAAGTACAGTTCTTCGCCAATAATTACTGCCAAATCACCAAGATTTTCGGTTCCGATTGTAACTGAAATACCTGATTCATTATAAGAAGCTTTGAAGATGTTGGCTCCATCGCTTTTTCTTGCTGCTTCGTTATATTCTTTATCGGTTGCATTCGCATTCAATCCAAGTGTTTCAAGGAGCGTGGTTTTGTCGGTAAATGTTGCGTCAGCGCCCGCATCAAACCTGATGCCAAGGAACTCGTTTGAGTACTCCGTTCCATTCAGCACGCCGACCGAATACGGCTTTGTCTCAGGGGTAATCACTGCTTTTGCTTCCGGAATAGGACCTTCAAACGGTTTGAAATATGCCAGGAGGTTGTCTGTTCGGTCACTGCCGAATGAAACCACCGAAATAATGCATTTAAAACCATCGACTTTGTTAAAAACAGACACTTCGTGCATCTCTGTTCCTTCTCGTAATCCGGCTATCTTAAGGCATGTTTTCTTCTCACCTGCGAATAATATCTCCGTGACGTCGTATGTCACTTCGGTCATTCCCGCCGTCTCATAGCCCGAAACCAAAACAGGCGCAATCATTCCGGCATAAGTTTTTTCATCAATTACTGCAAGCATTCCATCAGCTTTTACATAACCTACCGTAATGGAATCACCGCCGTTCAGAAGTGACATCGCATACATTGCCTGAACAGCATTGTCTTTTATTTCATCCCAGAAATTTTCATTGTACATCTTTTCCAAGGATATCCCACTAAGTGTATTTATTTCTTCGTCAGACAGGAACTTCCATGCATTTACTAATTCACACTTCAAGTGAAGCATTTTACTATAAAAGCAGTTATCAACAACTCTGCCAAAATCATCTCTTGTCAATTTTGCCGTTTCTGCGGTCGGGGCAGGAGTATTTGTCGGCACCGGTGCGTCCGTAGGTACAGGCGTACTCGTAGGAGCCGGTGTGTCTGTAGGTACAGGTGTCTCTGTTGCTGCAGGAGCATCTGTAGGCGCCGTCGTCACCGTAACCGAAGCATCCGGTGTTGAAGCAACATCACTCTTCTTGTCGGATTCTGTGCTTCCCGAGGCGCAGCCCGCGAGCATGGCAACAGCTCCAAAAACAAGAATCATTTTCAAAATTTTTATAACTATCTCATCCTCCAAAGATTTATTAACCGTCCAATCATATAGTATACAATATATGAAGTCAATCCCAAACTCGCAACTGCTTCGCAGTTGCCGGGAACGCCGGCCATCACCGCTACGGATAAATAGCTTGTCAGTTAGGCTTTATCCGTAAAGCCGGCCATCACCTCTACGGATAAGTAGCTTGTCAGTTAGGCTTTATCCGTAAAGCCGGGCGGGCATGTTGCGAGCATAAGAAAAGAGCGGTACATATGCACCGCTCTCAAGAAATCATATTTATTATTTCTTCTTAGCTGCCTTCTTAGCAGGAGCCTTCTTAGCTGCGTTAACGGCATCCTTGAGGCCCTTACCAGCCTTAAACTTAGGAGCCTTTGTAGCTGCGATCTTCATTTCCTTACCTGTCTGAGGGTTTCTACCTGTTCTAGCAGGTCTGTTAGCAACTTCGAATGTACCGAAACCAACTAACTGAATCTTCTCACCCTTCTTAAGCTCATCTGCTGTAACATCGATGAATGCCTTAAGAGCTGCATCTGCGTCCTTCTTGGAAAGGCCAGCCTTTTCAGCGATAGCTGCAACTAATTCTGTCTTGTTCATTGAAAAATTCCTCCTATGGGATTTTTTGTGATCCATGCCTCTCAACCATTGAAAAACACGGCGTTTGTACCATTTAATCGGCACTTACAGTACCCTTATACGCTTTTCACAAGGCTTTGTCAAGCAAAAAACGCTCAAAACCCTTGATTTTAGAGTATTTTTAGAACTATAAACTCAACAAACCCTTCAAATAGCTGCTTAATTCATCTGCCATCCGCTCAGCTTCAGGCTTTCGGATATGTCCGTGTGTACCGCATCCGTTTTTCGTATACAAAAAGTGATGTATCTTTGAATCCCTCTGTTTCAGCTCATTGCAAGCTTCTTCTATGGCTCTGTCCCATGCCTCATTATGATTCAGGATTGTTGTTGTAAGAACAATCTGAGCATCCGGTCTTCTCTTTCTGATGAGCCCGACAAAGTATTTGTATGTTTCACGCCAATAGTGTGCCTTTTCTCCGTCATAATTCGTTGCCATATAGTCTTCGGGGTTTGCATCGTTCTGCCCGATGGCAATAACAACAACATCCGGCATATAGGAATTGAAATCAAATCGCTTTGTCTCTCCGAGCTGCATATGATACTGTATACGATCGTATACATTAAAAATACCCTTAAAATCAGGTCCGTCAAACCAGCCCGTATCATCCAGCAAAGCAATACCACCCTGTGCAATATCGTGGATACGTGCATTCATCTTACGTGCGGTAAACCATGCATAGGACCAGTACGCATTGGAGAATTCACCTTTATGAGGAGGATCGGCCTTACCGCAATAGTCCACGGCTTCACTCACCTCGCCCGCAGTAACCGAATCACCGTAAAACTCGAGCTTAAGTTCAGGTAAAGCATCACACTCCAGCACTTCCGCTCCGTCATCCATAATAAAGCCGCCGAAACGGAATGTATGTGCGCAATCCATTGCCTTAAAAAGCATAAGCTCATGTACCGTATCAGAGCTCGAATAAGGGGCGTCAGGCGCTTTCCAAAGGGTAAACACGTCATATTCCCCATCTGTTTCATGCGGAGCCTCCAAAGAGGCATTTTCGTTAAATACACACACTTTACCGATTTCTTCGTCAACGGCGACACCGACATAATTGTTATAGCATGCCCTTTGATTAATCAATCGCACTTTAACGCATTTTCCCTTAAAACGGATTTTCACATAAGAACATGGATAAACAAAAGTCGGGCCTCCCTTTGAAGAAAAGTCGATACGGCCTTCATATTGAAGTTTTTCATTGTCATATCCGACGAGCATCTCATTAACCTCCTCAACCCGCTGCAATAAGCGAAACAAGATTAAACGGAACGCATTCCATGCCACCTTCGATTATTTCAATTTTTACCGAATGTTTTCCGGGCTTTCCATGAAACTGCAGAATACTGATATCAAGCTTATCGCCCCATGTTTCATCAAAGTTGCCGTCAAGTATAACTGCGCTTTCTTCATCACCGTCAACGACCGCTCTGGCAACACATGCAGGGTGTTTGACGTATCTGATGTACTGAGCCGCGAGTTCACTTCCCTCACATTCAAAGATTATCGAATCGCCCTTTTCTTTTCCGGTAAATACCGACTTGAAAAGTCTCCGGGCGTTTTCGTATCTGTTTTCTGTCATCGGCTTTGGAAATGCACCGTTACACTGCATTTCTTCGGAGTCCGTAAACGTGCCGAAATCACCTGCGGCAACACGTGAAATAAATCCGATCAGAAGTTCCGAAACCATTTTGTGCCCAAGGTCATTCGGATGAAGATCGTCAGGAGTAATGTTCCTGACCGGAAGTGTTCCCTGTGCCACCTTCTGATAAATGCTTGATTTCACGGAAATGCACGGAATGCGATAGTATCTTCCCACAGTTTCATGCTGATCCTGTGCATTTGTTCCGTCCGCATACATTACATTGTGAAGAATGATTACCGCAGGCTTGGTTTTCCAGCCATATATTTTTCTTATAAGCCCTTCGTAGGTTTCCCTGTAAAAAAGAGTATTTTCATCATTAACCGAAAATTCGGTTACAACGAAATCCGGATCATGGCATAAAAGGTCATCTTCGCAGCGGGCAACACCATAATGAGAAGTCGTTCCCCCTATTCCCGCGTTTATATATATGAAGTCAGAAGATGGGAATTCCTTTTTTAGCCATTCGGCAGTTCGAGCCGCGTAGCAGTTTTCATGTACCGAAGCAAGAGACCCGTTTGTGATGGAGCCTCCGATAAAGCCCACCGTCAGCTTCTCACCTTTTTTTGCCTTCATAATAAATCTGTATAGTCTTGATACGTCACCAAGATATGTAATCGAATCATTGTCTGTCATATATTCACCTTTAAAAAGGGGCTTGTAAACAAGCCCCTTAAATCACTATCTTCTGCCGAGATCGGTATCGTCCCAGCGTGTAACCGAATGCTCCTTAATATATGCAACTATCTCGTCGAAATAGCAGAAAGCAAGTCCTACGTAGCTGTCTGCGCAGCCATAGTAAATTGCAATCTTGCCACTCTCGGGATCGTGAAGCGTTGCACAAGGGAAGCACACATTTGGTACAAATCCTCTTTCTTCGTACCACTCCGTGGGAGTGAGAAGGAAGTTTTCGCAACGGTAAAGAACCTTTGAAGGTTCGTTTATATCAAGAATTGCTCCGCCGATGGAATAAACATAACCATTGCAGGTGCCGCTTACGCCATGGTAGAAAAGAAGCCAACCTTCGCTGGTCTCAATAGGAGCCGCACCGCCGCCGATTTTAAGTGACTCCCACCATTCAGATGAACGGCCCATAACATGACGATGTTTGCCCCAATATACGAGGTCGGGAGATTCGGAAATAAAGATGTCTCCGAAGGGTGTATGGCCGGAATCCGAAGGACGTGAAAGCATCATATAGTTGCCGTTGATTTTCCTGGGGAAAAGTACTGCATTTCTGTTGAAAGGCAGGAAAGGATTTTCAAGACGGGTAAATGTCTTGAAATCTGTGGTTTTTGCAAGGCCTATAGCCGCACCGTACATATCCTGGCACCACATAATGTAGTATGTATCCTCAACCTTTACAAGACGAGGATCGTATGCATAGATAGGCTGAAAGTCTTTTCCTTCTTCATCGACGAAATGAATCTTCTCCTCTTCAAATTCCCAATGAATGGCGTCCTTTGAATGTCCAAGATAAATCATGGACACACCGTTTGTCTGTTCACCCCTGAATACCCCGATAAATTCGCCGTTATATGGCATTACAGCCGAGTTAAAAATTCTCGCAACTTCCTTGGTGGGATAGCGGTTGATAATGGGATTCTCGCTATAGCGCCACACAGGGGCGTGGTTAATCGCCTCTGCGGGCTTTTCCTGCCAAGGGATGTTTTTGAGAGCCGGCGCAATCATTTTGATGTCGCTCATCATTTCCTCCGTAAACTTTAGTTAAAATATCCGTCAAGTGCAGTCTGGAATTCCTGCTTATATGTCTCAGCGAACTGAGCAGGTGTCGTCTCGCCCTTCATAAGCGAATGGAAATCAGGATTGATATTGAGAGAACTCCAAAGGTCAAATGTTGTATGAAGTCCGCAATCATTCATGCAGTTGAAGTTTGCTTCCTGAAGTTCTTCTTTGGTACTGGTCATGTTGTACCACCAGTTAAGAATCATCCTGTTGTCACGAAGAGATGTATCACCATCAAACCAGTTCCAGTAATCGTAAAGGAACTCGTAAACCTTTGCAGGCTCGGCAACATTTGCAGGGATGATGTAATATTCACCGCCTGTTGAGTTCTTACCGGCGTTTGTATCCTTGTTTCCGTTAGGACCTACGGGCCATCTTACATAAGCTGTATCCCATGTAAGTGTTGTAGCCTTTGTTGTGTCATAGTCACCGTTTCCGGATGCAATCCAGCAAGCGATAGGGAAGAATGCAACGTTACCCTGTGTATACTGATTTCTCATGGAGTTGGACGGATCACCGTCGTAATCATAAGGATAGCATATGTTGTATGTATTGTACATATCATACATCATCTGAAGAGCCTCAATTGTTTCGGGGCTGTCAAGTGTCTGTGTTGTACCTGAAGCAACATTGGCGCCGTTGGACATGAAGAGCTGTTCGAACGTTTCGTTCTCATATCCGCAATAGCCCCACTGGTCAATCTGTCCGTCGCCGTCAGTGTCCTGAGTGAGCTGCTTACAGTAATCGATAAATACTTCCCATGTCCACTTACCTTCCTCCCAAAGCTTACGAGGATCCTCAAGGCCGTTATCCTCAAGTATCTGCATATTGAAACCAAGAGGATATGTTGCCTCAACCTGTGATTCTGCGGATACTCTTCTTATGATGGAAGCTTTTCCGTCGCCAAGGTCAAGGTATGTCATGATTGTATTTGTTGTGAAAATGTCTGCATCAGCAGGAAGGATTGTCTTCAAATCAACAGCAAGACCGTTAAGCTGAGCCGGAATAGCCATACCTGTATCAACAAGATAAAGCTCACAGTCAGGTGTACCTGCAAGAATGGATGTATTAATGGAATCACGTGTTCCTTCATATGTAAGATTCTGCCAGTAATACTTGAGATCAAGTTCCGATTCAATCTTCTTTACATTGTCAAACTTGAGCTGACACACCTTACGGTTGAAAGCCTTTGTTTCGAGTGTTGCCTCATCATCTCCTGCAGCATCCTGGTTTGATTCCCAGTCTGCAGCATCCTCAAGTGCATCATCTGAATCGTAAGGCTGTGTCCACCATGTACCGATGTTAATAGCGGAAAGCTTTCTGCCGTCATTGTTGCCTACAATATTTGTCTGTGCCTTATCGTTGTTTCCCGTTACCTGCTGTTCAACCTTATCATGGTTTTCGATAACTTTGGGACCGCCGCATCCTGCGAGTGAAAGCACCATCGTACCCGCAAGTATCAAAGCTGCAATCTTCTTAATACTTTTCATTATATTTCCTCCGTTCTTTCATTACTGCTCATTTATTACTGCGAGGCTGTATACCTCCCAGGCTGTCTGTGCTTCGCACTGAAGTGTTGCGCCCCATGTGGACTTGTCTTCGCCGCATACTGCCGCAATCTGCTCATATGTTACATATGCGTAGCCGTCCTTAATAACAGCTTCGCCCTGAGCACATCTTGACCAACCTGCTGCTGCCGCAGGCATTACTATCCACATTGTGTTATCTTCGGATGTGAATTCAATTCTTACAGTGGAGCCCGGAACAAGTGCATCAATAATTTCCTGAGGCATATCAAAACCTGCCTGGCCCCAGCCGCCTGCGCTTGTTACGAAATCAGGGAACTCGGTTACTGTGTTTGCTGCAGGAACCTTGGCAAGTTTACCTACCTTAAGACCGTATACTTCCCAAGCTGTCTGTGCTTCACACTGAAGTGTTGCACCCCATGTGGACTTGTCTTCGCCGCATACTGCTGCAATCTGTTCATATGTGACATAAGCCTTGCCGTTTTCGCATAAAGCTTCGCCCTGTGCAACTCTTGACCAGCCTACTGTTGCTGCAGGCATTACGATCCACATTGAACCATCTTCGGATGCATAATCGATTTCAATAACAGAACCGGGTACGAGTGCATCAATGATTTCCTGAGGCATGTCGAAACCGTTCTGGCCCCAGCCGCCTGCGCTTGTTACAAAATCAGGGAATACAACCGCATTCTGAAGAGCAATCTGATCGGCCTTCATACCAACCTTAACGCTGTATACTTCCCAGGCTGTCTGTGCTTCGCACTGAAGTGTTGCGCCCCATGTGGACTTGTCTTCGCCGCATACTGCTGCAATCTGTTCATATGTAACCTGTGCTATTGACTTGCCGCCGTTAATGTAAGCCTGGCCCTGAGCCACTCTTGACCAGCCTGCTGTTGCTGCCGGCATAACAATCCACATGGTTCCGTCTTCAGATGAATATTCGATTTCAATAACAGAACCGGGTACAAGTGCATCAACGAATTCCTGAGGCATGTCGAAACCATTCTGACCCCAACCGCCTGCGCTTGTTACGAAGCCTTCAAAATTTACGGAATTCTTTACCGCATAAAGGTTTGCTCTGTCGGTTGTGCTCGGAGCAAAGCTCTCGGGGCCAACGAAAGCAACCTTTGTATCAGCTGCGATTGTGTTACCGTTCTTGTCAAGGAATGCAATGTCATCAATATAGAAGATTGCATTTTCTTCATCTTCAATATACTTAGCGTTTGACTCCAAAGAAATCATAAAGATGTTATTGTCGGTTGTGAACGCCTGACCTTCGGGAACAGTAAAGGTACAAACCTTCGCTCCCTTATTCTTCAAATATACGGACCAGTCCTGAGATTCCGCTGTAAGGTCTGCGCCGAACCATCCGGTAAGCTTACCTGAAGAAGCATTGAATTCACCATTAAGGTCTGTTCCGCAAAGAGTTACATCAATAGAAGCGATGTCCTTAACCTTCTCGCCGAGAAGTGCTGTTACGTCAAATGCAACGTATGAATAAAGATTTGCTTTTGCGTTTGAAACCTTTAATGCCTTGCTGCCGTTAAAGTCAGCGATTTCGATTGCGGATGCATCAGACTTTCCGGAGCCCTCATAAAGAGCAACGAAGCTCATGCTTCCGTCTTCAAAATCGATACTGGGTGTTTTCTTAACCTCTACAACAGGTGCCTGTGTGGGTGTGGGTGTTGCCGTTACATCCACTGCACCGGGTGTAGGTGTTGCCGTTACCGAGCTTGCCACTCCGCCGGGAGTAGGTGTTGCCGTAACTGTTGCATTTCCGCCGCCAACGCCGCAGGCTGCCGTTGAAACAACCATAGCGAAAGCGAGGATGCTTACTAATGCTTTTGCTTTTTTCACTTTTTTGTCCTCCTGTTTTTCTCCTCTCACCTTCACAGGTGAAAATCGTTTGACGTTCTTTGTAAACCCTTTTGGTTTACCCGGGACATTCGGTAATCACAGATTACTTACTTATCCTACTATACCGCTTCTTTCCACACCTTCAATAAACTGTTTCTGAAGTAAAAGATAAATAATCAGAATCGGGAGTATCATCAGCACAATTCCTGCGTCAAGATAAAGCTCCTGAATGGGAAGATCCAGAATCTTATCAAGATTTGCAATGGTCGCCTGCAACGTGGAAACCTTTTTACTGATGACAATGTCCGGGCTGATCTGAAACAGATTTGCATAGAAAGTGTCATTAAACTGCCATACAAGTGAAAACACAGTAACTGTTATTACCGATGGCATTGCATTCGGAAGCATGATTCTGAAGTACGTGTACCATGCACCGCACCCGTCAACAAGAGCTGCTTCCTCAATTTCCTTGGGCAGACCTCTGAAGAACTGGTTAAAGATGTAGATGTACAGTCCGGACTTCAGACCGCATCCGAGGAAAGACATCAAAAACATAGGAAGCGGTGTACCCATGAAGGTGATATAATCCCCGGTGAAACGGGTTGCCAGTCCGAATGGATCAAACTGCCTGAATGTCATATACAGCGGAAGCATGATTACATGAGTGGGTATCACAATCATGATGACTACGCATCCGAACAGTATCTTTTTAAAAGGGAAATCAAACCTGGCAAAGCCATAGCCGACCATTGAGCATATAAACAGCTGTACAATTGTAATCGCTGCCGTATAAACGAGGTCCTTTCCCATCGTCCCGAAATAATCAAGACGTTCAAGTACAAGCTTGTACTTTTCAAGTGTCGGGGCTTTCGGAAGTACAAACATCATAGGGTCATAGGCATCTCTGTCCGACGAGATGGAATTGACAACCATGCCGATAACCGGTGCAAGAATGACGTAGGAAACACCGACAATAATCAAAAACCAAAGAATACCAACCGCTGCCTTCTTAACCTTATTCAAGAAAGCATTTCTTCTGTAGGAGTCTTTTAAAAATTCCATATCCGCTTCCTTTCATCAGGTGTAATAGAAGGTTCTCTTCTGAATAACAGCCACAATCGTCACAAGAATGATGCATGTTATCACCGTCGACACAATGGAAAATACCGAGCTGAGTCCGTAATTAAACTCGCTGAAGCACGTCGTATATGCCAGTTCGATAACTTCACTTTCCGCAAATCGTTCAACAATTGTGTAAACCACATTGGTAATGATGTGGGGCATAACCATCGGAAACGTAACTTTCCAAAAAGTTTCATACCCCGTAGCGCCCTCGATTTTGGCAACCTCATACATGGATCCCGGTATCGACTGGAGTGCCGCAATAAAGATGATAAGCTGCACCCCACTCGCCGAGATGATATCGTTGATTCGCGATACCGCATTGGATATGTATGTCAAAATCTTTACGGGTAATCCAAACTGTACAAGCAAATCCACGATGTAATCCACATCAAAGGAAAGCTGTGAACCTGCAGACGCAACTTCTGCGGCCTGTGCCGCGATGCCGCCGTTCATCATTTTCTCCGAAAGCGCCAAAGCGTCTACAATAGCGTCCGCTCCGAGAATAACCGGAAGAAAGAAAATTGCTCTTACAAGTCCTCTTCCCTTAAATTTTTTGTTTAAAAGAAGAGACATAAATAAGCTGAAGAAAATAATAAGCGGTACATCCACAAGCATATTTGTAATCGAGGAAACAAGATACTGCTTGAAGTAACCATGACCGAAGAATGCATATTTAAAATTCTCCAGGCCGACGAACTTGAGTTCATAGTTTGTCACGCCCATCGTAAGCTCTGAAAGCGAGAATTTGCCCGTCATCCAGATGGATCTCAGATATAGGAGTAAAAAGCCTATAAACCACGGGAGAATGAACATATATCCCGTGAGCGCCCTTTTAACGTGAAGGGACATTTTCTTTTTCTTTTTCATCGCACGCCCTCCACCTTATAGCTTTCAGCTTCTACGGTGATGCCTTCAAAGGTTTCGGGCTCATCACCATAGTTAATATATATGCAGACACCGTTGTCATATGTTACCTTTCGGAGGTTTTCCGAAAGCAACTCATGATTGACAATATATGCATCCGTAACGTCTTTAAGCGCATCATTGACAAACTTATAGCTTTCGACCGCTTCCTGCTTCCATACATCAAAAGTCGTGCAATAATATCTGTTCAATGCCGTATCCTTCAAAAGGCCCGAACTCTCCCACGTAAAAACATAGTGAGGAGCCGCCCCTGCTTCGATAAGCTTAAGAAGCGTGGGAGTGATATCCTTTGCATCGTCGTAGTTCAAAAGGTTTGAAGAATAATCGATGGAACCATGAATAATCATGGAATACAAGGGAATACGCTCATCAATAATGTAGTAGTTGTTGTCTTCCAAAGGAGCATTCAGTATGTCGTCCGCAACGGCAAATGCGAAATCATTCGCCTCATTTACCATGATTCTCTTTCCGGTTGACTCAAGTTTGTTAAGTCCGGCATTGACAACATCCAATGCCTCTTCTCTTGATATGACATTCGTTCTTCGTTTATCCGAAGCGAAATAGTTTCCCAAATCTCTCAATGATATTCCGTCTATACCGCAGCGTTCCGATTTGTCTGCAAATTTATCGATATATCTTAAAAGGAATTTGGGGCTTACAATGTCAAACATATTCTCGTGGTAGCCAAGGCCTGTTGTATTTCGGAGAGTTGTGGGATTCACAAGACCAAAACCGGCCACATAACCTGCTCCGTAATATCTGCTTGCTTCTTCCTTATACTTGAAGTTCGAGGAATAGCTTGCTTTTGTGAAAGCAACATCTCCGTACAGAACTCCGTTAAGCGAGGAAAGAGTATTTTTCAGTTTTTCAAGGCCCTTCTTTCCTCCAAGCTTAAGATTGACTTTTATGCGATTCGGCATGTCATGGTTATAACCGTCGTTAAACCATCCCTGAAGGTTCATTACCTGACGCCCGATTCCAAGCGATGCCAGTTCTTTCGCAATCTCTTCCGCCTCTTCAAAAGTCGTCATTGCGAGCAGTCCGTCTGTCTGAACGCCCAAAACATGTGCCGTTTCTCTTGTTCCCGAAATAATATCGTAGTAAAAAGGAACAGCTTCCGCTTTGTCGTTTCTTGTAAGTACTCCTTCGTTTACAAGCTTTTCACGATAATAATTTGCGATTCCCGAATACCCTTTATTTTCTTCGTTGAGGAACGTATATCGAACCGTAATATTTACGTCGTATATATCCTCTTCCATTACGAACACGTCGGAGGAAGAAGAACCGAACATCTTAAGGTTGTCATTGTTTCTCAACACAAAAGTGGAATACGCATAGTTGTAATCGTTGTACTGTCCCGAAACTCCGGCCGTCAGGCTCGCTATACTCGCGCCATCCTCCACGTTCACAAGAATGCTTCTGTTTTCTCTGCATATACCGTACAGTGCAAGTCTCACAGGAGTAACATTTTCGGTCGTTGTATAGTTTGAAACAAGCGGATCAAGGTCGTAGTAGTACTGTGAGTACATAGGATACTTTGTTTTTCCGTTGTTAAAACGAATCAGTGATCCGGATCCGTTCGGTACAACCAGATACCCTTCTTCAGACTTGTGAGCCGCCCCAAAATACTGGAGAAGCTGTATTCTGTAAACCGCTCCCGCGCCATCCTCTTTAATATGGTCCGTGGGAACATTCACAACGATTGAATCACCGTCGAGTCTGTATTCCAATGGAATTTCAAAGAATATTGCAGCTTCGTTTTCAGGCTGGTAATCACCAATGGTATAAAGATATCTCACACCGTTTTCTATGCTCTCAACCTTCAAAAGCCCTTTTTCCACGCACCCGCTGAAGGAATCAAACGAGCCCGTTGTAACGTTTGCGTTGTAATATCCAAGCTGAAAAGCCGATTTCAGAAATCCTTTGTTTTTCTTGTTTGCTTTTTCGTCCTCGTCGGCATTAAGCGGATTGGAATATGTAATCGCACCGTCACGCTTGTCATAAACAGCGACATAACCGCTTGAAGTCTGTGTGTAAAGCTTCAGAAATTCATTTTCGGCAACAAGCTCAAAGCCGGGCACCTTGCAATCCGTATCGGCAATCGACTCAAAGCTTCTGCCTTCCTCGTATGAATAGTCCGAAAGGTACTTCCTGTATCCGTTAAAGAAGGTATATCTGACAAGGTAGTAAGCCACAAACACCGCTGCCGCCAGAACAACAGCAGCTGCCAAAGCGATGATAATCTTCTTCTTTTTTGACATCGGAAGCTTTTCTTTATTACTCTTTCTCATCTTCAGCCTCCTATGCCTTGAAAATTATTTCCTGATATATGCTGCGTAAGAAATTGAAAACAGCACCAAGAAGATTACTTAAAAGCAACAGTAAAAACAGTATTACCAAAAGAGCAAGCAACGTAAGAAAAACCGTAATCAGCGTTTTTCCGAGAGAGTAGTTATGAATCTGCATAATACCCATCAGTATGAGAATCAGACCGTAAGCAATGCCTATACCCATAACAAGCGTGTAAAACACCTGTTCTCCGTCGGCAACGAAATGGCTTATTATCGTTGCAAGATTGATGGCAACAGTCATCGGGAATGTACCGTAGCCTACTGCTATGGCAATGTCCTTAAGTCTTCCCTCACCGTTCATAAGACAGGTTACGGACCAGTTTGATATGCAAATGAGAAGGAAACAGGCAAGTACACCGATAAGCTCATACAGCGAATCAACCATTCTTATATCCGTAGTGTTTATTACGAAGCCGGAGTAGAGCCTGTTGATTGTGAACGTAAGTGAAAACAGGATTACAAGAATAATGGAAAGCAAAACACTTCCGCGATCCTGATGCCTGATCCAATAAAAGCCGTCCATGGGATGGGACATAGTGTAGAAGAAATATTTAATTTTTTCGCCGAAGCTTTTATTTATCATCTTCCTCTGCTCCCTTTCCCTTTTTTCGTACTTTTTTGAATATGTATGCTCCTACAACGATGACCAGAGCAGCCGTCAGGACATAGCCGATATATTCGACAAGAATCATGTTTCTGTAGCGCTTAAAGGCTATGGAGTAGTAATTCTTGTTTTCACCAAGTTCCAGATATTTCATGGACTTGTCGTATTCACCGGCTGAAAGGTATGCCTTTCCTATTCCGATGTTTGCAAGCTCATTGTCTTCGTCAAGTTCAAGTACTCTCTGCCAAAGACCGACGGCTTCCTTTTCATCACCGTCATAACGAAGAGCCACGGCCTCGTTTATAAGACTGCCGTATTCCGTAACGTCAAAAACGTTAATCTGGGCTCTTGTGGCATCCAGCACAAGGATTCTTTCTTCATCCGATTCGATTGCAACCGGAAGCTGGAAAGTGCCTTCCTGGGTTCCGAGGCCTCCGAAAATATACAGGAGATTGCCCTCATGGTCGTAAGTAAAAATACGGCCTCTTTTTTTATCCAGGCAGGAGTAAATGCCGTCCCCACGGTAAACAACATCCGTGAACTGCGAAGGTCCGGCATAATCCGTACTTCCGTCTATCTGAAGGTCTCCGCCGAGGTTTTCGTTTTCACCTTTCTTGATTACGTCCACTCCGGAAGGATTCAGCCTTCTTACGCCGAGTTTTCCTTCACCGTCTATGTTTGTCGCATAAACAAATCCGTCGGGATCAATGTCCATTCCCGTAAACTCCGTGGGAATGAAAAGCTGCTGATTCGAACGTTCTTCCTTCGTAGCTATTCGTCTCCAGAACTTATCCCACGCGGAAATCTTGACGTTAATCGTTCCGAAGAAAGTTGAAAATTCACCGGTTGCCTCAAAAACCATAATTCCTTCGAACATGTTCTTTGCGATGCAATACACTCTGTCCGCATAGTCCACCGTGATTTTCATAGGGTTGAAGACAAAGGTTTTATCAAGGCTTCTTGATGTCGGATTATCAATAATCATAAAAAGCGAATCATCCGTGTTGTTAAGTACAACCACACGCTTGTTCTGTGTATCCGCAATATACAGACGATTGTTCGCCGAGACACACACTCCGTAAGGTCCCTTAAATGAATCTTCTTTTCCGTTGTTATCGAAGTGGTCGATAATCTTCACGACGTTCTTGAGTTTCTTATCCAAAACGACAATTCTGTTGTTTCCCGTGTCGCATATGTATAAGTTACCTTCACTGTCCTTGCAGAAGTCCTGAGGCGTTACAAAGCTTCCGACCGGTTCGCCGTTAAAGGTGAGATTATTTCCTTCGATTATGCGCTGCACCGTGTAAGGTGCCGGGGTGTAGTGAATGTAACCCCAGTAATCATAGTTGTAGGAATCGTAAGGCTGTGTTGAAACGGCCTTGACACATATGTTTCCGAAAGAACCAAGAAGCATCATGACCGTTAATATCATGACCGTCATCCTGAGAGGAGTTTTTTTATTTATGTTCATTTTTTCCTCCTCATCAGTCTTTCATACCTGAAGTTGTCATCGTTTCAAGAATGTTACGTTGGCAAATCAGGAAGAAAATAATCGGTACGGCAGCAATAATGAATGTAACCGCTGCTCCCGCGCCCGCTCTTGCGGCACCGCCTGCCGCAATTTGCTGAAGGCTGTACTGCAAGGGTTTCAGCTGTTCATCCCTGAGGAATGTCGAGCCTGTGTTGCCCCACATCTGCTGGAACTGGAATATAGCCAAAGTAAGCCATGCCGGTTTAACGTTCGGCATCATTATGGACCAGTAAATCCGCCACTCTCCGGCACCGTCAAGTCTTGCGGATTCCATAAGTGAATCCGGAATCTGCTCCATGAACTGCTTCATAAGGTAAAGACCCATACCGAAGGAACAAGCCGGAAGGATGAGCGCCCAATACGTGTTATTGATGTGCAGCCACGAAATAATCATGTACTGCGGTGTCTGAGTAACCTGCCATGAAAACATCATGGACATTACTACGAAAGAAAAGAGAAGCTTTTTCCCGGGGAAATCATGCTTTGCAAGGGGATAAGCCGCAAGGCTGGCAATAATAACATGTCCGACCATGCCACCGCCCGTGATTATGATTGTGTTAAGGATGTATCTCGCAAAAGGAACCCATGAATCATTTACAAGCACAAACAAATCCGAAAAGTTTTCAAAAGTTGGGTTCCTGACGAAAATCTTGGGTGGGAACTGAAAGAGTTCGTCAAGCGGTTTCAGACAGTTGTTTATGATCATTACAAGAGGCATTGCCATTGCAACACCGCATATCGCCATTAAAGTAAACAGAATGGCATTTCCGGCTGTTGAACGGTTAAGCTTCTTTTCTTTTCTCGGGAAAATACCAAGTATTTTTCCATGTTTTTTCTTTTTGATTATGTATTCAGCCATTTACGCACCAACCCTTCCCATAAGTTTCTGGATGATTTTATTGGTGCCGACCATAAGAAGGAAAAGCACGGTTGCAATTGCCGAAGCATAGCCCATTTCGAATCTGACAGTACCATAGTCGAGAAGATGTGTTACGACCGTAGCTCCCGCATAGTTTACGGAAGGGTTGCCCGCCAGCTGGGTGCTTACGTCACATATCGCAAAGCTTGTTGTAATCTGCATAACGGCACCGAAAAGGAGCTGGGGTTTCATGGAAGGAAGTGTAACGTGCCAAAGTTCCTGCCAGCGGTTTTTGATGCCATCCAGAGCAGCCGCTTCGTAAAGCGTTTTGTCTACTGTCTGAAGGCCTGCAATGAAGGACAGAAAGCCCGTTCCGAGTGACAGCCAGAGCTGCACGACGATAAGCATCGGAAGAACATATTTCTCCGTTTTCATCCACTGTACCGCTTCATCCATAATGCCGAGCTTAATCAGAATACCGTTAAGGTATCCGTAACGGTCTCCGGAAAGAATAAGGTTCCATACGACATAAGCATTTCCGCAAATGGAAGGAGCATAAAATATCAGTGTAAGAAAAGCTCGAAGCCACCCTGTAAACTCGTTGATTATCCATGCAAAAAGCAGGCAGAGAAGGTATGAAACCGGGCCTGTTATTACTGCAAGAATGAGGGTATTTCTGAGGGAAATCATGAAGATGTCATCCTCAAGGAAAAGCTTTACATAGTTTTTCCACCCTACAAACTGCGGCATTTCCAGCATATTGTAGTAGGTGAAGGAAAGACCGATGGACATGAGCACCGGAATAATCGTGAAAAACGTGAAAAGGATAAAATACGGCGCCAGCATTGCATAGCTTGCTCTTGATTTTTTAATTCTGTAAAAAAGATTCTTAAGCATATTTTCTCCTATTTTTGTATTTCGATATCCAGTTCTTCCATCTTGTAGCGTATTTCAGCGTCAATATAGATTACTTTGTCCATAAGTTCTTCACGAGGTGAAGATGTGTCCGTATTCGTAACAACGGAATAAAATGCGTTGTTTACGTTTCTCCAGGTATAATAGCCGCCCGGAACCTGAGGTATGCCTTCAACGCACTGCATGGATTCCTTAAGAGCGTTGAAATCCGAAACAGGCCATGACATATTCGTAAACGCTTCGTAATTGGCGGTAGGCACTCTTGCGGACGATCCCATAAGAGCCTCCATTTCACGGCCGTAAAGCGTCTGAATGTCAGCTGAAGTCCACCACTTGATAAATTCCCATGACTCTTCGGCGTATTCGGTGTCTGCCATAATCATGGAAGCAAGTCCTGTGCAGGCTACCGTTCTGTCCACGCTTCCATCTTCCTGTAATGTTCCCGGAATACGTGTAAAGCTCCAAAGACCCGCAATATCGGGAGCAGAAACCGCAAAGTTGTTGTAGGAAGTGTAGTCGTCTATGATGATCGGGCATTCTCCTGTACGGAAACGTTCCTGACAGGAAAGTTCACGATCGAGTTTATAGTCGGTGTAGTAATTGCAGAATGACTTGAAAACATCAACCGCAACATCGGTATCCAGTGCCGATGCCGTTCCGCTTTCGTTGTAATATGAACCACCTTTCTGGAAAAGCAGAGAAGCGAAAAGCTGCTCATTCGGAGACATTCCGAACTGCATCTGATTCTTTGCAAGCACCGTCATAGCCACCTTTACTTCGTCCCATGTTTCCGGAACTTCAAGTCCGATTTCGGCAAGAATATCCTTACGATAGAACATAACCGGGAAGGTTATTGTTTCCGGAAGAGCATATATTGCTCCATCGTAGGAAAACTGCGTTGTAACGGCTTCCGGGAAGCGCTCCAGCACTTCGCGGTAATCGGGGAATTGGGTTATGTCAAGCACCGCGTTACGAACGCCGTAATTAACCGGTGTGTCGTTTCCCGTATACAAAACGCTGCCTGCGGGGGTATTCGTGCTCGCCACCTGAATGGCAACATCCGGCCCCTCTCCGACAAGTGAAGCCTTAAGCAACGTGTTCATATCAACAAGCTGAACATTTACCGAAACCCCCGTTTCGGGAGTAAAGCTTTCATCGATAAGCTGTTTGATTACGTTTGCCTGATCTCGTCCGGAACCTATCCACAAAGTAATGGTCGTTGCGTCCTTATCCGTAGAAACATTTCCGATACGGTTGTAATCAATTACAAAGGAGTAATAAAGTCTGTTAATTTCATGTGCGAGTTTCTTGAAGAAGCCTGCTTTTTCAAAACCCGCATCTGCACCGGGGGCGTGTACGGAAATGGCGTCAATTGCCAAAGGCTGTGATATTACATTGGTAATCCATGTTCCGAGTGCTCTTATGTTTGTTTTAAACGATCCGAGGACACGCACAACGTAATCATTGTCCTCGATGAGTTCCTCGAGCTGGTCGCTCATTGTAAGAAGGACGGTCTTTTTATCCGAGTTTCTTCCTGCAACAATCTCAAGCTTTGAAAGCGCCGAATCCACCAGTGCCTTTGCTTCAATGAGTTCGGACGTCAGGTCCGTAAGTGTTGCTTCAATTTCATAGTCACGGTTTGTATCCGGAGATACACCGGTAATTTTGATTATTTCTCTGTAAATACCGTTAAGCTGCTGAAGTGCTTCCTGAACTTCACCGACAATTTCGGCAAAGTCTCCGAGAACAACTTCCATACGGATTGTATGCGCACCTTTTTCAAGGAAGAACTTATAAGGCGTTCCGTTTTGATCGGAAATCGTATCAACACGCCAGTCCTGTTTGTATCCGAAGCCGTAGGCGGAAAGCTCCTCAAACGGAACTGCTCCGTCAATGGTTATTCTTCTTGATACTTCAACACCTCGCGAGAAATTCTGTTTGTCACGCATGGATATTTCGTACAGCCCGGTTTCCGGAACAATAAAGCTCCATTCAATCCACTGGCCGACAAGTCTCCACGAATTGCCGCCGATAATGTTGTTTAGAAGTTCCTTCGGGCTTGCGGGACTCACCTGCGCGGAAGCCTGATCCTGCTGAGGATAAAGCATCTGTGAAGATGTTTTGGAAGCGTATTCTCCTTCAATTACGATGTTACCGCCCTTGTAGTCGACTGCTCCTTTTGCTTCCCAGTCTGCCTTGACGGTCTCGTAAGGAAGCGGTGCGGAAGCATTGTCAAACCTGATGCTTCCAAGGAGCATAGGCTCTCTCACGGACATAAGTGTGACCGTATGCTTTCCGGCAGAAAGATAAACGCTTAATGCTTCTTTTATGTAGCCGTTTGAGTCGTAAGTGTATCGTGTCTGCCACTCGGGTATTTCAACGCTTTCGGGTTTTTCCTGATTGCCCTGATTGTCAGCTTTCCAAACTTTTACGGTTACGCCGTTTTCGTCAACGTAGCTCTCCTCAACGTGGCTCTCCCACACTCTCGGAAAAGATACGATGGAAAATTCCTTAAAAGGAAGTTCGCCGTCAATGAATATGCTTCTTTGAATGTCTGAGCTTTTTCCTTCAACCGGGTAATATTCCAAAGACATGCTGTAAAGCCCTGCCTCCTTCACATCGATTTCCAGTTCAATGAGCGAGTCTTCACTTGTAAGCACGCTTGCCCCGGCTCTTCCGTCAAAATCTTCATATATTGCGGGAGCAGCCGGAGAGCCTGCTTCCTCATACCTTACAAAGTCACCTGCTTCGGCAACGATTGCATTCTTCGGCCGTGATGCCTGCATATATCCTGCAAGATAGTCGTTATATGCCTTTACTCCGTCTCCTATGTTGTATGTGGAAATAATATCCTCGTATTCTTCCATGGATTTATCTGTCTTTGCCATGATTCTTACTGTTGACGGGATTAAAGAGATTGCCATCAGCAAGGCAAGACCGAGTGCTATTATTTTTTTAACGTTGAAAGTTTTCATCGTCCTACTCCATAGGGTATGTTTTTAAATCCGGAAGCTCATCGAGAGTGATTACGTATTCGCTGTCGTAAGCTTTTTTCATCATATAGGCTTCTGTGTACTGTTCACTGATTTTGTTAAAGGTCGGATTCTTAACGAATTCACCGCACCATACGCACCAGCATCCCCACCACGCTCCGTCTCTTGCCGCAAGCTCAGGATCAAAGATGCATCCGCATTCGGAAAGGTAAACCGGTTTCTGTTCATCTGACCATCCTGCAACCTCAAGATATTTTGAAACCTGTGAGGTGTAGACCTTTTCTCCGGGATAAATATCGGTGCCCATAATGTCACAGTACTCGTCACCGGGATACCAGTCTGCTGCCTGGCCGTTCCAAAGCCAGATGATATTGTTAAGGCCATACTCATTCGTAAGTTTGTCATAAAGGAGTATGTACAGTTCTTTGTATGCCTCAGCGCCGCTTGCGCCCCACCAGAACCATCCGCCGGAAGCTTCGTGAAGTGGTCTGAAAATGACGGGGATGTCCTCATCTGCCAGCTGTTTAAGAAGTTTCGCAATACAGTCGATGTCGTTCAAAAGCATTTCGTATCCTTCTTTGTCCTGGCCGTTCAACGCTTTTTTCAGGCTGAAGTTTGTCTTTTCCGTGTAGAATGTGGAGTACCACGGCCCGGGAGTCCAGTACTTCTCTCCCACAGTCCAATGCCAATGGAATTCAACGATTCCCCCTGCCGCATCCCACTGCTTCGCAAATTCAACCGTGTGGCCGAGTCCGCCATCCGGTCTTGATGGTGTGTAATTCATAAAGTCCATGGAAAGAATTGCAGGCATTTTACCGGTTGTATTTTTGATAACCTGTATTTCACCGCCGTACATTCCTTCGTCGCACACCTGCCCGGAAAGGAAGTTCTTTCCGTAAATGTCAACCAGATAACTGAACAGACGTTTTGTATTGTCAGATGCATTGGGATTGGAAAGTTTCTTAGCTATCATATATGTTCCCTCACTGATAGGCGCTGCAGTAGTGATTTCACAATAGTCCAGGCATATCCAGCCCCAGGATTTACGTACTTCAATCTCGTGAGTTCCGTGAGACAAATAAATACGCCCGACAACAGCATCATTCAGAAGATCGTTTTTAATGTAGATGTCGCCTACATGATTACCGTCAACGTAGACAAAATTCGTTTTTTCTCCGCCTTTACTTTTTAACCTGAAAATAAGATCATAAAACCCATCTTCGGGGATTTCGGCGTTTATTGTCACGTAATCTTCATCCTGCTCAAAGCCGTCAACATACGCTTCTCCGGATATCTGCCTGCTGCCCTTTATCTCAACAACGTGACAGTTACCGTTCATTTTTCCGTCTTCCGCTTCAAAGCGACCTATTGTTTTCATAATGTATGGTGTTGGAGTAACCGTGGGAGAAGGCGTGTTGGAAGGCATAGGTGTAGCGGTAACAACCGCAGGGCCGTCATAGCCGCATCCCGAAAATGCCGAAACCGCCGCTGCCACTGCAACACATGCTGCTGTCCATATCAATCCTTTTAAAATTCTTCTCATCTTTCCCCCTGTTTCCCAAGCTCCTTCAAGTTCTTTTCAATAAGGCCAACTCTCTGTTTCACGCAGTCAGGTGAACGAAGAGGGTCTTCGGGAGTATTAAATACATAGTCCTTAAGGCGTTCCAGATCCGTTGCCGCAACATGAAGTCTCGTATCGCTTGAGGCGTAGTAAATGTATACTCTTCCATCGTCATCAACGATGGCTCCGTTTGTAAATGTAACGTTTGAAACGTCTCCGACACGTTCATCGCCTCGCGGTCCTATAAGAAGTCCACCGGGCTCGGCAATTATTTTTGAAGGATCGTCAAGAGCTGTGGCAAACGCGTATATAACGTAACGAAGGCCGGCCGCCGTGTTTCTTACACCATGTGCGATATGTATCCAGCCCTTGTCGGTCTTTATGGGCACTGCGCCCGCACCGTTCTTTACTTCAGTAATGGTGTGGTATTTTCTGAGCGAAGTCATTTTTTCTTCGTCTATTACCGCATGTGTTATGTCTTCGCAAAGCCCAAAGCCTATTCCGCCGCCTGAACCTGTTTCGATAAAATCGTCCATAGGGCGTGTGTAAAATGCATATTTTCCATCAACAAACTCAGGATGAAGAACAACATTCCTTTGCTGAGGTGAATGAAGTGTAACGAGATTCGGGAGTCTTTCCCAGTTCACAAGATCCTTTGTCCTCACAATGCCTGCCGCTGCAACCGCTGCAGAGAGATCCGCAGAAGCGGTATCCTTGCTTTCCGAACAGAACACTCCGTAAATCCAGCCATCTTCGTGCTGTGTAAGCCGCATATCGTATACGTTTGTTTCTTCCGGACATGTGTCGGGAAGAACAACCGGCATATCCCTGAACCGGAATCCTTCCGTCGGGCTGTCACTTTCGGCAACCGCAAAGAATGACTTTCTGTCTGCTCCTTCGACGCGGGCAACAAGGATGTACTTGCCGTTAAGCTTAATGGCACCGGAATTCATTACCGCATTGATTCCGAGACGCTCCATAAAGAACGGATTCGTTTCCTTGCTTACGTCATATCGCCAAATAACAGGTGCATGTTCTCTTGTAAGAACCGGATGTTCATAGCGTTCAAAAATACCGTTATAAAAATCCTTATTAACGTTGTTTGGACGATTAATAAGTTTTTCCTGCTTTTCAAGTTCTACGTAATATCTCTCGTGAATCATCTTGTATTCCTTTCTGTCATTTTGTTCTTCGCATCATTTCCATGCACATTCGTCCGTTATGGTAAGGGCATTTCCATGGTTCAACAACGGGCTTCTCGGGATCCGGCTCTCCGCTTTTGTCTACTCGCCAGAACCATTCGCCCCCGGCCCTCTTGTCCGTCTGGCTTTTTTGTATGAACTCCCATATATCCAGTGCGGCAGTTTTAAATCTTTCTGCCTGTGCGGGGTTTGTGTTTTGTCGTTTCATGAAGGCATTATAGAACCCTACAACGGCTTCTGCCTGAACCCACCATATACGCCACTCGTTAACAATTCCTTTCTCACATTCATTGTCGAGAGAATGATTGTTGTAGGCAGTGTTGATTATTGTATTTTCAAGCGTTTCGCTTATCGGACCGAGCATCTGCGTATACACTTCATTATCAAGTATCTCAAGTCCTCTGTCCAAAAGCCAGGCTGTTTCAATATCATGTCCATAAGAATGAAGGTCTATGAGCGAGTTCATATCGTTATCAAAGAACACTTCCTGTCTCTTTTTTTCCGGATTGTAAATCTTTGTTTTTATCGTTTTCAGAATACTTTTCAGCTCATTTGCAGTGCTTTCGATAATGTCCTTCCGGTTGTATTTCTTTCCAACCCGAAGGAGCTCCGAATATGCCTCAAACACATGAAGCAATGTATTCATCGTTCTGTCGGCCATAACTCCGTTTTCCGAAAGTTTATCATTCGGAACACACGTGAATCCGGCGCTCTGTGCTTCCTTGTATCCGTACCGGTCTTTACATTTCGTTTCAATTACTCCGTGCAGTTTGCATGCAAGCCCGAGAGCTTCTTCATCACCAAACGCATCGAAATAGCTTGAAAGAGCATATATGGCAAACGCCTGATTATATGTATGTTTTGTCGTATCAAGAGGATTGCCTTTGTAGTCAAGAGACCAGAACACACCGCCGTTTTCTTTGTCAATGCACTTGTCTCTGAGAAATAAATAGGCATGTTCGGCGTAGTCCTTCAGTTCTTCGTTTCCAAGTACCATATAGGCGTTTGAAAAGAACCAAAGAATGCGACTGTTCAATATGCATCCTTTTTCCTCTTCCGGTAAAATCCTGAGCCCGGCGTCCATATAGCCGTAGAAGCCGCCGTTTTCTTCGTCCTTCATCCTTTCCCAAAAAGGAATCAGCTTTCTTTCCAGATGATTTTTAAATTCGTCATATATTTTCATAAGTATTCACCGCCGTAATATGTATTATCGATTTAGCTTGATTTTTAGCTTGATATTTGTTAAATAAAGCATGATTTTAATTGTTTCTTCATCGTTTTTGTACACATTCGCCAATATCTGTTCCTTCTTTTTGTGCATTATATACATAAAAAATCCGCCGTTCAACACATAATTAGCTAAATTTAAGCTAAATTTACATAATTTTAGCTAATCATATTAACTAAATCGTTTTACCATGCCAACATTATGATGAATTTCTCATAAGTAAGCTCGCAGTCAGCCGATATGATAGTCGTTATTCGCACGAAAAAATCGCAACCGTAGGAGAAATATGTCTGCCACGGCTGCGAACCTTTAGTGCATGTCAGTATATTGAAGAAGATTTTTTCTGTATTGACTCGGTGATATACCGGTTATCTTCTTAAACGTCTTAAAGAAATATGCATAACTTGAAAATCCAAGAGTATCGCTTACCTGCGATACCGTATAGCCTTCGCCAAGATACTCCTGCGCCTTTGCTATGCGCTGTATGACGATGTAATGTCCTACCGATGTATGCGTATGTTTAGCAAACAGTCGGGAGATATAATCCTTGTTCAGATAAAAATGTGCTTCGATATCCGTCAGGGATATATTGCTTTCTATGTGTTCATTTATATAGGCTATTATTTCGCTTACGGTTTTTTGTGATTTCGTAACCGGTATACCCGAATCGGCTGCGTTGCTCCGGGCGTGATGTACCGCTTCCTCAATTAGTGCCAGCAGATTAAGAAATTCTGCCGTACTCCTCAGATCTTTTTTCGGAATATCCGTTATCACCTTCTGCATGGTTTCGGTAATCATGTCCAATTGCTTTTCAGAGAGCGTTAACAATGTCGGGGTTGCCGATTGTTTCAGGCATTCCGTAAGTTCAAGACTTTTGAAGACAACATCTTCAAGCCACTTGGTATCCAAATTCAGAATGTACCGCTCATAACGTACATTTTTTTCATGATACAGCTGATGTACGCAGAACGGCGGAATCAGAATAAGTGTTCCGCGAGGTATTTTTGAGACGGTTGTATTCAACAAAGCATCCGGGAGTTCAGTCAATGTAAGATATATCTCCGCTTTATTATGCGTATGCGCACCTACAGGATACTCCGTTGTTCCGTTCTTATAAAACAATTCATACGGCTCGTTAATAACATAATATGGATTCTTTTCTTTCATCCTGACTCTTTTTCCTTTCAAGATATGGTCGTTAAATTACATATTTTCAGTATTATATGTACATATTATAATTTCTTTTTGTATTTTACAATATTGATACAAAGTATTTTACATCTTTGAAGGAGAGCACTTTATGCGTGTGGGGATTATCGGATGCGGCAATATTGCGCAAGTCCACGTCTATGCATTACAGCATATGGAATCTGTGGAAATAGCAGCATTTTCAGACTGTAACCGGGACAAAGCACAAACAATGTCCGTAAAATATACCGATGGTAATGCAGCCGTTTTTTGCGATTATATCGAAATGCTGGAAAGCGTAAAGCCGGATGTGGTTCATATATGCACACCGCATTATTTACACGTGCCGATGGCCATTGAAGCGCTCAAACGTAACATATCGGTTTTTATAGAAAAGCCGCCTGCCATTTCAAAAGAGGAATTTGACTCCTTGTATTCAATTGCTTCGAACTCAAAAGGCCGCATAGGTTTCTGTTTTCAAAACAGGTACAATCCTTCAACACTCGAGCTTGACCGTATCGTAGTGCAGAAACATCTTGGCGAAGTTATCGGAGCAAGAGCTTTTGTAACATGGAAACGAGACGCCCGGTACTATTCCGATGATTGGCACGGAAGCCTTGAAAAAGAAGGCGGCGGAGCCCTTATTAATCAGGCAATTCACTCTTTGGATCTGCTCCTCAGATATCTCGGGGCTCCGCAAACAGTTGAAGCATCAATGCAAAATCATCATTTAAAAAGCGTTGCTGAGGTTGAGGATACCATCGAAGCCTGGATGACGTTCGATAATGGAAAACGTGCATGCTTTTATGCAACAACAGCCTATATAACAGACGCGCCGACAATTTTGGAGCTTACCTTTGAGAATGGTCGCGCAACCTTAACAGGCAATATGATTCAAGTGCAGGAAAAAGATTTTCCACCAAAAAGCCTTCTATGTGAATCCACCGAAAAGGGAATCGGAAAAAGCTATTGGGGCAACGGGCATGTGTCATGTATAAAAGACTTTTACTCATGTCTGCAAACCGGACAAGACTTCAGGAATGATTGTAACGGCGTCCGCAACACGCTGTACACAACAATGCGAATATATGACAGTGCAAGAGAAAACGGGAAAGAGAGGAATCAGTAATGAAACAGGTACGATTGGGTGTTATCGGAATCGGAGGTATGGGCACCAACCACGTTCAGAGTATTATACAGGGAAATGTCCCGAATATGATCATTTCAGCGGTAGCAGACATAAGGCAGTCAAGACTTGATTGGGCAAGGCAAAATCTCCCGGAGAACGTTGCGGTTTTTTCAGATGGCAAAGAGCTCATTGACTCCGGAATGTGCGATGCGGTTTTGATAGCCACCCCGCATTATTTTCACCCCGAGTATGTTATCTACGCCCTCGAGCACGGTGTACACGCACTCAGCGAAAAACCTGCAGGTGTTTACACAAAGCAAGTTCGTGAAATGAATGCCATGGCAGAAAAATCAGACAAAACCTTTGCCATTATGTTTAATCAGCGTACCAACTGCACCTATCGTAAGCTTCATGAAATGATTGAAAGCGGCGAACTGGGCCGGATGAAAAGAATGAATTGGATTATTACGGACTGGTACCGCAATCAAAGCTACTATGACGCTGCCGGCTGGAAAGCAACATGGGATGGTGAAGGAGGCGGCGTTCTTTTAAATCAGTGTCCGCATCAGCTCGATCTGTTACAATGGCTTTGCGGACTACCAGTTAAAGTCCGTGCCTTCTGCCATGAAGCCAAATGGCACAACATCGAAGTTGAAGACGATGTAACCGCCTATATGGAATTCGAAAACGGCGCCACGGGAGTTTTTGTCACCACCACTGCCGATGCCCCCGGCACAAATCGTCTCGAACTGACCTTTGAAATGGGCAAAATCATCTGTGAATACGGAAAACTAACGTTCTACAAGCTCGACAAAAACGAAAGGCTCCATTGCATGACCGAAAAAGAAGGCTTTAAGGCTCCCGAGGCAACCGAAATCCAGGTGGAAACCGATGGTATGAATGAACAACATATCGGTGTTCTCAAAGCATTTGCAAATCATATTCTTTACGGTGACCCATTGGTTGCCTCCGGCATGGAAGGCATCCGTGGGTTGACGCTCTCCAATGCAATGTATCTTTCCTCCTGGCTAAACGAAACAGTAACCATTCCCTTTGATGAAGACCTCTTTCTTTCGGAGCTTAATAAGCGACGGGCAACTTCCAAAGCAAAGCAGGATACCGGCATCGTTTTTGACACTGCCGGAACATATTAATAAAACAGCATGAGGTGCAAGTAATGAGTATAAAAGACAGAATAACAGGTTTTGCCGACGAGATTGCAAACGAACTTGAAGTTCAGGTTGCCTCGGTAAAAAAGCTTGGAATATCACATATCGAAATGCGTGGTGTGGATGGTAATAATCTCATTTTTCACACCACCGAAAAAGTAATGCAAATAAAAAAATATCTTGATGAAAACGGAATCTCACTTTCCGCACTAGGTTCTCCATTAGGAAAAATCGGAATCACGGAAGATTTTGAACCTCATTTCGAAAGCTTTAAAAGAGCTGTAGAGATAGCCCACCTGATGGAAACAGAAAACATCCGCATTTTCAGTTTTTACATTCCAAAAGACAGGCCTCTTAAAGAGTTTGAAAACGAAGTTTTCGAAAGGCTTGGAAGATTCTATGACTACGCAAAAGCTAATGATGTTGTTCTTCTGCATGAAAACGAAAAGGGCATTTACGGCGAAAAAGCAATCGACTGTAAGAAAATACTGGACGCCTTCCACGGGAAGCACTTCAAAGCCATATTTGATTTTGCCAATTTTGTTCAGGTTCGGGACAATACGTTGGAAGGCTATAAGCTGTTAAAACCGTACATAGCTTATATCCACGTTAAAGATGCCATATGGGAAAACGGTGCTGTTGTTCCCGCCGGCACAGGCGACGGTAATGTGAAAGAAATCCTGAAGGATTTGAACCATTCCGGATTTAACGGTTATCTTTCCCTTGAACCGCACTTATCTGATTTCAGAGGATTTGCTTCGTTGGAAGGTACAGACAAAAAGACGCTGTTGACAGACGGTAAGAAGCTCAGCGGTTTTGAAGCCTTCGAGCTGGCTTATAATGCTCTTTCAGGCATTCTTTAAAAATAAAACGTAAAAGACGTCCGCAAAAACGGACGTCTTTTCATTCAGTAAGTTCTTTGTGTTCACGTATTTATTGTCTTTCAATAATGGTTTTTACAAGCTGCCAGGCGATTCCGCCTTCTCTGAGAAGTGACAATGCTTTTTCAAGCGGAACCCACTCCGCAGAATCCACCTCACCCGAAAGATCAAAATCCTTCTTTTTAACATAAGACTTATATCCGAGCATCAGCATTTCTTTTTTAGCATACGGGTAACTGCTGATAAACTCCAGCTTTTCCACATCCTGGGAAATTTCTTCCTTTACCTCGCGGATGACTGTCTCTTCCGCAGACTCACCAAGCTTCATTACGCCTGCGACGCAGACATAGTTCGTTGTAGAAACGTAATTCTGTCTAAGCAAAGCTATTTCGTTATATTCGTTAATAACCGCTGTAATGATGCTTGTTGTGAACATATCCCAAAGTGGAATGTTGCATGATTCGCAGAAAGGAATTATTCCTTCGTCCCCGATTTCCTTTCCGATAAGTTTTGACCCGCAGTGCGGACAATATGTAAAGCGCATAATTTACCCTCTCATCAAATTTCCTTAACGTATATAAGCATGGACTGATTGTCTCCCCACGCTTCGCAAATGTTGATTCCCGCGTTCATAAGTGTCGCGCCGGAATAGGTACGTGAATTTCCGGCTTCTGCCATTCCGTTTACATAATCACTTCCGTCTTCGTTCAAAAGGCGGTACTGCTTTTCAACCGAAAGCCCCTGTAATTTAATGTTTCTGCTTCTCGTATTCGGGCTGCGTTTTGCAAGAACGCATGTCACAAGTGCCTCTGTCTTCTCCTTTGAAACGACCTGCCAGCAATCAAATTTACCGTTTTCGGAATAGGATGCAATTCGATAGTAATCACCCGTTCTGACGAGATCGTTGTACTTATGGTACATCTTAATCTGTTCCGGAATCATTTTCCTGTCTTCTTCAGGTATACGCGTTACATCAAGCTCATATCCGAATGTTCCGGCCAAAGCCACGTGCCCACGCGTTTTAAACGGAGTCATTCTTCCCACAATATGGTTCGGGCAGTCGGATACATGTGCTCCCATAGCTGAAAGCGGATAGATAAGTTCAGTACCTTCCTGGATTACAAGTCGTTCAATTGCATCGGCATCATCCGAGCACCAGATTTGCGGGCCGTAATAAAGCATTCCGGCATCAAATCTTGCGCCACCACCAGAGCAGTTTTCAAGAAGGAGCTTCGGGAAATCAGATACAAGTCGTTCCATAACAGAATATACTCCGAGCGTATATCTGTGCATAAATTCACCAAGTCGTCCTGAAGGCAGCTCCGCACTTCCTATATCGGAAAGCGGTCTGTTCATGTCCCACTTAACATACTCAATGTTGGCACTTTCAAGTACCTTTTTCATCATGCCGTAAACATAGTCGCGAACGTCTTCACGCGTGTAATCAAGCACCATCTGGTTTCGTGCAAGCCCGGGCTTTCTTCCGGGCACATGGATTGCCCACTCCGGGTGCTGTTCATACAGCTTTGAAACAGGGCTGATCATTTCAGGTTCAAACCAGATACCGAACTTCATACCACGTTTATTTACTTCATCCACAAGGAACTTAAGCCCGCCTTTAAGCTTATCTTCATTGACGAACCAGTCTCCGAGAGACGAATTGTCATCAGAACGATTTCCAAACCATCCATCATCCATAACAAGCATTTCAATGCCAAGCTTTGAAGCTTCGTCTGCGATGGCAATAAGCTTTTTCTCGTCAAAATTAAAATATGTTGCCTCCCAGTTATTAATAAGAATGGGACGTTTTTTGTCACGATAAAAGCCACGGATAAGATGCTCTCTGTAAAGATCGTGGAACGTACGACTCATTCCGCCTATGCCTTCGTTTGAATACACAAGCACGGCTTCGGGTGTTACAAACGTTTCACCGTCGTTAAGTGTCCATCTGAAGTCTTCAGGGTTGATTCCGGTCACAAGTCGAACACTGTCAAACTGATTTCGATCCGTAACCGTACGGAAATTACCCGAATAAATAAGATCCATACCATAAACTTCGCCGGCTGTCTGAGTTGCATTCTTTTCAAGCAGACAGGTAAATGGATGTCCCTGATGTCCGGGCTCACCACGTTTTGAGTACATACCCTGAAGTCCGTACGCAACCGGAACCCTGTTTATGTGTCGTTCACGTGCCCACGTTCCGTAAAGGTTTATTTTATCGAAATCACGGTTGTCCATATCAAGCGATGCAGATGCAGCCTTCGTAAGGTAAACCGTTTTTGAAGACTTGTTTGTTATCTTTGTGCTGCGGATTATTGCATCAATTCCGTCAAAAACGGAATAAACAAGAGTAACCTCAATTCCTGCTTCCTTGTCTTCCGTCATAATTTCCAGTGACATAGAATCTTTTTCGTCACCCCATGTTGCCGGCATTCCGGGAAGACCTTTTTTCCCTTTATATATTTCGTGGGATTTATATGTGAGCTTATTTGAATAATGTCCTTCCTCATCCTCAACGCGAAGTGCGGATTCTCTGAAATCTCCGATGCCGTGCGTAGGATACTCAAAAGGAAAGCTGTCATAAAAACTCAGCCTGTCGCGTTCATTTTTTTCAGGAGTAAGAGGTCCCTCAAAAATGCGAAGGAGATAGCTCACATCCTCATCGGGGAGCATTTCTCCATAATAGGCATGTCCTACAAAGCCTTCACTGTCTGCAAGGCCGATGACATAGCTGGTTGATTCGGTATCCATCTTAAAAAGTCTGCTTTCTTCCAAATATTTGATGTTCATAGAGTGCTCTCCCTGATAATTAATTTACCCTCAATAAGATGAAGGCCCTTGTTTGTTTCTATACCGTTAAGCTTCCTTAAACAGTTTCTGATTGCCGATTCAGCCATTCCTTCCATGTTTACGGAATAAGTGGTAAGCTGCACAGGACATACTCCCGGGTGAATAAAATCATCAAAGCCCGTAACCTTAACATCCTCCGGCACACGCAGTCCTTTTTTTGAAAGAGTATCTATAAGATACGAGGCAGTCATATCACAGTTACATACAAATGCCTCGGGCATCTCCTCCGGAAGAGGAACTTCCACAAACTGAAGTCTGTCCAGATTTCTGTCCGGAATAATCCAGTCTTCCCTAACGGCAATTCCGTTTTCCGTCAGCGCCTTAAGATAGCCGAAGTATCGGTCGGTAATGGATTTTGTTGCCAGGACGGTGCCGACATAAGCAATCTTTTTAAGTCCTTTGTCTATCAGATAATTCGTTATGGAATAGGTCCCGTAAAAGCTGTTTGAAATAACCGAATCCTCTTTGACCTCTGAATCATAAAAATCAAGAAATACAAGAGGTGTGGAATAATGTGCTTTTATCATTTTAAGGTAATCGGTCTTGATTCCTCCCATAACTATCAGCGCATTAACCTTATTTTCTTTAAGAAGCTTCGGCGGGAGGTTATTGTTTTCATCTTCATAAGAAACAACCTCAAGGAGAACAAAGCTGTTGTTCTGTGCAGCCGCAGTATTTATCTCCTGATAGAGTTCCCAATAAAACGTCTCATATTTCGTAATGTATCCTTCCGGCACAATTACTCCGATGTTATAGCTTTTTGACGATTCACTTTTGTCTCCCGGCTTTTCATAGCCCAGTTCCGATGCAAGGCTGATAATCTTCGTTTTCAGTTCATCGCTCACGCCCTTCTGGCCCGCGAGTGCCTTTGAAACCGTTACTATACTGATTCCCAGCCTTTCCGCTATATCCGCCATTTTCACTTTTTTAGCCATAATGTTTTCACCTCAAAAAAACTTGCACTTTTTGCTAAATTTACCCTAATTTTAGCATAAGTGCAAGTTAAACATTGCTAATTTTTAATTAAATCACTTAAATACAGTAAAATTTATCTGAATGTAATCTTTCCTGTTTCCGGGTCCATAGCGTCAACAATTGCAAGACTTTCAACCTGAATGCCTTCGTCTCTGAGTTCCTGTCCGCCTTCCTGAAAGCCCTTTTCTATAGCTATACCAACTCCTTCAAGAGTGGCACCGGCCTGCCTGATAATATCCATAAGTCCTTTGACGGCACAGCCGTTTGCAAGGAAATCATCGATAATCAAAACATGGTCCTCAGAAGAGAGATACTTCTTTGAAACAGTAACATCATAAGTTTTCTTTTTCGTAAAGCTGTTGACTTTTGTGGAATATACACTTGAATCCATATTCAGTCCCTGGCTCTTTTTTGCAAATACAACCGGAACATTGTCAAAGCTCAAAGCCGCAACGCAGGCAATACCGATACCGGAAGCTTCGATTGTAAGAATCTTCGTAATGTTCTTTTCCTTGAAAAGCTTCTTCCATTCTTTGCCCATCTCGTAAAAGAGCTTAACATCCATCTGATGATTCAGGAACATATCAACCTTAAGGATATTGCCCTCGCGAACTATGCCGTGTTCCCTGATTTGCTGCTCAAGAAGTTTCATATTATCTTTCCTCTCTGAAATAAGTTATTCCAAGCCCTGCCGGAGGCTGATTTTCACGGCGTTTTCTTATACTTGTAAGAACAAGAATAACGACTGTTGCAACGTAAGGCAGAAGCTTAAGCACAGGTGTCAGCGTCATAGGAAGCGTGATGCCGAGAATGCTGGACGCATAAGCGTTTGCTATAAATAAAAGGCCGAACACAAAGGATCCGAGAATACAGATAAGCGGCTTCCACAATGCGAAGATAACAAGCGCAACAGAAAGCCATCCAAGTGCTTCAATGGAGAGGTACGCTTCCTGGCTGCCGGCGTAGTCCATAATGTAATAGAGACCGCCAAAGCCTGCGATGCCGCTGCCGATTATCGTCGCCACGTATTTATAGCCTGTAACGTTAATGCCGACTGCATCGGCAGTACCTGCGCTTTCTCCGACTGCACGAAGGTTAAGACCAACCTTTGTTTTGTAGAGAATCACAGACGCCGCAATTGCAATAATCAAGGCTAAAAACGTCATTATGCCACAGTATTTCAATGAATTATTGCTCTTTGTAAAGGGCTGACGGAAATATTCAAGCGCGTACAGATACTCATGTGCACCAATCTTGGCAAGCTTTGACATCATGTATTTCGTAATGCCTACACCAAAAGTAGTAAGCGCAAGACCCGTAACATTCTGATTTGAATGAAGCGATACCGTAAGGAAGCTGTACAAAAAGCCCATAAGACCTGCGCAGATGAAGCATGCAAGGAGCGCCACCGTAACGATAAACCATCCCGGAAGCGTATCCCTGTACTGATACATCGCCTGTAATGCGACACATCCGCCCGCTGCGCCCACACTCATAACGCCGGGGATACCAAGATTCAGGTGTCCGACCTTTTCGGTGATTATTTCACCGGTTGCTCCAAGAAGGAAAATGATTCCTATTGAAAAAGCCGAAAGGAGATAATTGACTATACTCATTACTTTGCCTCCTTTCCGTTATGTCTGAAGTTCACTTTGTAGTAAATGAAGAACTCACACCCGATTATGAAAAAGATGATGATTCCCACAATGATGTCCGGGAATGCCGAATCGATGTTGAAGTCCGTTGAAATCTGCGAAGCGCCCTGATTAAGGAATGTAATAAGTGCTGATGTAACAACCATAATGAGGGGATTAAACTTTGCAAGCCATGAAACCATGATAGCCGTGAAGCCCTGTCCGCCAACGGAAGCCGTTGTTATGGAATGATCCAGTGCAGCAACGATGAGGAAGCCGGCAAAGCCACACAAAGCACCTGAAAATGCCATTGTTCGAATGATAACCTTGCGTACGTTTATACCAATGTAAAGTGCGGTCTTTCGGCTTTCACCTACAACCGAAATCTCATAGCCGTGTTTGGTATAGTTCAGATAGATAAAAACAACAATTGTGAGTATTGCAACAATAAGGATTAACGGGAAATAGGCATGTACAAAGGAAGCCATATGTCCGTATTGAAGACTTCCCAATGTTGACGAACCGCTTGGTGTCCACTTCATAAGAAAGTATGAAACGATGAAGGTTGCAATGTAGTTCATCATAAGCGTGAAAAGCGTCTCATTGGTGTCCCATATTGCTTTAAAAACAGCAGGAATAAGCCCCCACACGGCGCCCGCAGCAACACCTGCCGCCAGCATAAGAAGAACAAGCACCGGTTCAGGCATCTTTCCGCCGAAGTTAATTATGCAGGCAACGGAAGCGAGAGCCCCCATAAGAGTCTGCCCCTCGGCACCGATATTCCAGAATTTCATACGGAAAGCGGGAGTAACAGCCAACGAAATGCAAAGAAGAACTGCGAGATCCTTAAAAAACTTCCAGATGCGGCGTTTACTGCCGAAGGACCCTGTAGTCAGCGAAACAAGCATCTTTCCCGGGTTTATGCCAATAAGGATGTAGGAAAGAATCATACTTACAAGAAGTGCCAGTGCAACTGCGGCAACGCGGATTCCGATTGCTTCTGCCACGGGCATTTCATCTCTTTTGGTTACGTGAAAGAGAGGCTGTTTTTCTTTTTCATTATTCTTACTCATTTTCAGTCTCCTTTCCTTGCCTGTCGGATTTGGTCATAAGGAGACCGACCTCTTCCTTCGTTGTTGTTCTGCCGTCACATATTCCGGTTATACGTCCGGAGTTAATTACAAGTATTCGGTCGCACAGTTCAAGAAGGACGTCCAGATCCTCACCTACGAAGATAACGGATACCCCCTTTTCCTTTTGTGCATTGAGAAGATTGTATATTGTGTATGAAGAGTTAATATCCAAACCACGAACGGGGTAAGCAACCATAAGTACTCTGGGTGCAGCTGAAATCTCACGTCCTACAAGAACCTTTTGGACATTACCGCCCGAAAGACGTCTTACAGGAGTGCTTGTACCGGGTGTATTAACCTGAAGTTCATCGATGATTTCTTCTGCAAGTGACTTTGGCTTTTCTCTGTCAACAAAGAGCGATTTGCCGATACGATAACTTCTGAGCATCATATTGTCGGTAATGTCCATATTTCCTACAAGGCCCATACCGAGGCGGTCTTCCGGTACGAAAGAAAGACGAACACCAAGATTTCGAATCTGAAGAGGCGTCTTGTTGCGGAGATCGACGATATCCCCTGTTTTGGGATTGTTGTAATCGATTTCACCGGAATCAAGCGGCTGCAGACCCGCTATGGCTTCGAGAAGCTCTCTTTGTCCGCTTCCTGCAATACCTGCGATACCAAGAATTTCTCCGCTCTTTGCTTCGAAATTAATGTCATCCAAAACCTTTACGCCATCCTTATCCGTTGCAGAAAGGCCAATTACTTTAAGTCTTGTAACAGGGTTCACCGGCTCACTTCTGTTTATGTTCAGCTGAACCTTCATGCCCACCATCATTTCCGTCAGTGAGGCTTCCGAAGCATTCTTTGTCGCAACAGTGGCAATATGTTCGCCTTTTCTGAGCACTGCTACTCTGTCGGAAATCTCAAGTACCTCATGCAGCTTATGAGTAATAATAATTATGGATTTGCCGTCGGCGCGCATATTACGAAGCACCTTGAAGAGCATCTCCGTCTCCTGGGGAGTAAGCACGGCCGTAGGCTCATCAAGGATGAGGATGTCAGCGTTTCTGTAAAGAACCTTTATTATTTCAACAGTCTGTTTTTCGGAAACAGACATTTCATATATTTTCTTTTTCGGATCAAGTTTAAATCCATATTTGTCCGCAATGCTTTTAACCTTGGCATTTACAGCGGCAGGCTTGTAATGTTTGTCCTCGGTATCACCAAGCACGATATTTTCAGCCGCGGTAAATATGTCCACAAGCTTAAAGTGCTGGTGAACCATACCAATCTTGTACTTAAATGCATCTTTGGGGGAACGAATGACGACAGGCTCGCCGTCAACAAGAATCTCGCCTTCATCAGGGAAGTATATTCCGGCGATCATATTCATAAGGGTTGTTTTTCCGCAGCCGTTTTCACCGAGAATGGAAAGAATCTCACCTTTTTTTATTTCAAGAGAAACATCATAATTCGCAACGACAGAGCCGAAGCGCTTTGTTATGTGTTTCAGTTCAATGGCAGTATTTGTGCTCATATGAGCCCTCCGATTTTTACGAAACCTACCCTACAAAAGATATTCGGATTATATGTCAGCCCCCTTAAAAAGTCAATTAGGCGGAGCAGTTAAACAAGCTCCGCCTGATTGAAAATATATGTAGGGGTTAGGGGAAAAGCGAAATCAATACTTCGCGTTGAGGCATGTGATGCCATCAACTGCTACATCGAAGTAAGGAGCTGAACGGTATTCGGATTCATGGAAGAAACCATCCTTAACAGCTTCTGTGTCTTTTGTATAATCAGCATCTGTGTCAACGTCAGCTACGTAAGAAGAAATTGCTGCACCGCCGACTGTGAAGTTTGCTGTGTCAAATACCTTGACAGATCCGTCAAGAAGACCCTTCTTAACCTCTTCGATCTTCTCGGCTGTGCCTGCTGCTGCAGCCTTTGTGTTAACATCTGTAAGAACTACGGAACCTGTAGCGATTGTTCCTGTCCAGTCTGTATCAATCTTCTTACCTGCCATTGACTGCTCGCAAATGTACTTGAAGTAAGGAGCCCAGTCAATTCTTGAGGAAACGATGAATGTGTTGGGGCAGGCATCCTGTGTGGATCCGTTGTAAGATACGTTGGGAACGTTTCTCTCTTCGCAAACAGAAGGAGCACCCATGGAGTCAGCATGCTGGGAGATGAGTACGCAACCGTTGTCGATAAGAGCTGCTGCTGCGTTCTTCTCTTCGATTTCATCGTACCATGAACCTGTGAACTGAACGTCCATTACAACTTCGGGAACGATTGACTTAACGCCAAGGTAAAATGATGTATAACCGGAAATAACTTCTGCATATGTGAATGCACCAACATAACCGATGTGGGGCTTTACTGAAGAATCAGCAGCCATCATTTCTTTAAGCTTGAGACCTGCAGCAACACCTGCAAGGTATCTGCCTTCGTAGATTGATGCGAATGCATTGTGGAAGTTGTCAAGCTTCTCTGTATGAGCCATTGTACCTGTAGCATGGCAGAACTCTACGTCCTTGAATTCTTTAGCAGCCTGTAAGAGGTATGTTTCATGACCGAAGGAATCTGCGAAGATTACGTTACAACCCTGGTCAACGAGGTCTGCAGCTGCTTCGTAGCAAGCCTGACCTTCTTCAATGTTTCTCTTAATGATAACCTGTGAATCTGAGAGGCCGAGAGCCTTCTGAGCGTCCTTAACGCCGTTGATGAAGTTTAAGTCATATGTTGATGCTTCATCGTGAAGAAGAATAACACCGAGCTTGAAATCTGCGTCTGCCTTCGTGCCGCCGCATGCAGCCATTGAAAGCACCATAACGCATGCTAACATGATACATAAAAACTTTTTCATTTGATCCTCCATCACACTCCGTTCTTTCCGGGTGCGCACATATATTTATTTTGGGAAGTCTTTTTGTCTTCCACGGTTTCGGATTATAAGCAAAGCATATACTTTTGTAAAACGTTCATTTCTAATCGCATTGATAAGATTTGCTTAATGTAATGTCTCTGACCCGCGGCGATGATTAGGTACAGACGATGTTTTCGGCCGCGTCATGCCTAACCCGCGGCGATGATTAGGTACAAATAATGTTTTCGGCCGCGTCATGCCTAAATTTCACGACAAATTAGGCACAAAATCCGTAACGAGCTCGCTTGTACCTAAAAATTAGGTACAAATCATCTTTGCTGCTTCTATGTACCTAACTATTAGGCATGACGCGGCGAAAACTAATGTTTGTACCTAAATTTCGCCGCGAATTAGGTACATAAAGCATTTTCCCAGCCTTTATGCCTAACCCCCAACAGGAATTAGGTACAAAAGTATGCATTCCAACATTTTGTACCTAAATTTCGCCCGATTCGAAGTAATGTTCAACAAAAACGCCCCTCCCATTTTGTGCGGCTTTCACAAACTTTTTTCAAACCTCTTGTACTAACTCAATTTCCATGATACCTTTCATGCATCCACCTTCTCTCATTCATCTATACTCATCAAATTATTCAAAGGAGAACTTCATGAAATCGCCCCTTCAAGCACGTAAAGAATATCTATCCTCTTGCATAAAAAAACTTCCCGGTGGGAAGCTCATTCACTCCTGCACCGGGAAGTATGTAAAGTGGTATCAATCAGGTAACAATACCAAAAAATACATTCCAAAATCAAATATAGAGAAAGCCAGGCAGCTTGCTCTCCAAAACTTCTATTCCGAACTGCTTGCACTTTATGAAAAGCTGTCGGATGCAAATGATATGATTCACACAATAACAAATCAGATAAATGCGGTAAACCAAAAATACGGAAGTTCTCCGTATGCGGAGCTTCTGAACAACACATTTTCAGACTGGGAAAACCAGCCTTACGTTCACAGCACATCTCACCCCGAACACCTGAAAATCAAAGCTGCCAAGGGTTGCATAGTAAGATCAAAATCCGAAGCACTAATTGCAAATGCATTATATTCGGCGCACATTCCATTTCGCTATGAATGTGAGCTTAAGCTCGGAAATCATACAATTTTCCCCGACTTTACAATTCAGGACCCGAACACTCACGAAATAAAGTATTGGGAACATCTCGGCCTTCTCGACAAAAGCGAGTACAGAGAAGAAACTCTCCGTAAGCTGCAGCTGTACATAAGCAACGGTATCCTTCCGGGCATAGACCTCTTTCTCACCTGCGAAACCTCCGAACGTCCGCTCGATCAAAGGCAGATAGAATTGATTATTCAGTCTCTTTCTATGTAAATGTACGTTTCATGAGGATCACGTGTTTTGTAAATCGACTTCAGTTCGGAAAGCACCTCATCCTTTTCTTTTATGAAATCTGTTTCATGACTAAGGCAAAAATACTTGGTTTCCAATTTCTCAAGAGTTTTGATCAATGCCTGCAAAAGGCCTGCGTTGTAGCATGGCTTGTCATTAATGACGGAACAATACGTCGCGTCACCGAGGAATGCGTACGTGCCGTCCACAAGCATTCCGACAGACCCTTTTGCATGTGTACTTGGTATCGGAAAAAGCGTAATCTTCACGCCATCATCAAATTCGAAATTCGATGTGACACCTGTTGCATCAACGTATTTCTTCGCCGCAAAATCCCCACAATAAAGCTTGTCATAACAAATACGACGTAAATTGGAGGAATGGTCTGCATGAAAGTGCGATAACACAACATTACGTTTTCCCCGTAATCCCTGTATTAGTTCAAAAGCTTCATCACAGGCACCGACGTCAAAAATCCAGTCGGCACTGTCACCATGAACAAGTATGACATCCGCCGAAAGCGGCTCCTCACTTGCCGGAAGATATTCTATTTTCTCATTTATTTTTTTCATTTTTCCCCTCACAGCCGTATTTCTTTATGCCTGATAAACGAAGTCCCCACTGTCGATAAACAGCGGGGCTTCGCATACGACACATTTTAATCAGATAATTCCGAGAGGAATCAGCACTGCAAGAAGAACAGCAACAAGCCCCCACTCAATTACAAGAAAGCGTGTACGCTTTTTAGGCTCCATATCCGGAACGAAGTTGGATGCAAGGAAGAAAGGAACGTATGTCGTAATAAATACAGGAAGCACACCCCACCATTTGTAAACCCAGATAAACGAGTTGTTGGATGTACCGGCAAGGAAAGATTCAAAAAGGGCGAAGAGAAGTGCCATTTCAAGAGCACCCACGAGCTTACAGCTTATTCCCTTCTTTCCGTTCTTTGCAAAGTAACGCCTGCTTGTATCTTCGGGAAGCATCTTGTAGGAAATAATTCCTGCAAGGGCAAACATCATGGAAAGTTCCCAGCAAACACCAATAAGAAGAATAAACGTAGTTGATTTGTTGCTTACGGTCCAGAAAGGATATCCGAAGAAATGCCCGACAATGGCATTTGCAATTTCATAAAGCCAATGCACACCGTAAAGAGCAAGTCCCGCATAGACTGCCTTGAAATTCTTTTTGTTAATCTCAGACCAATAAACATAGAAAACAACCGCAAGAATAAATATAAACGTCCAGTTGAAGTTTTCCGTGCTGCGTACAACTACGCTGTCCACAAGATTTTTAGCTGTCTGTGAACCGTCACCCCAAAATTTAAACATAACAATACCTCCTTCATAAGTACTCGCGAATTGCTTCGCAATATGCTGTCAATGTCATTAAAGCACAATTCGCTGTGTTTCTCAATGTAAAAGTTTGGAGAATAATCGAACAGGCCGACTCCTACCCGATTACGTGCGAGCACGTCATCGAGAGAGCATGCACAAAAAAACAGGCCCGCATACACGGAGCCTGCATAATTTATTTATCGTCTGATTGTAATTACGTAAAAATCATGTCCGAAGAAGTTTACGATTTCATATTTTTGTGATGCCTTTTCAAGAACATCTTTGAAATCTTCAAGGCCACGCTCTTTGCTTATAAGGAGGCGTGTGTAATCCTCACCGTTGTCCATTGCTTTGTAGTATCTTTCAGCCTCAAGATACATAAGCGGTGCAAGCACTTCGGGAAGGCAGAAGGATGCATCAAGGACAAGATTGTAGTTTGTAAAATCAAAATAATCGATGTTGTAGAGTTCTTTGTAGCGTTTTTCCTCTTCTTCTACACGTGCAATAATGGATGCTTTGCACTCATCAGCAGACTTGAAGGATTCAACACTTCCACGATTGTCCCCCATAATACGCTGTACGGAAGTATCAAGGGAAACCGAAAGGAATACTCTGAATGCTTTTCCGACAAAATGCCATGCAAGTCTGGAATCATAGAAAATGTTATCTTCCTGACGGTCACGGGAAATCTGTGCCGAACGATCGTCAATCATATGATCGTATTGGCTGTCCTCGCTCATCAGCTTGTTCATTTCAAGAACCGTGATGCCTCTTTCTTCGGCAAGTTCACGAATTACACGTCCTGTTGAATAGATTTCATAGCCATAAGCTTTCTCGAAAATTTTGCTGAGTGTTGATTTACCGCTTCCGAGATTACCTGTTAATGTAATGTGCATATTATCCCCCTGTTACTGTTCGCGCTTTGCAGCAGCATTCTTTAATTCCTCGAGAAGTGCCACGTCATCCGGCTTAACCTTAAGACTTGTCTCGATCTTTTCTCCATCGGGCTCAGTGATGATGACTTCGATTATCATGTCTTCCTTGAAGCCGCGCGCCCTAACCGCCTGAAGAAATGCAGGAAATTTGGGATGGTTCGCTTTAAATTTGTTCCACGCACCCATAAGCTTAAGTGCGTCTCCCATATTTGAAAAATTGCCGAATGCCATACAGTGCCTCTTTCCACCTACAAATGTTTTTGACAATTATATCACCCTTTATGGAAAAGTAAAGGCAGAATACATTTTCAGAATAATTCAGTAGAATTGTGAAAACAGTTATGATAGAATGAAACCATACAACTTTTTGGCATTTTCATTCAGGACCGTACGATGAGAAGAAATTTGTTTAAAAAAATAATATCGCCGATTCCCGTCCTCCTGATGCTGTTCATCATATTTATGTTTTCTGCCCAGAACGGCGGAACTTCCGGAGGTCTTTCGCAAAAAATATGTGAATGGCTTGTCAACGTCTGGAGCACTGTCTTCCGGCGCACACTTTTTCCCGAACAGACGGCTTCGGCTATAGACTTCATTCACCCCATTATTCGTAAGGGAGCCCACGTCACAGAATATCTGATACTTACATTCACGGTGTGTTTCCCGATAAAAGTCTACAGTTCAAAGGAGCGTTATCTCCTTGCTACGGAAACAAGTGTTTTCGCTCTTTCAAAGCAAAGAAAGCTAAAGTATCATCGCTCCAAAGAGTCTGAAATGCCTCTGCCCGCGCTTCTCTATTTCACGGGCATCGCAACAGTCATTTTTTCTGCATGTGATGAGCTTCATCAATACTACGTTCCCGGACGTTACGGCTGCATTACGGACGTGCTCATTGATTCCATCGGCATTGCCATCGCTCTCATCATCATTCTGATTGTTGAAGTACTTCGAAAATAACTCGCATTAGTTACGAAAGTCCTGCGGCATGAATTACCGCAGGGCATTTTTTCGTTTTGTTCAGATATTGTCCGTCATTACAATCAGATTCCATATACAAGCCAGATGTAAATGTAAGCCGGAATGATTGCAGCAAGTGTGAACGGTATACCGATTTTAAAGAAATCACTGTTCTTGACATCGCAGCCTTCCTTACGAAGGAGATTGATGCCTGTAATGTTTGCCGAAGCACCGATAGGAGTAAGGTTGCCTCCGAGTGTTGCACCCGAAAGAAGACCGAAATAAAGCACCGTAGGATTGATGTTAAGCTTTACCGCCAGACCTGCAATAACCGGAAGCATCGTTGCCACGTAAGGAATGTTATCGATAAATGCTGAAATAAGCACGCTGCCCCATACGATGACAGTATAAAGAACAAATACATTGTCTCCGCCGATACCTGCAAGGAGCTCAGCTGCCTTGTCGATGACACCCATATTGTTAATGCCCGCAATTACAAGGAAGAGGCCGAACAGAAGACCGATGGTATTAAAGTCGATTTCCTTAAGAGCATTGACAATAACCGTCTTCGCTTCACCTTTGCGCTTAATAAGTGTGTAAATGATACCGACAACAAACATCGAGCAACAAATTATTCCGTTAATTGTTTCAGGGAGATCAACGGGAATAAACGATGCAACAATGAGTAGAACAACAGCTCCGCAAAGAAGCCATGTGGGCACGTAATCCTTAACAACGGTTTTTTCCTGCTTGGGAAGCTTTGCAGACTCTTTTCTGAACATAACGAGAAGAATCAGTGCAGAAAGAACAGCGCCAAGCTCAACCGCGAAGAAAATGGAAAGCTTTCCTTCATACCAGAAGAAATTCATGAAATTCATATTCGCATATGAACCGAGCATGATAGCCGTTGTATCGCCTACGAGCGTTGCTGCGCCCTGAAGGTTTGAAGAAACCGCAATCGCGATAATCATGGGAATCGGATTAATCTTAAGTTTCTTCGCAATAACCAAAGCAACCGGAGCTATCATAAGCACCGTTGAGACATTATCAACAAATGCGGAGATGACACCTGCGAACAATGCAAGTGCTACTATTGCCCATTTAACATTCGGCATCTTGTCGATAAGAATGTCGGCAAGTCTGTCGGGCATTTTACTCTCCGAGAAAAGAGCTACAAGCCCCATTGTTCCCGCAATCATAAGAATAACATTAAGATCCGACGCAATATCCGTGCTGTCGGGTATTGCTTTGAAAGGCAACATACCCGTCGCAATAAAGATGATAGCCGATCCGATAGCTATGTAAGGGCGATACTTATCAAAAATAAGCATCAAAACATATGTTACAATAAAAAGAATAAGTGCATATATCATGCAAACCTCCTGTACACTCCGCATTTCTTATGCGGATGCTTATCTGTATTCAAAAAGACTCGAACAAAGCTTTTAAAGCTTTGCACGAGTCTCGTTATTTAAGATAAGCCAGGCCTGAGCCGAGATTGTTGACTTACCACGTGTCACCACGCTACTACTCCCTCTCGAGTATCTTTTTGTATGTTGTAGTTTAGTCTTTATTACTTTTTTTGTCAAGACAAATCAGTTGTCAGCGAAGCAGTCGCATCAGTCTATGTCAAACATTCCTCTTCTCGTAAACACAACACCCTTTGAATTGGAAAGAGGTTTATTATCGCTTTGCTTCTTTCCGTAGCGCATAAGGATATCAAGTCTCACCTCAAAACGACTGTTTGAATCAAGTCCGAACTCATTCCAATTGTCCGGAAGTATTTCGGAATAAATACCGCCCGGGAAATCAGAAGGCTTTTTAGGTGTTACACCTGTAACAGCTCCGTTTGCAAACAAAGTTTCGAAGTAATCATCCGAAAGAGGAACATCAACAAAGTAGTTGTTTCCCGAAGTTACCTTCGGTCCCTTCATCGGAATAATGACGTCACGTCCGTTGCCATCCTGAGTTTCGTAGTTAAAAGGAGCCTCATTTGAAAGCAGTTTCCACTTTGCCTCATTTTTGGGATCGTCCGGATCGTACTCATAAACCTGAAGGTCCATAGGGAATTCTCTGTAAACCTTCGTTCCGTCATCATCGGAAACAACAGGATAGAAATGAACAGTAAGCGTCTTGTTAAGCACGATGGAATAGCTGTTCACCGTAAAGTATACACGCTTAAAGTAATCCGACCCCTTTGTAATAATTTCACTTCCGATGGGAGTGGATACCTCAGGGTCTATCGTTTCGTCATAATCCACGTAGAGATATTCCTTATCTTCGGAATATGTGGACTTATCACTGTTCGTAATTTCCATCTCCGCAGGAGTTGTTATTGCCTTGTATGCCGCAATCATCGTATTAACGAACAGTTTTGCTTCGTAATCCGAAAGTGACGCAGCACTGTGTCCGACACCCGTGTACGTGATGTTTCCGCAATTGTAAATGTAATAGTTGTTTCGAACATCGTTAAGTGTCTTGTAGTTATCTATATTTCTGTCGCTGATGGAATACCAGACGACAATGTCATCATCCTCGAAGTCAATCTGATAGTACTGGGAGTGAGTCTGAGCCACTGTCATTTCATCCGGAATGAAATATGGATATCTTGTAATCTGTCCGTCGTTCGACTTCGTAACATGAGTCGACAAATTCTGACCGACCTGCATGGACATTGCGGCGTTCGTATAACCTTGGTTTAGTACGTAACTCTTTCCGTCAACGGTTGTCTTTGCAAGATTTGAAATCTCCTGCTTTCCGCCTGTTGCGTACGGTCTGTCCGCAGCTTCGGTACCTTCTTTTCCGGCATAGGTTGTTACGTCAAAACGATCCTGTTTAAGAATGTTTCTGAAATACCTGTTGATGTTGTATCCCCAGCCCGCACCGGGTTTGTTATGATACGAAGTTGTATCGTGAGTGAAAAGTGTAGCTTTACCCGAATTAATGAATTCGTTGATTACATCACAAGCTTCATCACTCTCGATATCCGAGAAACAATCCGCGAAGCCGATTATGATCATATCGATTGCCGCAAGCTGACCTTCACTGTTCTTACACTTGAGAATGCCTTCGGAAAAGCCTACGTTTTCAGCATAGAGAACACCGGTTGTGCCTGTCATCGGGTCATATCCGAAACCATTGACGGTCTTTACAAAATAATCATCCGAAACGGAAAGCGTCCCCGCTTCCAGTCTGTTGTTACGGTCATGTACAAGTCTCGTGAACTCGTCAACCGTCATACGGAAGTATTCAACTTCGAAGTCCTCCAAATCACGTGTATATTTGTAAAACTTATTTGCGGTTTCATACAAATCTCCGCTCGTAACATATCCGTAACCATTATATACGCCCACAAGTCTCTCGCCGTTTGCATCTGCTGCTTCGATTTCGTTGTTCGTGGGAAGGATTATTGTTGCGCCATAATTGGGGAGAATCTGAAGCACATATGCATGCGCTTTCAAAACTGCCTTAATCGCACTGATTCCGTTTGTATCATCCGAAATCAGGGGATTGGAATTACTTACAATTTCGAACTTCCAAGGAATAAGCCCAATGTATTCACCTCCGTTGCAGGAAGCTTTATACGTTTTACCCGCCTTAAGGCTGTCCCAACGCGCGTTCGCGGTCTTCGAATAAGTGTCGCTTGAGGAATTGTACTTAACTTCACAAACATCAATTGCGTCAAGCTTTTCGGTTTCCTCCGTGAAACGTCCGTCTGCGTTCGTATCAAAGAACAGCTTTAACGTATAAGTGTCATCGGCATCAAACGAATCAATTGAAAATACATATTCTATTGTTTTGTTATTAATGTCTGCGCCGTTAATGTAAATATCTTTGTCGGTAAGTCCGGTATAATCAACACCGGACTCCTTGTAACTCGTATCCTTGTATTCTACAGGCGTTTTCTTCATATCGAGAGTAAAGCGCTTATTCTGAAGCGCCTTGACAAAGTCCTTGTCATGGGCTTTGTCCGTTTGCCCTTCATAGAAACAAAGTTTGGCGTATTCAGACTTGGAAACACTCTGCAGGAATTTGTAAACATAAGAAGCACTGTCAACAGCGGAAGTGTTGATGTTTCCGGGTTCCATAAGTTCACTGCCTATGATTACCGGATATCCCGCATCAACGAAAGCCATTAACTGATTGTACTTCACTCCGGTAAGATCGTTTCCCGAGTAAGCCGCTTTTGCTATATTCACGCCATCCTTTTCGGCAAGCATCCATCCGGAGCTGTCCTTATAGTCATCGGAGACATTACCCATAGCGTCAACAATACGTCCGATATGAGCATAAACATAAGTACTGTCTTCACCGATTTTAAGCCATTGATCGCTGTCGAGCTTAATTCGGTCTCCTGCCTTGACGTAAGCACTGCCTGAGTAATGAACCCACTCATCCGTTGCAGTCTTTACGTAATAATCCTTTATTCGGATCTGTCCGCCCTGGAAAGATCCGCCCCAGGATTCGTTCACACGTCCAAACCATCCCCAAACGGAGTCATCAAAGTATAGACCACCGTTCGAAAGCGAAAAATTGACTTTTGACCCATCGGTGTTTGTAAAGGTAGCCGTCAAATCGGAAATTCTGATACCGTTATTTGTGTCACCGTTAGGGTATATCTGATATCTTCCGTTCGGATCTGTTACCCATGAATACGTAAACTGAGCGTCAGCCCCCTGCGGATTTGTAAGCACAAATGTGCCCTGATAGTTTGAGCCGAGGAGCACGTGTGAAGGTACAAGCGAATACCCGTTCTTTGCCGACTGCGAAACCGACCCTGCCCCGCTTCTTGTTTCTTTTCTCCAAAATCCCGAAACATCCTGAGCTCTTGGAGAATTGTCAGTCGAACCAACAACATACTCCGTATTCTTTGCAAAAAGACGTTTATTGTCGGACTGAGGCATCTGCGCCTTGTTTATTCCACTGTCATTTCCGCCAAAATATATTATGTCATAAGTGCTGTTAAGATTCTGAATGTCTCCGATAAAGGAAGATGTACTCATACGGGTAACGCCTGTTTTACCGGAATAGTTCGGAACGTACCTTGACACAAGCCAGAACCAGTATCCCTCATCCTTGAAGGATTCTGCATATCCGTTTTCCTTGTATACACCTGAAGGTTCAATTTCAAGAATCTGCAAATCCTTGCTGAAATTCTCCGAAACCGATGTATTGTTCAACATGAAATATATACCGTCCGCAAGAGAATACGTATCACCGCTTGCACATTCTCCGAGGAACTCAAACATATCGGCATTGTCTGCTTTAGGAAGAGCCGTAGCTCCGGCAAAAGCCGTGGCAAAGCTGTTGTCCTTGTTATTCATGATGAGAAGACGGTTCTTTATCTTACTGAAATTATATGTACTTGCAATTTCAACACCGAAATCAAGTCCTAAAAGATCGAAACACTCCGTATTCTTATCTGTTGTATATCTGTTCCATTTTGAAGAATCAATCGCATTCCAAGGAATAAGCGTGTATTCGTTCCAGTACTTGTAGCTCTTCGTGCTGCCGTTTATGTTAAGACTGAAGCTGCCGTCATCATTGATTTTTGCATTATCAACCGGACCGTCCCCCTTTACGTATGCGTTATAAAGAGTAACCGGATTCATCTGCTGTGTCATAAGATATAACTTGTAAACATTTAATGACCAGCCCTTCTTCTCGTTTCCTTTCGGTGAAATCTTGTCGCCGTTTGAAAGAACACTTTCGAAATTATCGTTTGAAGAAAATTTATTGTTTCCCGTTACATTTCTGTAAATCTCATAGTCATAAACAACAGGACAAATCTTTCCGTTTTCGCCGGTAACCTTTTTAAAGAGATTCATTACCGTCGTGAAGGAAAGATCGTTGGAATCGCTTGTAAAGCTGTATTTGGACGAATTGTAGTTTCTTGAAGATATATCCGGGAAAAGATTTCTGTTTCTGTATCTCTTCATGATTTCCGCCAACCTACGATTTGTTACACTCGAAGTTGAGTCGCCGTCCATATCAGGTTCAGACAGAACTATAAGATTTGCACGCTTAATAAGCTCCTGATTTGCGGACTTTGCCAAATCGGCAGGAGTTACTGTGACAACTTTCACCTCAAAAGAATCAAGCTTTGCTGAAATATTGTCTCCGAGAGAAAGTCTGTAATTTTCATATACAAAACCGGAAGCTGCGGCATTTGAGCCATATTCCACGCTAATCGAGGGAACGCTTTCCGCAGAAACCGTTCTGGAGCTTACCGGCTCATTTTTATTAAACGAAATTGTATAAACAGGCCTATTGTCTTCTTCTATCCAGCGCGCATAAAGCGTTATGTTATCGTATGCATAACCCTCAGGTATTCTGTCATAGAAATTATATTCGTTTCTGCAACTGCTGTCCCAATACCATCCGCCGAAAACATAGCCGTCATTACGAGTCGGGTCTTCGGGCTTGGCCAGTATATCTTCTTCCGTTCTGTTATTGTTTCTTACAACAACCTTTGTATCGGGAATTCCCTGTACATCATATGTGTAGTACGTGTTTGCATCAAACCCGATGTAATATTCTCCCGAAGCCGGAGTCCAGCCGGCATACAACGTTGTACTACCGTCTATGGTCATAGGGAATGAAACCTTACCGGTACAATCGGCATTTCTGTACCATCCGGTAAATGTATAACCTGCTCTGTGAGGTGCGGCATTTGGTTCTGTTATTTTCGATCCCTTTGAAAGCCTGTCAATTGTTGTTGAGAAATCAAAACCATCGGCGATTTCGCCTTCGGGCACATTTGCATCAAAATTTACGGAAAAATTGTCCGCTCTTGAAGAATCCGTGTAGACTTCGGCCCATTTTGCATAAAGCGTCATGCTGCCTTTTACCGCGGCAGATTCATTAAACCTGTTTACGCATTCAGGTTCATAATACCATCCAAGAAAGTCATACGAAGAAGTGTCCTCTCCCTTGGAATATGTCTCGTTTTTATAAATGAGACCCAGAGCATATTTTTTAAAGAGTTCTTTACTCTCAAAGCCCCATCTGTAGCCTGTATAAATCTTTACGGAATCCGGAATCGCCCCAATGCTGTAAGGCATATAAGAAGGGTCATAGTATTCCTCGGTAAAGGTAATGCTTCCCGTATAGTCCTTCCTGAGTGCATCACTTGCCGCAATTTCAAGGCTGTCAGCCAGGTTCTTATAATTCAGCTTATATTCACCCGAGTATCCCACGGCGGGTTCAAATGTATAAACATACTCAAAGACATATCTGTTTAACGATGAATAATTTTCCTCTTCGATAAATCCATCGTAATTTACATAAGGGGCACCATCGCAATATGTGACAAATTCGGCACCGACAGCCTGTTTAAAGGATGACAAAACCCCTTCGTCCGAAAGCCTCTCGTACTCACCTGCAGGAATCTTTTTCTTCGTTGTTTTTCCCGTTCTCTCGTTATATACATCCTCGTAAAGGTATTCCTTTGCGTCTTCATCGTAAAGATAGCCACCTTTTCCGGCAATTTTGTATCTTCCCGACTCATAGTCAAAGGTATATTTACCACGTCCGTACTCGCCATAGAGAATTTCGGTGGACACAAAAAGTTCCTCCGGTTTTGCATACAGAGTGCGGAAATACATGGATTCCGGAATTTCCCCTGCTTCGTTAAGCTCCACAGGAACGCATTTCATCGTGACCTTAACGTTGTAATCACCGCCGGCATCAACTCTGTCATAAGTTGCGTATCGATCTGCAACGCCTGCCTCTTCAACCATGTAAATACGTGTGAAGTCTTCCCAATCACTGTCGGAAAATGCTGAGCGGAAGTCTCTGAAGACCATTTCGGTCTTTTTGGTTGTCATCCAGGTTGAAAGAGCCGAGGCAATATTCTTCTTTTCACTCAAGGTTGTGGAGGAATCACTGAGGACTTCCGAAAGGTCGACAGGTTCCTGACCGCCTACAAGATAGCCCACCTGAGCCTGAAGCTCATTTGGTACGATTTCAAGAATAACAAAAGGATTCGAAGACGAACCAAGTGTCCCCGAAGAAGATATTTTCTTATAAATTCCGTCAGAGCCTACAACATCATCGGCCAGTACCTTCGTTTCTTTACCGAAGAAGACGTGTCCCATGTGTGCCGTCAAGCCGATAACAAGTGATGCCGCAACGACTCCGACAATTATTCTCTTTTTCGTTTTCATGACATCACCCCTTTGGTTACTTTATGTTTCTTCCCGATACGACTTTGTACGCCCTGTATTCATCGTCCAAAAGCTTAAAGTCTATAGTAATCTTTATAAGCGAGCCGTCGGTTTCAACATTCATGCTTTCGGAATGTCTGGCCAGAAGATGTCTGTCATCTCCTGAAATCTTGTGCTCCTTTAATGTTTTTTCGATATCTACGATTACCACGTCATTGTCTTCTGCATCCTTGATGGTTTTCGTTGAAATCTGAGAAGCATCAAGCTTAATGAATCTCAGCGTTCCTTCTTCTGTGCCCGTAGTTACGTCTGTAACTCTCTCTCTTGCAATGAAATAATAATAATCCTTCAATGATACAATCTTTGTTGCCGAATCCGGTGCTTTAATACAAAAAGCATCAAGCGTTGTTCTTCCGTCATTAAAGCTTTCCATAGGTGAAAACTCTTCTGCCTCCACTGCCACATCACCGATGTACGACATGGCAAACTGTGCTTCGTTTTGAAGCTGCACTTCTGTCGACAGATTTGTGTAATTTCTTCTGGATGATGAAATAAACGTAGCAAGCATAAGGCTTACAAGTCCCATCATAAGAATGGTTACAACAAGTTCGACAAGAGACAATCCTCTATTCTCTTTTAATAGGGAAAGTTTTTTCATTTTCTTATTACACGTCCGGTTTCAGGAATAATTGTAAGATATTTTGTTTCGGAGCCGGTGAGCTGTACATCGGTGAGATAATACATCGCACCGCCTTCATCAAAGGCCTTCAATGCACCGTTTGCAGCGTTGTAATGAACTTCAACCGGCGAGGACGTTATCTTTTCCACATTCGTACCGCTGTTCCACGCTGCGTCATCCGCGGGATATTTTTTATCTTCGGGAGCGTCGCTTTTTGCTTTCCAAAGCTTTATGGTAATATTGGTATTACCAAGCTTTTCTTCTGCTTTCATCTCAGCTTCCGCGGCCCCATTGTTTTGAACAAAAACCCTGGCATAAATGTTGTCGCCTTCCGTCTTCAGTTCAAGCCACGTTTCAGCTTCCACATGGGCCATTGCTTCCTCTCGTGCTCTTGTAAGCATAGACTCCAGACGTTTTGCGGCATTATCGACTTTTGCATTATATAAAACGCTGAAGCCGATTGTAGCCCCTGCCGTGAGTATACCTAAAATCAGTATCACAACGATAAGCTCAACAAGAGAAAAGCCTTCATTATTAAGTTTAGTTCTTCTTCCAATTGTCATAGTTTACCGTGATAAGATCAGAAGTATATACCGTACCGCTGCTGTTATTGTTAAGAAGTCCCTGTCCAAGGAAAAACTTGTTTGCTTCGGGACATTCTTTTATAAGCTTTCCAACCGTTGCCGGCGCTGATGAAAGATTCATCGTGCTTCCCGTCACGCTCACATCACCGCCCGCAATTATAAGTCCGTTAAACTTTATTCCGCCGACGATTTCAACATCACCGGTTGCGATTACGATGGCACAGGAAGAACCGCCGTATCTGTCTTTGTCGATAACAACATTCTTGCCGGTAATGAGATAATACTTATTTGAATCTCCCGCAAGTTCCAACAATGTTTCAACCTGCCTTGTTTCATCGACAAGCGAAAAATCCACGATAGAATCTGTCACCATCGAGGAAAGCGTTGTACCGGAATTGTTTTCATCAAGCGTTGTTACTATAGCTTCGAACTTGGTATTGAGTTCACTCTCTTTTGAGACAATCTCAGAGCTTGTGTATTTTGAGTTTCCGTCGTACAGGGTGATTTTTTTCGTCACGCCGTCGTCGTTATAGGATATGGCGTTTCCTGTATTTACAAGCGCATCCGGAATAAACTTGATGGCACCATTTCCGAACATATCCATTCTGTCCTTGATGAGCGTCTTGTTTACATCCGCAAATCTTTCGAAATACTCCTGCGCTTTATCCTGATTTCTGAAATTCAGGTAGAAGTAAATCATCTGATGGTCTTTTCCGTTCTGTCTGTAGTTCACAACGGACGTTCTGTAAGGATTAGTGAAATCCACGTACAGTTCCAGATCGATTCCCGTGGCTTTACGATAGTTATCAAGAACAATCTTTTTTGTATCGAGTTTTCCCGAAACATCACAAAGCTTTTTCAAATAGATGTCTGCTTCAACAGGATTATGTCCCACTCCGTCCAGGCATTCGCCGGGAAGAAGATAAGCCGCCTGCAAACTCTTGTAGGAAATGGATTCACCTTCAATAAATGTAGACATTTCCGAGCTTCCGAAGGATGACGGAACCGACACGAAAGACTTTCCCGAAATCCAAAGTGTCTGTGCTTTCGAAAAATCAAGTATTGCGTTCTTTCCGTTTATGATAATTGCAGAACTTCCCGAAGGAGTTCCGTGCTTCTTTTCAGGGTTGCCGTAATCAGCGGATTTCGCGTTGCTAACGGAATAACCGAAATATTCGCCCTTCAGGGTAAACTCGGAATTATCCGCATCCAGGGTAAGGTCGTCGGAAACATATGCTCTTCCGACAACGGAGAGCTTCGACTCCGATGAACCGAAGGCAGACTTGGAAAGTTCCAAGTTCTCCGCCCAGATTTCCGTCATATATGTCAGGAAATCTCCGCTGAATTCTTTTTCCTTACCTTCTATTGTTACATTGGCTGAATCATTTACAGCAATGGAATTTCTTGTAATAACTTCATCCGCCCTTATTTTCACTTTTGTGTTGTTTCCGGAAAAATGGATTCCGTTTACATTATCGCCACTTGCGGATTTGTCATCACCTCCGGCATATATGTTACCGGTCATATTGATGACATCACTTGCATTTTTGTTTCTTAAATCACCGTCCGCAATAATTACGTAGTTGTATGCGGGTGTTTCTTCAGACGCCGAAAAACGTCTGAAGCCCGGATAGTTTATTGTAAAATCCAGATTGGTTGTAATAGTTGTGGAAAGGCCGTTTTCATCGGTGTACGTGAGGGATATGCCGTCAAGCTTTACAGTTCCGTCGTAAATCGGATTTCCCGAAAGATCGTTTTTTGGATCTGCCAAGGTAAGTTCGATAATGTCTGTACTTCCGTCCTTATTGCTCCACTTAACATTTCCCTGTACATCTTTTGAAAAAATGCTCTTGTCACCTGCGCTTACTTTATCGATGAATTCTTCCTGAATGAGTTTGCGCAGAGTTTCCTCATAAACACGATAAAACAGTTTCTTTCGCTGTTCCGCATTTTCCATAAAACTGTATTGCTCAAGCCAAGCAGTATATGCAGCCTGAGCTGCCTGGTCCGCATATATTTCAAGTGCCGAGCGTACTTCGTCGACGCAATCCTCCGCGCTGTAGAAGTTATCCGTGGATTTACCGCGAAGCTTGGCCGATTGAAAATTGTTGATTGTCAAAGCCAGTACCAGTGAGGCAATAACACAAATAAAAAGCGCCGCAATGATTACCATTACGAGGGTAGAACCATTGTTGTTCAGTTTGGCAAAGCGCTTTTTCATTTAATCTCCGTGTCGTTTACATATGTTGACTGCAAAGTATTAAGTAAGAGGTCCGGGTCGAAAGCAGTCACTTCCGTATCTGCGTGACTGTAAACCTCAACAGTTACAGTGAAAATCCGGTTTGAGGATTCAGACATGTTCTTAATTAGCGATTCTTTGATGAAAGACTTTTCAGGATCCGCCATTCTCATACTTGTGCAGTTTATTTCAGATTGTGAATAATAATTAATATCCGTTTCGTCTCTTGCTATGTCCTCAGCCAGGCTTAACTTCGGATATTTGTAATCTACACCTTTTGTTCCTTCTTCTACCTGCACGGCAACATATACATCAAGCAAAGGCGGTGCCCCGTCTGTAATGACTTTCAAATCATTTCCGCCTTTTTTGAAGCCATCGTCCTGCATCGAATAAATGAGGAAAACCGACTCAAGGTTTTTAAAATACACATCATTGCAATAGCCTTCGTAAACTATCTCAAGTCTTCCCGCAGGATAATATCCCGCATAGTTATCTGCCTTATATATTACTCTTGAGCTTACAAGATACCCGTTTCCTGCACGGATGTTCATAAGGTCATCGTTCTTATCGTTCTTCTTTACCGTTATTTCGATTGTTCTGGAAATCGTTCCTTTTATTGTTGCGGCATTTTCGGTTCTGTCTCTTGTAGGAAGTGGTTTGAGCGGTTTTGTGTTATCGGGATGCGCCTTATTCCACTTTTTTATATCTTCATTTTCCGCATCGACAGCATTTCGTTTTTCAATATATTTCTGCTCGATGTAATCTTCATTTAAATCCATGAAATAGGACACTGCTTTGTCATCGAACCCCGCATAAATCTTCGGTGTCGGTTTCGGTTTCCCCGATACGGCTTCCGCAAGAAATTCGGAATCGCTTGTCTTCGGATAAACAAGCGCAGTTTTTTCGCTTGAAAATGCAGAGAAATCCGCAAAAGTATAATCGTTAAAAAGATATTTCGGTGTAGGAGTCGGAGTTCCTACGGCCCGTGAAGGATCGGGAGTCGCGGTTGCCGTGAGCCCCGTATATGCCGTGGGCGATATATTCACCAGAATATCGTATATCTTCGTGCCTTGAATAACGTTATACAGCTTGAACCTGTAGTCTCCGTCCGTTGATTTTACAAATGTGTAAATGTCCTTAGCCGAATCGTATGCAACGTATGCACAGCTTTTTGAAGGAAGTGTCTTTGCATAATCTATGGCGTATCCTTCGATTCCTTTTGCCTTAACCTCTTCCATAATGTTTTCGCCTGCCGCAGACGAATATGCTTCACTGTTTGTGGCAACATTCACCTTTGTTGCCTGAACAAAAGTCATTAAAAGAGGCGTAAAAACCAAGGCAATGATAAGCAGGCTCACAATTACCTCAACAAGCGTCATACCACGATTATCGCTCTTCGGTTTTTCTGTCATACGTCCTGTCATCAATGCCTCTGTCAATTAATTGTTTTCTATGCTTCCGAAAATATTATCTGTTCCTGTCTTTATTGCAGGGATGGAAGGTTCAACATAATCTTTTCCTTCCGCCTGTGCACTGAACAGGTTTAATGTCATTGTTCCGTTCAGTAAGCCTGTCTCCTGATTCAGAGAAGCAGTAAAGCTTTCTACGTTCATTCGTTCCGGATACCCGTTAATGAAATCCATAGCTTTTTTCAGACCTTCGTAGCTGAATTCATAATTAAGTATCAGTGAATTTGTAAACGTCGTGACAAGCGTATTTCCGTTTTCATCGGTTCCTGAAGAAATAAACACCGGAACGTCATCCGAAAATGCTGCTGTGTTTACTCTTCCGCCTGTTGCTTTCTCCAAAGCGGTTACAAACATAATGCTTTTCTCCGGTGTATTCCCGGGACCGTATTTGAAAAGAGTATCGTCGAAGGCTTTCTCCGCAGCCTCTATTGTCTCTTCATATACAGGCTTCAAAGCAATTTTATTGTTAAGTTCGTCTATACGTGCATTCAAATCTTTTGTTTCTTTTTTTGCAGCCTCGGTTTTATCCATGTAATACACATAGCCGAATCTGTATGCACAAACGGCAATAACAACGATTGCAAGCAGAAGAATGTATTCGTAAGTTTTAACTTTTTTCTTATCCATTATTCTGCCTCCTCCCCGTTGTCGTCAGCATCAGGCTGCTTATATGTACAGAGTGCGGTAAACGCAACGCTCTTCATTCCTGTTTCGGTATTCTCCGTTTCAGTGATGTTATAAACACTCACAGAGGAGAAGTATGGTATAAACTTGAGCTGTTCAATGAGCTTGGCAGCTTCTTCTTTTGAAGCTACCGTTAAGTTCATGGAAAGCCCCGTATCACTTGAAGAAATACTGCTCACAAGTATATTTTCCGTAGAATCACTTTCAAGAGCTTTAAGTACTTCGTTCCACAGTTCGTTGAAGCGGAATGTGGATTCATCCCATGTCATAAATTCTGCGGCAACAGCTGCCTTTCTGTCTGCTTCTGCTTCAACCGCTTCAATTCCTGTTGCTTCAAGTTCATCTTTGATTTTTTCAGTCTTTTTCCTCTCATCTTCCGCACGGTCAAACTGCAGTTTGCCATTGTATACAATGACGCCTGCCGCTGCCATAACAAGCAAGACTGAGATGATGCAGAAAGCTTTGAATCCACCTGCTTTCTGCTTGTTCTGTCCATCATAGAAATTGATGGTTGTTTCGGCCGCGCCGACACACGCTATAAACTCCGTACCTCGTTTTGCGGTAATCGGATTATTTTTGTGAATCTTTGCGCCCGGAAGTTCAAGACATTTTTCAAATTCAATGCCTATAAACTCCGACTGAAGGAGTTTTCTTAAGTTTCGTATCTGTGCTCCTACGCCACCGATAACAATCTTGTCAACTACAGCGTCACGATTTTTCGCGTTGTAGTATTCCAAAGCTCTTGTAAGGTTTTCTATGAGTCCGCGCACGGTTTCGGTCAATCGGCATTTCAATTCGTGCAATTTGACTTCATCATCATTTTCCGGATAAGAAGCCATCATCGTCTCATAGTTTGTGAAAAGCAATTCCTTTTCACATAGTCTTTCAATTGCATTTCTGTGAGAAATGTTTTCGAAGCAATCCGAAGCCATCATAAAGCTCGTCAGAGCATCAATACCGAACGGCATATTTCTCTGCAGTGCCAGTTCATTGTCTTCGAGAATAGTAAGCATGGAATTTCGCTCATTAATCTGGAGATAAATGGAACAAGGCTCATGTGAAGGCTTCTTCTGCCATTGGTAAATGGCATTTCCTTCATAATCGATGGCATGAAGCTTTAATCCGAGCTCAGAGGCCAAAGTTATGTAGTTTTTAATGAGGATATCCTGAGCAGCGTATATCATAATACGCAGCTGTTTTTCCTCTTTCTTTTCCTCAAGAATGTTGTAAGTGAAAAGATAATCACTGGTATCCATGGGGAAATACTCATCTCGTTCGTCCTCAATGAAGCCGAGGATAAGACTTTCTTTCATGTCAGGGATGGTGACTTCACGGCTCATAATCTTTGTTCCGCTCAGAACAAACACAACGTCCTTACATTTGATTTTATTGTTGCTCAGCTGTTCCTGAAGCGCTGTTTCATATACGTTTCTGTCAATGACGAAGCCGTCTTCCACGCTCATTTCCGGATTTTCAAAGCAAATGGATTTGTATACTACCGGTGTTTTTTTGTTGTAGGACACAAGACAAAGCTTTGTGACAACGTCAGAAATCTGAATGCTGAGGACTTTTTTTACAGCCATTTGAAGTAACCTCCGGGGTTATAAGTTCTATAAAGTAAAAAACGAAAGATACCAGTTCACAATAATGTTCCCGAACCACATCGCAGACACTATACCGGCCGCAAGATAGGGCCCCATAGCAAGTTCGTGGTTCTTTTTTGAAATCTTCATGCGTGCAATATGAATCACCGATCCATATAAACACCCAAGAAGGAACGCGGTCAAAGTGAGTTTCAATCCCAGAAACAACCCTGCGGCTGCCATAAGTTTGATGTCCCCTCCGCCGATGGCTCTGCCTTTCGAGAAAAAGTAAATGAGTAAGAGAAGAGCCGACACGCTTACTGCACCGAGCAAAAACTCAAGCCAGTCCGTGTAATGAATGATTACTTTTGCCACTCCGCACACAGCTATGAAAATGTTCAGTCCGGGTGGAATTTCATGGGTACGCTCGTCGATAACGGAAATTGCAAGTAGTGCTGACACAACAAGGCAATTTAACACCGTATCCAACGAAAACCCGCAGATAAAAAATGTAGCAACCCACAAGATGCCATTTGCAGCCTCAATGACAGGGTATTGAGCCGAAATCTTCGCTCCGCAGTATCTGCATCGTCCTTTGAGAAAGAGATAAGAAAAGAGAGGGAACAAATCGTACCAGTGCAGCACGTGGCTGCACTGAGTACAATGTGATCTTTTCGTTACGATGCTTTCGCCTTTCGGAACCCGAAGTATCACTACGTTCAGGAAGCTTCCGATGACTATACCGTAAAGGAATATTATTATTGAGAGCAAGATTAACAAGGATGTTGGCATAATAAATCCACTGAATCACTAATCTACTTTACTGCATCACTATCAGGTGCATCACCCTTTGTTACCTTGCCATCAATAACAGTAAACGTGTATGTTTCGTCAAGTTTAGCTTTTGTCGCTGCCCAATCTGCAGTAAGGCTTGTCATCTCAGCCTCCAATGTGGCTCTCTTCGTAGCATCACCGCCTGTGATTTCTGTCTTTGTATTGTCCATCTTTACGGTATATTCTTCACCTTTACATTTGCTATAGACATCCTCATTTGTGTAAGCAAGCTGTATGTTAGCAATAAGTGAATCGTAATTCTGTGCATCTGCAGCAATTCTTGCATTGTTAACCCACTTCATTACCTGAGGCGCAAGAGCTACTGTGATAATAGCCATAATAAGAATAACTACGATAATTTCTACAAGCGAAAAGCCTTTGTTATTTTTGTTTAATTTCTTCATAATTTCAGTCTCCTTATAGTAAGTTTAATTTATCTCAACTTCACTCGTGCTGTTCCCACACACGGCGAGGTTTGGATCATTGTGATGTGTTACAACTATTAAGCCGTAGATAGTAAGTTTTTACAGGTTATTCAGATTTCCGTACATTGAAATCATTGGCTGGTACATAGCGATTACAAGGAATCCGATAATGCCGCCAAGGAGTACGATGATAACGGGTTGCAAAAGTTCTGTAAGGTTCTTGGTCGCAATTTCCGTTTCTTCTTCGTAGTACTCAGCAATTTTATCAAGCATCTTTTCAAGATTACCTGTTTCCTCACCGATGGCTATCATGTTGTGTACCATTGGCGGGAAAAGCTTTTCGGCTTGCCTGATGGGAGTTGAAAGGGGCAAGCCTTCCTCAACCTGCTGCTTCGCCTTTTGTAAAGCGTACGTATATAAAATATTGCTGATTGCCTTTGATGAGAGCTCAATGGCCGCCGTTATGCTCATGCCCGAGCTGACAAGTGTTGACATAACTCGTGAAAATCTTGCCGAATGGCTTTTCTTATTAAGCGACCCGAAAATCGGAAGGGAAATTCCAAGTTTTCCGTACACTTCCTTTCCTTTGGTCGTCGTACCGAACCACTTTAGGAGAAGAATAACCGCTGCCACGATGATAACGAGTAACCACCATTTTCCCAAAAGGAAATCCGAGAAAGCCACAACCATTCTTGTTGCGAAAGGCAGGTCGGTTCCAAGGCTTTCAAACATCTCCGCAAACTTCGGAACCACAACAAGCGACATAACGATGGTAACACCAAAAGCGATGACAAGAACCGCAATAGGATAAATCATTGCATTTCGAACGAGTCCGCTTAACTTGGCACTCTTCTCGTACTGTTTGCCCATTCTGTCAACACATAGTTCCAACGCACCTGACTGTTCTCCGGCATCAACCATGCTTATGAACATTTCATCAAATACTTTAGGGCTTCTTTTCATTGCTTCTGCCAAGGTTGCACCCTGTTGTACAGATTCTTTCGTGAGTTCCAAAGCCTTTTTGAGTGTTTTGTTTTCAGTCTGGTCGGCAAGCATTCTGAGTGCATCCACGACTGTTACACCCGCTCCTAGAATCGATGCGAATTGTCGGCAGAAAACGGACAAATCTCTCGTCTTTACCTTGGGATCTCCGCTGATGTGAATGTCTCTTGTCAAAATACCCTGTTCTTTTATATTTATGGGACGCAGTCCGTCTTTTCGAAGCTGTAATCGCGCTTCCATGTCATTGTTGGCCTTCAGGCTTCCTTTGACCTGCTTTCCCTCTTTATTTACCGCTAAATATGCAAAATCAGCCATTTTTTCTCCCGTTAACCGACGAACATTCTGGAGGACAGTGCAGCTACATCCTGTGCATATCCAAGAGCCTGTTCCTTATCAATCTGACGATTAAGGTAAAGATCATAGATTGCATCGTCCATTGTCTTCATACCGAGCTTTCTGCTTGTCTGGATTACACCTGAAATCATGTGAGTCTTTCCTTCACGAATCAGATTTCTGATTGCCGGCGTACCGAGCATAACTTCAAATGCGGCACGACGTCCCAGACCATTCATTGTAGGAAGCAGCTGTTGTGAAATGACTCCCTCCAGTACAAGAGCAAGCTGTGAACGGATCTGGTTCTGCTGATACGGAGGAAATACATCGATAATTCTGTCAATTGTACAAGCAGCGCCTATAGTGTGAAGCGTCGAGAATACAAGATGTCCTGTTTCCGCAGCGGTGATTGCTGTTGAAATGGTGTCAAGGTCTCTCATCTCTCCTACAAGAATTACATCCGGGTCCTCTCGTAAAGCTGCACGAAGTGCCTGTGCATAGCTGTGCGTATCGGTACCTATTTCACGCTGATTGACAATACTCTTTTTGTGTTTATGCAGGTACTCGATGGGGTCTTCCAAAGTGATGATGTTGTACTGATATCTCTCATCAATCATTGAAATAAGTGACGCCAACGTTGTTGATTTACCTGAACCCGTAGGACCCGTTACAATGACAAGTCCTCTCTTTTTGTGAATGAGATCAACAACAGACTGCGGTACTCCAAGACTTTCGGGAGTTGGAATTTCTTCGCTTATAAGTCGTATTGTTGCCGCAACAGAGCCACGTTGATTATAAGCGTTAACTCTGAATCTGCCCTGCTTGGGAATCGAATGCGAAAAGTCCAGTTCCCCTTCTTCCTCAAATTTATTTTTCAGCTTGTCCGGAATAATTTCGTAAACAAGCTGTTTTACATCAGAAGGCGAAAGAGGCGGAAGATTATCATTGATGTTCCTGAGTTCGCCGTAAATTCGTACCTTAGGCGGAACACCAACCGTAAGGTGAAGGTCCGATGCATGAAGTTCATTTGCTCTTATTAACAATTCATCTACGCTTAACATGTTTCCTCCTAGTTGGTTCCGTCTTCACTTGCATATACGATTCTTCGCATTTCATCGATGGACGTAACGCCTTCTCTGACAAGCTTTGCGCAGCTCATCTTCAGTGTGCTCATACCTTCGTCAATGGCGATACGCTCGATTTCTTCCGTTGTTCCATGATTTGAAATGACATTTCGTATCCTCGGTGTAATGGGCATTATCTCGTATACACCGATTCGGCCCTTATATCCTGTTTCGTTACACTGTATGCAGCCTCTGCGGTCGTATATTTCAAGATTTTCATCTGCTCTTACGCCAAGAAGCTTCTTTTCCTCTGCCGTTGCCTGTCTGCATACTTTGCAGGAGCAAAGCCTTCTGGCAAGTCTCTGGGCAATAACGCCTGCAGTGGAATCCGCAAGCAGATAGCTCTCGATGCCCATGTTCTCAAGTCGTGTGAGTGAGGAAGCGGCTGAATTTGTATGAAGTGTACTTACAACAAGGTGACCTGTGATTGATGCAGTAACCGCAATTGAAGCGGTTTCCTGATCTCGTATTTCTCCGATCATTATAATATCCGGGTCCTGACGGAGGATTGAACGAAGAGCCGAAGCAAAGGTCATATCCGCTTTCGTGTTAACCTGTACCTGGTTGATTCCGTCGATATTTGCCTCGACAGGGTCTTCAACGGTTATGATGTTTACACCCTCTGTATTAAGTTCCGAAAGTGCGGTGTAAAGAGTCGTTGATTTACCCGAACCTGTAGGTCCCGTAACGAGAATGATTCCGTTGGGATTTGAGAATATCGCATCAAATCTTTTAAGTTCTTCAGGATTAAGTCCCAAATCCGCTTTGCTTCTTGTAAGCGTTGTCTTTGATGTAAGTCGCATTACAACCTTTTCACCGAATACCGTAGGAAGCACGGAAGCACGAATATCATATTCGAATCGATCGACAACCTGTGTGATACGGCCGTCCTGGGGCTTTCTTTTCTCCGAAATGTCCATGCCGCCGATAATCTTTATACGTGTGATGATTGCGGCGAGCATTGAAATCTGGTAAGAACCTGCTTCCTGCAAAACACCGTCGATACGGTAACGCACGCGGATTCTGTTTGCCGCAGGTTCGATGTGTATATCACTGGCTCTCATTCTGACAGCCTGCTCAATAATTTTTTTAACGAGGAGAACAATGGGTGCGTTTTCGATGGCTTCATCTTCGTTGCCATTGTTATTGTCAATGCCCCATTCCTCGCTTCTTTCCTTTGCATAGGCTTCAGCAACGGCCTGTGTTTCGGCATGACCGTAATAACGGTCAATTGCAGCCATAATATCCGTGGGAGTCGAAAGCGTCGGGTTAATCTGAAGTCCCGTAATCATGGTAAGGTCATCAATGGCTGTAAAATCCATGGGATCGGCCATGGCGACCTTCAGGTAGTTTACGTCATATCGGTCAAACTCAAAAGGCATTACGGTATAGCGCTTAAGGAGTGTTGAATCCTTTACAAGATTGAGTACGTCCGAAGATATTCTGAGTCCGCTTAAGTCTACGGTGTCAAAGCCAAGCTGGCTGTGAAGTGCGTCTCGTATCTGTGCTTCGCTGATCATTCCAAGCTGTACAAGCGTTGCGCCAAGTTTCTGCTTGGTTTTCTTCTGCTCTTCAAGTGCCTGTTTCAGCTGGTTTTCATCAATTGCTCTGGCCGCAATAAGAATGTCACCGAATCTTTTTTTCTCTCTTAAAATTCCCATCTTGCACTCCTCATTTTTTTATTCTGTAAAAGGCCTCAAAGCCTTGAATTTACTATGTTTGCATTTTCTGATTGTATCAGAGGATTTTCAATTTTTCATCTGATTTGCGAATACTTATTAAATGCTTTCTAAAATGTTTTCAGAAAATTAAGAAAAAGGGCCTATAGCAGCATTTGCGCCCACTCCGACGCCACAACAAAGCGGAATCAAGCGAGGAAAATGCCTCCCTAACCACGACAAACCAAACCCTCATTGCCCCCGCCCACCAACAACT
>JAZLLG010000071.1:0-10505 GCA_045598045.1 Lachnospiraceae bacterium | reverse complement strand
AACGCATACAGTTGCTGTGAACATGGCAATGACAAAAGAAAGACTGATAAACAGTGGCTTTTATGATTTAGCCACAGCTTATCAGTCTGTGCATGTCAACTATTGAAAGCGCCGTATACCGAACGGTACGTACGGTGCTGTGAGAGGACGGCGGTTAGTCACCGCCTCCTACTCGATTCAGAAGAACCCTATGCGTGTTACTTAACATTTTAGGCTTATCCGGCTTAGTTTTCATCAAAGCCGGATTTTTCCTTAATCTGTGTTAATCCAAAATATGAATATTTAGGCTTTAATGACATGTCGAATACGAGCGGGTAACCTTCGCTTCTCCAGGACATGCGATCAGCAAAGCCCCAGATTGTAAGCGAATCCATGTTAAGTGTTCCTGCATCGATTCTTGCAAGAAGTCCGTTTACGAGATTATAGTAGAACTGACCCTGTACGCGGAAGTTTTCGTCATTTTTTGCAAGGTAATGCTGATACCTTCCGAGGCATACATCAAGCTCTGTGAGCTCGATTTTGATTCCGAGAGCGGAGAGTGCGTCAACCGTTTCGAAATACTGGTCAAGGTCATCCTCTGTGTAGAGGTGGGCCTGGAAACCGACACCGTCAATAAGGTAATTGCCTTCGTCGTCCTTAAGAGACTCTACAAAATTGATGAGTGTTTCTGTCTTGAACTGTTCGTTGTAGTCGTTGTAGAAAAGTGCGATGTTTTCGGGAGCGTATTTACGGGCTGTGCTGAAAGCCTGCCGGAGGTAATCTTCTCCGATAATGTTGAGCCAATTGCTCTGACGCATGCTGCCGTCTTCCATCCAGCACTCGTTTGCGATGTCGTAAGCGTAGAACATGTCTGCGTAGCCGTTATCCTCGAGATATGCAAAAACCTGTCTGAAGTAGCTGTCCATACGGGCAAGCATAACTTCTCTCGTAACGAGAGGCTTGGAAGAATCGAAATCCTCGTGGAAAATCCAATCAGGTGTCTGGCTGTGCCAAATGAGTGTATGACCACGCATTGCCATACCGTTCTTTTTAGCCCAGTCGAGCATTTTAACGGCGTTTGCCTGGAAATGAACCACGATGTCACCGGCAGCCTGACTTTCAGCCTGATTGAGAATGGCATCGGGCTTCATGTCGTTTTCCATCGTTACACTGCTGAAGTTTTCAAGAACCATCTGCTCGTATCTTGCTGTGTTGATCATCTGAACATTGAGACAAGTGCCTGCATAAAGACCATGCTCACGCATTACGGCTTTAAAGTACTCGGTGATTTCCGGTTCGGGAGTAGGCGTGGGAGGTACGGGAGTGCTTGTTGCGGTAGGTTCCGGTGTGGGAGTGCTTGTCGCAGTTACTTCGGTAACGGATGCCGTAGCCTGCGGCGCTTCTGTCAGAACGGGAGCGGAGCTGCCCTTTGTACATCCTGCCAGCATTGAAACAATGAGAATAGCCACTAAAAGTGAAAAACGTTTTTTCATAGATAAATCCCCTTTCTGATTTCATTTATTATATTTTGCTTTTAATTCTTAATCTTCTTATTTGTTGTCACATCTTCGTATCTGAAACGTAAATCGTTGCTAATATCGTAATTTACGGATATAATCAGGTAAGTTTTGAGAATTGTGCTGTGCGCTTACGATTTATGAGAGACAGCAGCATATGGTTCGGAGGTGTTTTATGGCAGTTGTAAGGTGTAATGTATTCTCACAGGTTCTGGGAGAGCAGGTTGTTGTGCATGTTATTCTTCCTTCCCTGGAACTTTGGCGGGACAGAGAAGGCGGGGAAAAGTATTATGGCAATTACGGGCTTAAGAAAACTTTGTATCTGCTTCATGGCGGATCTGATGATTCGTCACTTTACATCAGAAGAACAAGAATAGAAGAGTATGCTTTTGATTATGATCTGGCGGTTGTAATGCCTGAAGTCAGGAACAGCTTCTATTCCAATATGATTCATGGCAAAAACTACTTCGATTTTCTCTCAAAAGAACTTCCGGAGATGATGGAACAAATGTTTCCTCTCGCCCATAACCCCGAGGAGAGGTTTGTAATCGGTAATTCAATGGGCTCACACGGCGCACTCAAATGGGCACTTAACTGCCCTGAGTTCTTTAAAGCTGCTTCAGGTATGTCAGGTGCCGGCGATCTTGTTGAGCTTGGTTTCTATGACGGCAAAAAAGAACGTGTACTCAATTCCTTCGGCACCGAGGAAGAGTATCGCGGAAGCATGAACGACTTTAAGTTCCTTGTGAATAAGCATCTTTCAGAAGGCAGAAAGCTTCCTGCCATTCACCTTTGCTGCGGTTCTGAGGATGGCTTTTATAAAGGGGCCAAGCTGTTCTATGAGTTCCTTAAGGAAAAGCATGTTGAGGTTACTTTTGAGGAGGCACCCGGTGCCCATTGCTTCGAGTATTGGGACAGAATGCTTCCGATTATGCTTAAGAAGATGATAGGTTAAGGAGGAGAAGACAATGAGCTTTTTGCATTTTGATTATATGAGTGAAAAACTCGGATATCAGACGAATTTCTATGTTGTTCTTCCGGATTCCGTCAAAGAGGGAAAAGTTCCGAAAGGAATTCTGTATCTTCTTCACGGAGGAAGCGGCAACGGTCTTGACTGGTTCAGATATACGTCCGTTGAACGGTATTCCTGGCCTTATGAGCTTGCTGTTGTTTCCGCTGATACAGATGGAACAGCGTTTTATGCGGATATGGAACATGGCTATCCGTACTTCACGTACTTAACAGAAGAACTTCCGAGAGTCGTTGAAAGTCTGATGCCCATTCTTAAAAAGGTTGAGAAGCGTTACGTTGCAGGCCTTTCCATGGGAGGCTACGGTGCATTCAAATGGGCATTTAACAAACCGGATTATTTTGACGCTGCAGCTAATCTTTCAGGAGCTTCTTTTATCGTTGACTTGTTTACTCAGGATAAAAACCGTCTTGAAAAGAGTGCTGCAATGTTTGAAAACAACTGGGGCGGACTTGAAAAGCTTGCAGGTTCGATAAGTGACTCCAAAACCTGGCTCGATAAAGCTTCCGAATACAAAAAACTTCCGAAGCTTTTTGCAGGTATCGGCACGGAGGACTATTCGTATTCCTATGCTCAAAAGTACCTTGAATATGCAAAAGAAAAGGGAATAGACATTCATTACGAAGAGATGCCCGGACAACATGAATGGGCAGTATGGGATGAAATGATACAAAGGTTCCTTAAATTTGCAACCGAATAAGTTTTTTATGGTATTTGGCAAAAAATGATAGTGAAATGCGCAAGTGATAAAATGCACTGCGCATTCTTTTTTTGTATAAATAAATCAAGACTCTCTTCTGCCTTTAAGGCGGAAGACGTAATGAGAAGGAGAAGGTCTTATGTTAAGAGAAGTAAAGACAAATTATGGTGTAGTCAGAGGCCTGCCCGCAGCAGACCCCAGAATTACAAGCTTTAAAGGAATTCCTTTTGCTGCACCGCCTGTCGGTGAAAACAGATGGAGAGCTCCTCAGCCGCCTAAGGCTTGGGACGGAGTGCTGGACGCTTATACATTTGCACCTATATCCGTTCAGGACAGACCTGCAATGGGTACGGACATTTACTGCAGAGAGTGGCACGTTGACAAAGATGTCGTTATGAACGAGGACTGCCTCTATCTGAACGTTTGGACACCCGCAAAGAGTGCAGATGAAAAGCTTCCTGTTCTTGTATGGTATTTCGGAGGCGGCCTTCAGTGGGGTTATCCTTCGGAAATGGAATTTGACGGCGAAAGACTTGCACGTCGTGGAATTATCGTTGTTTCCGTAAACTACAGACTCAATGTGTTCGGTTTCCTTGCTCATGAAGAGATGACAAAGGAAAATCCCGACAAGCCCACAAACTTCGGCTATCAGGACCAGCAGGCCGGAACACGCTGGGTATATGAAAATATTGCTGCTTTCGGCGGAGACCCCGAAAATATTACAATTGCCGGACAGTCGGCAGGCGGCGGATCCGTAATGGCTCAGATTACAAACCTTGACAACAAGGACATGATTAAGCGTGCCATTGTTATGTCAGGCATCATCGGCAGCCCTTATCTTGAGGCAGGCTTCCCCGATCCCATGAACCTTGAACAGGCTCATGCATACGGCAAAGAGTTCTTTGATTCACTTGGTGTTAAGAACTTAAAAGAAGCAAGAGAACTTCCTTCGAATGTTGTTTTTGAAGGCTACAATAAATTCGTTCAGAATCATCCTCGTCTTTTCGGTACAAGAGATGACAAGTACCTCTTCGGCGATCAGCTTAACGTTGCCATGGAAGGTCATGTCCTCGATATTCCGATTATGGCAGGTAATACTGTTGACGAATTCCTTAACTTCATCAAGGCTGACAGCGAAGAGGAAATGTACGAAAAGGCAAAGAAGCTCTTCGGTAAGGATGCTGATACGTTCGTTAAGTTTGAAGAAGCAAAGAAGTGCGACGGCAGCGCCTTTGCAAAGGTAAGCGGCATTGAACTTTCCGATAAAATTCTTTTCGAAGCAATGAGCAAGAACGGCTCGAAAAATAATTTCTATTACTACAGATTTGCTCCGGATATCCCCGGCTGGGACAACCCCGGATGTTTCCATTCCGTAGATTTGTGGTTCTTCTTTGAAACGCTTGCAAAGTGCTGGAGACCTTTCACCGGCCACCACTACGATCTTGCAAGACACATGGCAAACTACTGGGCAAACTTCATAAAGACAGGCGATCCTAACGGTAACGATGCGGATGGCACACCTATGCAGCGTTGGGTTCCTTATGAGAAGGATACATGCTTTGAAATGGAGTTCACTGCAAAGGGTTGCGTAGCCAGAACGGAAGACTCTCATGAGTTCAAGGCATTCTTAAGAGAGAAGATGCGCGAATACAAAGTAAGAAAGTTCAGAAAGCCTATGCAGGCATTCAATCCTTACCTCCCCGCAGACGAGTTCGTTCCGGACGGAGAGCCTTACGTATTCGGTGACAGAGTATATGTTTACGGTTCACATGACAAGTATGACGGAGACGTATTCTGCATGGGCGACTATGTAGGTTGGTCTGCTCCGGTGAACAATCTTGCCGACTGGAGATACGAGGGCGTAATCTACGGCATCACCGACGATCCTCTCAATCCCGAAGGAAAGGGAATGCTTTATGCACCTGACGTTACAATAGGTCCGGATGGCAGATATTATCTTTTCTATGTATGCTCACACATCGGAAACGTGTCTGTTGCGGTTTGCGATGAGCCTGCCGGAAGATATCAGTTCTACGGCCATGTTCATTATGCTGACGGCACGCTCCTCGGTGCAAAAGAAGGTGATGAGCCTCAGTTCGATCCCGGTGTTCTCACAGAAGGTGACAAGACATATCTCTACACAGGTTTCTGCGGCTTCGGCGATAAGTCAAGAAGCGGAGCTATGTGCACTGTACTCGGTCCCGATATGCTTACCATTGTTCAGGCTCCTAAGATTATTGTTCCCGGTTCCTGCTACTCTGAAGGCTCCGGTTTCGAAGGACATGCATACTTTGAAGCAGCTTCCATTCGCAAGAAAGACGGAAAGTACATCTTCATCTATTCTTCACAGGTTATGCATGAGCTTTGCTACGCAGTATCCGACAAGCCGGACGACGGCTTCAAGTACGGCGGCGTACTGATTAGTAACTGCGATCTCGGCATTGACACATACAAGAAAGCAAACATGATTTCGAACTTCGGTGCAAACAACCACGGCAGCGCAATCGAAATCAACGGCAAATGGTATATTTTCTATCATCATCATACAAACGGTACATGGTACTCAAGACAGGTTTGTGCGGAAGAACTTCCCATCAGAGAGGATGGTTTGTTCGGACAGGCAGAAATCACAAGCTGCGGTCTTAACGGCGGCCCGTTAAGAGGCGAGGGCTACTACCCTGCATATATTGCTTGTAATTTGTTCTACCCCGACGCTGAGTTCTCATATCGTGAGCACAACTTTGCATATCAGCCCGACATTACAAAGCTTAAGGTTACTCTTGATGAGCCTTCGGGTGAGTATGTCATCGCAAACTTCACCGATGGTGCGGTTATCGGTTACAAGTATTTTGATTTCAAGGGCGTTAAGCGCGTTTCAGCCTTTGTTCACGGCTATGCTAACGGCACACTTGAAGTTCGCACTCAGTGGGACGGCGCTGTTGTCGGCTCTGCACCGCTTCATGCAGATAACTACTGGAACAGAATCGATGTTGATGTAAACATTGAGGATGGCGTTAAGCCGCTCTACTTCACATACCGCGGCACAGGAAATCCGCTGTTTAAGGGGTTTGAAATGAACTGAAATTAATAATTTTTTCAGGCGAAACCGTATAGCTGTTTCGCCTGTTTCTTTTTATTGACAATACAGGCGAATTGCGATAGGTTTATGGGTGATTATGGAGGTCTTTCATGAGCGGAATATATGGTTATGTACAAAATGAATATATATGTAAGCGCAGTATTCCTGAAGTAAGCAGACTTGCTCTTTGGAATAAAGCATATGGTAATTGTGCGCATTATGAAATAAAAGAAAAAGAATATTTTCTCGGATGTCATCTGGAAAAACTTCATAATAAGGCAACATGTCCTTCTGAAATGATTTGTCATGAAGATAAAATATGGACTATAGATGCGGTTTTGTATAACAGAGACCGGATTACCGAATTACTTGGGAAGGATATTAATGGTGACATACAGGCTGTTTCAGACGAAGAACTTCTGATTGAACTGATTGAAAAGCGGGGAATGGAATCACTAGCTGAAGTAAACGGAGATTTTGCGGGTGCAGTTTACAACAAAGCAAATAATTCTGTAACTCTTTTTCGTGACCACATGGGAGTGCGCCCACTTTACTACTATGTTTCGAATGAATTTATCTGTTTTTCAACTGACTTACGTGGAGTACTTTCTGTAGAGAATGTTGATGTGACTATAAATGAAGAGTGGGTGTACAGAACATTCTTTAATCTGCTCAACTTTAATTCCACGTCTACCGAGTACAAGAACATATATTGTGTCCGTCCTGCCGGTTTCCTGACGGTTAAATTCACGGAGACACCTTGTAAAAACAGATATCCAAGCAGGATTCTTCATGAAAAGGAATTTGATTATGAGGTCGATGATAGGCAAAGAAAGTACTGGAAAGGCCTTGACAGGGCATATATCCGCGAGAAAAAGTACTGGTATCTGGGAAGTAAGAAAATCAGATATAAAACCGAAAAAGAGTATTGCGATAAGATGAGGGAACTTGTCGAAGACGCGGTGAAACGTCGTCTGGATGCTTTTGACGGTATTGCAGGCTCAGAGATGTCAGGTGGACTGGATTCATCATTAATCAGTATACTAATTAAAAATATGGGGAGAGACGGTATCTACTGCTCATGGTCAAAAGATCCGAAGGACCTTCCTCTTAGCGAAAACGATGAAAGAAAAACCATTTTTGACATTTGTGACAGATACTCGGTAGAGTGTAGCTTTTTATCAAAAATAGTTCCTTTTCCTCAATTGGCAGCTTTTAATGAACGTTATTCAAAGGTACTGGACATTAAATCAGATGAGGCACCTTTGGAAAAGTATGCATTTTGGCCGATGCTTAATACCATCGCCTTGATTAACTCAGCGTCGTATGTGGCCGACCATGGTGGGAAAGTTGTTTTTACCGGACATGGAGGTGATGAGGGAATAAGCCACAGAACAGGACCTTATGAACTCATTTACAATAGAGAAATTGTTAATTATATTATTTATTTCTGTGATGTACGTGAGTGTAAAAATTTTAGAATTCTCAGAGGCATTAAACGTGCACTGGCAGCGTATATTAATTCTGCTATTTCAAGAAGACGCAGTAAATTGAGGACAAGAAATACAAGAAAGTATGAAGATTTCTGCTGGCAGATAATAGCCCCGCAACTTGTAAAACGTGGCAAAAAGATTAAGTTAATCCCATTTACTTTTGGGTACGATGTTATTAAATATATAACCAGATATGGTGACAGAAACAGAATGGACTGCGTTGCGGTTTATGGTGCATATTGTGGTGTAAGATATATGCTTCCGTACCTCGATTATCGTGTAATAGACTACGCGGTCTCCATAGAAAGGGGGATGTATCTCAGACACAAAAAAGACCGATATATATTAAAAGAGGCATTTAGGGATATACTTCCTGAAAGACTGCTTGGCGAAGTTGATAAACGAGACCCAAGTTATTTCAATGAGTGCGCTGAGCCTGTTCCGCCTGAAAGAAAGGCCGAAGCGATAAAAAAACGCATTTTGGAATATAAGAACAAATATCATATTTCCGGAGAGAAAGGCATTTTTTCACTTGATGAAATATTGAACGAAATTGATTCAAAGAAAGTGACCGAAGAAAATGTCAGTGAACTGATAAAAAAATGTGAAACAGTAATTGATACTTTGCGCTTGCTGGTTATTGTTGATAAGTCGAGAAATGGATGAAAAATATGAATGCAAAATGAATAAAAATACTATCAAAATCGATAGACTTGTTGTAATTTTTTGTGTTACAAAGTACAATTTAGCCATCGTAATAAATACGTAAAAACTATATGATTACATAAAGGAGAGAAAAATATGAAGAATTGGAATACACCCGATGTCGAAGAGTTAGCATTTGAACTTACAGCTGGTTGCAATGGCAATACACCTAGTGCAAGCGATAATCAATACAAAAAGAAGACAAATCAGTGTGAGTGCGGTCACAACACAAACTTTGCATTAGATCCTGCCTGCTCTGATTGCGGATCCGATTATGGATATGAGGACGGCGATGATTATACCGATAACTGTAGCTTATAATATTTTGCTTATTAAGTTTGTAAATTAATAACTCAGAGACCTCGCTTTTTAGCGGGGTCTTTTTGTGCGAAAAGCGAGTAGCCTCCTGCAGAAGCGCAGCTTCTGCATAGCACCTTAATGAGCTGTCCTGAAAGCTTGCTTTCAAGGATAGCACGATAAGGTGCGTGCAGACGATAGTCTGCAGGAGGCTCGAGCAAACGTTCATCGAGAGAGGGAACCTCTCGAGGTGCAGTCTACTTTCCGTAGGTATACATCGGAGCGGATAAGGTGTATTCTTTTTGGTGGAGGTGGCTACATGGATCAGTATGTTACAGGCGCAGTCATTAAGGAACTGCGTGAAAAGAATAATATGACGCAGGTGGAACTTGCGGAAAGGCTTAAGGTGTCGGACAAAACCGTTTCAAAGTGGGAGACGGGAAAAGGATACCCGGATATTACGCTGTTGGAGCCGATTTCGGCATGCTTCAAAATATCGGTGACGGAACTCCTTTCCGGGCAGGCAATCAGTAATATGAACATTTCCGCAAATATGATACGCTCAAAGTTTTATGTATGTCCGGTGTGTGGAAATGCTATTCATGGAATGGGCGAAGCGGTCATAAACTGCCACGGAGTAAGGCTGCTTCCTCTGGAAGCTGAAATGTCGGATGAAAACCACAAGATTTTTATCGAAAAGGTTGAAGATGAATATTTTGTTCAGATTGAACATGAGATGACAAAAAAGCACTATATTTCGTTTATCGCGGCGGTGTCATCGGATAGGCTTCAGCTTGTGAAACTTTATCCCGAAGGAAACCCCGAGGCGCGCTTTAAAATAAACGGCGTGAAAAGAATTTACTTCTGTTGTAACCGCGACGGACTGTTTTACATCGATGTAAATAAGCACATCGATGGACGAGACAGGTCTAATGATGATTTGTAGGAACGCCGTGAACTTGAAGAAGCGGCAGCACTTTTCTTTAAATAGACCGGTAATGTAGCAGATTTTTTAGTCCTACGGAGAAAAGCAAGTAAGGGGCTTATTTCTCCGTAGTGGTAGTGCCGGGCCCTACGGATAAAAGCAAGTATGAAGCCTTTTTATCCGTAGTGGTAGTGCCATCCCCTACGGATAAAGTCCACTCGACAATCTTTTTCTCCGTAGTGGTAGTGCCTGACCCTACGGATAAAGTCCACTCGACAAACTTTTTCTCCGTAGTGGTAGTGCCAGCCCCTACGGATAAAGTCCACTCGACAAACTTTTTCTCCGTAGCGGTAGTGCCGGGCCCTACGGAGAAAAGCAAGTATGAAGCCTTTTTCGCCGTAGTGGTAGTGCCATCCCCTACGGAGAAAAGCAAGTATGAAGCCTTTTTCTCCGTAGCGGTAGTGCCAGCCCCTACGGATAAAAGCAAGTATGAAGCCTTTTTATCCGTAGCGGTAGTGCCAGGCCCTACGGATAAAAGCAAGTATAACGGAGCAGGAAAAACGACGCTTGTAAAGCTTCTTATGCGTCTTTACGACCCCAATACCGGTGAAATCATCCTCGATGGAAACTTGATCTCATTGCAGAATATCAGCTTAACCATGCAATGCTTACGGCAACGAAGGACAAAACAGTTATTTTCATTTCATATTGTCTCTCCACAACGCGAATCGCAGACAGAATATGAACAGCGTAATGGATCTGACCGAAGCCGGAGAAAAG
>JAZLLG010000070.1:0-34506 GCA_045598045.1 Lachnospiraceae bacterium | reverse complement strand
AAAATAAGTTCTTTTATAAAAGTGTTGTCATCCGTTAATTCAACATACCACTGTTTATCTTCGTAGAATTCCTTGAAAAGCCGGATGTTGTTATCCTGACAATATTCAAGCATTGATTTTGGAACAGGAATGAAGATACCGCTCTTTTTTATGAAAGCCTCATTCTTTTTGCACTTCCGTTTGTTCTCTTTTGCGATGCCGGAGCATATGGAAGAGAGCATTGCTTCATCACGGTCGATAATGTATGTGTAGTTTTGATAATCGCTGAAGAAATACCTCAGAGTACCTTTTTTCAGCGGCAGAACGATTTCCGAGGAGTTTTTGCCATTGTTAATGTATCCCTTTTCATCATTGGCTTCAAATCGTACAGGAAACAGAGATTTGTCAAACAGAAAGCATAGTTCGAAATCATTGATGTCTGTTTTGAAAGAAGACATGTCGTCCTGGAGGCTGATGTAGCCGAAATGCTCATAAATGGATGCAAGCCCTTCGAGATCGTCACTGTTATGAAGAAGAAGTGATGTCCGCAAGGCATTTACCTGCTCAATAACGTCCGGACGATTTGTGATGGAAGCGAGTCTTTCGCGACCTGTATACTCGGTATAAAGCTCTATGAGTTCGTCGCCGGAAAATGTGTCTGTTCTTTCATAACCGGCACGTTTTTCGACAGTAATCTGTTTCAGATTTTCCAATTCCAGATACTTTTTGATTTTACGAAGCTCAACGTAAAGATCGATGGATGTTTCCGGATTGATGCCGAAACGAAGGGCATGACGGGAAAATTTGTGATTAAGAAAAGGAATGTCGAAGGTTGCTCCGTTGTAACTTACGAGGCGGGGACAACCGGCAACGTAATCCATAAAAAGCTTCAGCAGCTCTTTTTCCTCTGAGAAAGTATCACAAAAAAGCTGGGTCAGAACACATTGCCCATCTTCATTTCGCATAAGTCCTATGAGATAAACATAGGAGCTTTGTGCGGACAGTCCTGTTGTTTCTATATCAAAAAGCATCGTACCGTCGGGAATATTATATTTTTTTGCTGTTTTTATTATTTTCATAGTGATATTTTAGCATTGTTTTCTTTTTTTGTCTTTAAAATACTGTGTGTTTTTGTTACAATTATTCTGTATAAATAGGAGAGGGTATGTGGAAAGTTAGTGTTTTTGGAATTGAATTTTTTAAGCTGTTTTACTGCTTTATGATTTACTGCCTTATAGGTTGGATTTGGGAAACATGTTATGTTTCCATCAAGGACGGAAAGCTCGTAAACAGAGGATTCCTTAACGGGCCGATTATTCCGATTTACGGATGTGCCGCTACAGGCATTTTTCTTGCTTTTTTTAACCCGGTCATGATGAACCTTGCATCCGAAAAGAGCGTTAAATCTTATATAATTGTGTTCTTTCTCGGTGCTGTGGTTGCTTCGGCTCTTGAATATATTACAAGCTTTTCAATGGAAAAAATGTTCCATGCCAAGTGGTGGGATTATTCAAACAGGCCTTTGAACATTAACGGGCGTATATGTCTTCCTGTTTCCATGTTCTGGGGGCTGGCATCCATATTCCTTGTTAAGCTTCTGCATCCTCAGGTTATCGCATTAATAGATAAGCTTCCCAGAGAGACTGCAGAAAACATCGGTTATTTTCTTCTTGTTCTTTTTGTTGCGGATGTTCTTATGACTGTCATCGCTACCGTTGAGCTTGACAGGAAGATTACAGCCATCACCAGAATACGCAGGGAACTTACCGATATTACGGATGCTTTACATGATTTTGAAATCAAACTTCGAAATGGATTCAGAGACACGTTCGGGGAGACTCTTGTAGGAGATGCCGTAAGTCATACGGCAGACAGGATTGATGCTACTCTTGCGTTTACGGCTGAAGGGGTTGACCGCCAGATATCCGAAATGATGGATTTCAGGAACAAAAGTATTGACGAAATTGACAAGGTTCTTGCGGAAAATAAAGAAAGAACCGATAAAGCGCTTGAAGAGAACAAGGTTCGTGTGGAGAATGTACTTAAGAGTATTAAGGGCTTCAGAAGATATACTGCAAAACGACTTTTGAAGGCATTCCCGAATATGAAACCTTTGGGTGACAGAACAGGCTCCATTGCAATGATTGCTTCTTACCTTTCCGATGTCAGAGGAAAGATAAACAAAAATATTCGAAAGAAAGACAAGTAAAGGGTGCTGTATGAAAACATGTGTATGCAAACACTGCGGGATTATTTTTCTTTCTCCATTGCAGAAATACTGCTGTGAGCGTTGCAGTGAAAAGGATGCCGAAGATTTTGCTCATATTGAGGAATATCTGAAAAAATATCCGAACAGTAATGCAATTCAAATTGCCGAAGGACTCGGAATCTCCGCAATGGAAGTTGTAAGCTATATAGACGAGGGCAGACTCGTTATGAATAACGGTACTTTCAAGGAATTGTAGACAGGAGAAAAGATGATATCATACATCGAGGGCAAAATCCTCAAAATCAACAGCGATTCGGTAGTTGTCCTTACAAATGCCGGAATCGGATTTAACGTATTTGTTCCGCAGTCCGTATTCAGAGAAATAAGCACTGTCGGACACGAGATATATCTTTATACATACTTTCAGGTAAAGGAAGACGGAATGGCTCTTTACGGATTCTTCGATGAAGAAGAGCTTGATCTTTTTAACAGACTCATAACCGTAAGCGGAGTCGGTCCGAAGCTGGCAATTTCAATTCTTTCCGCGCTTTCTGTGGAGGACCTTTGCATGGCCATTGTTTCAGAGGATGCAAAGACCATCTCCACGGCCCCCGGTGTCGGGAAAAAGATGGCAGAGAAGATTATTGTCGAGCTTAAGGATAAACTTGAAAAGGAATCTTCCGGAAGAGAAGTGCTTTCGTCTGCATTTACTTCGGATGATGATAATAAGGCTGAGTATGAAAAAGCATGTAATGAAGCTGTTGAAGCATTAACTTCCCTTGGCTTCTCAAGGACCGAAGCAATGAAAGCGGTTAAACTTGTTCCGGTTTACGACGATATCACCAGTGAATATCTGATTACAAAGGCTTTACAGGTTTTATAGATGGTGCAAAATGGCTAAAAGACTTATAACAACCGATTTGACCGAAGAAGATGTTAAAATCGAAGACTCGTTAAGACCTAAATATCTTTCGGAATATATCGGACAGCAGGAAACAAAAGAAAATCTCAAGATATACATAGATGCGGCAAAAGCAAGAGGGGAGAGCCTCGATCATGTTCTTTTCTTCGGACCTCCCGGACTTGGTAAAACAACTCTCGCCGGCATAATTGCCAACGAAATGGGGGCAAATCTTAAAGTTACGGCCGGCCCTGCCATTGAAAAGCCCGGTGATATGGCTTCAATTCTCAATAATCTTAAAGACGGTGATGTTCTTTTCATTGATGAAATTCATCGCTTAAACCGTCAGGTGGAAGAGCTTCTTTATCCCGCAATGGAGGATTTTGCCATAGATATTATCATCGGTAAAGGAGCGGGAGCAAAGTCGATTCGCATTAATCTTCCTCACTTTACTCTCGTAGGAGCCACAACAAGAGCCGGAATGCTTACGGCTCCGTTAAGAGACAGGTTTGGCGTTGTAAACAGACTTGAGTACTATACCGTTCCCGAACTGAAAGCAATTGTTCTCAGAAGTGCCGAAGTTCTCGGAGTCGATATAGATGATTCCGGCGCAACCGAAATAGCTAAACGCTCAAGAGGAACGCCGAGACTCGCAAACAGACTTTTAAAGAGGGTAAGAGATTTTGCCCAGGTTAAATTCGACAACATGATTACCGAAGAAGTCGCGAAGGTTGCTTTGGATTTTCTTGAAGTTGATTCACTTGGGCTTGACAATATAGACAGAAAGATTTTACACTGTATGATAGATACCTTCGGAGGGAAACCCGTGGGAGTTGAGGCAGTTGCCACGACGATAGGAGAAGACCCGGGAACACTTGAAGAGGTATATGAGCCGTATCTCGTCCAGAACGGGCTCATACTTCGTACACCAAGAGGTCGTGTTGTAAGCAAAGAAGCTTATCTTCATCTTGGACTTACACCACAGGAAAACGTATAAAGCCCGGGGGTTGGCATGAACAAAAAGAATGACGCAAAGGTTTTAATTAACGGTAAGTACTACAACATTGCGGGATACGAAAATGTTGAGTATCTTCAGAAAATAGCAGCTTTCCTTAACAAAAAGGCGGATGAACTTAAAACACAGTTGGGCTATAACATAATTAATGATTCCGAAAAGAACGTTCTTATGCAAATCAACCTTGCCGATGATTATTTAAAACTTAAAGAGGAGCAGGAACAGAACTTTTCTGAAGCTGATGAAAAGTTTAAAGAGCTTGCTTCTTTGAAACGCGACATTATTTCTCTTCAGACAAAGCTTGACAGCTCGATTCAGGAAAATGAGGCACTTCGTAAGGAAAACGTTGAGCTTCAAAAGAAAATTGTTAAGCTTGAAACTGAGGCAAACGACAAAAAGAGAGTAAAGAAAGAAATCTGATATGAAAAAACCTGAAATACTTGCTCCGTGCGGCAGTATAGCGTCTTTAAAGGGCGCAATTGCCGCAGGAGCCGATGCGGTATATATCGGTGGCAGGAAGTTCGGTGCCAGGGCATTTGCAGAAAACCCTGAAGAAACGGATCTTCTTTCAGCCATCGATTTTGTGCATTTAAACGGCAAAAAAATATATATGACGGTCAATACTCTGCTGAAAGAGAAGGAAATCCGTAATGAACTGTATGACTGCATCAAACCTGTCTATGAGCAGGGGCTGGATGCTGTAATTGTACAGGATTTCGGTGTGATGGAGTTTTTAAGAAATGAATTTCCCGATCTTTCTCTTCATGCAAGTACTCAGATGACGGTAACAACAGCTTATGGTGCAGAACTCTTGCGTGAAAAATACGGTATTACACGTGTTGTTCCTTCCAGAGAACTGTCGCTTTCGGAACTGCATCATTTCAGAGAGCATACAAACCTCGAGTTGGAGTGCTTTGTGCATGGTGCACTTTGCTATTCTTATTCCGGACAATGCCTTTTTTCTTCAATGATCGGCGGCAGAAGCGGTAACCGCGGAAGATGTGCACAGCCATGCCGTCAGAAATACGAGCTATTTCTTGACTCGGGTAAAATTAATGAATCATATGCAATGTCCCTTAAAGACATGTGTACTCTTGAAGTCCTTCCTGAGCTTATTGAAGCCGGTATTGATTCATTTAAGATAGAAGGACGTATGAAAAAGCCCGAATATACGGCAGTAATTACTTCATGCTATCGTAATCTTGCGAATTTGTACTTGGAAAAGGGTGCTGAAGGGTACAATAAGTTCCTTGACGATAACCCAAGCTTCCTTGAGGATACTGTTTCAAAGGCAAAAGAGCTTTATAACAGAGGCGGTTTTTCGAAAGGGTATTATTTTTCGTATCACGGGAAAGATATGATGTGTACGGACAGACCGAATCATTCGGGAGTAAAGGTTGGAACCGTAAGTGACAATTCCGCAGGGCATATATGTATAAGAACGTGCAGAGAGATTAATCCTCAGGACGTTCTCGAAATACGTGGCGGAGATATTTTTGAATTTACTGCCGGGGCAGAAGGCGTTAATTTGATGCTTTCGTCAAAAGACAAAATGTACGAAGTAAATGCTTCAAAATCCCTGAAGCTTCCAAAGGGAAGCGATGTGTACAGAACAAGGAACGCTGTACTGCTTAAAGAGGCGGCTGAAAGCTTCTTCGATAAGGAAGCAAAGGATAAACTGCTTGGAAAATTGGTTGCTGTCAATGGGAAAGCACTTTCACTTGAAGTGACTAACGGAAATTTGTCATATACGGAATTCGGAGACGTTGTTCAAGAAGCCAAAAACAGGCCGATGAGCGGTGATGAAATACGCGATGTACTTAGGAAAACAGGCGAAGCTGCGTTTGATTTTGATGAAATCTCTGTTGAAGCGGGGGACAATATTTTTGTTCCTGTCGGAGCTATTAAGAAAATCAGGCGTGATGCTTTTATTGGCTTTTCAGACAAATTGCTTCAAACAAAAAGAAGAACAGTGCCATACAAAAAAGATTCTGTATCAAGTGAAACTATTAATGCAGAGATTAATGAAAGTTTAAACGGTTTGTTCATTGATAAACCTGCTTTTGTTCCGGTTATTGCTTCTGTTACGAATGAGGAACAGCTCGATGTTGTCCTTACCGAAGATATGATTTCCGAAGTATACATTGATGCTCAGGACCTTAAAATAAAGGAACAGCTTGAGCTTTGTAAAAAAGCGGCACTTACCGGCAGAAAGGTCTTTATAGTTCTTCCTCATATATTCAGACTGAAAGAAAGAGAAAGATACGAGAAAGAAATCCGGCAGGATAATTTTGGAATAGTAGTCAATTCTTTGGACGGACTTGCTTTTGCAAGAGAGTTTTTCAACGGATGTGAAATACGTTTGTCGGAAGCATTTTACGTGACAAATTCCGCTGCGAAAATGAGCATTGAAAGAGCATTTGACATCCATCGTTTCTCAGCATCGCTTGAACTGAATTGCAAGGAACTTGAGGAAATGAATACCGGGAACTCAGAGTTCAAAATATATGAACGTGTTAAGCTCATGCATACGGCACAGTGCCTGCGGGACAACAATATCGGCTGCAGAAAAAAAACTCTTTCAAATAAAGATGGAAAGCTCTTTCTTGTTGACAAAACAGGGGCAAAGTTTCCTGTAAGGACTCTTTGCCAGTCGTGTATGAATGTTATATACAATTCATGCATATATTCACTTATCGGATGCGATGAAATAAAAACGATGAATGTAAAAGCTTTTGTCGTTTCTTTCACGCTTGAGGACAGTGATGAGACGCGTCGTGTCCTTACGGATCTGAAAAACGGAAAAATACAGACCGGTGAATACACAAGGGGCCATTTCAGAAGAGGCGTTGAATAGTGTTGCAAATCGAAAGCTAAAGTTGTATACTCTATGCAAATTTACAAAGCTGCAGGAGGATTGCGATGACAGAAGCAACGAGCTGTGGCGGTGTTGTTATTTTCAGAGGAAAGATACTTTTACTGTACAAAAATTACAAAAACAGGTATGAAGGCTGGGTTCTTCCGAAGGGCACTGTTGAACAGGGCGAAGAACACGAAGAAACGGCACTCCGTGAGGTTAAAGAGGAAAGTGGTGCGGACGGTAAGATTATTTCTTACATAGGCAAGAGCTCATACTCCTTCACGGCACAACAGGATATTGTATCAAAGGACGTTCATTGGTATCTTATGTCGTCTGAAAGCTATTACAGCAAACCGCAGCGTGAAGAGTTTTTTATGGACAGTGGTTACTACAAGTACCATGAAGCTTACCATCTTCTCAAGTTTGCGAACGAGAAGCAGATTCTTGAAAAGGCTTACGCAGAATACGTTGAGCTTAAGAAAAAAGGACTCTGGGGAAAGTAAAAAAAAGAAAAGTTCACACGGGAAATCCCGTATGAACTTTTTTTTAAATGCTAAGTGGCTTTCCGTCAGGCCCTATTTTGTGACGAGGAAACTTTTTAATAACGGCAACTGCTTTTGTAAGCTCTGTCATAACGTTTGCCTCGAACTGATTGTCGAACTCGCAGAGCTTACTCATAAGCTCGCCCTGAGTGGAAACGACATATTTGGGCTTAAGACGGTTTAAGGTGTAGGAGCAGACATCAAGACGGCACTGCTGACATTTACAGCAGTTAATCTGGTCAGCTATTCTGTCAAAAAGAAGAATAACATAGTCTTCGGTAAGGTTACGAAGCAGGATTTCCATTTTGATACCTCCTTGTGTAAATAAAAAGTGCTGGTGGCGGGACTTGAACCCGCACGAAGTTGCCCCCGACAGATTTTGAGTCTGTTGCGTCTGCCATTCCGCCACACCAGCAACATCGAAAATATTATCATAATGATAGTAAAATTACAATGTTTTTTTGCCAAAAAATTTTCGATTTGCTTGCATTTAATCATATTGAAATTTATAATTGCATTATGAAGAAAAACAGTCTTTTAAAGTATATGAAAAGCAGTGAAAAATACACCTGCAGAGACTGCCGGAAGAAGATTGCCGATTATATCGAGAGCCGTCTGGACTTAAGAGAGGAGCATCTTCTTGTTTTGCATGTTCGGAATTGTCAGGAGTGTATGGATGAACTTGAGGCAAACTATATGTTCGCCTCCGCTTTTAAGTTCCTCGAAGATGGTGAAGACGACAGCGGCATTACAAAAAATATACGTGAAGTTCTTTCAAATTCCGAAGAGGAATATGCTATATACAGACGGCATAAAATCACCATTATCACCGAGATAATAACAACTGTTATCCTTCTTGCTTTGATAGCGGTATTTTTCTTAAGTGACATATTCAGGGGAGTTTTAACGACATGGGGAAGATAGTCCTTATCGACGGAAACAGTATAGCCAACAGAGCATATTTCGGGCTTCCGGACCTGACGACGTCCAAGGGCGCACATACAAATGCGGTTCTTGGATTTCTTAATATTCTTACAAGAATTCTTGACGAAGAAAAGCCGGATTATCTCGCAGTTGCCTTTGACGTGCATGCGAAAACGTTCAGGCATGAGGCTTTCAGTGAATACAAGGCTCAGCGTGGTCCTGCGGAAGAAAACCTTGTTTCCCAGTTCCCGATTCTTAAAGATTTTCTTCAGGCAATGAACGTGCTTGTTATGGAAAAAGCCGGCTATGAAGCCGATGACATTATCGGCACTTTGGCCAGGAAGGCCGAAAGCATCGGTTTTGATGCAACTGTAATTTCAGGAGACAAGGACCTTCTGCAGCTTGCTACCGATCACATTACTGTGCGTATTCCCATTACTACAAAAGGAAAAACAACTATAAAAACTTACACCGATAAAGAGTTTCAGGAGGATTTCGGACTTGAAAAACCGAGTCAGCTTATTGAGCTTAAAGCACTTATGGGCGATTCTTCCGATAACTACAAGGGTGTTGAAGGAATCGGAAAGGTCGGTGCCACAAAACTCCTCCGGCAGTATGGCTCCGTTGACGGGATTTATGAGCATCTTTCAGAGATAAAAGGCAGTACGGGAGATAAGCTGGCACTTGGAAAAGAACAGGCATATTTCTGCAGATGGCTGGCTACAATAAAGACAGACTGTGAGCTTGATTTCACATTTGACGATGCTGTGCTTGGAGACATATATACACCTGAAGCATATTCCCTTGTTAAGGAATATGAAATGAAATCGCTTCTTGCACGTTTTTCAACGGATACAGCTAAAAGTGCCGGTGAATCCGAGAAAGTAGCTGCAAAGAGCATTATTCCCGTAAAGTCCTCTGTAAAAGAGATTTCCGATTTAAATGAGGCAGAGGAAGTGTTTGCAAAACTTCTGAAAACTAATCCGGGAAACATTGGTTTTGCGTATTCGGGAGCATTCAAGGCGGATGGCTGTTCTTTTGAAGTATCATCTGTCTGCATGGAAAAAGATAATGAGGTTTTTTGTTTCATTCCTGAAGGGTTTCTTACTTCCGAGCTTATATTTGACAGAATAAACGAGCTTCTTGCAAAAGGCTCCACCCTGGCAGGATATGATTTAAAGCCTGTCTCTGAGCGATTTGCTGATGAAAACAGAAGCAGAATAGCGGATCTTTGCATCGGAATTTATCTTCTTAATCCCGATAAACAGGCTTACAGTGCGCCCGATGTTGCAAGGGATCTTCTTTATACGATGATTCCCGAAGAAGGGGAAGTGCTCGGAAAGCAGACGATACATGAAGCATTAATCGAATTTGATCTTTTGGGCATCAATAAAGAAAAAGCTGTTTCATTACTTTCCGACTATGCTCATGTTGCTGCTTTTGCATATGAGCCCCTTTACAATGAACTTGCTTCAAAAGGGATGGATAAGCTTTATAAAGAAGTTGAACTTCCGCTTATGTACGTTCTCAGAGAGATGGAAATTGCCGGAGTCAGAGTGGACAGGGAGGCGCTTAACGCCTATGGATCCATGCTTCTTTCCGAGATGAAAAGCCTTGAGAAGGAAATATACAAGCTTGCAGGCGAAGAGTTCAACATCAATTCTCCAAAACAGCTTGGAGAAATTCTTTTCGAAAAGATGAAGCTTCCCGGCGGAAAGCTTACAAAAACAGGTTATTCCACAGCTGCGGATGTACTTGAAAAGCTTCGCCCTGAGGACCCTGTTATAGACTTGATTCTGAAATACAGAACGTGTTCGAAGCTTAAGGGGACATACGCCGACGGTATGGGTGGATTTATACGTCATGACGGAAGAATTCATACATGCTTTAATCAGACAGTTACAGCTACCGGACGTCTTTCCAGCACAGAACCGAATCTGCAGAACATTCCCATACGTATGGATTTGGGACGTGAAATTCGTAAAATGTTCGTTCCGAAAGAAGGCTGTGTTTTTGTTGACGCGGACTATTCCCAAATTGAGCTGAGACTTCTCGCACATATGTCAGGAGATGAAAGCCTGATAGAAGCGTATAACGAGGGAAAAGACATACATGCAAGCACGGCGGCAAAGGTTTTTGGCGTTCCGCTTTCAGAGGTTACGCCGAAGATGCGAAGTAATGCAAAAGCCGTTAATTTCGGCATTATATATGGCATGAGTTCTTTCGGGCTCGGTGTCGAAATCAATGTTTCCAGAAAAGAAGCAGAGAAGTACATTGAACAGTACTTTAATACTTACCCGAGCATTAAGGCATATTTGGACGGACTTGTTGAATCGGCCAGAAAAAACGGTTATTCAGAAACGTTGTTCGGAAGAAGAAGACCGATATCGGACATTAATGATAAAAAGTTCCTTGTAAGGTCTGCCGCGGAACGTATTGCCATGAATTCGCCCATTCAGGGAACGGCAGCCGATATAATGAAAATTGCTCTTGTAAATGCGTATGCTGCTCTCAAAAAAGCAGGACTTAAGAGCCGAATTCTTTTGCAGGTACATGACGAGCTTCTTGTAGAAACAGAAGAAACAGAACTTGAGCAGGTTAAGAATATACTTTCGGAAGAGATGATGAATGCTGCAAAGCTTCGTGTTCCTCTTTCCGTATCTGTATGTGCCGGAGATAACTGGGATGCTGCACACTGATTCAAATAAAACAAAGAATAAAGGAAAGCTTGTTATCGGAATAACAGGCGGAGCGGGTTCAGGTAAATCTACAATTGTAGAACAAGTTACGACCGCTTTCGAATGCGAATTCATTCATTGCGATGAAGTTGCGCATGAGCTTATGAAACCCGGAGAAGCAAACTATAAGGCTTTGATTAAAGAGTACGGGAAGGATATCCTCTCTACGGACGGGACAACCATTGACAGGGCAAAGCTTTCCAAATGCGTTTCCGAGTCCGAAAAGGGCTTTATGCGGCTTAACGAGCTTACTCATCCGAACGTAATTAAATACACAAAAAATAAAATTAAGTCTACGGATAAAAAAGTAATACTTATTGAAGCTGCTCTTCTTCTTGAAGCAGGAATGGATTCTGTCTGTGATGAGGTCTGGTATGTGTATGCACCGCTTTGTGACCGTGTCAGACGAATGAGGGAGAACAGAGGCTACAATGATTCAAAAATAAACACCGTTCTTAAAAATCAGCTTACTCATTATGAGTTCCTTGAGAAAAGCGATTTTGTTGTAAATAACGGTGACGGCTATGAAAACGGGGCCAAGGATGCCTGTGAACATATCACGGAGCTTCTTGGAACTTTAAAATAAATCTGATGATTTCAAAGGAGTTCATTATGGCAAAAACGGAACAATATGTTTTTGGACTTGATATCGGAACAAGAAGTGTAGTCGGCACTGTCGGCTACAAAAAAAACGAGAATAACTTTACCGTAGTTGCACAGGAAATAAGGGAACATGAAACCCGTGCCATGATGGATGGTCAGATTCATGACATCGCTAAGGTTGCAGAAACAATTAAGCAGGTCAGAAGAGCGCTTGAAAACCAGCTCGGCGGAACAAGGCTCACTGATGTCTGTATTGCTGCTGCCGGACGTGTATTAAAAACCGTCACTGTTCACGTTGAAGAAATCTTTACCGAGGACACCATTGTTGACGAAGAAAATGTTCGCGCTTTGGAGCTTAAAGGAGTTGAAGAGGCATACTCAGAAATAAAGAAATCCCTTTCTTCGGATGATGATAACTATTATTGTGTCGCCTATTCCGTTGTCAGATACTATTTAAATGATTTCCAGATTACAAATCTCACGGATCACAAGGCTTCACGTATCGGAGCCGATGTACTTGCCACATTCCTTCCGGATGAAGTCATTGAAGGACTTTACACAACTGTTGATAAAGCAGGGCTTAAAGTTACGAATCTTACACTGGAGCCTATTGCTGCCATTATGGTCGCAATTCCCGAAAAGTTCCGTCTGCTTAACATCGCTCTTGTTGATGTCGGAGCAGGTACGAGCGATATCTCCATAACAAGAGAAGGCAGTATTGTTGCATACGGCATGATTCCTATGGCAGGTGATGCTTTTACGGAGGTTGTTTCCGCAAATCATCTTGTTGATTTTAAGACTGCCGAAGAGATTAAGCTTGATGCTTCCTTTAACAAAAAGTCCATATCATATACCGATATAATGGGCCTTAAGCAGACTACAACTCCGGCTCAGGTTAAAAATGAGCTGGAAGATAAGATTAACGAAATAACGGAAAAGATAGCTTCCAAGATTAAGGAACTCAACGGTGGGAAGCCTGTCAGCGCTGTATTTGTTGTAGGCGGAGGCGGCAAAATCACCGGATTTACCGACAAGCTTGCACAGGCTTTGGACATTCCCAAGGAACGCGTTGCGTTAAGAGGTGAAGAAGTTCTTTCATTTGTTGATTTTCCGAGCAAGGATTTCAAAAAAACTCCCGAGCTTGTTACTCCTATCGGTATCTGCCTAAACTATTACGAAAAGAAAAACAACTTTGTTTTCGTAAACCTTAACGGCGATTCGGTTAAGCTTTATGATAACAACAAGCTTACAGTTATTGATGCTGCAATCGCAGCAGGCTATCCAAACGAACGGCTTTTCCCGAGAAGAGGAAATGCGCTTGAGTTTACATTAAACGGCAGGGCAAGGATGGTAAGAGGTGAGCTTGGCGAAGCAGCAGTGATTACCGTCAATGGAAAGCCGGCATCGGCAAGCACAATAATCGAGCCAAACGATGACATTAAAATTCAGGAATCAACCGTCGGACGTGATGCTTCCGTTGAGGTAAAGAGACTTCCCGAGTATAACCGCGGAGAAATTCATTTTAATGTAAACAGAAAAGTCATCATCTGTCCTAAGTTCATCATGGCGAACGGTAACCTTGTTTCAGGTTTTTATGACATTAAAAACGGCGATAAGCTTGAACTTCTTGACTATTATACGGTAAGGCAGATTCTTGAATTCATGGACCTTCCTTTCGAGAATAATATTTATGTAAATAATGAGCCTGCCGATGAAGACACAAAGGTTTACGAGAATTTCAAGGTGAGCTTTGAGCTTAATGAAGCTCCTGTTTCTTTTAATCCCGATGAAAAACGTTCCGGCTCCGGGCAGACGAAAGCAGCTGAAAGTGTTAGGGAAGAGGCATCTTCCACAATTTCTGTCAAAATCAACGGCCTCCCTTATTTCCTGAACGGAAAGAATGAGTACAGGTTTGTGGATGTTTTGGATATATATCCTTTCGATATTAACAATCCGAAGGGAACAAAGGTACTTACTAAAATAAACAACAGAGAAGCGGGTTTTTCCGATTTTATTAAAAACGGGGATTCCCTGGAGTTAAGATGGATTTAAAGCTTTGCAGTCTCTCCTCGGGGAGCAATGGAAACTGTGTTTTTGTTTCCGATGGCGTTACACGGTTACTTATCGATGCCGGTGTTGCATTAAAACGAATTGTAGCCGAGCTTGAAGCAATAGGAGAGAATATTGAAAACATTAATGCCGTGCTTGTTACACATGAGCATGTGGATCATATAAAAAGCATCGGAGTTATTGCGAGAAAATACGGGGTGCCTATATACGGCACTAGAGGCACGTTGTACGAATGTCTTAACGGAAGAAACAAAATCGGTGAAGTTAACTCCGGACTTTTAAATGCTGTTAAGCCGGATTCTTCCTTTACAAAAGGCACAATCAGAATTACCCCTTTTCGGATTTCACACGATGCGGCGGATCCGGTTGCTTATTCCTTTGAAAGCAACGGTCACAAGCTTGCCATGGCAACGGATCTCGGTTATTTTGACGAGGACATTGTTTCGCATCTTGCCGGCAGTGAGATGATTTATCTTGAGTCAAATCACGACATTAATATGCTTGAGGTCGGTCCGTATCCGTACTCGTTAAAGCAGCGTATCAAAAGCGAGTTGGGGCACCTTTCAAATGAGGACTGTGCTCATCTTCTCGTGAGACTTTGCAACAGTTTTGACACGAGAATAGTGCATGTTATTCTTGCACACCTTTCCGAGGAAAACAATTTCCCGGAACTTGCCCTTGAAACGGTCAAATCGGAGCTTTATATGGCGGTCGACGAAAGCAAAAGGCCGGAAGTACATGTCGCGCCGAGATTTGAACATTCATTTGTGGCAGAACTTGAATTGTAAAATTGCGTAATAATTAAAACGTTCTTTAAAATATTACGTGAAGATATAAAAGAAAGAGAGAACAAAAAATGAAAAGAGCCGTTATTACCGTTGTGGGAAAGGACTGTGTCGGAATCATTGCCAAAACCTGCACATATCTTGCAGAAAGCAGCATCAACATTCTGGATATTTCCCAGACAATTCTTCAGGAATTTTTCAACATGGTTATGATTGTTGATATTTCCAAATGCGAAAAGGATTTCCTTGTTGTTGCAAACGAGCTTGAGAAGCTTGGTGAGACAATGGGGCTTGTTATTAAAATCCAGCGTGAAGACATTTTTGACATGATGCACAGAATTTAGAAGGAAAAGACATGATAACGCGACAGGAAATTATTGAAACAAACAATATGATTCAGGATGCGAAGCTTGATGTAAGAACGATTACGCTCGGCATTTCGCTTCTTGACTGTATAGATTCCGATCTCGACAGGTGCTGCGAACGCATTTACGAAAAGATAACTAAGCTGGCAGGAAACCTTGTTAAGACAGGTGAAACCATTGAAAAAGAATTTCATATTCCCATTGTTAATAAGCGAATAAGTGTTACGCCCATAGCCCTTATCGGAGGCGCATGCTGCAAGACACCGAAGGATTTCGTAAAGATTGCAAAGACTCTTGATAAGGCTGCCAAAGCAGTTGGCGTAAACTTCCTCGGAGGCTATTCGGCTCTTGTAAGCAAAGGAATGACGCAGGCTGACAAAAATCTTATTCTTTCCATACCTGAAGCTCTTGCAAGCACGTCACTTCTTTGCAGCTCCGTAAATGTCGGCTCCACAAAAACGGGAATTGACATGGACGCTGTAAAGCTTCTCGGACAGATTATAAAGGATACTGCAGAAGCAACAAAAGAAGATTCCTGCCTTGGCTGCGCCAAGCTTGTTGTATTCTGTAATGCACCGGATGATAATCCTTTTATGGCAGGCGCGTTTCACGGCGTTACGGAAGCAGACGCAATCATCAATGTCGGTGTCAGCGGTCCGGGCGTTGTTAAGAAAGCATTGGAGCAGGTTAGAGGAGAAAGCTTTGAAGTCCTTTGTGAAACCATTAAGAAAACCGCTTTCAAGATTACAAGAGTAGGCCAGCTTGTTGCTAAGGAAGCATCGCAGATGCTTAATATTCCTTTCGGAATCGTTGATCTTTCTCTTGCACCGACTCCCGCAGTAGGTGATTCGGTTGCGGATATTTTAAAGGAAATCGGTCTTGAGCATCCCGGCGCTCCCGGAACAACCGCAGCGCTTGCTCTTTTAAACGATCAGGTTAAAAAGGGCGGCGTAATGGCTTCTTCATACGTGGGAGGTCTTTCCGGAGCATTTATTCCCGTTTCGGAAGACCAGGGCATGATAGATGCCGTTAATGCAGGCGCACTTACTCTTGAAAAGCTTGAAGCTATGACTTGTGTATGCTCTGTCGGACTTGATATGATTGCTATTCCGGGAGACACAAAAGCTTCATCAATTTCAGGTATAATCGCCGATGAAATGGCTATAGGAATGATAAATGCAAAAACAACCGCGGTGAGACTCATTCCCGTTATAGGAAAGGGAGTAGGCGAAACCGTTGAATTCGGCGGCCTTTTGGGATACGCTCCCATAATGCCCGTAAACAGCTTTGATTGTTCGGCATTTGTAAACAGAAAAGGACGTGTTCCGGCGCCTATCCATTCATTTAAAAACTAAAAACAAGGGGTTTGGGAAATGAGTTATTTAACTGAACAGTACGATTACAAAAACGTACTTTATAATTTCGAACAGCTTACAAAGATTCCTCATGGCTCCGGCAATACAAAAGCCATTTCGGATTATGTAAGGGATTTTGCAAAGGATAAAGGTCTTGAAGTTTATCAGGACGATTCCAATAACCTTATCATCCGGGTTCCGGCAACAAAAGGGTTTGAAAACAAGAAAATCGTTATGCTGCAGGGCCACCTTGATATGGTTTGCGAAAAGGATGCATCTTCGAAACATGATTTTACAAAGGATCCTTTGGACATTTATGTTGAAAACGGTGCTCTTCATGCCAAAGGAACGACTCTCGGCGGTGATGACGGAATCGCGATAGCATACATGATGTCACTTATGACAACGGACGAACCTCATCCGGAGCTTGAACTTCTGATGACTACCGATGAAGAGACAGGCATGTATGGTGCCAAGGATCTTGACAAGTCACTTCTTCGCGCATCGTATCTCATAAATTGCGACTCGGAAGAAGAAGGCTGGTGCTTTGCAGGCTGTGCGGGCGGACTTCGTCAGGACATTTCCTTCAGCCTTGAAAGAGCTGAAACAACGGGTACACCTTACGCGCTTAAAGTTTCTGGACTTACGGGCGGTCATTCGGGTGTTGAAATTAACAAAAACAGAATTAATGCGAACAAGCTTATGGCAAGAGTTCTGTTTATGCTGAGAGATGAGGTGGATTATTTCCTTCTTGACATTCACGGAGGAAAGTTAGATAATGCCATAACGCGTGAATGTGAAGCAAGGTTTGTTTCCGATTGTGATGAAAATATGGTTAAAAAAGCAGTCGAAAAGATTTACGAAACCTTGAAAAACGAGTCTTTGAGCCGTGAACCGGAGCTTAATGTTTCAGTAGAAGTTGTTGATACGGAAGAAAAGCTTTTCGACTGTGTGACACCTTTATGTTTTGAAAAGCTTCTTTATTTTCTTGTTCAGTGTCCTTACGGTATTCAGAGAATGAGCGCTGATGTGCCAGGGCTTGTTGAAAGCTCGTTGAATCTCGGTGTCATTAGTACAACCGAGGAGTGTGCAAACATCAGATTTTCAATAAGAAGTTCTGTTTCCAGCATGAAGCACTATATCTCCGATAAGCTTGCGTATCTTGCAGAGCTGCTTGGTGCTTCTTCCGAAACGGAAGGCGAATATCCCGCATGGGAGTACCGCAAAAGTTCGTATCTTCGTGACTGTTATGTTAAGCTTTTTAAGGAAGAATACGGAAAAGAACCAAGGGTTGAGGTTATGCACGCGGGCCTTGAGTGCGGTCTTCTATATGAGGCCAGGCCCGAGCTTGACATTATTTCAATCGGACCCGATATGAAAGATGTGCATAGTCCTAAGGAACAGCTTTCACTTGAGTCAGCTGTCAGGGTTTATAAGTTTTTGGAAAAGCTGTTAATTACGCTTTAATGTGAGGATTTTATGGGTAATGAGTTTGATTTTTCAGAGCTTTCGGATAATCTCAGCAAAGAAATCGACGGAGTGATTGATGCTGAGACTGCGAAAGCAATGGATGAGGCTGTGGACACAGTCATGAAGGCAAATGAGAACGAAGATGAAGCCATTCTCGATGCTGTTGAAGAAACAGCAAACCTTATTGACGAGGAGTCCGAACAGGGGAATGAAGAAAAAGAAGAAATAAAAGAAGCTGAGGATGATTCAGAAGAAATTCCTGAGCTTGATTTGTCTGCTGTTATTTTTGAAGACGATGAAGAAGATGATTCGGATGAAAAGGACGATGATCCTTTATTTGATGATGTCAGTTCGGCACTTGCCGAACAGGTTGAAAAGAACCTTGGCCCCAGCTTTGCCGAGCTATTGGACGAGGAAGAGGGAGAAGAGCCTGAAATGCCTAAAAAGAAGAGTAAAAAGAAAGATTCAGAAAATGGCGGAATACTCGCTTTTGTTCCAAAGTGGCTTCGTGTCATCGTAATTATCCTTGTTGTACTTGTTCTTCTTGGTCTTTTCCTTTTGTTTACAAAGCCGGGACATGCTGTTCTCAGTAAAGTCGCTACTACAATCATCATGAACAAAGTCGAACACGAAGTTGTTCCGTCACCGATTCCCAATCAGAACATTGACGTTACTCCCGGTGTGACAGCAACTGTTCCCGAGGTTACTCAGGGCGTGGAAAATCCTCAGATTACTCAGGGCCCTTCATATATCGATTCGGATGACCCGCAGTTTGAACAGGACGATTCTGTTATCAACATTCTTCTTATAGGTGTTGAAAATATTTATAACGATTCCATTGGACGTGCGGACTCAATTATGGTCGCATCTCTTGATAAAGATGGCGGTCCGGTAAAGCTTGTAAGCTTCATGAGGGATCTTTATGTTGAGATTCCCGGTCAGGGCGACAATAAGTTAAACGCCGCATATACCTATGGACAAGGTCCTCTTCTTCAGCAGACCATTGAAAAGAATTTCGGTCTTAAAACACAGGGGTATGTCGTTGTTAATTTTGACGGCTTTGAAGCCATCGTTGATGCTTTGGGAGGCCTTGATATTTCACTCACCGCAGAAGAAGCAGAGTATCTTAACACTCATGACTATATCTCAAAGCCTGAGCAACGTAATGTTGTAGCAGGCAACCAGCATATGACGGGTAATCAGGTGCTTGGTTATTGCCGAATCCGTAAAGTCAATACAAATTCCGGAAGTTATGCTGATTACGGACGTACCGAAAGACAGCGAATTGTTCTTAAAAAGATTTTTGACAAATATAAATCCAAGAGTCTTACCGAACTGTATTCGATCATGTTAAAATGCCTTGACTATGTTAAGGTTCCTGATGGCGTAGGCATTGAGGATACGTTTGCAGACTGCCTTGCATATGTTATTGACAATAAAGTTTTCGATCTTGATGAATATCGTGTCCCCTTTGAAATTGACGGACAGAGATACTTTAACAGTACAAAGATAAACGGTCAGGAAGTTTTGTGCTTCTATACCGAAAATGCAACAATACTACACGACATTCTATATGGAGAAGACGATGAATAAGGTTTTTAATGATTCATGGAAATTTTTAAAAACGGATGTAAAGGCTGCTTACCGCGAGGTGAGCGGCCTTTTGGCATCTTTTTCGGATGTTTCGATTCCTCACGACTGGCTTATAGAAGATTCCAAAAATCTCTACGAAACATCAGCGGGATGGTATTACAAGGAATATGAACAGGAACATATTGCAGCGCATACTTTCCTTCGCTTTGACGGCGTTTATATGGACAGCGAAGTCTTTATAAACGATGAAAAAGTGTTCGAATGGAAATACGGCTATTCCACCTTTACATTTGAAATCACCGAATACATTAAGCCCGGAAAGAACCGGATAATGGTGCATGTACGCCATGAAAATCCCAATTCAAGATGGTATTCGGGTGCTGGCATATTCAGAAACATTCATCTCATTGAAAAGAGTGAAGCATACCTCCCTGAAGACGGTACATATGTGCATATTTCGCCTCTTGGAAACGGTGACTTCGGCATTAACATTGAGAGCGAAGTGTTTGTATCGGGTATTTCGGATGAAAACACAACTTCTTTGAAAGGCATAAAGCCGGTATATTCTTTGTCTGCGCCCGATGGAAAAACATTTACCCTCGGTGACGGTGAATATATAGGTCTTGCTTCGGGAATCTTTGAAAAAAGGTACATTAAAGCAAAAGAAGAACTTTCGCATGAATGTCCGGAAGGCTACAGAGAAGCTGATTTCTCTAAAGACTTTAAAGATATCGGCCTGTTTTCGTTCTCGGGAATTGTGAAGGAACCTTATGTCTGGGATATTGAGAGTCCTAATCTCTATAAGCTCGATGTGAAACTTTATTCCGAAGGCTCTGATGAAGAACCTCAGGAAATTCTTGACGGATGTGAGTTCAAAATCGGCTTTAAGAGTATTGTTTTTGACTGCAACGAAGGACTTTTGCTGAACGGAAGAAGCATTAAGATTAAAGGTGTCTGTGAACATCACGATCTTGGAGCACTCGGCTCTGCATTTAATCGCGAGGCGATGGTAAGAAAACTCCGCGTTCTTAAGAGAATGGGTGTGAATGCTCTCAGAACAAGCCATAACATGCAGGATCCTCAGGTAATGGATCTTTGTGATGAGATGGGCATTCTTGTTGATAATGAAGCATTCGATATGTGGGAAATGCCTCTGACTAAATATGATTATGCGAGATTTTTTCCTGAATGGTCTCAAAGAGATGTATTTTCATGGATACGCAGAGACCGTAATCATGCTTCGACGATTATGTGGTCAATCGGTAACGAAATACCTGATACCGTAAACGGCGAAAAAGGTGTGATTATTACAAAACACCTTGTTTCGAACGTTCTTGTTTTTGACCCTTACATCAATTCGCATGTAACAATCGGCTCAAACTTTATGGAATGGGAAAAAGCCAGAAACTGCTCGGATGTGCTTAAATATGCGGGCTACAATTACGGCGAAAGATTTTATGAGGAACATCATAAAGAACATCCCGACTGGGTGATTTACGGAAGTGAAACAGCTTCCATGGTTACAAGCCGCGGAGTTTATCATTTTCCTTTGGATGAGCCCATTATGTCCGATGAAGACGGACAGTGTTCTTCGCTCGGCAACTCCACATCGAGCTGGGGGGCAAAAAATGTTGAGTCCTGCGTATATATTGACAGGGATTTGCCGTTCTCTTTAGGACAGTTTTTGTGGTCAGGTTTTGACTACATAGGAGAGCCCACACCGTATAACTCCAAAAATTCGTATTTCGGTCAGGTCGATACTGCCGGCTTCCCTAAGGACCAGTATTACTGCTTTATGGCAGAATGGACTAGTGAGGAAGCAAATCCGTTTGTTCATCTTTATCCTTACTGGAACTGGAATGAAGGACAGCTTATCGACGTACGTGCATGCTCTACGGGGAAGGCAGTCGAGCTCTTTCTTAACGGAAGGTCTCTTGGCAAAAAGAGCATAAACCACGAGCAGGGAAAGGACCTTGTTCCTACCTGGAAGGTACCCTTTGAAAAGGGTGAAATTATAGCTGTTGCTTATGATGAAACAGGTGCCGAAATAGCCAGAGACAGGCGCGTTTCGTTTGGTGATTCCGTAAAACCTGTTATGAGTGTTGAACAGAACGCCAAGTACTCATCGGTTAAAAATGATTCGGAAAACGAGGCATCACTTGTTATTGAGCCTGACGGAAGAGAGCTGTATTTTGTTGATATTTCAATGACAGACTGCGATGGCAATATTGTTGAAAATGCCATGGATTACGTACATGTCGATGTTAAAAACGGCAGACTTCGCGGCATGGACAACGGTGATTCTACGGACTATGACAGTTACCGGGCTTGCGAACGTAAGCTTTTTAACGGTAAACTGCTTGCAATTATCGAACCGTTTGGAAATGAACCTGTTTACATTACTGCTTCAAAGGTAAAGAACGTTGTTCCGGTCAGACAGATTGTCATTTCATCCGAAGGCCCGTTAGTGTTCGATAAAGAACATAACAAAGCTTTCGTCGGTGCCGAGGTGCTTCCTGCGGATGCAGATGACACGGACATCACCTGGAAGATTATTAACAAAGCCGGTATTGAAGTGGATTTTGCCGAAATAAGTAAAACAGATGCATCTCATATTGAAATTACCGCTTTCGGAAACGGTGAAGGCTATTTGAGAGCCACTTCAAAATCGGGAACCGATATCGTAAGAATCATGTCTCAGCTTGAGCTTTCAGCGACGGGAATCGGTGAGAGATACATGAATCCTTATAAGTTTGTCTCAGCCGGACTTTATTCACGTAAATTCGGCAACTGCAGAGGCGGTAATGACAAAGGAATGGCCTTTGAAGAAAATCATCGCAGCGGAATAGTTTTCGAAAATGTCGATTTTGGTGAATACGGCAGTGATGAGATTACTCTTCAGCTTTTCACGTTCAGCGATAATTATTATGATGTTGAGCTGTACGATGGTGATGCAACGGAAGAAGGTAAAGCCGAGCTTATTGATGTCCTGAAATATAAGATGCCTTGCGACTGGAACGTTTATAAGCCGCAGACGTTTAAGCTTCCGAAGACTATCAAAGGAATACATACGCTGTCGTTTGCTGCACATTGCAGATTCCACATTAAGGGCTTCGAATTTGCAAAATGCCTGAAAGCTTTTTCGACAATAACGGCAGCATCATACGATAGTATTTTCGGCGATTCCTTTAAGGTTGAAGGAACTGCCGTCAACAGTATCGGCAATAATGTTTGCCTTGCTTTCGATAATATGGATTTCGGAGATAACGGAGCAGGAACGATTGTTATCGAAGGAAAAACTCCGCTTAAAGAGATGACAATACGTCTTCAGTTTACAAACAAAAAAGGAGAAGCCGATGTACAAAGCTTCTCCGTAACCGGTGGACAAAATGTTCATACCTGCAGCATAAAGAGACTTAAGGGGCAGGGAAAGATTGAATTTGTTTTCCTTCCGGGAACACAGTTTGATTTTGCATCATTTATGTTTACTGCATAGTTGATTTATATGCCTTAAAAATCTTTTCGGCGTTATAGTAATTTATAATTCCGTACTTGCTTTTATTGACAATAAAGAGTATACTACCTGCGGCTGTGTGAAAACACAGGCGGAGTCTGTATCCGGGACATCTGAAAAGCGTATAACCGTTGATTTATGTGCTTTTCAGACGTTTCGGCGGCTCCGTTGACATATTTCTATTTCAAAAAGAAAAGGAGAAAAAAATGAGCTACAAGTCATTTTCAATGGAACTTGCCGGCAGAACACTTACTGTTGATGTCGACAGAGTAGCAAAGCAGGCTAACGGTGCTGCATTTATTCACTATGGTGATACAACAGTGCTTTCAACCGCTACAGCTTCGGAAAAGCCCAGAGAGGGTGTTGATTTCTTCCCCCTCAGCGTTGAGTACGAAGAGAAGCTTTATGCTGTAGGAAAGATTCCCGGAGGCTTTACAAAGCGTGAAGGCAAGCCTACCGAGAATGCTATTCTTACAAGCCGTGTTATCGACCGTCCTATGAGACCTCTTTTCCCTAAGGACTATCGTAACGATGTTACACTTAACAACCTTGTTATGTCGGTTGACCCCGAGTGCGCTCCCGAGCTTACAGCAATGCTTGGTTCCGCTATCGCAGTTGCAATTTCCGATATTCCGTTTGACGGCCCTTGTGCAACAACACAGGTTGGTCTCATCAACGGTGAATTCGTTATCAACCCCAATGCAGCACAGGTTGCTGTTTCGGACCTTAAGCTTACTGTAGCTTCAACACGTGAGAAAGTTATCATGATTGAAGCAGGTGCAAACGAAGTTCCCGAAGCAAAGATGATCGAAGCTATTTACGCTGCGGATGCTGTAAATAAAGAAGTTATTGCTTTCATCGACAAGATTGTTGCAGAGTGCGGAAAACCGAAGCACGAGTACACAAGCTGTGCTATTCCCGAAGAGCTTTTTGCAGCTATCAAGGAGCAGATCCCTCCCGCAGAGATGGAAGTTGTTATGTTTGCTCCCGAGAAGCAGGTTCGTGAAGAAAGAATCAGAAACCTCAAGGATAAGCTTGCAGAAGTATTTGCAGACAAGGAAGACTGGCTTCCTCTTATTGATGAGGCTGTTTACCAGTACGAAAAGAAGACAGTTCGTAAGATGATCCTCAAGGATCAGAAGCGTCCCGACGGCCGTGCAATTACACAGATCCGTCCTCTCGCAGCTGAAGTTGACATTATCCCCAGAGTTCATGGTTCTTCCATGTTCACAAGAGGTCAGACTCAGATTTGTGACGTTGTTACTCTTGCACCTCTCGCTGAGGCTCAGAAGCTTGATGGCCTTGATGAGAACGAAACAAGCAAGCGTTACATGCATCATTATAACTTCCCTGCATACTCTGTAGGTGAGACAAAGGTTTCCAGAGGACCGGGACGTCGTGAAATCGGTCACGGCGCTCTTGCAGAGAGAGCACTTCTCCCTGTACTTCCTTCCGAGGAAGAATTCCCTTACGCAATCCGTGCCGTATCCGAGACATTCGAATCCAATGGTTCCACATCCATGGCTTCCACATGTGCAAGCTGTATGTCTCTTATGGCTGCAGGCGTTCCCATCAAGAGAATGGTAGCAGGTATTTCATGTGGTCTTGTTACAGGCGAAACAGATGATGATTATGTACTCCTTACAGACATCCAGGGTCTCGAAGACTTCTTCGGCGATATGGACTTCAAGGTAACAGGTACAACAGAAGGTATCACAGCCATCCAGATGGATATCAAGATTCACGGTCTTACACGTCCTATCGTTGAGGGTGCAATCGCACGTTGCCGTGAAGCAAGACTTTTCATCATGGAGAACTGCATGAAGCCTGCTATTGCAGAGCCCAGACCGGAAGTATCTCCTTATGCTCCCAAGATCATCCAGATTCAGATCGATCCTTCCAAGATTGGTGAAGTTGTCGGCCAGCGTGGTAAGACAATTAACACAATTATCGATCAGACCGGCGTTAAGATTGATATCACAGATGACGGATCCGTATCGGTATGCGGTACAGATATGGATAAGATGAACGAAGCAGTTCGTCTTATCAACATCATTGTATCTGACTTCGAAGAGGGTCAGGTTCTTGAAGGAAAGGTAGTTTCCATCAAAGAGTTCGGTGCATTCCTTGAGTTTGCTCCCGGCAAGGAAGCTATGGTTCATATCTCCAAGATTGCAAAAGAAAGAATTGAACATGTCGAAGATGTTCTTACACTTGGTGACAAGGTTAAGGCTGTATGCCTTGGTAAGGACAAGATGGGAAGAGTATCCTTCTCCATCAAGGACGTTAAGTAATTTTAATCGCAGAGGCTAAAACCTCTGCGATTTTTCTTGTTTTGTATAAGTTTTAATTATTTGCTTTTTTACCTAGATATAGTATAATGAATCCAAATGTAAACACAAAGGATTGTAAATCAACTATATGGCAGCAAGTAAATCAACAAACACAAATTCAAATAAAAATTCCTCAAAAGGAACAACGAAAAATGCTTCAAAAAGCACCTCAAAGGGAAGCGCGGGAAATGCTTCGAAATCAACGAAGAGCACATCCGCCAAACAGACGGGCGGCACTTCTTCAAAGAAAGCTTCTCCCGTTAAGGAAGTGAAAATTTCCGAGGAAGAGCAGGAGAAGCTCAGACAGGAACAGAGCGTAAACCGTGAAATCAGGGACGAAGCTGTTCTCATCGGGACGGCTGTTGTTTCCATCCTTTTGATTCTCAGTAATTTCAAGCTTTCGGGTAAAGTCGGTGAAGTCGTAAACGGAGTACTTTTTGGCCTTTTCGGCTTTCTTGCATATCTTGTTCCCGTTTTTATTCTTGTTATTGTTGCTTTTATTTTGGCAAACAAGAGCTCTTCGACGAAAGTATATATTTCCAAAATTGTTGCTTCCGTTGGCATTTTTGTTCTTCTCTCAGCGATGATTCAGCTTGCTGTCGGAGAAACAACCGCAAGCACAAAGCTTACCGAGTATTATACGTATGCTCGAATCAACAAAACCGGCGGTGGTTTTGTTGGCGGTGTTCTTTGCCGAATTCTTGTACCGCTTTTCGGCCTTATCGGAAGCTACATCATTCTTGCGGCACTTGAAATTATCTGTCTTATGGTAATAACCGGTAAAGCTTTTCTTCAGCTTATAAGGCAGTATCTTGACGAAAAACATGAGGAAAACGTCGAGAAACGCAAGGAATATGACAAAATGGTCGAGGAATATATTACCGACGAAAAGAACGATGATATTGTTCCTCAGAAGAAAGCAAAAACTTTCCTTCTTAAAGGCGAATTGAAGCCTGAAGAGGAGGAAGCAAAGGAAGAGAAGACACCTGAAAAGAATTTCTTCGGCGGCTTTACACGCACAAAGCCTGTCGGGCTTAAAAAAGAGGAAAACGATGATGATGATGATGACGGTGACGTTGTTGTCGACATCGTTCCCGGAATGGGGAAATCACCTGTAATTAAAAATTCTCTTGAAACAAACACAAAAAAAGACAATATCGATTCACTCGATCCTGCGGATAAGAGCCTTATTCTTACAGGAAAATATACTCCGTCCGAGGATACGAAAAATACAATCAACAGCCTTTACGAAGACAGCCTTAAAAAGAAATTTGAAGGCAAGACTGCCGTAAAGGGAACAAACACGTTTAACAATTCCGGTGAACCCGAAAAGAAAGAAATGAGCTTTTCCGATACTGCGCTTCGTGATATGGCAGCATTTGAAAAATCAAGTCCGAAAACCATTTTCGACGAGCCTCCTTACGCCCTTAAAAAGATTAACGAGAAGACCGGAGCAAAGTCTGTCGAACAGGGCACGAAGGGTGAAAAGCTTATTACTCCCGAAAGTGTTGTTGAAGGAAAAAACAAACAGATGGAATTTGTGCCGGAAAAGGTTTATAAGTTCCCTCCTCTGAATCTTCTTAAAAAGCCGGTCGGAAAGACTGGCAAAAACAATGAAAATGAACTTTATGACACAGCTGAAAAGCTTAGGACAACTCTTGAGAGCTTTGGCGTGAACGTTACCATTACGGACATATCCAAAGGCCCTTCGGTTACAAGATATGAACTTCAGCCCGAAGTCGGTGTTAAGGTTTCCAAAATTACTTCGCTTGCGGATGATATAAAGCTTAATCTTGCAGCATCCGACATCCGTATTGAAGCTCCCATTCCCGGTAAGGCTGCCGTCGGCATAGAAGTACCCAATTCCGAAAATACAATGGTTACTCTTTATGAGCTTATTGATTCAAAGGAGTTCAAAGAGAACAAGTTTGCAATTCCTTTTACGGTCGGAAAGAGCATTGAAGGTAACAATATCATCGGTGATATCGCAAAGATGCCGCACATCCTCATAGCAGGTGCTACCGGCTCAGGTAAATCGGTCTGCATAAATACAATAATCATGAGTATCCTTTATAAAGCCAAACCTGAGGATCTTAAACTTATTATGATTGATCCTAAGGTCGTTGAGCTTTCGGTTTACAACGGGATTCCGCATCTTCTTATTCCTGTCGTTACAGACCCTAAGAAGGCTTCATCAGCGCTTAACTGGGCTTGCAACGAAATGGATGAAAGATACAAGAAGTTTGCTGAGCTTTCCGTAAGAGACCTTAAGGGATACAACGAAAGAGTAAAAGCTGAAGCGGCAAAGGGAAATGTTGATGAAAACTATCCCGAAATGCCTCAGATGGTTATTATTGTCGATGAGTTGGCAGACCTTATGATGGTTGCTTCAGGAGACGTTGAAAGCGCTATTTGTCGTCTTGCTCAAAAAGCAAGAGCATGCGGCATTCATCTTATCATTGCAACACAGAGACCTTCCGTAAACGTTATTACAGGTCTCATTAAGGCAAATATTCCTTCACGTATTGCGTTTGCGGTTACTTCCGGAACCGATTCCAGAACCATTCTTGACAGTATCGGCGCAGAGAAACTTCTTGGTAAGGGCGATATGCTTTACTTCCCCACAGGAATGCCCAAACCCGTCAGAATTCAGGGCGCTTTTGTTTCTGACGCTGAAGTTAACGGTGTTGTTGAGTTCCTTAAGGCCGAAAACGACGCGGCATACAGTACCGATGTTACACAAAAGATTGAAAGTCAGGTTGTTGAGAGTTCCGTTTCCGAAACCAAATCAGCAGCAGTTCCGGATAACGGACGTGATGAATATTTCGAAGAAGCCGGACGTATTATCATCGAGAAGCAGAAAGCTTCCGTAGGTTATCTTCAGAGAGCATTAAAAGTAGGTTTTAACCGCGCTGCACGTATTATGGAGCAGCTTGCGGATGCAGGGGTAGTAACGGGTGAAGAAGGCCCGAAGGCTCGAACCATTCTTATGACGATGGAAGAGTACGAAGGTTTCCTGAATTCCGGTAAGTAAATAGTCAGTTTTTGGGTTAGTGAGAAAGGGCAAAGTTTGTTTACTCTGAAAAAGAGTGGAAAGGACAAAAAAATGAAGTCAGACATTCAAATCGCTCAGGAAGCTTCCATGCTTCCAATCACAGAAGTTGCGGCAAAGCTTAACATCCCCGCTGATTCGCTTGAATTGTACGGCAAGTACAAAGCTAAGCTCTCCGAGGAACTTATTCAGTCGGTTAAAGACAGACCTGACGGAAAGCTTGTTCTCGTAACAGCTATTAACCCTACACCGGCAGGTGAAGGTAAAACCACCACAACAGTCGGAATCGGCGAGGCCCTCGGACGCCTTAATAAAAAGGCAGTTATTGCTTTGCGTGAGCCTTCACTCGGACCTTGTTTCGGAATAAAGGGCGGAGCAGCAGGCGGCGGCTATGCACAGGTTGTTCCCATGGAGGATTTAAACCTTCATTTTACAGGTGATTTCCACGCCATTACTTCAGCAAATAACCTTCTTGCAGCAATGCTTGACAATCATATTTATCAGGGCAACAGCTTAAACATCGATCCCAAGCAGGTTGTTTGGAAAAGATGTCTTGATATGAATGATCGTGCCCTCAGAAACATCATTGTCGGTTTAGGTAAAAAGACTGACGGTGTTGTAAGAGAAGATACTTTTGTTATTACCGTTGCTTCGGAAATTATGGCTATTCTCTGCCTTGCAGACGATATGGATGATTTAAAGAAGCGCCTTTCCAGAATCATTGTTGCTTACACCTATGACGGACAGCCCGTTACAGCCGGCAATCTTAACGCTGTCGGCTCTATGGCTGCTCTTCTTAAGGATGCAATGCAGCCTAACCTTATTCAGACTTTGGAACATACACCCGCAATCGTTCACGGCGGTCCTTTTGCAAACATTGCTCATGGATGTAACTCCGTAAGAGCAACAAAGACAGCTCTTAAGCTTGCCGATTATGTTATCACCGAAGCAGGTTTCGGTGCAGATCTCGGTGCCGAGAAGTTCCTTGACATAAAGTGTCGTATGGCAGGTCTTAAGCCGGATGCCGTTGTTCTTGTAGCTACCGTAAGAGCACTTAAGTATAATGGCGGCGTACCCAAGACCGAAACGGGAATTGAGAACCTTGAAGCTCTCAAAGCGGGTATCGTCAATCTTGAAAAACACATTGAGAACCTTCAGAAGTACCATGTTCCCATCGTAGTTACTCTTAACAGATTTACAAGCGATACCGAAGCTGAACTTAAATTTGTTGAGCAGTTCTGCCGTGACAGAGGATGTGAGTTTGCTCTTTCCGAAGTTTGGGAAAAGGGTGGCGAAGGCGGCATCGAGCTTGCTACAAAGATTCTTGAGACACTTGAGAATAAAATCAGTCGTTTTGAGCCTATCTACAAAGACGAACTTTCTCTTTGCGAAAAGATTGAAACCGTATGTAAGGAAATATATGGCGCAGACGGCGTTTCATACAATCCGAATGCACTTAAGGCTATTCAGAAACTCGAAGAACTCGGCTATGGCAATTGCCCTGTTTGCCTTGCAAAGAACCAGTATTCGCTTTCGGACGATCCGAAGAAGCTTGGTCGTCCTACCGGCTTCACTGTAAACATCCGAGAGGCTTATATGAGTGCCGGAGCAGGTTTCCTCGTTGCCATTACCGGAACAATGATGACTATGCCCGGACTTCCCAAGAAGCCTGCAGCAGAGGGCATCGATGTCGTTGATGGTAAAATTACAGGCTTATTCTAAAGGAGATTATTATGTTACAGTTTGGCATAAGGGGCCATGATATGCCCAAAGCACCCGTTGAACAATGGGTAAAAAGTATTGCGGATATGGGGTTCTGTTGTACACAGCTTGCCCTTCCGAAAGCAATAATTGATTTTAATACGGCACCTTCTGCCATGACGAGCGGGATGGCAATGTACCTTAAACGCATTTTTGCAGAAAACAAGGTTAACGTTTCCGTTCTTGGATGCTACAGGAATCTTGCCACACCCGACAAGGAAGAACTCAGACAGACTCAGGAAATATACAAAGCTCATATACGCTTTGCAGCTATGCTCGGGGCAGGCGTTGTCGGCACTGAAACGGGAGCGGTCAACACAGAGTATCGTTACGTCCCCGAGAATCACACCGATGAAGCTTTGAAGGTTTTCATTGACGGCCTTTATCCTGTTGTCGAATATGCCGAAAAGATGGGCGTATGCATCGGTATTGAGCCCGTTTGGAAACATATTATGTACAACCCCGTACAGACAAGAAAGGTTCTGGATGAGATAAATTCCCCTAATCTGAGAGTTATCCTTGATTCGATTAATCTTTTTAATGCTGAAAACGAATCACATGCCAATGACATTGTTGATGAAGCTTTTGAGCTCCTTCTTCCTGACATAGACATTATTCATATTAAGGATTATATCGTTAAGGACGGAAATATCTTTACCAGTCCGTTGACTTTGGGAACGGGGAAATTTGACATTCCTCACCTTATGAAAATTCTCAAAAAAGAAAAACCGTTTATTAATGTTCTTCTTGAAGACAGTATTCCCGAAAACGTTAAGAAGTCAAAGGAATATGTCGAAAAATGTTATACAGAAGCTTGACATGTTGTATGAGGTTTATTAGAATTATACAAGATGTAGTGGTAAATACATTTTAAGGAGAAGATGACATGAAGTGTCCATTTTGCGGAAAAGAAAACACAAGAGTTATTGATTCCAGACCTGCCGAAGACGGGTTAAGCATCAGAAGACGTCGTGAATGCGATGAATGCGGGAAACGTTTTACTACTTATGAAAAGGTTGAGGCAATTCCTCTCGTAGTAATTAAAAAAGATAACTCAAGAGTGCCCTTTGACCGTGAAAAGATAGTCCAGGGTGTTTTTGCATCCTGCCACAAGAGACCTGTTTCCGTTGAACAGATTCACAAACTTGTTGATGAAGTTGAAAACTCCGTCTATAACATGGAAGAACGTGAAGTTCCTTCAGCTGTCATCGGCCAGATGGTAATGGAAAAGCTTAAAGCAATAGACATGGTTGCTTATGTACGCTTTGCTTCGGTATACCGTGAGTTTAAAGACGTAAATACCTTCATGGACGAACTTAAAAACATACTTGAGAATAAATAACTTTCGCCAACCTCTTGACTAAATGTCCGGAGGTTGGTATTTTTATTTAGCGAACCTGTTCCGGGAGAAATAGAACAGGAGATATATGGTTAGTAAAGTCTTTTCCTGTGTCTGCTCAGATACGGGAACACATCTTGTATCGGTTGAAGCCGATATTCGAAATGGTCTGCCGAGCTTTTTTCTGTGCGGAGCTTCCAACGAAGTTAAGGAATCAAAAGAACGTGTCAGGGTGGCTGTTGAAAATGCAGGCTTTTTTTTGCAACCTAAAAAGATTACGGTTAATATTACACCGTGTGGTGTAAAGCCGGCGGCAGGAAGTCTCGATCTTCCGATTGCCGTAGCAGTTTTGACTGCGTACGGAATGCTTCCGGATGATAACGAAGATTGCATATTTACGGGGGAATTGTCTCTGGAAGGTGAACTTAAGCCTGTCGCTAACGGCCCTCTTTTGGCGCTTTTGGCAAAAGAGAATGGTTTTAAGCGTATCATTCTTCCTGTATTGACAGGTGAAAAAGCATCAATCATCAAAGGTATTGATGTATATGGAGCCGGAAATCTTGAACAGGTATTGAAAATTCTTGAAAACAATCCTGAAGAAAACGCGCTTGTTCCTGCGGGAGAAAATTTTGATTTTTTGAACTATAAGGATGTATCCATTTTTGATTTTGATGAAATACATTGCGAGGAATGGGTGAAACGGGCCATTGAAGCAGCTGCTGCAGGCGGTCTGAACATTATGTTTATCGGAGGAGACAGAAACAGAGCAGTCGGTATTATGCAATGCATGAAAAAGCTTGATGCGGGGTTATCGGATGAGCAAAGGATTTTTCTTTCCGAAATCGGTAAGGAAATAAACAATAAGGAGCGCTTTGAAATCACTCATAACGGCTTTATGCTTGTTAAGGATGCTTCTTCCGGTAATTCAAAGGAATACAATAAGTATTACGATATAAGGGAAAAATGCAGAGGAGTAGCGGCGTATGCTTCATTGTGTCCCTGCGGCGCATATCCGAACACTTCTAAGTGTCTTTGTTCGAAGCAGAAAACTGAAGCACATATAAGAAAACTGAATTCCAAGGTTTTATATGAAACTGATATGTTTCTTTATCTTAACGAAACAAGATTTGAAGAAAAAGGATGTTTCGATGTTCTTAGTACTGAAGAGATGAATTCCAACATAAAAAAGGCTTTGGAATTCAGAAAAAAACGGTCGGAAAAAATAGTATTAAGTGACGACTGCATGCATTTCTTATGTTCGTTTTTTGATGCTTATACATATACCGAAAAGCTTTACGACTCGTTAATCAGGACCGCAAGAGCGTTTGCGGATTTGGACCTTCTTGAAAACATAGAGGTCGAAAATCTGAAAGAGGCAGCCGATCTTTGTGTTTATACAAGGAAAGGGGAAAACTATGATTGATTTCTATCTTCACTGGATTAATTCCCTTCCGGAAACCGATCTGATTTTAAAAATAAAGCTTTTACAGCATAAAGCACCACTTGAAATGTTGTTTACTTCTAAAAACGAAAAAGGTGTACGAGACATAATCGAAGGCTACGGATTAGGCGGTTTTTCGTTAAAAAAGACTGAAGTATTTATTTGCGAAGTACTTGATGCAAAGTATAAAAGAGAAGCAGAATCTTCTTTTGAAACAATCAGAAAGGGCGATATCAAAGCCGTAAGCATTTTGGAAGACGACTTTCCTAAAAGACTCAATAATATATTCGACCCACCTGTTGTTTTATATTTTAAAGGAAAACTACCGAAAGAAAACGAGTTTACTACAGCTGTAGTTGGAGCGCGGAGAGCGTCAAGGGAAGGAATGGAGACAGCTTACAGGTTTTCATGTGCTCTTTCTGAAAAAGGTATTTCGATTGTCTCGGGGATGGCGCTTGGAATTGATACAATGGCACACAGGGCATGTGTCGACAACAGGAGAATAACTTATGCTGTTCTCGGTTCGGGGCCGGATGTCCCGTATCCGGCATCAAATGCATGTCTTTATGATCGTATTGTTGAGTTTGGAGGAGTGATTTCTGAATTCCCTCCGGGAGACAAACCTGTACCAAGACATTTTCCAAGAAGAAACCGTATTATTTCCGGACTGGCGGATAAAGTTCTTCTTGTGGAAGCCGGCGAACATTCGGGCTCCCTTATTACTGCAGACTTTGCTTTGGAGCAGGGAAAAGACATTTATGCCGTGCCGGGAAGGCCCGGAGACGAATTATCAAAAGGCTGCAATGAACTTATAAAAAAGGGTGGAGCAGGCTTGGTTACGGAAGTTAATGACCTTCTATAGGATTAATTTACTAAAAAAATTAATTTGACAAAAACTCTTTGTTGATATATTTTACACTTTGCCGCGGTAAAGACGGTGAAAAAACATAATTGGAGAATGAAATGCCTAAACATCTTGTTATTGTTGAGTCTCCTGCGAAAGCAAAGACCATAAAAAAATATCTTGGAGCTAATTTCGAGGTTATCGCATCCAACGGGCACGTCAGAGACCTTCCAAAGAGCCAGCTCGGCGTTGATGTTGAAAATGATTTCGAACCTAAATACATAACAATCAGAGGAAAAGGAGACATACTCGCAAAGATGCGTCGTGAAGTTAAGCGCGCCGACAGAGTGTATCTTGCAACGGACCCCGATCGTGAAGGAGAAGCTATTTCCTGGCATCTTGCCGAAAGCCTTAAGCTTGAGGAAGATAAGTTCAGCCGTATTACGTTCAATGAAATCACAAAGAATGCGATCCGCAATTCCATCAAGGAAGCACGTAAGATCGATATGAATCTTGTGGATGCACAGCAGACGAGACGTATTCTGGACCGTATCATCGGTTACAAGATCAGTCCGCTTCTGTGGGCAAAGGTAAAGCGCGGACTTTCTGCTGGACGTGTGCAGTCTGTAGCACTTCGTATCATCTGTGACAGAGAGGACGAAATCAATGCATTTGTTCCGCAGGAATACTGGACGATCGATGCCGCATTCTCCGGTAAGGATGTAAAGAAGCCGTTCTCTGCTGCATTTTACGGAACGACTGAAGAAAAGCTTGCCATCGGAACTGAGGCAGAAGCCGAGAAGATCGTAAAGG
>JAZLLG010000069.1:0-10008 GCA_045598045.1 Lachnospiraceae bacterium | reverse complement strand
CATCCCCGTCCCCCGGTATCATTTTTATTTGGCTGCCTCAGCGTCTTCTTTTCTTATTTGTGCTCTCTTAATTTTACCACCGAGAGTCTTGGGAAGTTCATCCACAAACTCAACGATACGCGGGTACTTATAAGGAGCAGTCGCATGTTTTACATGATCCTGAAGCTCTTTTATAAGCTCAGGTGAAGGTGTATAGCCCTTTGCCAGAACAACCGTTGCTTTTACAACCTGACCTCTTACCGGGTCCGGTGCTGCGGTAATCGCACACTCAACAACAGCAGGATGCTCAATGAGTGCACTTTCAACCTCGAACGGACCGATACGGTAGCCGCTGCACTTGATAACGTCATCATGACGTCCAACGAAGCGACAGTAGCCGTCATTATCCTTCCATGCAACGTCTTTAAGATTATAATTACCGTCCTTAAAAGCTTCACTTGTCTGTTCTTCGTTCTTGTAGTAGCCGATGAAAAGACCTACAGGCGGATTATCCTTAACACCGCATATGGTAATTTCGCCCTCTTCACCACTTTCGCACTCATGGCCTTCAGAGTCCATAAGCTTAATGTCGTAAATAGGCGAAGGCTTTCCCATTGCACCGGGAATAGGCTCAAACCAAGGGAAATCCGCGAAGAGTACCGTTCCCTCCGTCTGGCCGAAGCCTGTACGTATCTTACCGCCGTTCGTTGCTTCCATCCAGCGGTTGTAAACCTCTGCATTGAGGGGTTCGCCCGCCGTTGCAAAATTCTTTATTGAGGAAAGGTCATAAGCCTTAACGTCCTCCTGAAGCATAAAGCGGTACATAGTGGGCGGTGCGCAGAACGTTGTAAGCTTGTAGTCCTGCATCTTCTGAAGAAGATTTGTGGGCTTGAACTTAATCATATCGTATGCAAATACGGTAGCACCGCAAATCCACTGACCGTAAATCTTTCCCCAGCCGAACTTTGCCCAGCCCGAGTCCGAAACGCTCATGTGAAGCTTACCTTCCTGAACCTGCTGCCAATACTTGGCGGTAACGATATGTCCGAGAGGATGGAAATAATTGTGTGTAACCATCTTGGGCATACCTGTTGTTCCGGAAGTAAAGTAAAGCTGCATAATATCTGTGCCCTTTGTAGCCTCATCTCCCGTAGGACGCGAAAGCTCGTCGGAGCACTTCATGAATTCACCGTCAAAATCAATCCATCCGTCCTTCTTTACATTGTCAACAAGGGCAAGATTCTTAACGCCGGGCATTTCATCCTTTGCAAGCTCAATCTGGGAAATAACATACTCGTCATCAACAGCAACAATCATTTTAACTCCTGCTGCATTTGCACGGTACGCAATGTCCTTCTTTGTAAGCTGTAAAGTTGCCGGAATGAGAATTACACCGAGCTTTATGAGAGCTGTGGCAATTACCCAGTACTCCCAGCGACGGCGGAGAATAAGAAGAACAACATCGCCCTTCTTAAGTCCAAGAGACTTGAAATAGTTTGCGGCTCTGTTGGAAAGCTTGGACATTTCTTTAAAGGTGAATGTCTTCTCGTTTCCTTCCTCGTCAACCCAGAGAAGGCATCTGAGATCGGGCTTTTCCTGTGCCCAGCCGTCAACAATATCCCAGCCGAAGTTAAAGTTTTCGGGTGCGTTTACTTTGTAATTTTTCTTGAAATCTTCGTATGAATCAAATTCTGTTCTCGGTAAAAATTTTTCTAACATTTTCTCTCTCCTGATCACTATTCCGCAATCATGGTAAGGAATGTTGCCGGCTCATTACCGTAGCACTTCTGTCCATGTTTGTATGTCGGGTTAAAATAAATACTGTCGCCTGTGTTTAAAATAATCTCTGTGTCGTCGAAGACGACCACGACAGATCCCGAAATGACCAGATTGAACTCCTCTCCCTTGTGACTTACAAGGTCCGCCGGCTTATCCGAAGGATCGAGCGTAACAAGGAAAGGCTGCATAATCTTCTTTGTGAAACGGTAAGCGAGATTCTCAAACTTGTAGCCGGGATAGCGGTCTGCGTTCTGACCTTCGCCTTTTCTTACAACCTGGTAAGTGCGAAGCTTAGCGCTCGTTCCCGTCATAATCTCCGAGAAGTCGACTTTATAGTATTTTGCAAGTGAATAGATAACACTGATGGGCACATTTGCGGCGCTCTCTTCATAGCCCTTGTATGTTTCAACATCGATGCCGATTTCATCGGCAACTTCCTGCTCCGTAAAGCCGCAGGCGTCTCTAAGGCCTTTGATTCTTTCCGCAAGTTCTTTTAATTCTTCGTCCATAGTTGCCTCCACTTATTTAAAATTTAAGTTATGGGGCACCGCTTGTAATGCTCCCCCCGGGAAGCATTACCAAAGGTGCCCCTTGGCAATTTTACTATCTGTTTGGAACTTAGTCAACCTTTTCAATCCAGCCGAACTCGTCAGCCTTCTTGCCCCACTGGATGCCTGTAAGGGTATCGTAGAGCATCTGTGTTGTTTCGCCGATCTTGAAATTGTTGATTTCGTACTTTTCGCCCTTGTAGGAAAGCTCGCCGATGGGAGATACAACTGCTGCCGTACCTGTTCCCCAAGCCTCCTCAAGTCTGCCTTCCTTGAGAGCTGTGAAAAGCTCATCTGCGGAAATTCTTCTTTCTTCAACCTTGAAGCCCTTTGCTTTGCAAAGCTCTATGCAGGACTTTCTTGTGATACCGGGAAGAACGGAACCGAGGAGCTGAGGAGTAACGATAACGCCGTCAATCTTGAACATAACATTCATTGCACCGACTTCTTCAATGTACTTCTGCTCAACGCCGTCAAGCCAAAGAACCTGTGAATAGCCCTTCTGCTCAGCTTTGTGGCCTGCTCTGTAGCTTGCAGCATAGTTTCCGCCGCACTTAGCATAGCCTGTACCGCCACGTACGGCACGAACATCTTCTGTCTCAATCATAATCTTAACAGGGTTGATGCCTTCTGCGTAGTAGCTTCCGGAAGGGGAGCAGATGATGCAGAATGTGCACTGGTGAACTGTGTGAACACCAAGCTTCGGGTCTGTTCCGATAAGGAACGGACGAAGGTAAAGGGATGTGCCCTCTGAATGAGGAACCCAGTCCTTTTCAACTTCGACGATTTTCTTAATGCACTCAAGCATTTCATCTTCGGGCATCTCGGGCATGCAGAGACGCTCTGCGGAATTGTTCATTCTTCTTACGTTCTCGATGGGACGGAAAAGCTGAACCTTTCCTTCTGCTGTTCTGTAAGCCTTAAGGCCTTCGAAAATTTCAGCACCATAGTGGAAAACAGCAGCTGCGGGTGAAAGTGAAAAATTTTCGAAAGGAACGATTTCAGCGTCCTCCCAGCCATTTTCCATTGTCCACTTACGGATAAGCATATGATCTGAAAAGATTGCACCGAAGCCGAGCTTGGACTCGTCTGTAGGCTTAGCCTTCGGAGCGTTTGTAAGCTTAAGATTAATCTTCATAACTCCTTCTTTCTCCCATAAGGGTTAGAACTCGTATCCTACCTCGAGTGCTTTTTTATTGAACTCAAGGAGATCCTGGTGACGTGCGGAAACAATCTTTCCGAGCACCTTTTCTGTATTTTCGAGTGAGAACTCCGGAACTTCTTTAATGAGTTTTCCGGTGATGATCATATTTGCAAGTGTGTCAAGATTTTTGTCACTTGCAGTCTGTGTTGCGGGAACATAGTAGACATCAACATCTGTTCTTGCAACCTTACGTCCTATAAGTGTAGAATCTACGAAAATCTTGCCTCCGGGCACCACTGCGTCCTCATACTTGTCAAGTGAAGGAAGGTTCATCGCCACGAGAACGTCCGGTTTGTCAACGATAGGGGAACCAATGGGTTCGTCAGAAATGATAACGTTACAGTTTGCCGTGCCGCCTCTCATTTCGGGGCCGTAGGAAGGAAGCCAGGAAACCTGCTTGTCCTCGATGAGACCCTTATAAGCCATAAACTTACCTGCAAAAAGGATACCCTGTCCGCCGAAGCCCGCGAAAAGAATTCTTGTTGTAGCCATTAGTTTGCTCCTCCTTCCGCATAAATGTCCTTATATACTCCGAGAGGGTAGTAAGGAATCATATCAGACTGTACGAACTCAAGTGCCTTCTCAGGGCTCTTGCCCCAGTTTGTGGGACACGAAGAAAGAACCTCTATGAGTGAGAAGCCCTTATTGTCAATCTGGTTCTGGAAAGCTTTCTTAATGGCTGCCTTCGCCTTACGTACATTACCTACGTTGTTTACGGCAACTCTTTCAAGATATGCCGCACCGTCAACCTTTGAAAGCATCTCAACCATCTTCATAGGATAGCCTACGGTGTTAACGTCACGACCGTAAGGAGAGGTCTGTGTTACCATTCCGGGAAGTGTTGTGGGAGCCATCTGTCCGCCTGTCATGCCATAGATGGCGTTGTTTACGAAAATAACGGTGATGTTTTCACGTCTTGCTGCTGCATGAACGATTTCCGCAGTACCGATGGAAGCAAGGTCTCCATCACCCTGATATGTGAAAACAATCTTTGATGCATCGGAACGCTTAACGCCCGTAGCTACAGCCGGAGCACGTCCGTGAGCTGCCTGTACGCAGTCAACATCAAAATAATCATATGCCATAACTGAGCAGCCTACTGAAGCTACACAAATGGTCTTTCCCTGAATGCCGAGCTCATCGAGTGCTTCAGCCACAAGACGGTGAATAATACCGTGTGTGCAGCCGGGGCAATAGTGAAGCGGTGCATCTGTTAAGCTCTTCGGTTTATGAAATTCTGCCATTACTGTGCACCTCCTTTATCAGCCTTTTCAATGGAAGCAAGAACTTCTTCGGGTGAAGGAATCATGCCGCCTGTACGGTTGCAGAGATATACGGGCTTCTTGCAACGGATTGCAAGCTCAACGTCCTCAATCATCTGACCCATGCTCATCTCAACGGAAATGAATGCCTTGCACTTGTCTGCCGCAGCAAGAAGAGGTTTCTTGGGGAACGGCCAAAGTGTGATGGGACGGATGAGGCCGGCCTTGATGCCCTTTGCACGTGCTGCAACGATAGCGTTCTTTGCGACACGGGCTGTGATGCCGAATGCAACGAGGCAGATGTCTGCATCTTCCATCATGTACTCTTCGTACATAACTTCATTTTCTTCGATGGTTTTATATTTTTCGTAACGTTCGAAGTTCTTCTGTTCAAGAAGTTCGGGCTTAAGGTAGAGTGAATTTACGATGTTTCTTTCTCTCTTGCACTCTGTACCTGTAAGTGCCCAAGGCTTTTCAACCTCTTCGATTTCGATGTCGTCAATTGCAACAGGCTCCATCATCTGACCCATTGTACCGTCTGCAAGAATCATTGCAACCATGCGGTACTTGTCGGCAAGATTAAAGCCCTTAACCGTAAGTGCAGCCATTTCCTGAACAGATGCGGGAGCAAGAACGAGATTGTGATAGTCACCATGTCCGCCGCCCTTGCAAGCCTGGAAATAGTCACTCTGTGAAGGCTGGATGCCGCCAAGACCCGGGCCGCCGCGCTGTACGTTTACAACAAGTGCGGGAAGGTCACAGCCTGCGAGATAGGAGATACCCTCACTCTTAAGGGAGATTCCCGGTGAGGAAGAAGAGGTCATTACTCTCTTACCTGTGGAAGAAACTCCGATTACCATGTTGATGGCTGCGATTTCACTCTCAGCCTGTAAAAATGTTCCACCGATCTTAGGCATACGCTTTGACATGTATGCCGCAACTTCTGTCTGAGGTGTGATCGGATAGCCGAAATAATGACGGCAGCCGGCTTTGATTGCAGCTTCTGCAATAGCCTCATTGCCCTTCATTAAAACTTTCTCTGACATATGATATCTCCTTTCACTTATTTTTCGATAGTAATTACGCAATCAGGACACATAATCGCACATGATGCACATCCGACGCAAGCGTCAGTGTCTGTACACTTTGCAGGGTGATGTCCCTTTGCGTTTATAACCGTTTCATCAAGTGCCACAAGCTTCTTGGGGCACGCTGCCACGCACAGACCGCAGCCTTTGCAGACATCTGTTTTGAATGAAATCTTAGCCATATTTCGTCCTCCTTTATTTTCAGCAAACTCAATTTACTAGATTATTTTATCCTGAAGGTGAATCTCCATAAGATTTTCAATTTGACCGTTCAACTTTTTGTATATTTCATTTGTTACGGTGGTGAATCTTATGGGAATGCCCGCAAGTTTGGAAATCTCTTCTGCGTAGGAAACACTTCCGAGAACATCTTCCGCCGTAGTTTCCTCACCAAGATTGGAGTCATTGACAATGCCGGTAAACTGCATGTTTGCGGCAGCCTCGATTTCTCTCATGATTTCCACGGCAAGTTCCGGTGTCTTCGCAAGCGGCCTGAACTTGTTAATAACAAGAAGCAGTTCGTAATTATTTTCCTGTTTTATTGCGTCCGAATATCTTCCGAGGGCGGTCGCTCCTCTGTCATCTCCTCCGATATCAAACACCGCGTATCGATCTTTGATATCCACCAGTGAATAAATCTCCCCGGGGAGTGCGGGTAAATCAACGTTTGACCCTGCGTACTCGGAAGAAATAAGCTCAATGCCGTTTTCCTCCAGCTCTTTGGCCGAATCCTTTGTTCTGAAGTAAGGATTGACAATATCAAGATCCGCTATTGCAACGTCCTTTCCCGTTTTCTTAAGAAGCAATGCATAATTTACGGCAACATTCGTTTTTCCGCTGCCATAATGCCCTGCGAAGAGTGTCACACGCTTTGCTTTGTTTAAAAACTCTTCCATTATATGCACCTATAAAAATATCTACTTACTATACTCCACTATAGATAAAAAATCAATCACTTTTTTAACGTATTAAAGCGTTACATTGTTAAAATTATCTTATGCAGGTAATAAGTTAAGAATGATTACAGCTCTTTTCTTATTATTTTTCCGCTTACCGTCTTCGGGAGTTCTTTCCTGAATTCCACGATTCTCGGATACTTATAAGGAGCCGTTTTTTCTTTAACATAATCCTGAATCTGTTTTTTAAGCTCTTCTGTTCCTTCAGTACCCTTTACAAGTACGATACACGCTTTTACAACCTGGCCTCTTACCGGGTCCGGAGCAGCCGTTACGCCGCATTCAAGGACATAGGGCAATTCCATGATGACATTTTCGATTTCGAACGGTCCGATACGATAACCCGAAGATTTGATAACATCATCGATACGTGAAACGTACCAGAGGAATCCGTCTTCATCACGGTATGCAATATCACCTGTGTGATAGAAGCCGTCGTGCCATGCCTCGTTTGTTTTTTCGGTGTCCTTGTAGTACTCAAGAAGCAGTCCGCATGGTGTACCTTCTCTTGTGTCGATACATATTTCGCCGTTTTCACCCACACCGACAGGATTGCCGTCCGTATCAAGAAGAACAATTTTGTATGCGGGGCTCGGTTTTCCCATTGAGCCCGGCTTCGGCGTCATGCCGACGAGGTTACCGATGGTGAGTGTCGTCTCCGTCTGTCCGAAGCCTTCCATAATCTCAAGGCCGGTTGCAGCCTTGAACTGGTAGAACACTTCGGGATTAAGTGCTTCGCCTGCCGTTGTGGCATGTTCGATGCATGAAAGGTCGTATTTGGACAAATCCTCTTTAATGAACATTCTGTACATCGTGGGCGGTGCGCAGAAAGTTGTAATCTTGTATTTTTCGAAAAGCGAAAGGATGTCATCGGCGTGGAATCTTTCGAAGTCGTATACAAAGATTGCCGCTTCGTTGAGCCACTGGCCGAAAAGCTTGCCCCAAAGTGACTTGCCCCAGCCTGTGTCGGATATCGTAAAGTGCAGTCCGTTTGTACGTACACAATGCCAGTACTTTGCGGTTATGAAATGACCGAGGGCATACTTGCAGCTGTGAAGCACCATTTTGGGATAGCCGTTTGTGCCCGATGAGAAGAGCATTATCATCGGATCGTCACCGCATGCGGAATCTGCCGTTCTCAGGTATCTTCTTGAGAAGAATACATATTCATCATTGAAGTTTCTCCAGCCGCTCTTATGTCCGCCGACGAGAATCTTGTGTTCAAGGCTCGGGCAATCCACCGCTGCTTCATCAACAGCATCACTCGTGCCGTCCGCAATCGTGCAGACAATTGCTTTCACTTTGGCTGCGTTAAAGCGATATACGAAATCATGCGCTTTAAGCTGGTTTGTTGCAGGTACGGCAATCGCACCGATTTTATTCAGTCCGAGGAACGCAATCCAGAATTCCAGATGACGCTTAAGGACAAGCATTACTCTGTCGCCCTTTTTGATTCCGAGAGATGTGAAGTAGTTTGCTGCCTGATTTGAAAGCTGTTTAAACTCTTTGAAAGTAAGTTTTCTCTCGTTCTTAAATCTGTCAAGATGAATCATTGCAAGTTTGTCAGGCTTTCTCTCGGCAATTTCATCGATTATGTCAAAAGCAAAATTGAAACGATCCTCATTTTTAAATTTGATGCTGTTGAAGCTGCCGTCTTCGTTGTCAGCGCTCTCAATGAAGTTCTCGTAAACGAGGCCTTTCGTCTGCTTAGCGCGCATGATTGCTTCCTGCTTGAAAACAACCTCCTCTTCATCGGAGTTCATTATCATGGCAATGAACTTACATGCTTTTCCGCCTACGGCAATCATGCCGTGAGGTTTATTTGAAGCGTAGTAAATGGAATCGCCTTCATTAAGGATTTCGACATGCTCTCCCACCTGAACCTTAAGGGAACCTTCAACGATGTAGTCAAATTCCTGTCCGGCATGCATCGTGCAATGAATGGGCATATCCTGAAGTTCTTCTCTGTAATCATACGTAACAAAGTAAGGTTCGGAAAGCTTCTTCTTGAAGTACGGTGCAAGGTTCTGGATAAGTTCACCGTCTTCCTCTGCCGTTGTGAGACCCATGCCCTTACGTACAACATTGTACGAAGAAAGTCTTGCGCTCTGTCCTTCCAGAAGCTCAGTAATCTCAAGGCCGAAAGCCAAAGCACATTTATGCACAAACGTGAACGGAAGGTCGACGCTTCCCGTCATATACTCTTCGTACTGTGCTTCGGAAAGTTCCACCTTTTCAGCCATCTCCGCATCGGAGTAGCCTTTGATTTCCTGCATGTCACGTATTCTGATTACAACATCCGCAAGCTGTTTGTTTGTATCCACCATGTCGGTTCTCCTTTTTTGAAAAAAGAAAAAAGTCTCAAGACTATAATGCTATAGCCTTGAGACGAATAATTATCCGCGGTACCACTCAATTTCCCTTTCGGGCCCTTTAAGGTCTTACAACCTCTTTGCACTAACGTAGCTCTCACGTAGGACATTACTTTGGGTTCACATCCTCAGCTCGGAAGGGATAAGATGCTTAAATTTCATACGTGCTCACACCTGCCGCACGCTCTCTGAAATGAATCTTTCAAGCTCCGTCTTCGTCACAGCCTTTACAGTTCTTATTTAATTGTCCGTTACTTTACCACTTTATCACGGTGTTGTCAACAACTAAATCTATGTTTACAGACAATTAATCCATTATCCAAACAGTTCCCCGGCTTCACAAAGTAGTGTTTCTTTACCGGAAGTTGGAGGCATGAAAATTTCATGACTCCTTTTTGTGCGAATAGAAGTCAGCCTACCCGCGTAAAAAAGTTTACAACTTCAACATATATTGTTGACAAACTTCCTCTAAAGTAGTAGGCTGATTTCTACTATGTTGCTGCAAATGCGCAAATAAGGCCCATTAAGTCGCATTTTTGCACTCACAACAAACTACTAAACTTTATGAGGAGGTTCTATGAAAAACTTTTTGTATGCCGTAAAAAGGTTTATGGCAAAAAGAAAGAAGACAGCCGTGAAGGCACTTTCAGGTGTACTTGTTACGGCCATGCTGGTTTCTCTTCTTTCACCCGTTGCAACCAGTGCGGAGGATGTATGGAATGCGGACGGTTATCCGTATGCCCTTTCCGATGTTTCTGAGGGAGGAAGAATTCTCGTTAAGAGAACAACAGACTATTCCTCACTTTATGATGAGATTGTT
>JAZLLG010000068.1:0-2492 GCA_045598045.1 Lachnospiraceae bacterium | reverse complement strand
ATCACTTTCATCCCCGTCCCCCGGTATCACTTAATTTTTACAAATAAGGTGGATTTATATAAAAGGAGTGGTATAATAGTCGGGCAAATGTTTTTAAGGAGATATGAAATGAAGAAGTTATTAACAATAATTTTTGCTCTTGGTGTAATTCTTATGCTTGCAGCTTGTGGAAAGGAAAACGACGTAAAACCCACTTCGACTCCTACAGTACCTACAACTGATGTAAATCCTACAGAGGGAGCAAAGGCAACGGAAGCTGTTAAAGCAACGGAAGCTCCCAAGGTTACGGAAGGGGTTGAACCGACTGAAGCTGCTCAGCCTACCGAAGGAACAACACCAACAGAGGAAGCTAAGGCAACATCTGCTCCGGAACCTACAAAGAAGCCAAAGAGTGAAATACAATATAATTCCGACGGTAAAGCTCTTGCAGGAACAGAGTTCAAATCCGGCGATGAATACGGTAAATACAGAAAAGTAAATAAGGGCAGCAAGGGCTTCGATATTGATTATGTTTATCTGAAGTCCAAAGGACAGAAGGAAGACCAGCTTATCGGCTACAACGTGGAAGATGGCGGTCTCGGAGTTATCGAGTCGGGAGACGCAATGCTCGTTATGGGCTGGAAGGCCAACGTCGGCAACGTTTCCGATACAGGTAAATTAAAAGTTTTCATTTGCCCTACATACGTTAATCTCGAAAACGGATATGCAAGCAGCGGCTGGAAGATGGAGTTCCCCGTTAAAGAAGGTGTCAGTGGTTACAATAACTACAGGGCTCTCATCGAAGGAAGCCTTGAGATGTCCATCGACAAGAAAAGCTGGACTTACGGCTTCTTCTATGTGGTATTCTCTTATGACGATGAAATCCTTGGCTATATTCCCGTCGAGTTTATTGACGAGCGCGGAGAGGAAGAAACCGCCACAACGGTCACCGAAACAAAAAAAGAAGGCTACAGCTTTGACACAGAGCTCACACGCCTTGGCCTGACAAAGGATTCTTTTAAGAATCTTGCTGATGTTACAACTGTAGAATGCGATCCCGAGTGCGCTTGGCCGGGTTACAATGAGTTCGTCATGACACTTAAGAGCGGCTCGGATTTGGGTGCTGCTGTTGAGAAATTCGTTGATCTTGTGCTTAAAAACAGTGACGACAAGAAACTTTACAATGGCAATTCGGAAACCTTCTACGAAGGAAAAACAAACTTTAAAGATAGTGACTACATTAAGATAACTGCTTCAGATGTAAATGCCGCAGCAAAGAGCGGCAGCTACACAAAGACGGCCGGTGTTATCATAAAGGGAGAAAGAGTTCCTTTTGATATCATTACATCCAAATCTTCGGACAAGACAATTACAATCAGAATTTGTTATTAATGATGAGTAAACTGAAAGCAATATGGAACACAATAGTAAAAATAGGTAAAAGGATTACGGAGGACCAGCTTTGGCCGTATTCAACGCAGGCAAGCTTTTACATCATTATGTCCTTTTTCCCGTTTATTATGTTCTTCCTTACATTGCTTCAGTTCCTCCCTTTTACGCAAAATGAACTTCTTGAAGGAATGAACTATCTCATTCCGACAGCAGTGGTAAGGTATCTTGTTCCGATAATTGATGAAGCATACCGCAGCTCATCCGGAACACTTCTTTCAATCACCATTATCACTTTCCTATGGCCTGCAACAAAAGGCATAGCGGCGGTTAAGGACGGCTTGAACAGAGTTTACAAAGCAAAAGAAAAGAGATGGTATATACGCCTCTTGTGTATCGCATATATCATCCTTTTCGATGCATCAATAATCACTTTGCTTGCTCTTTACGTCCTTGGCAACAGGATAGGGATGTTTCTTGAGGGGCGTTTTCCGGTGCTTACCGGCATACTCGGTTCCATCCTCAGCGTTCGTTTTATAGTGAGTGCGGCCTTTTTGACGCTTATATTCATGTTCATATATAAGCTCCTTCCAAACAGAAAGTCGAGTCTTGTGAAAGAGTTCCCGGGGGCGGTGCTTGCAGCACTTGGTTGGATTTTCTTCTCATATCTGTTTTCATATTACATCGACAATCTCAGCAATATGACGGCGACATACGGTAGTCTTACAACCATTGTCCTCTGTATGGTATGGCTGGAGTTCTGTATGTTTATTCTCTTCATGGGAGCTGAGCTGAATGATTTCTTTGCGGGAGAAACCTTCAGAAAGCTTGTTCAAAAGGTGTTTAAAAAGAAAGTCAAGGAAACGGAAAGCAAATAAATGCTTAATGAAGGATGCAAGAGAGTTATTTTTGCATCCTTTTTGATTTGGGTGGAAATGAATGAGAATAAATGATTAAAAATGCACAATATTTAATGCGTAAAGGAGAGAAAAGGTACAAAATATCATATATAATACAGTCACAAATTCCCCTCTAAATGTAGTACAGATCGATGAGTCTTCCAATTTACAGGAAGACTTATTGGTTATTAAGGAGACAAATTATGGACACAATGAAAGAAGCTT
>JAZLLG010000067.1:0-2189 GCA_045598045.1 Lachnospiraceae bacterium | reverse complement strand
GAACAGTTTCAGCCTTTCCTTTATCCTCGTCGCGTTTCTGTTCTTCCTGCTTTCCTATGTCTTCCATTACGGAGAAGAACTTCAGAAGCTGTCTGACGAAACGCTGTAAGGAGGTGCGCTATGGCGATTATTCTAAGACTTGACCGCATGATGGCAGATCGTAAGATATCTCTTAACGACCTTGCAGAAAAAGTAGGTATTGCAAATGTCAATCTTTCCAAGATAAAGACGGGAAAGGTCAGCGCAATCCGGTTCTCCACGCTGGACGCAATCTGCGATGCCCTGGACTGTCAACCGGGAGATATTCTGGAATACAAAAGAAATGCGGAGAACATAAAATGAATACAGCAATAAACATCATTATAAATGCCATTTTTCAAATCATTCTCTTTTCATTCCTTCCGTTTCTTGCATGGCTGGCTTATCGGAAGAAAAAAACGAATGTCGGTTTTTTTGAGTATGTCGGACTGATCAGACCGGAACGCAGAGCGAAATGGTGGATACTATTTATCGTATTGGCACTATATCTGTGTATATATAATTTTGTAGACCCGTCTATGGTGTTAGACAACGCTGCGGAACAAATGCTGCAGAATAATCCCAGCATAACGGGCAACCAGTATGTCGGGTTAGGCATGGCCACTATTTTCCCCGCTTTTGTCACTTCATTTATTCAAAACGGTTTATGCGAAGAAATGTTATTCCGTGGATTTCTTTGCAAACGGCTTATACAGCGTGTAGGCTGCCCTGTCGGAATAGTTCTTCAAGCGGCAATATTTGCGCTGATGCATAATCTTATGTATATTACCATTTTGCCGAATATCGGATTCCATATATTGATGTTTTTGTTTATTTCCACCCAGGCAGCAATTTTGGCCGTGATAAATGAAAAACTGTTTAACGGATCGATCTGGCCTTCTGTGCTCCTGCATGGAGGAGGTAACTTTTTTGCGATTATGTTGACGGCATTTTAGTTGTCAGCCGAATAAACGGCGGGATAGCCTTCTTATCCCGTCGTTCGTCTTTTTACAGTTCAAGTTCATGTCAAGGGTGTGGGGTTAGTTTCAATACCCTTGTTGTTGTGTGCGTTCCCGTCGTTTTCGAGGTTTTGTGTGCGCTCCATCTCGGCATTAAATCCTTCAATGGTTGTGGGTCGGGTTTCTTTCGGCATGGGTAGTCCTCCTTTCAGATTTTGGGTAAAAGAAAAGAGCAGCCGTTTCTGTTTGAAAACAGTTGCCCTTGTGCTTGTTATTCAGTTATTAGAAGATCAGAATAGAGGCATGTGTTGAAATACAACTCATACTGTTAGAGGAGCGAACTATAATTTGTTATCGCTCATTTTTCTTGTTTTTTCGATTTTCGTAAATCACTATTGACCACAGTGTAGCAAGACCGACAAATGCAATTACAGCAAAAATCCTGTCAACATTATTTGTGATTCCATCGGGAAGCATCGGGAGCACTTTCATTCCAATGAAAATGAACAAAACAAACACCACTGTTGCCACAAAGGTGACGATACATTTTCGTCTTACTGCGAGCTTCTTTTCCTGTTCCGCATAATCCGCTACGGATTTGAGGACTTCCTTCGATTCTCTGTCCATGGTCTCACTTTTCCTTTCGCCATCTATCAGCTCTTTTATGTCGATGTGGTAGAAATCTGCCAGATCAACCAGAATTCCCAGTTCGGGCATCGTGCTGCCATTCTCCCACCGGGATACACTCCGAGAAGAAACACCGAACTTTTCCGCAAGTTCTTCCTGCGTAAGTCCGCTCTCTTTACGGAGCTGCCTGAGGAATGTACCTATCTTGATTTGATCAATCATTGTTTCGACTCCTTTCGAGAGTAATTATAGATGTGTGAAACGAAAAATCCACGTCATAGAGTGAGAACATTGAATTTTGAACCCGACAATTGTGTCTTGTTTCGCTTTTGGGGGAACAACAGTCATACAAATCCGAATTTGCTACTTCATAATGAGTAAACACATTATGAACGTAACAGCCCAGCAAACACCCAAAGCAATCGTTACAACCGCGAGGGCTTTTTCTGTCTTTTCCAGTTCCTTTATGTATTTAGATTTTTCTGCTCTGCTGCTCATAGTCGGATAAAGATACGGAAGCAATATCAAAAAAGTCCCCATGAAAATTATCGGAAGCGTTCCCGTACATTTATCTATTGGAAGCAC
>JAZLLG010000066.1:0-49179 GCA_045598045.1 Lachnospiraceae bacterium | reverse complement strand
ACACAACCCCGTCCCCCGGTATCATTTTTATGATTTACTTAATTGTAAGTCTCTTTGCTGCTTCGCTTGAAAGCTTACTACGTACGGTCTCTGTATCTTTGAAAGTTACCTGGGCACAAAGCTCGGAGCCTTTCATACGTTCTGAAGCGAATACGAGGCCGTTGTTGCGGCGGTCAAGCTTCGGGTTATCAATCTGGTCGGGATCGCCGAGAAGAACGATTTTTGAACCTTCGCCTGCACGTGTTACTATTTCAAGTATCTGGGCAATGGAGCAGTTTTGTGCTTCATCTACGATAACAAAGGAGTTGGTGAGAGAACGGCCGCGCATATATGCGAGAGAACCGATTTCAATGATTCCGGTTTCAACCATATCCTCAATCTGTACTTTAACTTCTTCGGCATCATCGTGAAGGTACTTCTTATTCTTGTTTTCGGATTCATTCTTGAGCTTCAGCAAAATATTAAGATTGTCGAAGAAAGGAGCTACAAGAGGTCCCATTTTGTCTTCGAGGTCACCGGGAAGGAAACCGAGGTCAGCATCCGAAAGTGTGTTTGAACGAGTGATTATGAGACGGTCATATCTGTCTCCGAAGTACCCCTGAAGTCCTGCTGCAAGAGAAAGGAAAGTCTTGGCACATCCTGCGGGACCTTTAAGGATTACAAGAGGAACTTCCTCGGGAGACTGGAGAAGAGCGTGTAATGCGAAACGCTGGCCGATATTTCTGGGAGTACAATAGTCGCAGGCATACTCTTCGTCAAGCAGCTGAACCCATTCGCCGTTTACGAAACGCTTAATGGCTGTCCCGCCTGAAGGATAGTAATAAACGCCGTATTCATTAGGCTGACCGATGTCACCTTCCTGAATGTCATCGTTACGGCCGGTGTACATTTGATCGGTATCGATATGCTCATTGTGATAGGACTGAACATCAAGACCGAGGAATTTGGCATTAATCATCATTGATACGTCGTTTGTAACAAGGATGACGGGCATTGAGCTTATGCCTCGCTGCTCAAATACGGTATTTATGATTCTGTTATCGGGAGTATCAGGGTATCCTTTAAGATAATTTTCTTCGGCTACCTTGATGATTTTGAAGGTACCACCGTTTTCAAGAGGGATGCCCGCATCATAGGAACCGGTTAAGCCTGATATTTCGCGAATAGCTTCACGTGCCATATAACCGAGCTCACCGCCGGCAGTTTTCTTCTGGTCAAGCTCCTGAAGTGTGACTGAAGTTATTGCCACAATGTTGTCGTCGAAGCCGAAAAGAGCACGTGGCTGATGGAGAAGGATGTTGGTGTCAAGAATATAAAGTTTAATCATGTTGTCCACCTCTTTTTCACTGGATTTGATGGGGGTTACCATCCGGTGCATGCATAGTGTTTGACCGTTGCACCGCTTCAATTTTAACATATTGATGCTTGTAGGACGATTAAATAAAAATAACATCTTTATGAAAATGAGATGGTTGAAAAAAGGCTTAAATATGGTATGATTATAAGTCGGTAGTGTATACACTATGTATCGGGGGAAAGGACTTAATTCTATGAACAAGAAAGTTAAAATAATGGCGGACAGTACTTGTGACTTGTCTAAAGACCTGCTTCAGGAGTATGACGTGACAATTATCCCGCTTCACATTATTCTTGGCAGCAATGAATATGAAGACGGCAGAGGCGTTACATCCGATGAAATTTTAAAGTGGTCGGATGAAAATAAGCTTACACCTAAAACTTCCGCTCCCGGAGCAGAAGCAATCGAAGCTGCTTTCGAACCTTATAAAGACGATGATACTGAAATAGTTGTTTTTACCATTTCCGAGGAAATGTCCACAACCGCCAATGTTGTCAGACTTATGGCGCAGACTATGGATATGGAAGAAAGAGTTTTCGTTTTTGATTCGGCCAGCCTTTCCACCGGAATAGGCCTTCAGGTGCTTGAAGCATGTGACATGGCCCGCCTTGGAATGGGCGCAACTGAGATTGTTGCACAGCTTGCCGAAATAAGAGAAAAGGTACGTGCAAGCTTTGTTGTCGATACGCTTACATATCTTCACAGAGGTGGTCGCTGCAGCGGTGTTGCAGCTCTTGCAGGCGCGGTCCTCGGCATTCATCCTGAAATTGTTGTCAGAGGCGGCAAGATGGAAGTCGGTGCAAAGTACAGGGGAAAAATGTCTCAGGTCACTGTCAAGTATGCACAGAGCCATGAGGAAGACCTTCTTGAAGCAAGACCCGGAAGAGTATTCATTACGCACTCCCCTACGGATGTAGCCATAGTACGTGATGTCAGAAGATATCTTGAGTCGCTGAATTATTTCGACCGCATTCTTGAAACAGATGCAGGCGGCGTTATTACAAGTCATTGCGGCCCCGGAACTTTGGGCGTTCTCTATATTTCAAAATAATCATTTAAGAAGGATTATATGGCTTTTTATTTTATCGATTACGAAAACCTGAATAAAAAAGGACTTGAAAGCGTTGAAAGCCTTACCGCGAAAGACAGTGTTTTCATTTTCTACAGTTCAAACGCCAATACACTTACGTTTGAACTTCATGAAAAGCTTATGAAAGCAAAGTGCAAGGTTGAATACATAAAGGTTGAAACCGGCAGTAAGAATGCTCTTGATTTTCAGCTTACAAGTCTTTTGGGCTATATGATTGCAGTTAATGGAAAAAAAGAAACATACTGCATTGTGTCCAATGACACCGGGTACAACTGCCTTAAAGGCTTTTGGGAAAACCTTGGGGCAAGTGTGAACATAGTATCGGACCTTCTCGGTAACCTTCAAAAGGATAAAGAAGAGGAACTGAAGGAAAAGGTGGCGCCTGTATTGAAAGGCTTTGACGGCATAGATCCGGACAAAGTAATCAAGTTCATCATGCAATACAAAACAAAACAGGGGCTTAACAACGCCCTTATGAAAGAATACAAGGACAGCAAGAAGATTGGTGAAGTGTATAACGCTATTAAGCCCTTTATTGCTGACAAAAAAGGAAACTGACAGACTTGCAAAGCGGACCGGATGGCCCGCTTTAAGTGTTTAAAAAGGAGACAATATGGCAGAAACATTTTTTAAAGGTGTGGATATTTCGTCCTTACCCGAACATGAGGACGGGGGAGAAAGCTTTTATACTTTCGACGGACGGAAGGTTGACGCATTTTCGTTACTGAAAGAAAACAACATCAATTCCGTGCGGCTTCGTATATGGAACGATCCGGCGTCTGTCCCTGCCGCAAAAGGATACTGTGACCTTGAGCATACATTGGAGATGGCCAAGCGCATAAAAGAAAACGGAATGCATTTTTATCTTGATTTTCATTATTCCGATTATTGGGCAGATCCCGGACAGCAGAGAAAACCTCATGACTGGGAAAAACTTGAGCTTGATGAACTTGTAAAAGCCGTTCATGACTTTACGTTTGATGTGCTTGCGTCCCTACGGGATGAGGACTGTCTTCCGGATATGGTTCAGGTGGGCAATGAAATACGAAGCGGAATGCTTTTCCCGGATGGAGCAGTGCCTAATTACGCAAATCTTGCACGTCTTGTTAATGCGGGAATAAGGGCCTGCCGTGAAATCAGCGATGAAATAACGGTAATGATTCACCTTGACCAGGGCGGTCGCTTTTACTATTTCAAAGAGTGGTTTGACAGAATGTTCGAGGCCGGAATGGACAAAATCGACGTCATCGGACTGTCGTTTTATTCCTTCTGGCACGGGACATTTATGGATTTGCGGGATACAATGAAAGGCCTGATAGAAAGATATGGCCTTCCGGTTATTTGCGTTGAAACCGCACACCCTTGGAGACATTGCGAAAATGAGCATGTGTCAAAAGGACTCATGAAAAATGCAGGTTTTCAGGCCGGACCCGAAAATCAGAAAAAGTCACTTGAACTTATCATGCAGATAGCTGCTTCGGTCTCGGAAGGAAGAATGACAGGAGTGTATTATTGGGAACCTTTATGCACGCCCGGAAAAACATACGGCAGCTGGGATGAGAATATGGGCATGCTTGATGAGACAGGCAAAGCTCTTTGCGGATTCGAGGCATATCGTGATTTCAATCCGGAGAAAAAGATTGCATACGATATCGATTCGTATATGCGAAAATTATACGAAGTACCGAACGAACAGCTGCTTCCCGCAGGTACAAACCTTGTACCAAACGGAGACTTCTCCGAAGGATTAAAAGGATGGTGGGTGTCCAAAATCAAGGGTTGTGTTAACGTAGAGGAGAGAGAACATGAAATATATGTTTTCTCCGACGAAAACTTTGTACTTGATATCGGCAGGGACCTGCGTATCACCGAACCCGGCAGGTACAGGCTTTCGGTTGAGTATCGCGGGACCAATACAACAGGTGTTGATATTAGTCTCTATATGACGGTTGTAAAGTTCGATGGGGAGAAAAGGCACATTGAAAAGGTATATCCTTCGGATGTAAGGTTTGATACCGTTTCTTTGCCCGAAATCAGTCTTTTACCGGGTACGGTTAAGGTGGGAATACACTTTGAAGCGCCCCCTATTTTCGGTAGAATAAGGAAGATTTCATTTGTGAAATCAGACGAATAAATACCATAAAAAACATGAATAAAAGAGAGTGTTTTCAGGTATTGTGTTTTTTTTAAAATGGTGTTATCTTCATGCATGTTATTTTCGCATATAATGGAAGAAACATAATTCAAAAGTAAAGTGAGGTGAGAGTTTTGTTTAAGCTGCATTCGGATTTTAAGCCTACAGGCGACCAGCCCGAAGCCATAAAACGTCTTGTTGACGGCTTTAAGGACGGCAATATGTTTCAGACACTCCTTGGCGTAACAGGTTCCGGAAAGACGTTTACAATGGCAAACGTCATCGAACAGCTTCAAAAGCCTACCCTCATTTTAAGTCACAATAAAACTCTCGCCGCTCAGACATATTCCGAAATGAAGGAGTTCTTTCCTGAGAATTCCGTAGAGTTTTTTACTTCCTACTATGACTACTATCAGCCGGAAGCTTACATCCCTTCCTCTGACACGTACATCGAAAAGGATTCATCAATAAACGATGAAATTGATAAGTTGCGTCATTCGGCGACATCCGCCCTCTCGGAGAGAAAGGATGTTATCGTTGTAGCATCTGTTTCATGCATATACGGACTCGGAAGCCCCGAAGAATACCAGCAGATGAGCATATCCCTTCGCCCCGGAATGCAAAAAGAAAGGGATGCTGTTCTCAGAAAACTTGCTGAAATACAGTACACGAGAAATGATATTGATTTTAAGCGCGGTACTTTCCGCGTCAGAGGTGATACGGTGGAGATATATCCTGCATCGTACGGTGACACGGCTCTTCGTGTTGAGTTTTTCGGCGATGAAATCGATCGCATTACCGAGTTTGAGGTGGTAAACGGACATCCGAAGTGCACGCTCAGTCATGTGGAAATATTCCCCGCGTCGCACTATGTTGTTGAGCAGGACAAGATGAACATTGCGCTGCACAACATTGAAGATGAAATGAATGAGCGGGTTAAGTGGTTTAAGGAGAGAGGAAAGCTCCTTGAGGCACAGCGCATTTTCGAACGTACAAGCTACGACATGGAAATGCTTCACGAAACAGGAATGTGTTCGGGCATTGAAAACTATACGATGCATCTTGAAGGCATGAAGCCGGGTGAGCCTCCGTACACATTGCTTGACTTCTTTCCGGATGATTTTCTTATCATTGCGGATGAGTCGCACATCACCATTCCTCAGGTGGGAGGAATGTACAACGGAAACAGATCTCGTAAGCAGACGCTCATTGACTATGGATTCAGACTTCCGAGCGCTATGGACAACAGACCTCTCAGCTTTGAGGAATTCGAAGGTCACATCAGCCAGATGCTCTTTGTTTCCGCAACGCCCTCCGATTACGAAGCTTCGCATGAGCTGCTTCGCGTGGAACAGGTTATAAGGCCGACAGGTCTTCTGGATCCTTTGGTTGACATCCGTCCGACCAAAGGACAGGTAGATGACCTTGTGGCAGAGATACATAAAACAACAGAAGCCGGAAGTAAGGTGCTGGTTACAACACTTACAAAGAAGATGGCGGAGGACCTGACAGCATACCTCAAAGAAATTGGCATACGTGTTCGTTACCTTCATTCCGACATCGATACGCTTGAACGAGCCGAAATCATCAGAGACCTTCGTCTTGATGCATTCGATGTCCTTGTCGGTATAAACCTTTTGCGAGAAGGTCTTGACATTCCGGAGGTTTCACTCATTGCCATACTTGATGCGGACAAAGAGGGCTTCCTTCGTTCGGAAACATCACTTATTCAGACGATAGGTCGTGCTGCGCGTAACTCCGAAGGACATGTAATCATGTATGCGGACAAAGTTACCGATTCCATGGACAAGGCTATTTCGGAAACGAACCGCAGACGTAAAATTCAGGATGAATACAACAAAGCTCACGGCATAACACCCACAACAATTAAAAAGGCTGTGCGTGAGCTTATAAGCATTTCCAAGAAGATTGAAGCACCTAAGGGACAGCTGGAAAAGGATTTCGAGTCCATGTCCATGAACGAGCTTCGTATGCTTGAGGACAAGCTTACAAGAAAGATGCACGCTGCGGCAGCGGAATTGAACTTTGAACTTGCCGCAGAGCTCAGAGATAAGCTGATTGATTTGAAAAAACATCTTACGAAATAAACGGTTTCAATAGGGTTTAGGAAAAGAAAATGTTTAATGAAGCAAAAAAATACATAAAAATCAGAGGAGCGTCCGAGAACAATCTCAAGAATCTGGATATAGACATTCCGCGTGATGAGTTTGTAGTTCTTACCGGTCTTTCGGGCTCGGGCAAGAGTTCTCTTGCTTTTGACACCATATATGCCGAAGGCCAGAGACGCTACATGGAGTCGCTTTCATCGTACGCACGTCAGTTCCTCGGACAGATGGAAAAGCCTGATGTTGAGAGCATTGAAGGACTTTCGCCGGCCATTTCCATCGACCAGAAATCAACAAACAGGAATCCACGTTCTACGGTTGGCACCGTTACTGAAATATATGATTATTTCAGACTCCTTTATGCACGTATCGGTATCCCGCACTGCCCTAACTGCGGAAGGGAAATCAAACGCCAGACAGTCGATCAGATGACCGACGAAATTATGCGCCTTCCCGAAGGCACTCGCTTCCAGCTCCTTGCTCCCGTTGTAAGGGGACGAAAGGGTGAGCATGTTAAAGTACTCGAACAGGCCAAAAAGACCGGCTTTGCGAGAGCTCGTATTGATGGTAATATATACGACCTTTCCGAGGAAATTTCTCTCGAAAAGAACAATAAACATACAATTGAACTTGTAGTGGACAGACTTATTGCAAAGCCGGGTATCGAACAACGTGTGAGCGATTCGATAGAAACTGCCTTAAAACTTTCTGAGGGATTGCTTATCTGTGACCTTCTGAACGGAGAGGAACGAATGTTTTCGCAAAGCTTTGCATGCCCTGATTGCGGCATAAGCATTCAGGAAGTTGAACCCAGGTCGTTCTCCTTCAACAATCCTTTCGGGGCTTGCCCGACATGTAACGGACTTGGCGTGAAGATGGAGTTTTCTCCCGATCTTATGGTACCGGACAAAAGCTTAAGCATTTCACAAGGCGCTATACAGGCAATGGGATGGCTTTCAAGCGGAGACACGAAGTCTTTTGCAGGCAGCCTTCTCCTGGCACTTTCCAAGCACTATAAGTTCTCTTTGGACACTCCTTTTGAGGAACTTCCGGAGAAAATTCAAAATATGATATTTTACGGAGCCGATGACAGCGTTGATGTTTACTACGAAGGTCAGCGCGGGTCCGGAGTATATCCTGTCAGGTTCGAAGGCCTCGTTAAAAGCGAGGAGAGAAAGTACAGGGAAACAGCTTCCGAATACACAAAGGCCGAGTATGAAAGCTACATGGTTCAGACACCCTGCGAAACATGTAAGGGCAAGCGTCTGAAGCCTGAAATACTGGCTGTTACAGTTGGAAACAAAAACATTGCCGAAATTACCGACTATCCTATCAGAGACCTTCCGGCATTCCTGGAAAATCTGACGCTTACAGAGATGCAGCAGACAATTGGTGCTGCGGTTCTTAAGGAGATAAAGGGCAGAGTCAAGTTCCTTATTGATGTCGGACTTGATTATCTTACGCTTTCACGTCCGGCAGGCTCACTTTCCGGCGGTGAGGCACAGCGAATAAGGCTTGCAACACAAATCGGCTCGGGACTTGTGGGTGTTGCATACATTCTTGATGAGCCCAGTATCGGATTGCATCAGCGTGACAACGGCAAGTTACTGGAGTCGCTTAAACATCTTCGTGATCTTGGCAATACACTTATTGTCGTTGAGCATGATGAGGAAACAATGCTTGCGGCCGACTATCTTGTTGATATAGGCCCCGGAGCAGGCGTGCATGGTGGCCAGGTTGTTTGCGCAGGCACCCCGGAAGAGGTGATGAAGTGCGAAAACTCCATCACTGCAGCTTATCTTTCCGGAAGGAAAAAGATAGAAGTACCTCCCAAGAGACGTGTTCCTACAGGATGGCTCAAGGTTAAAGGAGCGCAGGAACATAATCTGAAAAACATTGATGTTGATGTTCCGCTCGGCGTATTTACGTGCGTTACGGGTGTGTCGGGTTCCGGCAAAAGTTCTCTTGTTAACGAAATAATCTATAAAACACTTGCAAAGGAACTGAACAGGGCAAAAAACATTCCCGGTAAGTGCGAAGGCATTGAAGGAATTGAACAGCTTGATAAGGTTGTTGACATCGACCAGTCGCCTATCGGCAGAACACCACGTTCAAATCCGGCTACATATACCGGCATTTTCGACCCGGTACGAGAGCTTTTTGCCTCAACAACGGATGCAAGACAGAGAGGTTATTCCAAAGGCCGTTTTTCCTTCAACATTAAAGGCGGACGATGTGAGGCCTGCAATGGTGACGGAATAATCAAAATCGAAATGAATTTCCTCCCGGATGTATACGTGCCTTGTGAAGTTTGTAAAGGGAAAAGATATAACAGAGAAACACTTGAAGTAAAATATAAGGGGAAATCAATATATGATGTTCTTGACATGACGGTAGAAGAGGCGGTAAAATTCTTCGGTAATGTTCCGTCATTGAAACGGAAAGTAGAGACATTGAATGAAGTAGGGCTTTCATATCTCGAATTAGGGCATCCGTCAACTGATTTGTCGGGCGGCGAGGCACAGCGCGTTAAGCTTGCAACAGAGCTTTCCAGAAGAGCAACAGGCCGCACCATCTACATTCTTGACGAACCCACCACAGGTCTTCATTTTGATGATGTCAACAAGCTGATTTACATATTGCAGAGGCTTGCAGACGGTGGAAACACTGTTCTCGTCATTGAACATAATCTTGATGTCATTAAATGTGCCGATTACGTTATCGACATAGGTCCGGAAGGCGGTGACAAAGGAGGTACCGTTATTGCAAAGGGTACACCTGAGGAAGTTGCCAAGGTTAAGAAATCTTACACCGGACAGTACTTGAAACAGTATTTAAAATAAAAGGAGATCATATATGAGCGAAAAAAGACCCGAAAGCATGGCCCGCATCAATACACCCGAGCTTGCAAACAAATTCATTGACGAACAGATAGCAGCTGTTCGCAAACAGGTTGGAAGCAAAAAAGTTCTTCTGGCCCTTTCAGGAGGAGTTGATTCCTCAGTAGTTGCAGCACTTCTCATCAAAGCCATCGGCAAGCAGCTTGTCTGCGTTCATGTTAATCATGGCCTTATGAGAAAGGGAGAGAGCGAGCAGGTTATTGAAGTATTCAAAAATCAGCTTGATGCAAATCTCATTTACATTGATGCCACAGACCGTTTCCTTGGTCTTCTTGAAGGCGTATCGGAGCCTGAAAGAAAGAGAAAGATTATCGGTGGCGAGTTTGTACGTGTTTTCGAGGAAGAGTCCGCAAAGCTCAGTGACGTATCATTCCTCGCTCAGGGCACAATCTATCCTGACATCATCGAGAGCGATGGCGTAAAGGCACATCACAACGTTGGCGGCCTTCCGGAAGATATGAAGTTTGAAGGACTTGTTGAGCCCGTTAAGTTCCTTTTCAAAGACGAAGTAAGAGAAGTCGGACGTGCACTCGGCCTTCCTTCGGAAATGGTTGACCGTCAGCCGTTCCCCGGCCCCGGCCTTGGCGTACGTTGCACGGGTGCCATCACACGTGACCGTCTCAATGCACTTCGTGAATCTGATGCAATTCTTCGCGAAGAAATTGCAAAAGCAGGACTTGCAAAGTCAATCTGGCAGTATTTCACAGTAGTTCCCGATTACCGCGTAACCGGTGTTAAGGACGGAAAGCGTCTTTATGACTGGATGTGCATCATCCGTGCAGTCAATACAGTCGATGCTATGGCTTGCACCGTGCCTGAAATTGATTATTCAATCCTTAAAAAGATTACCGACCGTATCACAAAAGAAGTTCCCGGCATCTGCAGAGTTCTTTATGACCTCACACCGAAGCCGTGCGGAACAATTGAGTTCGAGTGATAAGGAGCGAATAAAGTAGTTTTCTTCTACATATCCGAAGGATATGGCATAAAAACTGAGCACCATGGAAACATATGTGTTTCCGATGGTGTTCTTTTTATGCGTAAGAATCAGCGAAGCGTGTAGCACCGGCGTATGGAAGATATTAGGACCTGATTTCGATAGAAGCGTTCGACGGTGGATGAAATCGTTGCTCGACAAATTGAAAGAGTGGGGTTATAATCAGCGTGTCTTGAAGGTATAATTCAACTATTCTTTGTTATCGGGATATCGTAAATTGTTATTATTCCAAACTTTTGTATGTGAATATGCTATCACTCAGTTGAAATGAAACCTGCGAGCATCGAGAAACTTGACTTTTTGACTTTTCGATGCCTGAAGGGACAGGAAAGCAAGCGGGTGAGCATCGAGAAACTTGAATTAGGAAATCCCGATGCCTGAAGGTGCGGAAAAGCAAGCGGGCGGGCATCGGGAAACTTGAATTAGGAAATCCCGATGCCTGAAGGGACAGGAAAGCAAGCGGGTGGGCATCGAGAAAGTTGAATTAGGAAATCCCGATGCCTGAAGGTGCGGAAAAGCAAGCGAGTGAGCATCGGGAAACTTGAATTAGGGAATCCCGATGCCTGAAGGGACAGGAAAGCAAGCGGGCGAGCATCGAGAAACTTGAATTAGGGAATCCCGATGCCTGAAGGGACAAGAAAACAAGTAAGGGGAAAAGGAGAAGGGAATGAGTAAGGAAACAACAAAAACAAGAGTATTTCAAGGAAACATGAAAGATGAAACGGACTTTGACAGGCTGCTGGCGCCAACAACGATTTATGAAGCAGCAAGAAAACGCCTAAATGAATTAAGAAAAATTGAAAAAGAAAAGACGGAAGCACTTTTAAAAAGTCCTGAGGGAAAGATTCATGTTGTAAAATCCGGGAAGAGAACGCAGTTTTATCTAAGAACCGAAGCAAATGAAAAGGGAGGAACGTATATACATAAATCTGAATGGGCATTTATACGAAAGCTTCTTCAGAAGACATATGATGTAAAGGTTCAAAAACTTGTAAAAGAAGAGATAAAGAGCATAGAGACATTTCTGAAACATTCGGAAAATTACAACCTGAAAATTCAGCAAGTCTACTCTGACAATCCTGATGAAATCAAATCAGCGTTGAAAACAATCGATTGTTCAGATGAGGACTACGTAAAATATTGGGAGAGTATTCCCTACGAAGGAAATCCGATGCCGGTGCCGACAACCGAGTATAAAACGGACAATGGAGAAATCGTAAGATCGAAATCAGAAATAAATATAGCTAATGCTTTAAAGAAAGCAGGAATTCCTTACAAATATGAGAAACCGGTTTTTTTGAAAACCGGAATGGTTGTGTATCCTGATTTTACTGTTTTGGAAGTCAAAAAGAGAAGGCAGATTTATTGGGAACACAGGGGAATGATGGATGACAGGGAGTATGTAAGAAATGCGGTTAAAAAGACGAAAGAATATACAAAAAATGGCATTATTGCAGGAAAGAATCTAATTATTACAGAAGAGACGACACTGAATCCGTTAGGTACGGATGAAATTAACGCGGTTATCAAGATGCTAAAGGCATGAACTCGATCTGCCTGCTAATAGATGAAGAAAGACATCGAGAAACTTGATTTTTGACTTTTCGATGCCTAAAGGGATGGAAAAGCAAGCAGGTGAGCATCGAGAAACTTGATTTTGGGCTTTTCGATGCCTGAAGGGGCGGAAAAGCAAGCGGGCGGGCATCGAGAAACTTGATTTTTGACTTTTTGATGCCTAAAGATTCAGAAGAACAATTCTTGACCGATATCAACTAAAATGATATGATTTATTCAACAAAAAGGTATACGAGGGAGGATTAAAAATGACTAGTTATTATGAAGCTTCTGCAGGGCTCAGAAAGATGTATATTGCGGCAATTGGCGTAATAATTTCGGCCATATTGGCGATTATTCCTGTTCTTTCTATAGTGGGTGCAATTGGTGCGATTGTGTTTGCGGTGGTTTCTTTTGTTGGCTTATGCCAGGCGGGCAAAGAAATTGAAGGTTGCAAAACAGCGATGATACTTACTATTGTAGGAATTGTTGTGAATATATTCGAAGCAATTCTTGGAGAATCCATTATTACAAGTCTTTTGAGTTCTATCTTAGATATGGCAGTTACTTATTTTGTATGTATGTCTGTTTCTGAAGTGCTGAGCAAAGAAGGCCATGAGGATGTTGCTGCTAAGGGAACGAAAGCTTGGAAGGTCTATTTTATTTGCGACATCCTAATGATTGTTTGCAAAATTCTGTTACTCATTCCCGGTATTAACATCTTTGCTATTGTACCTTATTTTCTTGTCGGACTTGCTGGCATTTATGCATCAATCATTTATATGATTTTTCTGAAGCGAAGCTCAGAAGCACTTTGAAAAATGAAATGAAAGCAGTTATTTTTGATTTGTTCAATACAATACTGACAGATATGCAACTTGACTTCCGGATCGGGCTTGAGCAGATGTGGAAGAAGCATTTTTCGGATGTATGCACTTTTGAAGATATGGAGGGCTACGAGGAAGAGATGCTTAAGAAATTGCGGGAATATCAGTCGCAGAATCTTGAATTTGCGTTTGTGCGCGATGAAGTTCCCATGTACATAGAGCGCTTCAAGGCAAAGCCTTTTGAGATGAGTGAAGATGAAGAATTTGAATTTGCGAATTTGATTGCAGAAGAAAAATTCCTTCCGGAAACGAAGAAGGTTCTTGACACGCTGAAGCTTCAAGGCGTGCCGATGTATGTGCTGTCCAACAGTATTTTTTCGACAAATGTTCTTAAACGTCTTCTTCGTAAATACGGTGCTGATACGTATTTTACTGAAGTTTGGTCGAGCGCGGACTTTGGAAAAAGAAAGCCCGACCGCAGCTTCTTTGAAATGGCAGTTTCACGTGTACTTAACGACCATCCGGGACTGACAAAAAGTGATATCGCGTTTATCGGTGATTCTTACGGATATGACGCTACAGGCGGTTCCGGTGCAGGTCTGGAAACCTTCTGGATAAACCCGGAGCATAACGAAAACGAAGACAACCTTCCGGTTCATATTATTGATAGTATTTCAGGGCTGCTTGAATAAAGCAGCCTTCTTGCTTTTAATATCTTTGCAGGATATAATTACTCAATAAATGCAGCATGAGAAAAGGCGAAATGAGGACAGTATGAAATATACCGTTAACAGGATAATGTCAGGTGAAGATGAGCTTATCCTGAACTATCGTGAATCAAATCCCGAAGTTGAAAATGTACTGGCTTTTATGGAGAAGAACCGTAAGAAGCTTTATGGAAAGGCGGACGGCGAGGTGATTATTTTTCCGCCTGCCGATGTTTTGTACATTGAAAAGGTGGATGAGCGTACATTTGCCTACACATCGGATAAGGTGATTCAGCTTGATATTTCGCTTTCTTCTGCGGAGCTTGTGCTTGATGATATCAGCTTTTTCAGATGCAGTAAATCAATGATTTTGAACGTTGATAAAGTCGAACGATTGAAAAGTCTTCCATCCAACCGTATTGATGCTACTTTGGTTAACGGGGAACATATTATTATTTCAAGGACATACGCATCGGAATTCAGAGCTTTGTTGAAGGGAGAACGATAATGAAAAAGCCTACAGTTTGGGAAAGATACCTTACAAAAGAAATCGGAATAGAATTCAAGTCATGCCTTTATTTCTTTGCTTTTCTTTTTTTCTATTGCATTTTCAGAATATGTACAGGCAGAATTAATGCGGAAATCATACATATGGCGGAGATGATTCTTCTTGCGTATGTTATCGGTTACATTCAGGTGTATCTGCTTTGGAATTTCGACGAGGCCGAGAAGCTCGGAGGCAGGGAAATAGCCGGTATCGGTATATGCACGGTAATTTACGGACTGGCATCTTACTTCATGAAGTGGTTTGACAGAAACCTTTGGGTGTCCGTTGGATTTGCCGGCTACGTGATTATCATGTATCTTTGTACATTTCTGATTTACAAATGTCGCAGAAAGATAGACGACAAGATATTGAATTCAGATTTGGAAATGTTTAAAACGAAGAATAGTGCAACTTAAAGGCCATAAAGTGCAACAAGCGGGAACGTGTATTGTTTCCGCTTATTTTAGTTGGTATAAAAAAGGTGCTTGAAGATATTGCCGGTAAACAATGTGGCTTAGTTGGAAGGAGAGCAACATGGAAAACGAAAAAATCATCGAAATAAAGAATCTTACAAAAAACTATGGGAAACACAGAGGTGTTGCCGATGTTTCGCTGGACATATACAAAGGTGAGATATTCGGCTTTCTGGGGCCTAACGGTGCGGGAAAAAGCACGACAATCAGATCCGTACTGGGACTTATAAAATACGAGAAGGGGGAAATATCCGTATTTGGAAAAAACGCTGCCAAAGAATCTGAAGAGATATTATCGGAGGTCGGATATATGCCGTCGGAAGCATGGTTTTACCCGAACATGAAGGTCAGCGAAGTGCTGAAACTGGCCGCAGACGTCAGGAAAAAAGACTGCAGGGAGCATGCAGAAATGCTTTGTGAGCGGCTAAAAGTGAATACCGGCAGAAAGATATCGGAGTTGTCGCTCGGAAATCGTAAAAAGGTCAGTATTGTGTGCGCAATGCAGCATAATCCGAAGCTTTTTATACTTGATGAGCCAACCAGTGGACTGGACCCTTTGATGCAGCAGACCTTTTTTGAACTTATCAGGGAACATGTCGATTCCGGCACAACCTGCCTCTTTTCGACCCACGTTTTGTCTGAAGTGAGAGATTTCTGCGACAGAGTGGCAATAATGAAGGATGGGCATCCGATTGTGACGGATACCGTAGAAAACCTTATAAAAGGGCATACGAAGAGAATTAAGATGATACGGGACGGAGAGCGTCTCGACTATCTTTACGATAAAGACCTGAACCTTATCTACAAAGAACTGGAAGGGCATGACATTGGAGACATTCTTATTGAGGAACCTTCCATTGAGGAAGTGTTTATGCAGTATTATACCGAAGAAAAGGAGGCTGTAAAATGAAATCAATATTCGGATATGAGTTGAAATCCGGCTTGAAAACTCTTTTTATATGGACGTTAGCGGTCGGAGGAATGGGATTTGTCTGTTTGCTCCTTTTTGACAGCATGAAAGGCAGCATGGAAGGAATGGCGGAAAACTTTGCTTCCATGGGTGCATTTTCAGAGGCGTTCGGAATGAGCAAACTCAGTATCGCCACGGTGGCCGGATATTTTGCCACGGAAATCGGGACAATACACTCACTGGGAAGCAGTATGTTTGCGGCCTCGATATCGATAATAATTTTGTCTAAGGAAGAAGACGGACATACCGCTGAGTTTACTTATACACTACCTTTGTCCAGATTACGCGTCATAATTTGCAAAGCGATGGCTCTTCTTACGGAAATGGCGGCGTTTACCGTCATCTGCACCGGGTTTTATATTTTAGGATTTGTGATACTTGGAGAAAAAATACCTGCAGAAAAGCTCGCAACATTTATCTTGCTGCAACTTATGATGAACATTGAAATTGCGGCTGTATGCTTTGCAATTTCAGCTGCCGGCAGGCATAACAGGATGGGCCTTGGCATAGGTGTTTCACTCATAATGTACTTTTTGGATATTATGGCGAGAATTACAAAAGACGCTGAGAAAATCGGAGTCATTTCACCGTTTTCATATGCTAATGCAACGGATGTTTTTGCGGGTGATGAAATTAACTTCATTGCATTTGCCATTGGTGCTGCAGTGATTATTGTATCGGCTTTAATAGCGGTAATCAGGTATACAAAAAAGGATCTGTCGGCTTAATAAGCCACGGTTGAACATAAAAAATGCGGCCATATGACCGCATTTTGTTTTAGAAGCATTTGCCGGCTCGTTTATTTATGCATTTGCCGATGTTCTCGCAGTGATAGCATATTTCATTCGGTGCTGCGCCGTCCTCTTTAAAGAAGCTGTATATATTGTCGAGCGTGGTGTCGGCTATGTTTTCAAGCGCTTCTTCGGTGAGAAAGGCCTGGTGCGACGTGAGAAGGACATTCGGCATCGAAAGAAGCCGCGCGAGTGTGTCATCTCTGAGAATGTGCCCGGACTTGTCATTAAAGAACAATTCGGATTCTTCTTCATAGACGTCGAGACAAGCGGCGCCTATTTTTTTGGATTTCAGTCCGTCAAGAAGTGCGTCAGCATCGATAAGTCCGCCTCGGGATGTATTAATGATGATTACGCCGTCCTTCATGGTGTCGATGGTTCGCGCATTTATGAGATGATAGTTCTCATCGGTAAGCGGGCAATGAAGCGAGATGATGTCGCTCTTGGCAAAAAGAGTCTGAAGATCCACGAATTCAACACCTTCGATTTCCATCGGGAACTTGTCATATGCAATAATCTTCATACCAAAACCGCGACATATATCTATGAATGCTTTGCCGATTTTACCGGTACCGATGACGCCGACTGTCTTGCCGTGCAAATTAAATCCAACAAGCCCGTTTATGGAAAAATTGAATTCCCGCGTACGATTGTATGCTTTGTGGATACGCCGTACCGATGTTAAAAGCATTGCCATGGCGTGCTCTGCCACCGCCTGCGGCGAATATGCCGGGACACGTACAACATGAATTTTTTTGTACGCCCGTTTAATGTCAACATTATTGAAACCTGCGCAGCGAAGCGCTATAAGCTTCACTCCGTACTCACAAAGCCTGTCTATTACTTCTGAAGACAGGACGTCATTAACAAATACTATGACACAGTCAAAACCTTTTGCAAGCTCCACCGTGCTTTCGTTGAGTTTGGTATCAAAATAAGTAATCTTTATCTCTTTATCATTCTGCGCTGCGAAGCTGTCTTTATCATAAGGCTTAGTGTCAAACATTGCTGCTTTAATCATAATAAAACCCTCCTTTTCATAAGGTTTACAGGAGTATAGCAACAAGGTTGGCAACTGTAAAGACAAAAATTCGCGTATTGGATGTAAAAAAAGCGGAGTGTGTGGAGATTTACAGAACGGATAATATGTTTCATCATTCAATCATCACTTGTTTTTTGATTTGTTAATCGTTACTATGTACTGTAGAAAGAATTAATTATTGCGCTTGGGAGGTTTACGATGAACAAAGCCGGATTATCTACATATTCATTTGACAATGACGTAATTAATAAGGTCATAAAGGAAGGAACCGAGAACGAACTTATAAGAGCTGTGACGCTTGAAGGCTCGACGGTTACGGACAGTGCGGTGCACGATAAATATTCGGATGTTGACGTCACATTCTTTGTTTCGGATATACGGGAATTTACGAAACAGAAAAATTATATGGACAGATTTGGCGAAATTCTTATTATGCAGTGTCCGGATGACTGGTATGAAGAGCCCTACGATTATTCCGGAAAAGCCAAATTTACGTTCCTTACCCAATACAAAGACGGAAGTCGTATCGATCTGACACTTGTTGACATTACTGACATGGAGGATCAGAAATTTTTTGTCGAGCCAAGAAAGGTGCTGGTTAATAAAGACGGATTTGACGTGCTGAAAGATATTTCTTCGGGAGAAGCTTTCTTTATTCAGAAGCCTACGGAAAAAGAATACTTTGATGCGTGCAATGAATTCAGATGGCTCAGCAATTATGCCACAAAAGGACTTTGCAGAGAACAACTTCCCTATGTTAAGAGAATGACTGAAGTGTATATGATGGACATGTTTATGAAGATGATTAACTGGAAAATCGGCATAGACAATGACTTTAAGGTGACTACAGGTTCTAAGTCGAAGTATCTTAAAAACTATCTGTCCGAAGGTGAGTTAAAGAGATATACTGCCATTTTTGCCAACGGCGAATATCCCGATATGTGGTTCAGGCTTTTCATCTTTTACGATTTCTTTGCCGATTTGGCAAAGTATGTGGCCGAAAAACTCGGATTTTTCTTTGATGAAAAGGAAACAAAGGAAGTTCGCGACTTCATGCAGAGCCGAAGAGATGAGCTTAAAAAGCAGGAAAGCGAAGGAAAACAGGTGCTTCTCCTCGGCGATTCACTCAGAATGGGTTATGAGCCGATAGTCAGAAGACTGCTTAATGGCAAAGCAGGAGTCAGCGGCCCTAATGAGAATGGCAGATGGGCGGGATATACGCTTAATTCTCTCAGATTCTGGATGAACGGTTTCCCGACACCGGATGTTATTCATTGGAACAACGGTCTTTGGGATCTTGGAGATGATTATCATATAGGACGCCCGTTTTCGCTTCCGGAAGAGTATGAATCTGCTCTTGAACGGACAGTAGCGGTTCTGAATAAACTCTATCCCGAGGCAAAGATTGTCATGGCCACTACTATGCCGACGGACAACCCTGATTCAAGTGATATAGAAGCTTACAATGAGATTATAAAGAGGGTTGCGGCACGGCATAATATACCGGTGGATGACCTTTTCCCGATTGTTAAGGCTGATTTGAGTCTTATAGGACCTGACCATATACATCTTACACCTGAAGGCTTTGAAAAGGTCGGACGGATTGTTGCGGAAGAGATTGAGAAGTATTTGTAAACACGTTTGTGAGAAGTTGAAATATCTTAAACATTTCTGAAATAAAGGCGTAGCAATCGCATACTGCTTTTAAATATGCTATAATCAGAAAAATGCTTTCCCGATTAACTGATAAGGAGACACCTTTATGATAAAAAAAGTTACAGTGGCAATACTTTCGATTTGTATCGTTGCACTGTTTGCTGCGTGTGTTTTAAAAGATGATACCCCCGTAACTTCAGCACCGAGCCCTGTCCCGACGAAGAAGACGGTTACTTTGGCGCCGACCGCAACTCCGACACCGACACCGATGAAAACGAGTGAACTTGACGCGGATAAGAAAGTTACGCCCACTGTCAGCAAAGATAAATACGCCGAAGAAGATGATTATTTCCACGTTCCTCTTCGCGAAAAAGGGCAAATCAGGCAGTACAAAGGCTTTGACCATCCTGTTCCAAAGGGTGCAATTGTAGGAGATACATACTACTGTGACCTTTTCAAAATGTCTTATACGCTTTCCAAGAACTGGGTGTTCACTTGCAACATTACGGATGAATACACAGTTAACGCAGATTTTTACGATGAACTGGTATCAAACCCGGAAAAACTTGCAGAAGACGGATTTTCCATTGTTGGTTTCATTGCTACTGCGGCCAATGGTATAGACCAGGTTCAGGTAACCTATACGTTCCTTACGGAAGAAACAAAAGAGGTTACGGACAAACAGATTGCTGAGGACTATGAGAAATACCTGAATACGCAGCTCAAGAAGCAGGGAGCTCAGAAAATAGAAGTAAAAGTCGAGACGGCCACTCTTATGAAAAAGAAATGTGACTGTGTTACATATTCCTACGACATTGATGACATTCATTTTTCACAAATGCTTATAATCAAGACTGAAGGAGATACAGGTTACAGGACAACGTATACTCTTAAGATGTCCGGTAAAAACGAAGCAAAAGATTTGCTTAAACAGTTCAATGCATTTGATGAAGCACTCCCTACTCCGGCACCGGTTGAGGCGGAAGCAGGCGATTTTATCAGAGTTATCGACTTTGAAAACCAGCTTGATACAGAAATGAAGGACAAGCTTGAAAAGTACTTTGACAAGCTCAGTAACGACATAAAAGTTGATGTTATTATGTTTGTAGCTGATGCAAATATGAGTGAAGAAGATTTCCAAAGAGAAATTAACGAAACGTACCATTTTAACGAAATGGGAATAGGAGACGAAAAGAGCATAGCAGGTCTTGGACTTTTCCTTGGGGAAAACCGCAACCTTCAGCTTTTCGCCTTTGGACGAGTTGCTTACTGCATGACAAATGAGTATTGTAATGCTCTTAAAACGGCTATTGCCGACGAAATTCTTAATGATGAAATATATCGTGCGGCACGTATTTTTGCAGAGGGTATTGAAGAAGCCATAGATTATTATTCCGAAACCGGTCGTATGTTGGATATTGCAGAATGATATGAAACGCGATGTGATTTTTTGCGTGTTGACAGGTGTAGGAGGAAAAATAAATGAAAAAAATAACAGCTGCAATACTGGCAGTACTCACAGTTATATTTTTGGTACACCCCGTAAATGCTTTTGCAGACGTCATTTGGGAACCGAATGATCGCTTTTACAACGCTCATTCAGCAGAAGTCGATCGTGTTGAATGCAATTATGTTGCCAACAGCCCTGAAGGGTACGTCCTTATGTGTGAGTCTCCTGACAAGGTGGGAAATAATCCGCAAGCCATTGTTAACGGAGAAAAGGTATATAGCCATTATGCCATAAACTATAAGGATGCAAGATGGGGGCTGTATGCAAGTTATGACGTGAACACCGGAGTTGAACACATCGGATGGTTAAAACTTGATGAATGTTATAAAGTCTTTGATTGCGATGATTTCATCAGTGCCAATTCCGACAAGCTTATTTACGAAGATAAGGTAATTAACTTTGAGAAAAATTATGTTATGTGGGCTTATCCCGGAGCGGAAATATGCAATGGACTTTTTGAGTGCAAGGATGTGCACAGCAGCACCCAATACGTAGATGAAGAAGGCAATGAATGGTATTTCTTCAATTATGTTATGGGAATGCGTGATTTCTGGGTAAATGCTTCAGCACCTGAAAAAACCGAATGTAAAAAGTATGAAGTGCCTGAAATTGAAGTAATTTACCCTGCAAAACAGCCCGATTCGTCAGAGCTTGAATCTGCATCAAAGAAGATAGCTGACGAAAAGAAAGACAACAATTCCGTGGCTCTTTGGATTGTTGTCGGAGTGCTTGTTCTTGCCGCAGGCGCAAGTGCGGTAATTATAGCAAAGAAAATAAAAGAAAAGTAGTGGTGAAAAAATGAAGAAAATTACAGTTTTAGTTTTAACAGTTGCTCTTGGAATGATTTGCCTGACAGGATGCGGTAAAAAAGCAGAGGATCCCACGCCTCTTGCAGGTGTTGCGAATCCGATGGTATCTTATGATTCGGCGGATGCGGTTGAAGCTCAGTGCGGAATGAAGCTTGTCATTCCTTCTGAAGCAACGGAAGCAGCTTATTTCATAATCAGCAATCAGATTGCTGAATGTCAGTTCTATATAGGAGAAGCAAAATATTCGCTTCGCGCTTCAAAAGAAGAAGGCGATTTTACAGGTGTGTATGCTGAATATATTTATGCGGACACAGTACTCGACATCGCCGGTGAGATTGAAGGCGCCGGAAGGTTTGCGACCGGTGGATGCTTTGCAAAGTGGAAACAGGGGGATGTCAGATATTCACTTGTAAGCTTGGACAGCACTGTGCAGTTTGAGGACTTCTGCGATATTGTATATGGTTGTGCAGGAAGAAGATAAATGAGATAAATACAGCCCGGCGTAGTGCCGGGCTGTATTTTATCTGAATACTGTTTTATGGAGCTTTTCAAAATCGACTTCTTCGTTAAGTCCATAGTGCATCTTGTTGAAATAGGGAATGAGGAGTTGCAAATCTTCTTCAATGACTGCGTGACCTTCTTTATGGAAATGGCAGACAAGATTGTTTCTGAGACCGTTTTCTTCATAAGTTTTCAGGGCGCGCTTGTAACACTCCCACATTGCCGGAGCGTTGACCCAGTCTTCGCTCATGTATGAAGCAATAACGAAGTAAAAACGATTGCGGTCCATGGCGAGGGTAATGAGACCTTCCTGATCCTGTTTGATGTCGCCGGGTTCTTTGAAATCAAGAAAAGCGTCATTGAACCATCCTCTTTCCGCATCTGACTGAAGGCAGCTGAGAGGTTCGTTTTTGGTGTAGGTGTAGTCTTTGGGGCCGCCGATGTCCGTAAAGTCAAAGGTCATGCCTTCTGAAACATATGAATACAGAGCGAGGCCGCCTGCACCCGAACAAGCAGGAGCAGTAAGTGCAAAGCGTTGCTCGAAGGCACCGCACACTGCAGTTGCCTTACCATAGCGTGATACGCCGGTGACAATCGCACCGTTTGAGTCGATTTTGTATTCGTCTGCAAGACCTGCTTCCAATGCATCGAGAACTTTGGAAGCGCCCCACGCCCATGCCATAAGGTCGCCGGTCTGTTCTTCGGTTTTTTCCGTGTACGGATACAGTTCGTAGAAAGCACCATTATGGTTGATGTCATCGGAAGCTATCGAACCCGGGTTTAAAAAGACAAGGGCATATCCTTTCGAAAGAGCATAATCTTTACAGAAAATGGGGTGCATACAAACGATAATCGGGCACTTGCCATTCGGCAAAAAGCGGTCTTCCTGCTTCGGAACAAAGAGGTTTATATCAAAATCGGCAGTTTTTTCCAAACCATCTTCGGCCTTACGTGATATCGAAAGACGGATTTTATCAGCATCTTCAAAATCGGTAGGGAAGAAGAATCCCGGACCTTCCGGCTTGGGAACTGCTCGCGGAGCACGTTCGATGACGGAATAGTTTACCTTTTCTCCGCTGCGCCAATGACCATACATTTTGTTTTCATAAAATGAACGTAACATAATGAATCTCCTTTTTAATGTTTGTTTCTTATATCATATTTTTTGAAAAACAAGAATTTGTTTAATCGGAACATGATTGTCTTTATGCCGATAAACACAGCTCTTTTTTCGCTGAATTTGATATTCTTTAACATCTCCTTGGCATGCGCCTGCCAAAATCCTTCTTTGAATAATCTCCCCACGAAGACTATTCTATGATTATTATTTTTTCAAGGCTTTCCAGCCAGGTTTGTCCGTCAGCTCTTGTTATGTAACTCATATCCGTAACAACGGTGCGGTTGATATTCTCAATTGTCCCGACAGGCAGGTCCCTGGTTGAATAGTCGGCTACCGAACTGATACACATAGGATTCCCGTCTTCCATTCCGAGGTAAAGCATTATGTGACCCGGAAAATAGAGGAGAGTGCCTACAGGAGCATCTGCAAGTACGCTTAATTTGTATTCTGTAGTGTTATGGCCAATGTTGAAGACGTGACCAAGGCCAAAATCGTTGTGTACGCTGTAGATTTTGGCCGATTTGATCGCACTTTGGGCAATTGCGGTACGAGGCAGTCGGAAACCGAAACAGGCGTATATGCTTTTTGTCATACCGGAGCAGTCAAACGCGTTGCCGGAGCCTGCATTTCCGTAAATCTGACCTTCGTGCCGCAATGCGAGAGTACGGACATTATCTTCCGTATAAGGAAGGTAACCGTGATTCACGGAAGATGACACGGGAATTTTAACCTCTGTGTCACTGATCATACCTGTGCTGTCTCTTGAAGGAAGCACAACTGTGTAGTATTCAAGCATATCTGATGAGGATCTGCTTGCCGAACTGAGCGGAAGTATTGTCCCCATTGGTATCGATATATCGGAAAAAACACTTCCTTCGAGATGAATATCATAGTCTGTTACTACGAGGAAATCTTCAGGATGTATTCTTTCCAACCATTCCGTTTTATTTTTACAAAGCGCAATAGCATCTTTTTTTATCCAGCCACCATAGCCATAAGTAAGCACATAGGACCAATCACCATCAATTGAGTCATAAAGCTCTACGAAGGGTGTGAAAGGAAGAACATCCGATTGCAGCATGTTTTCGTCGTCAGAAGAAACCGGAAGTTTGTAGAGACTTGTTCTGGTGACGGAAATTCCAAAACGGCAGTCAACGGTACGAGGAAGGTTCATATCCACATTATCATAGGATTTGCCGGGGGCAGTGTCGGTTATCAGAACTCCAAGAATTTCACCGTTGAAAATATCGGCAATGTCTTCAAGGGCAAAATCAACGTAGCCCGCGGAGATTGACTTACGATTCTTATCGTTGAAATATGCTATCCTTTCCGGGCCGTTTGAAGGAAGGTCTTTGCTAACGGAAGCTGATTTTATCAGGCATAAAACAGTGGCGCATAATATGAAACATCCATATGCGACGAAACGTGTAATCCGTAACGGATGCGGACAAGGCTTGTCTTTTGCAAGAGACAGGCAGCAACCGGAACAAATAAAGAAAAGAAAGGCCAGAATATAAGCACCGGAATATGGAAAAGGAAGAACCTCTACAAAGCCGAGGACAAGAGTTGCGGCAATAAAGCCGATAACCAGATTCTCCTCTTTGGGTGCCCAGTCAGTAGAAAACACTAAGCGAAAACAGGCAGTGATTATTTCAATAAGAACAATCAGAAGAAAGCAGGCGCCGGGTAATCCGTACTCAAGCAGAACTTCCATATATCCTGAGTGGGCGTGATGAATCGTGAGCTCGGGACGCCCTTCGTAGACATCATAAATCTGATTGGGGTGAACGTTGGCAGCGGTAATGCCGGTAATCCATCGCATCGGTTCTTCGTCCAGCATACGTATGGTTGCGGACCAGATGAGAGTGCGGTCGGAGAGAGTGTCCAAAGCGTAGTCAAGGGATACGGGAGTTACTTCGTCAAGCATTTCCGCTTTGGCGTTCTTTTCACTTACTGAGGAAACCACAGCCAGGTCGAACGATTTCTGCAGACCAAGACATAAAGCTATTGAAAGCACGGCTCCAAGGCAGGCTGCAAGGAAAGGCTTAACAAATGCCTTGCCGGATTTGATGAGTATAAAGACCATTGCTCCTACACCTGCAGCAACAGCGAGAATCGATCCGCGTGAACGGCAAAGGCCAAGCATGAGGAACGACAACATACCAAGCAAAGAACATAATACACAAATGATGTGACGGAATCGGAATTTGCTTTTAGCAAAGAAAACAAAGAGCCAGAATGCTTCCAAAACAGATGTGGCAGCATATATACCGAGAATGTTTGCATTCCCGAAAGCGTGAAGTCTTCCGAGCCTGAAGACGCCATATTTCATGGATGAATCGATAGATGGTGAAAATAGGGTGGTGATTGCATTAATTAAAAATGAAACGTAAAGAACGGAAGTAATAACCAAAGAAAGCGAGAAGATGCCTGCCAGCCACAACTTGCGCTTTTCGGAGTCCAAAAGGAATCCGACGACCAAGGCAAGAAGGTACATAAACCATATCCGTGGGATTTCTCCGCCGAAAGAACGAAGGAGGTCTGAACTTTCTAAAAAGGCGGTGATGAATATGAAAGACAGAAAAACCGCAAAGACCCAAAACAGAGGACTTTTGAACAGCTTATAACGTAGCACAAGAAATATGAGAAGGAAAAGAAGTATAAAGCTAAAAAGTTTATTAGCAAATATGGTGTATTGACCTAATGTGTAAAACGGGAAAAATGACGAAATAAAAAGACATAGAATTGCCGATAACGGCAAAAGGAATTCTTTTTTTGAAAACAGCTTTTTCATTGTCACCCCATATTGCTTCATAATCGAGCTCGTATAAAGAGATATTTTGCTTTGAGTTTTGCTCTTAATGAAACTCGTTTAAGATACTCTTTTTCACAATCTTTGCGATAAACTTCGTTAATTAGTTTGACGCTTTTTCTGCTTCCAGCTGAAAGCGCATTGCTTATAAAGATGAGATATTCGGCGTGGTAAGCCATTTGAGCTATTTGACTGGCGTCAGTGTCGATTGGCATGTTGCTTATTATTTCATTCCTGACCTTGAAAACAGTCAAATCCTGTTTTGAACATACTTCATGATGAGAGAGACTTCCTTCGTTAAAAACGTGGCAGTACACAATATTGTCAAGTAACAGGACATTATGAAAAAGAGGTAATGCCTTTGTAATCCAAAGCAAATCTTCGCAGTGCGAAAATCTGATGTCAAAAGGGAGATTCCTGACCAAATCTGTTCTTACGGCTTTGTTCCAGGTGTACCCTCTGTAACCGCACCAGGGATGAAGAACCTTTTCAAAAAGTTCCTCTGTATTGACACAATATTTGTTGGAAAGGCCTTTGTTTTTGGGGATTATCTGCTGATTTTTTTCTTCGGCCCAGCCCCAAAATATTGCGTCGGCGTCTGTTTCGCCGATTTTTTGTGCTATTTTTTTTAGTTCGCTGCCGAACACGTAGTCGTCGGAATCGAAGAATGAAATATATTTGCCCTTTGCGCATTTGAGCCCGGTATTTCGGGCAGCCGAAACACCGGCATTAACCTGATGGATGACGACGACATTGTCGTGCGCAGCTTTGTATTCGTTGCATATTTCTTCGGAGCCATCGGTCGATCCGTCATCGACAAGGATGATTTCGCAGTCATTAAGGTCTTGAGATATTATACTGTCTAACATTTTACGAATAGAATTCTGCTTGTTGTAAACAGTGATTACTATTGAAAGTATATATTCCATGATTAATCCTTATAGTCAGTATTGTTTATACCAAAATACGTCATTGCATTCTTTAGCAGAACATCGTTTCTTTTTTCGGTTACGTTTGTACTGCAAAGCGACTCTTTTTGAGCGGCTTCAATGAGGTACAGAAATCTGCTCGCCCAATCAACAAACAGTACTTTTCTGTGCATTGACAGACCGGCGCATTTTAGCCACAAATCATCCGCATCCAAACAAAGCTCTTTTATTTTTTCCATATTGAAAGCTTTTGGATTAATGGAAGCAGGCGGATACAACACTCCGCCGATTCCTATGGGGACCAGTGTGCTACTGGGGATTTTTGTTAAATCGTCACCGTGCAACCACTTGGAATACTCTTCGATTTCATCCTTGTCGAAAGTGACACGATGAACTCTGCCGGCACAAATTGCTTCAGGATAGCGTTTGTGGGCATTAATCAGACGTTCAATCATTTTTGGCGGATAGACTACATCATCGTCGACAGTAATTATTGCCTTGTTTTTGTATTCCTGCATTGCATAGAAATACTTTTTGTGAGGCTTTAAATTTTCTGAGGCGTCAAATTTGAACTCAATTCCATAGGAAGACATTTTTACGACAGAAGAGGGCAAAGACTTTTCATCAACGTCTGAACCAAGATATACAATAATTCTGTAAGGCTTAATTGTTTGCAAAAGAAGACTTTTGAGACAAAGTGCCAACGTATTCAGACGGGCTGGAAAGGTTGTAAGCGAAACAATTACATCATCAGCTGTTCCTTTATATTTCCAATCGATGATGTCTGTCTTTAAAACTCTATGATAGTGCAATTTCGAGATGGGAGTCTTCAGTTTTTTTAAAATGTGCCATTTAATTCCGTGCAGAAACATTATTTTTACCTGTGTAAATAAATTTATAATGCAGAAAATGGTTACTTGTGAATTTTGGCATATACAGTAGGAAACATGTAAGTAAAAAAGTAAACACCCCTTTTTTTAATCGAAACCGTATATGATTTATGGTAATGTCGCCAGGTGTTTTTGTAGTGGCAAATTATTTTCGACATTTCTTCGCTGTTCTTGGAAACTTTAGGTAAAAATACCAATGACAATTCCAGCAAATCCCGGGCTGCATAAGGAAGAAGCTTTTGCTTGAGCGGGAAATCCCGATTTTCCAAATCTTCGAGTCGTTTAACAGCGGCCCACAGTTTGTCGAGCTTCTTTAAGGTGAATTCGGAATTGGTTGTAGAACCGTTCCTAAGTAAGTAATTGTACAGACAACGTGGGTACCATGCGGTTTTTACATCTTTTTGAAATATTTTATGAATTACGAAACTGTCCTCATATATTCGTCCCTCCGGGAAAAGTAACGAAGAAATAGACGCTCTTTTATAGAACTTGCCTATTACACTGGCAAAGAGGTGAGCCTGTCGGCCATATAATTCAAATAACGCTTCTTCACCATAGCTTATTTCATCTTTGCAATCGATAGTCCTCCGTTCTTCATCTCCGTTCTCTTTGAAAGCACGCATTCCGAATTGGACGATATCCGCATCCTTTGCTTTCATAAAGTCCAGAACCTCGGTACAGGTATTGATTTCCAGATAATCGTCGGAATCCAGAAACAAAATGTATTTACCGTGGCATTGACCAAGAGCAAGGTTTCTGGCAGAGGACTGCCCGCCGTTTTCCTTATCAAGAACTTTTATCCTTGTGTCATTTTCAGCGGCTTTCAAGCAGTGCAGGAGCGTACTGTCGGTTGAGCCGTCATTGACAACGATGATTTCGAGGTCCTGATAAGTTTGCCCGATACAACTTTGGAGACATTTATCTATATATTGTTCCACGTTATAGGCTGGGATAATAATGGAAATTAATTCACTGTTCATATGTTTTCCTTTGCTTTTTTTTAAACAGTTTCTTTCTTATGATTTCAACAAAATACCTGAATTCGGGGCTCTTGAAAAACAGCAATGTTATTATCGAAGGGGGAATCAGACAACAAAGCGCAGCTCTGAAAAATATACTCAAAAGGGTGTTTAATGAGAATAAAGAGCATATGTAATATGTTAATCCGATTACTGCTGAAGAAATGCCTGCGTACATAGCTTGTATCAGTAAATACTGCCATACTTTTCTTTCAAAGAAATATTTGAATAAAACATATCCTTCGATCCAAAATGGTATAAGAATTGTGCTCAGAAGTGTACCAAGTTTAACACCGGATATTCCGAGCAAGTATGTCAGGGGGATGGAAAAAGCCAGATTTGCTGCTGATTCTATTAATGCTTTATATCTGTCCGGTCTGAATAAACCGGCCGCTTCTTTGTACACCAGTGTTACCGTCCTCATGCCGAAGAAATAGAAGCAGGCGACCAGAATGAGTACAAATGTGGTGTCTAACAAATATTTTTCTCCGAGCCAAAGCGTGATAAATGGCTGAAACAAGCATAACAGTGCGCATGAACAAAAGCACATTATAACGAAATTGGCAAACATCATGTTCTTGTATATGGAGTAACATTTTTCTTTGCTTTCATTGACAAGCATGTTACCGACACTGGCAGAAGTCGCTTTAATGGCGGTTAGCGCCAGTTTATTAACATTATCGGTAATCAGAACATAGTTGGAAAAAAGACCCGCGGTGGCAAGTCCGAGAATTTTTGAAATGATGATATTATCCGTAGCGTTGACCACAACCGTCCCGATTTTGTGGCAAAACATAGCTTTAACGTTTGTTTTGATTTTGTCTTTTTCTTCCGGAGCAAGGTCAGCGATGTTTTTCTCTTTTAAATAGGGGTATTGCTTGTCTGCGATTCTTGATATGACAATATTCTCGATTCGCGTCATAGCAATCTGTACAATCAGGTATGCAAGATAGCTGTGTGTTAATACCAGCAGAGCAATTTGCAATACTTTGGTCAGGATAGAGGAGAGCGTAGTGGTTATCGAAGAAATGTAATTGTCCTGATTACAGATTATCAGTGTCCTTTTGTAGGTATAAAAGTAGGAAATGCCGGAATTTGCAACGTATAAAAGGTAATATACTCTGATGTATGGCATATCGGGCATATCTTTAATGAGAAGATGAAGAAATGGCGTCAATGCACTTCCCAAGACAAGTATTACGCATCCGATGAGGTTATAAATCTTTCGATAAAGAGACATCAGGCTTTTGATTTTCTCTTTGTCGCCGGAGGCTACGGGAGCATACAGTGCGAACGTCATGGCTGACCCGATTCCTAATTCCGAAAGGGCAAGCACAGATAAAATATTACTGAAAAGCCCACCGAGACCAAGATACTCTTCGGAAAGCAGCTGAATAAAAACCTTTCTGCTGACAAACTGCAATAAAATGGTGAGGCCAACGCCCAATATCGAAAATGTTATGTTCTTGAAGCTGCTTTGCGTTCTGCTTTTGGAACTCATTTTATCGGTGCTCCTGTGTTAAGGCTCGCAATGAACCGGATTGTCATGCGGTGAATTAAATAAAAAAGGGTTAACCTCAATAATAATAGCATAGGTCATTGCGAAAAAAAAGCAACCGAAAGTAAAATAAAAGCAAAGATGCAATGACTTTGGGGTTATGTGCTTGAAATGTGAAACGCGATTGTTTATAGATATTTTAATGACATTGTCGAATAAAACTGTTATTCTGATATATTGGCAGCAAAATATACTGTTTCAGCATGGATGCTATTAAAAGTATAAAGGTATTGAGAGGTAGATAATGAATATAGTTTTGCTTTCCGGCGGCAGCGGAAAGAGACTTTGGCCGTTGTCAAATGAAATAAGGTCAAAACAGTTCCTTAAGCTTTTTAAGGATGAAAAAGGTGAATATGAGTCGATGCTTCAGCGTGTTTACAGACAGATAACCGCTGTTGACAATGATGCGAAGATTACAATTGCCACAAGTCGCACGCAGGTGAGCGCTATCAGAAATCAGATAGGCGACAAGGCTGCATTGTGTATAGAACCTTGCAGAAGAGATACATTCCCGGCTATTGTGCTTGCTGCAGCGTATCTTCATGACGTTGCGTGGGTTGACGAGAATGAATGTGTGGCTGTCTGCCCTGTTGATGCTTACGTTGACGAAGAATTCTACAGGGATATGCTTAATATTGAAAAGCTGGTCCTTTCGGATAAAGCTAATCTTTCACTTATCGGTATAGAGCCTGCTCTGCCCAGCAAAAAATACGGCTACATTATTCCTTCGTCGGGAACGCCTGTCAGCATGGTGAAGGAATTCAAAGAAAAGCCTGACAAAAAGGCTGCCGAGAAATACGTGGCAGCGGGAGGCATTTGGAATGCAGGAGTATTCGGTTTCAGGCTGAAATATGTTTTGGACAAGGCACAGGAACTGCTTGGTTTTTCGGATTACAAAACTATTTTGGACAGTTACAGTGCTTTGAAACCCATAAGCTTTGACTATGCTGTTGTTGAGCATGAAAAAAGCGCACAGGTAATTCGGTACAGCGGAAACTGGAAGGATGTGGGCACTTGGAATATGCTCTACGAGGTAATGCCCGATCGGACCAAGGGAAATGTTACTCTTGACGAAACTTGTGAAAATGTTCTTGCAATAAATGAACTTGACATTCCGATTCTCTGTATGGGATGTAAGGACATGGTTGTAGCCGCAAGCTGTGACGGGATACTCGTGACGGACAGAGAACGAAGTGCTGCTATGAAATCCTATGTTGAAAACATTGACGAAAGCGCCAAGTTCGCGGAAAAATCGTGGGGAACGTACAGGGTACTTGCCGTTCAGCCCGGTTCTATGACTGTCAAGGTAGAATTGAATTCCGGCAATCATATGAGATACCATATGCACGAGCTCAGAAAGGAAATATGGACCGTAGTTTCGGGTAAAGGTAAAGTGATTATTGATGGTGTTGTACGTAAGATAAAAACCGGTGACGTTATTACCATACCTGCGGGAACAAAGCATGCAATGTATGCGGAGACGGATTTGGACGCCATAGAAATACAAATCGGAAATGAAATAACGGACAAAGACAAAATTGTTTTTGACGATGAAACTGTTTTTTAAAGGGTGAATGGTATGAGAATCAGCTTTTTTGGATTGGGGTATGTAGGCTGCGTAGGAGCGGCTTGTTGTGCAAAGCTTGGACATCATGTAATCGGGAATGATGTGTCTGAAAATAAGGTCAATCTGATTAATCAGGGAAAGCCTACCATCATAGAAGCTGATATAGATGAACTTATCAGGGATGCCCACGATAAAGGTATGCTTGAGGCAACAACGGACTGTCGTTACGCTGTTCATAATTCGGAGATTTCGTTTATCGTTGTCGGAACGCCGAGCAGCCGAGAGGGACATTTAAATCTTAAATACATATACGGAGTTGCCCGGCAAATCGGAGAAGCATTAAAGGATAAGGACGAATTCCATATAGTTGCAATCCGCAGCACCGTACTTCCGGGAACGAACAAGAAAGTCGGAGAAATAATTGAGGAGGCTTCCGGAAAAACAAGAGGAAAGGACTTTACCGTTGTTTCCAATCCGGAGTTCCTTCGTGAAGGAACAGCTGTTCAGGATTATCTGAATCCGCCGCTTACGCTCATCGGAACAGACTCTGATTATGCTGAAAAGAAATTCCGCGAACTTTACAAAGATATCCCCGGGGAGTTCATTTCCACCGACATTGAAGTTGCTGAAATAATGAAATATGTGAATAACACATATCATGCTCTTAAAATCGTGTTCGGAAACGAAGTCGGCAATATATGTAAGGCTTTGGACATTGACAGCCATAAAGTTATGGAGATTTTCTGCAAGGATAAGCAGCTGAACATTTCGCCATACTATTTTAAACCGGGTTTCGCATATGGCGGATCATGCCTCCCGAAGGATGCTAAGGCGCTGAGAACGCTTGCACATGACTGTTATGTTGATACACCTGTTTTGAATGCTATTGACCCAAGTAATGAAATACAGAAAAAGAACGCTGTTGATATTATCGAAAGTAAAGGAAAGAAAAAAATCGGTATTTTCGGCATATCCTTTAAGTCCGGAACAGATGATCTGCGCTGCAGTCCGATAATAGACGTGGCAGAGACGCTTCTTGGACGCGGATACGAAATCAAGATATATGATAAAAACGTGCGAATGTCACAGCTTACCGGTACGAATGCTGATTTTATAGCCGCAAAACTTCCACATCTTCACAGTATTCTTACGGATGACCTTGACGAAGTTGCAAAAAACAGTGAAGTGCTTGTTATAACAAACAAGGAAAAAGAGTTTGCCGACATTCCTGCAAAATACCCGAACAAAGTAATTGTCGATCTTGTGCGACAGTACAAAGAGCTTGATTATGAGGGCAATTATGAGGGTATAAGCTGGGGAAACATTAATAAGAATCCGGCACAAAACGAAATTTTGGACAGAACGATGATTAAAACGGAATTTTAATCAGGTTGGAAGAATGGAAAAGAACAATCGCAAAATACTTATAATTGTTGAAAACTTGCCGGTACCCTTTGATACACGCGTATGGCAGGAAGCTACGACTTTGGCAGCAAACGGATATACTGTTTCGGTAATATGCCCGAAAGGCAAGGGGTACACCGAAGATGAGGAAACTCTTCAGGGAGTGCATATTTTCAGACATGAGCTGCCTCCCGAAGGAAACGGTCCGGTCGGTTATCTCATGGAATATACTTCCGCACTTAAAGAAGAAACAAGGCTTGCAAAGAAAGTATACAAAGAAATAGGCTTTGATGTCATTCAGGGATGTAATCCCCCGGATGACATTTACATGGTGGCACGCAAGTTCAAAAAATACGGCGTTAAGTACGTATTTGACCATCATGATATATGTCCTGAGCTCTTTGAAGCAAAGTTTGGCAGAAAAGGCCTCGTTAAGAAGGTGCTTTACGGAACACAGACATTTTTTGAACGTATGACATACAAGCATTGTACGTTTGCCTTTGCGACAAATGATTCTTACAGGAAAATTGCCATTGAGCGCGGCAAGATGGATCCGTCAAAGGTGATTGTGTTAAGAAGCGGGCCGAAGCTTGAAAGATTGAAAATACAGGAACCTTCTCCGGAAATAAAACGTGGACGCAAATACATGGTAGGCTACCTTGGGGTAATAGGCCAGCAGGAAGGAATCGAATATCTTCTTGAGGCTGCCAGATACTGCAAGGAAGAGCTTAAGAGGGACGATATTTTCTGGGGAATCGTAGGCGGCGGACCGCATGTGGCCGCTTTACAGAAAATGTGCACGGAAATGGGACTGGACGACATTGTGGAGTTTACCGGCAGAGTGCCCGATGAGACACTTTTAAAGTATCTGAACACTGCGGATGTATGTGTGAACTCGGATAAATACAACAGTATGAACGATAAGTCCACCATGAATAAAATCCTTGAGTATATGGCGCTTGCAAAGCCTATCGTTCAGTTTGATCTTACCGAAGGAAGGGTTTCGGCACAGGAGGCCTCCCTTTATGCAAAACAAAACGATGCCAAGGATATGGCTGAAAAAATCATTTATCTCCTTGAGCGGCCCGAGGTGCGCAAAACTATGGGAGAATTCGGCTATAACCGTGTTGTAAACGAGCTGGGCTGGGAACATACAAGCAAAGCACTTCTTGAAGGTTACGAAAAGTTTTTTAACGGAGAATTTTAATACGGAGGCTGTTTGTGGATACATCGGTAACACAAGAGCAAAATACAAATATAAGCGGACTGGTTACTGTTATTCTGCCGACCTATAATCGTGCGGCAACGATTAAAAGAGCCTGTATGAGTGTGTTAAATCAGACGTACAGGAATCTGGAGCTGATTGTAGTTGATGACGGGTCGACAGATGAAACAAAGCGAATTCTTGAAAGAATTCATGATGATCGCCTGTTTTACATACATCAGGTCAACTCTGGTGCGTGCACGGCACGGAATAACGGTATCGACCATGCTCACGGGGAATACATAGCGTTTCAGGACAGTGACGATGAATGGCTTCCAAACAAGCTTGAACGGCAAATGGAAGTAATGCGGTACGTTAATGCGGATATTGTCTTTTGCGGTATGAGGCGACATGGTTACAGCAAACAAGAGGATGAGGGAATATATCCGAATATTCGTGAAGGACGTGTGCATGAACGACAGCTTGTTATGAAATCCGTTGTCAGTACGCAGACGATTTTGGCAAAAGCTTGCGCATTTAAGCTGTTTAAGTTTGATATAGATATGCCGAGATTTCAAGACTATGACCTTGTAATCAGGATGGCATCAACGTTTACTTTTTATTACCTGAAGGAGATACTTGTTGATGTTTTTTTGCAGAATGACTCACTGACGAAGGATGATGACAAGACTGTTCTGGCCGTGAAACTTCTTCTCGAGAGAGATAAAGATATTTTTGACAAATATGTGCAAAGAAAAGCAGAGCTTCTGAATATGGTCGGGAATATGAAAAGAGACCGTAAACAACGTGGCGTCTCCGAATACTTAGAGGCGTTCAGTGCTACAAAAAAAGGTAAGTATTTGTTGAAATACATTATGACAAGACCGATAATTTTTCGGAAAAAGAAAGGGGATAAATAAATGCTCGAGACAATGATTGGTAATTTTACGCTAAAAAAGATTGCTTATATTTTTAAGAAATCATGGCTTATAATGGTGCTTGTTGCGTTGATTGGTATCGCAATCGGCCTTATCTTTGCAGAGAAAAAAAGAGTTGACACGTATCAGGCCAAAGTGACTTTTTACCTTTATGCAAATTACGATACTGTATTGGATGATGAGCGCTACGTAACTGCTTCGGACTTTACATATGCGCGAAATCTGATTGACAGCTATATGTATATGATGACTACCGACAAAGTACTTGAGCCGGTTGTAATAAACAATGACTTGAAGTGTACTACAAAAGAACTGGCAAAGAAAATATCATGCGTTGCTGTTGCAAATACATCAATGTTTTATGTGTATGTCAAGGATTCGGATCCGTATGCTTCGATGACAATTGCCAATAGTCTTGCAGATGTTGCACCTATTGTGATTAAAGACATCGCAAAGTCAGGCGGTATAAGCGTTGTTGAGTATGCTTCACTGCCGACTTCATCATACAGTTCAACGGATACAATAAAATATGGTCTTGCGGGTGGTGTGGTTGGTTTTGGCTTGGTGTTGATTGTTTCACTACTTATCGGACTTATTGATACGACTATTCGCTGGAGAAGCGACCTTGAAAGCAATTTCAATATTCCGATTCTTGGTGAAGTGCCTGAAATTACAGTTAAACGCAAAGGAAAGCCTAGTGATAAGATAGTTGGAGAAGATACGCCTTTTGCAATTAAAGAGGCATATAATACACTGTGTGCAAATGTTCTTTTTACAACAAATGGGGAAAACTGTCCTGTTTATGCGGTTACAAGCTCTACGAAAAATGAAGGCAAGAGCCTTAACAGCATTAATCTTGCAAAGAGTATGTCCGGATTTGGCAAGAAGGTATTGCTTATTGATGCGGATATGAGAAATTCATCAGTACTTCGCGAACTTGGTTTGAGAGATCTTGATACAGATGAGGGACTCAGCAATTATCTGGCTTCGTTAATAGAAGAACCGAAAATTGTCAATGTTGATGAGAACTTTGATGTTTTGCCTGCAGGTGTTGTACCTCCCAATCCCGCACAGCTTCTTGCAAGTGAAAAGTTTACGGAATTACTTGATGAAATGAAGAAAAAATACTCATTTATCGTAATTGATCTGCCTCCTGTAGGCCTTCTTTCTGATGGTTTGCTTATCAAAGACAGCGTACTTGGTTATGTACTTATTGTCAGAAACGGAAGAAGTAAGCTTACACAGGAAAAAACAATGATTTCGGAACTTGAAAGAACCGATACGAATGTAATTGGATTCCTTATGAACGATGTAAACGCTAAAGCAATGTCTTACAAGAAATACAGCTATAGCTACGGTTATGGTTACGGAAAAAGAAAGTAAGGATGAAACAGTATATTATCTCAAAGAAACGCTTATCGGCGTCAGAAACGTTGAGCGAACATAAATACGCCAAGACAGACAGCACAAGGAAGGTGATGTCTGTGATTGGTGTTGTATTTATGTTTGTTTATTATATACTGCCGCAATATTTCGGGATACCTACACCGGTTTTCGACTTTACGGCTCAGAGAATGGCGATTATTGTCCTTTTTATATTTCTTTTTGAAAAAAAAGAGAGGATATTATCGCTTTTTTCGCACTTTAAGCAATCACCGTCGCTGATATGGATATTATTATACTTGTTTGTACTTTTCTACACTGCGGTCATTAACTCGCATATTGGTACATTTATGTATTCGTTTATCGAATTCATAGCGCTTTTTCTTGTGGTTTATGTAATAAAGGATTGTTTGGGGCTGAAAAGTTTTGTAAAGCTTATAAGGATATTGGGACTTATATTATGTGTTCTTGGTATTGTTGAATATATTATAGGTCATACTCCTTTTGCTGCTCTTGAAACAATCTCGGGGTTATATACAGGGGAATTTGTCAGGTCAGGACAGTACAGAATAATGGGCCCGGCCAATCATTCTCTTGGTTACGGTCTGATTCTTATTACATACTTTCCTTTTATTTGCATTGACAGAGAGACCTTTGAGGTGGATATTTTTGCAAATCCGATTCATTTTGTTTTAGCTTTTTTGAATGTTTTTCTTACGGGATCAAGGTCTACACTTGCTGTATGTGGTGTAGAAATAATACTCCTTTTTCTCCTCTCACCTTTGAAAAAGAAGAAAAAAACCGTCCTTATAGGATTCACGTTTATTTTGCTGTTTACGGTGGTTATTCTGGCTACGTGGGGGACTTCATTCAGCAGATATGTTATGATGCAGCTGACAAGCGTATTTGATGAGCTTTTCGGAACAACCGTATCGCTTAATTTTGGCGCACAATTGAGCAGACTGCAGAACAGTACTGCTTACAGAAACTATCTGCCAAAGCTGTTCTTTGTGGAATGGCTGAGTCCGCTTATCGGTAAGGGATCTGATTTCAAATTCACATGGTACATCGACGGCAGAATCATTTCCTCAATTGACAATGCTTACGTTAATATGTACATAAGATTCGCATACCCGGGGCTCATTACATTTTGCATTTATAGTTTCTCAATTGCCATAAAGACACTGAGGGAAGGGATAAAGACCAAGTCCGGACTTCTCATTGCCATGTTCGTCGGAACGGCTTGCTATTTCTTAAATTTGTGGTGGGTTGATACCCTTATGACTATAAAGTATGTCTATATTTTGTTTGCGGTTTTCTTTGTTTCGCTTGAAAATCGAAATACAAACGAACTTATTATTAATAAGTAGCGATTTTGGGACTAAAGTCCTATTGCATAAAGGCAATATAGGATATATATTATAAGCAGATAAATGAATACTTAGGCAAACCCATCGAAAGGTGGCGACGCAAAGCTCAGGGCCTAACGTGTGAAAACACAATGGTAGCCAGTTGCACTTCTTGAACGATGTAGAGTTTGCCTAATCAGAAATGATTAGGCTTTTTCTATGTAAGAGGTCAAACCAACTAAGTATTGAAATTAATAGTTATAAAGGCAAAATCACTGAAAAGTGGTGACGCAAAGCCAAGGGCCTAAAACGAAAGTTATGGTAGCCGGTTGCAGCTCATTATTTTTGATTTTGCCGGAAGAATATTCCGGCATATTTAGTTTAGGGGGTACCCTCTATGAAGAAGTTAACAAGATTATCAATCGTTTTAGCACTTGTCTTAACAGTAAGTGCATTAACAGAACATAGTGAAGCAGTCTTTGCTGCAGAAACAGAGAAATATGCTCAGAAAATTGAGCACACTCTTGCTGATTACCGTGTTATTCCCGACAAGTACAACACCGGTGTACAGAACGAGGACATCCTTGAGGCAGTAGAGGTTAAAACATGGGTTGACGGTTTATATTTAAACCGTTCCGGTGAAAAGGCTTCTTTCGATTTTTTAAACAGCAAGAACAGGAATACAGGCGATAAGTATATTTCAAACAAGGACTTTTCAAATTTCTACACAGTTATTTATAACGATGATGCAGTAGAAATTGAAACACACATTGTTTTTGAAAACTGTAAGTTCGGTTTGTTAAGAGGTCCTGAAGTTCCTTCGAACGTTACATACGAATTTATTAATTGTTCTTTCTCATCCTGCTCAGGAAGCAACATGACATTTGAAAGATGTTACTTCGGAAATTCAGCTATGGACGGTCTTAATCCGTATAGTAATGTAAGCGTAATCGATTGTTACATTTCCAATAAATCCGTTCAGAATTCAGATGAGCACGCCGGTACCCATACAGATGGAACACAGATATACGGTACAGCAAAGTATGGCAAAACAAAAGGTGTTGGTGGAAATATCCATTTTGATAATTGCCGTTTCGAAATCCCTCAGTTGAAAGAAACATCGTCATACATAAATGCATGCATAATGCTTCAGCTTGAATACAACGATACGGATAACGTAACATTTACAAATTGCAAGCTTAATGGTGGCGGTTATACGGTTTATGCATATAGCAAGTATTCACAGTACGGACTTACAAACGTATTGTTCGAAGATATCTCGATTGGTTGCACCAAGAAGTTTGGTAATCTCTTCCCTCAGGTTGGCGAAAATGTTGAGATTAATAATATGCATGATACAGAAGCTCTTTATGTCGGAACAGTATGGAATGATAATAATGAGATGCATGTAAGTGTAAGCAACGATACAAATCAGATTCGTACTCTTAAAGTTGTTACAGACAACGGTGAAGCTTTTTATACTATACCTGCTTGCCCTACGCATAATGAAATCACTGAATCTACAACATTTGAAAGTTTCCCGTTTGACATTGACATTAACGCAGGAACATCTGAATATGTAATCTGCTATGATATTACAGACGGTCAGGAAACACAGATTCGTTATTTCAATTCAAATGAAACAGAAATGTAAGTTATGCTTTCTTTAGTATGAGAGGTCAATATAAATAAGGCTCTGAGAAAAGTTGATTCCCCTAATGTTGGAATCGATGGATCTCGGAGCTTTTTTTATGAGTGAACAACTAAAAATATGGTTTTTGCGGTTCGGTTGTGTTACCATATGGATATGGAAAAAAGGCTTGTTTGTTCGAAGTTGCAATAATTTCTGTGGAGGGAAAATGAAACGGGTATCAATTATTATCCCATTTTATAATACGGGAAGGCTGATGGGCAGATGCTTGGAAAGCATAGCATCGCAAACAGTTGGAATTGAGGACATTGAAGTGATTATGGTTGACGATGGGTCGACGGATGGAGGACTGTCTGCGAACATTGCAAAAGAATATGCTGCTAAATATCCCAATTCGTTCCGCTTGATTACCAAAGAAAACGGAGGACAGGGAAGCGCTCGCAATATGGGTTTTTTATATGCTACCGGCGAGTATGTTACCTGCATTGATTCTGATGACGCGATTCGTGCCGATTGGGTTGAGAAAATGTATGGCGAAGCAAAGAAGAACGAGGCGGATTTTGTCGGGTGCGGATATAAAGCAGTAAGGCTGGAAGGGGATAATTTCGAAAATGAAATTGTTGTTCGTGAGTTGGATATGCGTCCTATATGTCGTGACAAGCGTGAAATGTTTATTGATGCGAATGTGCTGATATATACAACACTCTTTAAACGCAGTCTTTTGGATGAGTCCGGTGCAAAGTACCCTGAAGGTGTCGTGTATGAAGATATGGCCTTTTTTATTGAGCTTCTGCCGTGGATAAAGAAACCGGTATACATTAATGAGGCGTTGAATATCAGGACGCTTCACGCAGGGTCCACGATGACTATTGTTAATCCGGAACGGGTTGTTCATGTTTTTAGGGTATTTGATGCAATAATTGATTTTTACAGAGCTAAGGCCATATATGATGACTACAAATACGAAGTCGAATATTTTATGGGCAAGGTACTCCTTTGCAGCTCGCTGAACAGGGTAAGCTTCATCAAGGGCTATCGGATAAGAAGAAAGCTTGTTAAGCAGACGGAAGATTATCTTAAGACAAAACTTCCTCAATTTAGAAAAAATCCATACATAAAGAGAGGAGCAAAGGGTTTTTACTTGAAACATTATAATCGGTTTCTGATGAATATAATGACGGAAGTCCTAAGAGTCAGATTTATTATTAAACATGATTACAATATCTGAGGGAATATTATGGCAGACATTTCTGTGGCACTTGCCACGTACAATGGTGCAGAATTCATAATTGAACAGCTGGAATCACTTAAAAACCAAACGATGCCCGCATCTCAGGTGGTTATTTGTGATGACTGCTCTACAGATGACACGGTTGCACTTGTGAAAAAATATATACTGGAAAATCATCTGCAAGGCTGGAGCATTGAAGCAAATGAGAGTAATCTCGGTTTTGCTTCGAATTTTGCTAAGGCTCTTTCAAAATGTACAGGAGACTACATTTTCTTTTCAGACCAGGATGATATTTTTATGCCGGACAAATTTGAAAAGATGGTTGGTATTATGGAGAAGAGACCTGAAATCAAGTTGTTGTGTTCGGAAATAAATATCTTTCAGACCGGCGATGAGGCACCTGAGTATGCTAAAAATTACGGTAAAAACAATAGAAATGATAAATCGCTTGAGAAAGTGAATTTATCACCATATACGATGTTCATTCGTTCACTTGGCTGTGATATGTGCATACGAGGGACGTTTGCTGACAGTATTATGCCGTATTGGTTTTCTGGATGGGCGCATGATGAGTTTGTCTGGAAGATGTCCCAGCTGGCGGACGGCTGCTATCTTTATCACGAAGAGCTTATAAAGCACAGAGTTCATGCTCATAATGTATCAATGCACAAAATTCATGACAAAAATAAGCGCATAGAACATCTGGAGCTTCTTTTACTTGGAAATGAGGCATGCAGGCGTTATGTTCAGGACACAACAAACAATGCAAAATACCTGAAACTCATAGATAAAAACATTAAATCAGAAAAACTTCGAATTGACATGTTGAAAAAAAAGCATATTTTTAATACAATTCCTTTGTTGTTTTACTTGAAATACTATCATTCCGGAAAGTCATTGCTTATGGAGCCGTTGATTGCGCTTCGTAAGTAGAATTGTTTTTATGTTTAAGAAAGCTTTACTTACAATCGTATATTTGGTGGCGGTAACAGGCCTTGTTTTGTTCATCATGAAGATGCTTAAAGCATCCGAAAACAGGTCGGTTCCGCTCGAATTCACCCCGACCCCGACACCTACACCTTATGTTTATCTTGCGTATGAAAGTATGAAGGAAGTGCCGGCTGTTTTTATTGTATCACCGACTCCCGCACCTTCGCCGACGGCTGCGCCTACAACAGTAGAACCAACTGATTTCGCGGAAATTGAAAACATTAATGAGGACAAGGAAGACGGAATTCTCTCACTGCTGGAGGATGGCGTCATAAGTGATGCAGAGGTTCAGACGGAGACTTTCGAACCGACTCCGACAGAAAAACCGGATTCTACAAAAGCTCCCGAACAACCGAAGCTAACCACGAAACCATTATCTACAAAAGAACCTGCAAAGGCGGATGATGAAATTGTAATTATCGTTTCTTCTGAGGATAATGATGTTTTTTCGAGAGGGGCAGAGGTTACACAAAATGATTGCGACCGCATAATTCTTGCGGACAGCCATTCGACGGGTGCGCATGGCGCTCTAAAAAAAGCCGGACTGGGTAACAAACTTGATGGGATCAGATTTTCAATGAATGAAAACGGTACCGCAAATGTTATGAATTTCTCGGAAAGCGGTGGACTTGGAAGTCTTTCGGGAACGGCAGTTATAGAGAATTTTGATTTCTCAAATTATGATTTTATCGTCCTTTATGAGAACATAGCACAGATATCGGCAAGTATCGTTTTCCGGAACTGCAAGTTCGGCTACTTTCAGAAGGGACAGAGTACCATCGGAACATCAGTGCCGATTCAGTTCGAAAATTGTACAATCGGAACATTTTGCGGTGTAAACGCATCGTTTAAAGAATGCATGTTCAGCGAGTCATCTCTGTGGAATTATTATGGGGACGATTCAATCAAACTCATTGACTGTGCTTTTAAAGACAATTCGCATCTTATAGGTCTTGTTGAAAAAGATGAAGTATTAAGAGTCGGATCTGTCTGGATGGAGAGTGGGGAAACGCATCTTGTTGTTTCGAATTTTACCGGAGAAGACAGAAAGTTAAGGGTTTATACCGACTTTGGTGAAAGTGATTTCAGTCTTTCGGGATCCTTTGATGTTGACGAGTGGTGCACCAAAGAGATAATTATTCCGAACGAATGCAGCTTTGTTCTGGCGTATGATATAACTCATCCTGAGGATGTTACGCAGATTCGCTTTTACAATGCGGGCTGGAAAAGGGTTTATCTGTCGAAAGAATTGGAGAAATTTATATTTCCTTAATAGTTCAATAGGCTCAAATGCTTGCGTATTTGGCTTGAAAACTGTATAATTCAGAAGTATGGGGTAATATGCTTACTTCACATATTTACAACTCTTTACCTTACGAGGAGATATCTATGAAGAAGGACAAAACAACAAACGAACGAGTTGATCATATTGACAGAATCGAGAGAGCAGACCGCGTTGACAGCGACGGCCGCAAGCGAAAAACCTGGCTTGGGATTCTGCTTATTGTTCTTGAGGTTATTGTCATTATCGTTCTTGCCATAATCCTTATCCGACAGAAAAGCAAAAATGATAAGGAACAGGAACAGAAAAAGCAGGAAACTGAACAGCAGTACAATGAGATAGAAGGTAACAAGGCGCAGATCGCTCTTTACAACTATCTGTACATCAATGAGGTGGACGGAAACGGCAATGTCGAGATTTTAAACAGCTCAGCTTTTGATTCTGAACTTAAAGAAGAATGCATTCTTTACGTAAACGGAGTCGATGCGCTTAAGTTCACAGGTGAAATTAAGTCACAGGGCGTTATTTCCGGCAATGTCGGAAGTAAGCTTAAAAAGGGCGATTATCTTGCCCTTTATTATGGCGAAGAACTTTGTGATTCTTTATTCCTTCCGGAAATGATTAATGGCGCAAGCTACGGCAGAAACGCAGACGACTTAAATGTGCTTGCATATCTTGAGCCCGGCATTGGAGATAGCAACAGAGATAAAGCAGTAATGCTTCTTGACAATCCTTATGTTTCCGCACCAAGCGGATTCTATGATGATGCGTTTGAGCTTTATGTCTTTAAGAAAGACGGTCAGAATGTTTACTATACTCTTGATGGTACAGAGCCTACACTTGAGTCAAAGCTTTATGAAACACCCATCCGCATAACAAATGTTTCCGGACAGGACAATGTATATTCTGCTATTGCCGATACATCCGTTGTTGACGGTATTCCTTCTTCGGATGTTGATAAATGTGTCTGCATACGTGCAGCTGCAATTGACGAGAACGGAAAGAAAGGCAAAGAAATTGTTGCCAACTATTTTGTAGGTTACAGCACAAAAGCAGCTTATAAGAACATTCCTACGCTCACAATTGTTACCGAACCTGACGATATGTTCGATTACTTCGAAGGCGGATATGTTCTCGGACGTGCCTATGAAGACGCGCTGGCCAGAGGTGCTTCGGGTAACACGGTCCCTGCCGCAGACTACTATAAGGGATGGGAGTCAACGGGACGTCTTGAATACTACGAGAACAATAAAACACTCAGTGCAACAGGCGATGTTACTTTCTCTGTAAGAATTGACAATGCTGTAGACTACTCTCAGAAAACATTGAGAGTAACATTGAGCGGTGCTGACGGCCTTGAATTTTCACAGATTGGCAAATACCTTCACGGCAATTCACAGACATTCCTTCTTGATGCATCGGGCTATGATAACATGTGCAAAATGCGTGACATTATTGCAAATGACATGCTTACAGAGTCAGCTGTTCTTACAAGAGAGATTACACCGGTTTCAGTATTTATTGATGGCGAATATTGGGGTCTTTACTGTCTTGAAGACTACTACGATAAAGACTATCTCAGTGATAAGCTTGGCATAGACAAATACAATCTTAAGCTTGCAGATTCCGATTCCGAGAATACTCCATACGAAGACGATGTTGCAGCTTACTATGAACTGTATGATCTTGTTGTAAATACCGATCTTTCCGTAAGCAGAAATTACGACGAAGTTAAGAAGCTTATGGATGTACAGAGCTACCTTGACTGTTATTGCGCACATATCTACCTCGCAGATTCGGAATATCCCGCAGATGATGATTATGCATGGCGTTCAGGCAAGACAGGTGCGGTAATCGGAGAGGACGGAAAGTGGCGTTGGGCTTTCGGTAATGTTGACAATTCCATGAAGTGCTCAAAGGTTACAAACTTCTCTGTTGACACATACCTTCGTCCTCAGATTTCCGGAGATGAATTCCTCCTTGCACTTATGCGTAATCCCGAATTCAACAAGCAGTTTGTTGACACAATGACAAAAATGGGAGCAGAATGGTTTGCACCTGAAAAGATTTCCGAGGAACTCCTTTCCATCACGGACTCCATTTCAAAGGCAATTATTCGCTCATCACTCAGATTCGGTGTTACCATTACGGACACTACCGTAGGCGTTATGTCATCGACCATTCAGACGTTCTTTGATGAGAGAGCATACTACATCAATATTTATACACAGGAATTTTCAAAGGAATGCCTTGAGAGGGAATATATAGCTCCCGAAAACAGAGGAATAGAAATTATTCCCGAATAATGTTTTCTGAGAATGGACGATAAAACGAAAAACTTATAGGAGTGAGCTTACGTTTGAACACATTCGGTAAAGACCTTGGTGAGCTTGTAAAGGCTTCACTTGAAAACAGAAAACCAAACATCAAAGGAGATAAGCCTGATTTTAACAGGCTTATTTCGCTTTCAAGGAATCATCATATGGGGGCGCTTTTGATTACTCCCGCTCTTTCTGCATGGGAATGGACAGAAGAGGAAGAAGAATTGTTACGGGCTTATGTAAAGGATTCCTTCTATAGGGCAGCACTTCTTGATGCAGTACAGGTACAGCTTGAAGAAGAACTTGAAAAGGCCGGAATTAAATTCCTGATTATGAAAGGTTCGGTTATCAAACACCTATATCCTAAGCGTGAACTCAGAGAAATGGGTGATATCGATTTGCTTGTTTATCCTGAATGCTTCAAAAGTGCCGAAGACATATTACAAAAGTTGGGATATACAGTAGTCGAGGATATTCGCCAGCACGAAATTTTCAAGGCACCTTGTAACATTGAAGTTGAAGTTCATCATACTATGTGTGACAAAGCCATGGACAGAAATATGTATGATTATTTCTGTGATTTATCAAGACATAAGCTGAAAGCAGGTACAAAGTGTACTTACGAACTTAGTCCTGAAGACTTTTACGTTTATCACATGGCTCATATGGCTCGTCATTTTTACGTAAAAGGATGCGGCATCAGAAATCTTGTGGATGTATATGTTTTCAACAATGCAATGGATGAAAAATATGACAGGGCATATGTTGAGAAAGAGCTTGAAAAACTTGGCATTCTTGATTTCACTAAACAAATGGAAAAAATGTCCGATATATGGCTGAAAGATGATGAATCATCTTCATTGTTCGATAATCTTTTCGATTATATGTTGGATAACGGAAGCTATGGAGCCACACACAACAGTTTTTGGAACAGTTTTTCAAAACAGGACCTTATGGCTGAAAATAAACGCCGATTGAAGAGCTGGTATCTTTTTCCTCCGCTCTCATATATGTGCGAGAAATATCCTGCCTTGGAGGAACATCCGAAACTTCTTTGGTTTTACTGGATCAGACGCTTTTTTGAAAGTGTTTTTTCAAAAAAGAGAAACAGGCGCGACAAAGCGGAAAGGCTGGAATTCATACAGAGCATTGATGAGACGACAATTCTCAAAATGAGCGAGATTTACAGAAGTATGAATTTCAAGTTTAAATAAAATGACGAATGCTTTCAAGTTTTTAAAGTACAATAAACACAAAAAGTGGACAGTGCTGGCATATGTTTACTCCTTGGAGTTTCGCCTTAAAATACTTCTTATTAAGCCGGATAAGCTTAAAAAGGAGTGGGGAACGAGAGGCGAGGAATCTCCCGAGGACGATACAAAAGAGAATTATTACATTGCTCGCGGTGTCGCAAGGGTTGTCGATCGTATCTGTACGAAAACGAAGTGGGAGAGCAAATGCCTTGTTCGAGCTCTGACCGCTCAGAGGCTTCTCAAACAGAAGGGCATCCACTCCACGATGTACCTTGGCTGCGGAACAGACGAGAACGGAAAGATGATTGCGCACGCATGGCTTCGTGTCGGCAAGATGTATGTGAGCGGCGGAAACGGCAAAGGATATGCCTGTGTGGATAAATTCTGCACTTGATAAGTTATACCGGATATATTTTATTTAGTTAGGATGTGGTTTTATGAAGAAAAAGTTAGTTGCTCTGGTTGTTGTTTCATTATTGCTTTCCATGCTTCAAGGCGGACTTGTGCCTGCCAGAGCTTTTGATGCACAAGGTGAGGAAGAACTTGATTACATTCTCGGAAGACCTATGACCGATGAAGAGGTTGCTCTTCAGCAGGCTATGGAGCCGGAAATGCTTAATATACTCCCTGAGGGCCCTGAAACGGATTTTACCCGCGATGAAAGGCTCACGGCTGCATTGCCGTTGAAGTACGATTCACGTGATACAGGTGTTCTCTCAGGTGTAAGAAATCAGAATCCCTACGGAATGTGTTGGACTTTCTCTGCAATCGGAAGTCTTGAAACATCACTTATCCGAAAGGGTATCACCGATAACGATATCGATCTTTCCGAGTACCATATGGGATACTATACATACAACACCGGAAATGATATGTTCGGCCTTACCGAAGGCGACGGAGCACAAAACCTTTCTTCACCGCATGATGACCTTTACTTCCTTGATACAGGCGGTAACTCTTTCCAGGCTATATGCTGTCTGTCTTCAAACAAGGGAGCCGTTTTGGAAGAAGACTGTCCGTATGCCTATAACGATAAAGCAGCAAGAGAAGTATATGATCGGCTTGCCGCAGATTCGAATCAGGCATGGAATATGAATGCCTTCAAGCTTACGGATGGTATTTACATTCGCAGTTATGACTTTACCGATGACCTTATAAAGCGGTTTGTTATGGAGTATGGTGCCGTTTCAACAAGCTTTTTCTGGAAGTCTGCAAACTTTAACTATAGTACTGCAGCCTATTATTGCTCTGACGAGACTGCTACAAACCACGGAATTATGATTGTCGGCTGGGATGACACATATAAGAAAGAGAATTTTGTCAAAAAGCCCGACAGAGATGGTGCATGGATTATTAAAAACAGCTGGGGACCGGATTGGGGGCAGAATGGCTATTTTTACATTTCTTACAGCGATACATCACTTCGTAATTTCGCAATAAACGTTATGGAAGGTGATGTTCGTACAGCGGACGAGAACTTCTACTCGTACAGCGGTGCGGTTCTTGCACCTGACGAAATCAGTCTCAGGGGCATTGCGGAAACATTTGTTGCACAGGGAAATGAAGGCGGTAAGGAAAAGCTTTCATCCTTTGGTTTCCTCACAAGAGGATCGGGTTATACAACTACTGTTCAGGTATATAAAAATCCTCAAATGAATAAAGGTATTGTTACGGACCCGACTTCAGGAACACCGATGCTTAAAACTCCGGAAACGTTTTATACTGAATATCCGGGATATCATACATACAATTTCTCTGAAGATTTGTATTTTGAACAAGGTGACCGTTTTACAATTGTCGCAACGTTCAACAAGAAGATTGCCATCTGTGCCGATGCGGAATATGTTTATTACGATGTTAAGGCTTTGAGCAACACCGAAAAAGGCCGGTACTTTTATTCTTCGGACGCCAAAAGCTTTTATGATTGCACAAAGCTTGGAATAGATGTTTCTTTACGTATGGATGCAACAACGGTGGATGTCGGAGGCGTGAAAGCTACACCTACACCCTTGCCGACAGCGACAAATACACCGGTACCAACGGCAACCGCGATACCGCAAGTAATAAATCCCCAAATAGTATATGTAGGAGTAGATGGCGGGAATGTTACAATCAGGTGGTCAAAGGGGACACCTGCAGGAAACTACAGGGTATATAGGAGAAATGCCGATACAAGTTCGTTTACACAAATTGCAACAGTATCAGGCTTAGAATATATAGACAAGGATGTTGCACCCGGCGAATATTACTATGCAATTCGGACTCGATATAAGGATGAGTCGGGCAA
>JAZLLG010000065.1:0-8661 GCA_045598045.1 Lachnospiraceae bacterium | reverse complement strand
AGACTGATAAACAGTGGCTTTTATGATTTAGCCACAGCTTATCAGTCTGTGCACGTCAACTATTGAAAGCGCCGTATACCGAACGGTACGTACGGTGCTGTGAGAGGACGGCGGTTAGTCACCGCCTCCTACTCGATTGAAGTACTTATTGAATACCTTAAGCATTTCCTTTGTTTCAAGCGGCTTGGCGAGATGAGCGTTCATGCCGGCGTGTTTTGCTTTTTGAACGTCTTCTTCGAAAGCGTTTGCGGACAAAGCGATAATCGGAACCTGATGAGCGTAGTCTCCGGGCAGGGCTCGTATTGCGATTGTTGCCTCGTAGCCGTTCATAACAGGCATCTGAATGTCCATAAGAATCATGTCGTAGTAGTTGTCGGGAACTTCCATCATCTTGTCTACGGCAAGTTTTCCGTTTGCTTCATGTTCGACTGCTATGTCATACATTCCGAGAATCTCGATGGCGATTTCGGCATTGAGGAGATTGTCCTCAACAAGAAGAATCTTCTTTCCTGGGAAGGACTCGTTAAGAGGAGTATCGTCTTCCGCATTCTCCGAAACGCCGGATACGTTAAGCTTGAGAAGAAGTGTAACGCTGATTTTTGTACCTTCGTTCAGGTGGCTTTCAACCTTAATGTCACCGTCCATCATGGAAATGATGTTCTTTGTGATTGCCATACCGAGGCCGGAGCCCTGGATATTTTTAATTCGGCTGTCCTGAGCACGTGTGAACGGATCGAAAATCTTTTTGACAAATTCTTCACTCATTCCGATACCGTTATCGGAAATGATGAATTCATAGCTGCAGAATGCAGAACTCTGTGACGGATGTTCAGTAACCGTAAAGTTGATACATCCTCTTTCGGGAGTGTATTTAATGGAGTTACCGATAAGGTTAACGAATATCTGCTGTATACGTCCGATATCACCACATACATGCTCGTGGATGATATTTTTCGCTTCGATTGTAAGCGTCTGCTGTTTTGCATCTGCCTGAGGCTTTGCGAGTACCTGAAGTGATTCGACGAGGTCGTTAATATCGAAATTGGTTTCCGAAAGATCGATACGTCCGGACTCAATTTTACTCATGTCGAGAACGTTATTGATAAGCCCGAGAAGATGCTTCGAAGACAAGGAAATTTTGTCAAGACAGTCTTCAACTCTGGCTTTGTCATCAACGTGCGAACGTGCAATGGTCGTCATACCTATGATGGCGTTCATAGGTGTTCTTATGTCGTGAGACATGCTGGCAAGAAAGACCGACTTTGCGCTGTTGGCAGCCTGGGCATTGTTATAAGCCTCTTGGAGGGCAGTGGCTTTTCTTTCTTCTTCTTCCTTGAGACCTGTTATGTCCTCGACTGCGAGGAGAATACGCTTCACTTCATCGTTCTGGGAATCGAGGCGGATAACGTTAAGTCGTTCCCATTGCTTGTTGTTTCCGTTTACGGGATATTCGAAACGATGAAACTTTGTATTGTCGGGAAAAGCTTTCTGCAGGTTTTCAGGAGACATGAAATCATAAAAGTCGTCGTGGCCTTCATCGTTGGAATAACGCATGTTCATGGAATCACGTAAGTCATACAGCTTTCCGGATGCTGGGATATCGGAAAAGTCCTTGTCCCTTTCCATAAGGATGTACTCGTATGTGCCTTTTTGTAAATCCATGATTGCAAAACGCTTGAAGAGAGTACTTGCGGCCTTAACAACGCTTGTGGTGGATTTGTTTCTTAAAATCAGGGCATTTTGCTGCTTTCTGTTCTTAAGAACGAGATTGAGCGTGTACAAAAGGAAAAGACCGACAAGAGCTATTTCAAGGGAAAGAACAATGTTAAAAAATATGCTCAAGTACTGATTCAATACGTTAGGAGGATATGATTTGACAAGAAGAAGCTCAAATTCGGGGATTGCGGTTACAACGTGGCAGGAAGTGTTTCTGCCGCGACCTGTGGTAAAGCTTGACGAATCGTTGAATGAACTAACCTCGTCAATAGCCTGTGCAAGGTCTGAGGAACTCGCAAATTCATCAAGTTTGTGAATGTTCGAAACATAAAGCTTTTTGTTATCGGTGGAAAGAACTGTTCCGTCATAAAAGCACAGATAAGTATAGGAATCCAGTTCTGAAAAGCCGCGCGCGAGGAGCTTGTCGTAGTAGTCGGAATTGTAGACTCCGATAAAAACTCCGAGTATTCCGTATTTGTATGCAAGCGGAGTATAGAAAATAAACTCGGTTTTACCGTCTTCGTTTACTTCGATGTCCAGGCCCGACTGACCGTTCATACCGTTTATAAAGTAGTCTTTGTCACGGCATTCCCGAAGTGTCCCGTCGGCATACAAAAGTTTTCCTCCGGCAGAAGCATATGCAACGTAATCAAATTCGGAGCCATCGGTTACCAATGATAAAACCTCTGAAGATATCACAAGGTTATATGTGTCCTTGGTGTATATGGCAGAAAGAGTCCTGATGGACTTTAGCGAGGAGTCGTATTGCGATGTCAGATATTTTTTGTCGACGAGAGTGTTGCTTTCCAACTCTTCGTGCAGCTGGTTCAGCATTACCTTTCGTGAGTATATGACAAAAAGAATAAACAAGATAGTGCAGATTGCCAACAATGCAATGATAGTAACAACTGCCTTGATGCTTCTTTTGTTAATGATATTTATGTTTTTGGTGTTTTTGTTTTTCATAAGACACGCTCGCACTTTATTTGATAATAGGAGTATATATGTGTTTTTGCATCATTTCAATAAAATCGAAATAAAAAAAGCCGTGTCTTTGCCGCAGGACAAGTTGCTTACGGACAAAATAAGGAATATAATCTGATTCGTAAGACCGTGATTAACGGTCTTAGGAAAATGGCAGCATAAAGGAGGAGGACTATCATGCTTTTACTTGATGTTTGTTTGGTGGGACTGTTTATAGACTTAATTTTTATCCGACAGGAACTTAACGAAAAATGGGTGTCGGCTACGGTGCTTAAGGGAGTTGCATCATTGGCTTTTGTAATAATCGGAATCCTTGGTTATTCAATAGATAAATCCCCAATCAGCAGGCTGATTGTAATCGGACTTATATTAGGTTTGTTCGGGGACGTTTTTCTTGATCTTAAAAACTGCTTTGAAGGAAAGGCAAGCAAGATAAGCTTTGCACTCGGTATTCTTACGTTTCTTACCGGTCACGTGTTTTATATAATCGCTCTGTTCAACATAAACGAGGGAATAATTCTTTTTGCGGTTCTTGCAACAGCGCTTATTTCCGCGGCAAGTATTCCTGCACTTATGAAAAAGGTTACGCCTCCTTCGACGGGGTTTAAGGTTTTCGGATATGTATATCTCGTTGTTGTAATTGCGATGTTCTCCACGGCACTTGCCGGCTTCGTAAAGGGAATAGTAATCGAGGAAGCTTCGTATAACGACGTTTCAATAGTTTTCCTGATCGGAGCACTTCTTTTCGTAGTCAGTGATTTCATCATGATTTACAATAACTTCGGTAAAAAACAGCGTAAGAGTCTTAGGGCAACAAACCTCATTCTCTACTACATCGGACAGCTTCTGATTGCCTACTGCACTTCGATTTTGGCCGGCAACAATGTTTTTAAACCGTTCTTTTCCAATCTTTTAGGGCTTTTTAAATGATAAAAAAAGATGCTGACAAAATAATCGAAAACGCGATAAAGCGTGTTTTACCCGATACTTCGGTACGAAGTGCACTTGAATCCGAAGCATTTAAAGACTTTTCCGATACAAACGGCAGGCTGATTCTTATCTCCGTAGGAAAGGCCGGGTGGAAAATGGCCGAGACGGCAGCTTCCATTCTCGGGGAAAAGATTTCCGAAGGGCTTGTTGTTACAAAATACGGGCATGCGATACATGCTCTGAAAGGAATACGTTTTATTGAAGCAGGGCATCCGAATCCCGATGAAAACAGTTTGCTTGGTGCGGAAACGGCGCTTAAGCTTGTTTCAAACCTCTCTTCGGAAGACAGAGTTCTGTTTCTTCTGTCCGGCGGCGGTTCGGCCCTTTTTGAAAAGCCGGCTGTCTCTCTCGAAGAACTGCAGGATATTACAAGGCAGCTTCTTGCCTGTGGAGCCGACATTAATGAAATCAATACCGTAAGAAAACATCTGTCTCTTGTGAAAGGCGGACGTTTTGCGGAAAAATGCATGCCTGCAAAGATTTTCTCATGTATTCTTTCGGATGTGGTGGGGGATGCGGTGGATATGATTGCGTCCGGTCCTACGGTTGCCGACACAACCTGTTCCTCAGATGCATTTGATGTTGTAAATAAGTATGGTCTGAATTTATCCGAAAAGGCACAGAAGGCTCTTTTGACGGAGACGCCAAAGCAGCTTACAAATTCCTTTGTAACCGTTAGCGGGAGCGTCAAAGAGTTTTGCAAGGCGGCAGCGGAGGAAGCCGAAGCGCTCGGATACTCTGCAACAATAGTGACCGATTCACTTGATTCGGAAGCCTCCGACGCGGGAAGATTTCTTGCGGACCTTGCTGAGAATAATCAAACGACAGAAAAGTCATTGGCATATATTGCCGGTGGAGAAACCGTTGTTCATCTTAAGGGAACCGGGATGGGCGGAAGAAATCAGGAACTCGCTCTGGCAGCGGCAAAGCGGCTTTCCGCATGCAAGGACACATGCATTTTTTCAGTAGGGAGCGACGGCACCGATGGGCCTACGGATGCAGCCGGGGGGTATGTTGACGAGCATACGCTTGAAAAGCTTGTGAAAGCCGGGATTGATGTAGACGCAATGCTTGAAAACAACGATGCATACAATGCGCTTAAGGTTTGTGACGGTCTGATATTTACCGGTCCGACAGGAACGAACGTTAATGATATATCGGTCGTTCTCATAAACAGAAAATAATTCATAAAAAGAAAGTTGATTTTCCTGTTGACTTTCTTTTTTTTTGATGTATAATTGCTTCATCGCTTTAAAGCGTAACGGTTTAAAGCGTTGCGCTTTAAAGCAGAATATCAAAAACGTATCAACTGATGAAAGAGGTATCAAAATGGTTATCAAAATTGTTTTACTGGTTTTATTCTTTTCAGTAATGATTGCTGTCGGTTTTGTGGCAAGAAAGTCTGCAACCGACGTTAATGGTTTCGTACTCGGCGGCAGGTCCGTAGGGCCTTGGCTTACAGCCTTTGCGTACGGAACAGCCTATTTCTCTTCAGTTGTATTTATCGGATATGCAGGCCAGTTCGGTTGGAAGTTCGGACTTTCAACAACATGGATCGGTATTGGAAATGCAGTAATCGGAAGCCTTTTTGCATGGCTTGTTCTCGGCAGAAGAACAAGAAAAATGTCTCAGACATTGGACGCAAAAACAATGCCGGATTTCTTTGGAAAGAGATTTGACTCAAAAGCATTGAAAATTGTTGCTTCAGCCATTACTTTCATTTTCCTTGTTCCTTACACAGCTTCTGTTTACAACGGCCTCTCCAGACTTTTCGGAATGGCTTTCAATATCGACTATAAGGTATGCATAATTGTCATGGCTGTTCTCACCGGTCTTTATGTAATTCTTGGCGGTTACATGGCAACAGCTTGGAACGATTTCATTCAGGGCATTATCATGATTTTCGGTATCATTGCGGTTATTGTAGCTGTTCTCAATGGCAAGGGCGGTTTCCTGAATGCGGTAAAAGAGCTTTCACTTATCAATGCGGATGATGTTGCCGTAGAGTCGCTTAAAGGCAGCGAAGGGCTTTTCACAAGCATGTTCGGACCCGATCCGTTAAGCCTCTTTGGCGTAATTATTCTCACATCTCTCGGAACATGGGGCCTTCCTCAGATGGTTCACAAGTTCTATGCAATTAAGGATGTCCGCTCCGTAAAAACAGGTACCATCGTTTCCACAGCCTTTGCAATCGTAATTGCGGGCGGATGTTACTTCCTCGGCGGTTTCGGCAGACTTTTTGACTGTGATGCCATTTACAAGGCAGACGGCACAGTTGCATTTGATACAATTATCCCTACGATGCTTTCTTCGCTTCCTGATATACTCATCGGTATCGTTGTGGTGCTCGTGCTTTCGGCATCGATGTCAACACTCTCTTCGCTCGTACTTACATCAAGCTCTACACTTACGCTTGACCTTCTTAAAGAGGCATTTAAGAACAAATTCACAGAGAAGAGATCCGTTGTTGTTATGAGAATACTTGTTGCTTTCTTCATCATTCTCTCCGTTGCGCTTGCTTTGAATCCGCCTATGTTCATTGCTCAGCTTATGGGCGTATCATGGGGCGCACTTGCAGGTGCATTCCTTGCACCTTTCCTCTATGGTTTGTACTCCGGAAAGGTTACAAAGGCATCTGTATGGGCGAGCTTCATCTTTGGTGTTGCTTTCACAATTGCCAACATGATTTTCAAGTGGATTCCTTCTTCCATCAACGCAGGTGCATTAACAATGGTTGCAGGCCTTGTTATCGTTCCTCTTGTAAGCCTTATTACTCCTAAGCTTGAGGAAAAGGTTGTTGATGAATGCTTTACGGATATAAAGAGAAGAAAGAAAGCGGAAAACGACGCAACAATTTAACCGTGGACGGTTCTTCTGTCACAAGGGGTGTCACTTTGGCTTTAGCTACGACACTTCTTGTGACAATTATTTATGAAATGAAATTTCCACTTGCATAATAATGCAAACATAGTATAATACCCAATAAGTTATTTGTGCTAAATGAAGCCATCAGGAAAGTGCTTTGTGCCACCGAAGGAATAACACTCTCAGGTAAAAATACTGATGACGGATAGCACTCCGGAGAAGCTCGCATATGGCGAGGGCCGAAGGTGCAACGGCGAAAGCCGAAATCTCTCAGGCAAAAGGACGGAGTAGTTTTTCTTATAGTCTTTTTTCTTTTTTCGGTGTGTGTGCACATATAGCAAATCCATTAAACGGGCTTTATGCCAGGTAAGGAGGACGCATATGTCACCATTTTTTTTACTCGCTGAAACGGCAGCCAAAGTAAACGGCGCCGTAAACGATGTAGTCTGGGGAATCCCCGCACTTATCCTTCTGGTAGGTACAGGCATCCTTATGACTGTTCTCACAGGTTTCTTTCAGTTTACCCATTTCGGCCACATGTGGAAGGAAACAATCGGAAAGCTTTTTAAGAAGAGCGGAAAAACCATCTTCAAGTCTGAGGACAAAAAGCAGATTTCTCAGTTCCAGTCTCTTTGTACAGCGCTTTCTGCCACAATCGGCACGGGTAATATAGCAGGTATTGCTTTTGCCATCACTTCCGGTGGAACGGGCTCCATCTTCTGGATGTGGGTTGCAGCTATTTTCGGCATGATGACAAACTATTCCGAAAATGTTCTCGGTATTTTCTTCCGCCGCAAGAACAAAGACGGTGAATGGTGCGGTGGTGCAATGTACTACCTTGAGCACGGCCTCGGAAGCAAAAAGGGATGTAAGTTAATCGGAAAGGTACTTGCTGTCCTTTTCAGCTGCTTTGCAATTCTTGCATCTTTCGGTATCGGTAATATGGGACAGGTCGTTTCCATAAAGGAAAGCGTACTTAACGTATTTAAATTCACTGATAATGCAACTGTTAACGGCCTCATAATCGGCGGCATTGTAATGGTTGTTGCTGCTCTTGTAATTATCGGCGGCCTTACACGAGTTGCCAAAGCAAATGAAAAGATAGTTCCTTTTATGGCAATCTTCTACATTATCGGCGCAGCAATAATCATAATTATGAATGCAGGACAGGTTGGTCCGGCATTTGCCTCAATCTTTAAAAATGCTTTTTCACTTAAAGCAGCAGCCGGCGGCGTCGGTGGATATGTTATCAAGCAGGCCATCACATGGGGCTTCAAACGAGGCGTATTCTCAAATGAAGCCGGCCTTGGTTCTTCTGTTATGGTTCACTCCGCTTCAAACGTAAAAGAGCCCGTTACACAGGGCCTTTGGGGCATTTTTGAAGTGTTTGTGGATACAATCATTGTATGTACGATGACAGCTCTTGTAATTCTCACATCCGGCATTGTCGACCTTGAGACAGGTGCCTCACTTTCCGGAAACACAAAGCTCGGACTTGCTACGGAAGCTTTCACAAACCAGTTTGGCGTGGCAGGTGGTATCTTCATTGCTGTTGCTGTTACTTTGTTTGCTTTCTCCACAGTTCTCGGATGGAGCTGCTACGGTTCAAAGGCCTGGGAGTACCTCTTCGGAACAAAGTCCATTCTCATTTACAGAATCGTATTTATTATAATGATTCCTGTTGGAGCAACTTTCTCTGCAGACCTTGCAATTGACATGTCCGACACTTTCAACGGACTCATGGCAATCCCGAACCTTATCGGTGTAATCACGATGTCGGGAACAGTAATGGCCATCACGAATAACTACAGAAAACGTAAGCTTAAGAAGAATCCTGATAAGAACCTTAAGCCGATGCTTTCCTTCTATGCGGATATTCAGGAAGCACAGGAGAAGACTATTGACGAATCGGGTGAAGACTACTAAAGCATAAAAAATGCGATAGTCGTGAAAAATGGCTATCGCTTTTTTTATGGTGCGCCTAGCGGCGCACGTTTCTAACGGGTTAAAGTCCCGATTCCGCCCGGTAGTGGGAAGGATATAGCCGAAGGCAAGGGTGTCGAGGGCGACCTCGAATCTGAAGGAAGCTGGATGTGGGGAACATAC
>JAZLLG010000064.1:0-42993 GCA_045598045.1 Lachnospiraceae bacterium | reverse complement strand
AATCATTACCACCAGCTTAGCTGGTGGTTTGCTCTGCGGCTATAAGCCGCTGTTCCCTGCTTGCCTCTAAAGAGGCTCTGAAAAGTTCGCCTTCCGCACTGCGGTCACGGGCTGGCTCTAAAGAGCCTCTTTTTATTTGCCCTTTACCACCGGCTCACCCGTGAACGGGTCAATGTACTCTTTTAGTGACATTTGATCGTATTCTTCATCTTCTTTCAGCTGATTTCTTACGTATTCTTCTATCTTCGCAGCATTTTTTCCTACTGTGTCTACGTAATATCCTCTGCACCAAAAATGACGATTGCCATATTTATATTTTAAATTGGCATGCCTTTCAAATATCATCAGCGAACTTTTTCCTTTTAAGTATCCCATTACTTCTGATACGCTATATTTGGGCGGTATTCTTACAAACATATGCACATGATCCGGACATGCTTCAGCTGCAATAATCTCTATCCCTTTTCGCTTGCATAAATCGCTTAATATTTTTCCCACGTCGGCTCTTATCTGCTTATATATCACTTTTCTTCTGTATTTTGGTGCAAATACAATATGGTACTTACATTCCCATGTCGTATGTGCTAAACTGTTCATATCCATCTAGGATAAACCTCCTTCGTATTTTTTTGTGCGGTTGGCGAACCTGCACTTATTATACCTCAGGAGGTTTTTTTCTTGAAGCTTAAGCTGACCAGGGACACACCTGCATAGCAGGTGGTTTATTTGTATTGGGAATACAACTACAAACTCGCGAATTCCTTCGGAATTTGCTCGTTGTAAATTCCAGCCACCTTCGGTGGCAATTTCATGCGCAATTGCGCATGAAAAAAAGGATTGCCAGTGGCAATCCTTTGGAATTTACACGTTTTTGAACATGAAGCACAGCATTACTTTGTAGTCGCCGTAGATGATGGGGACTTTGAACATTGTGCTGTCGGGGCTTTCAATTGTTGTTGTACCTGTGATGATTGTAGGCGGGGTAATGTCGATAAGGACATTTGAATTTGAAAGAATTGTTGCTGCGTTACCCATAACCATGTTTCCAAGTTCGGAAATAGCGGATCTTGCCATTTCATCAAATGATTCAACAGGCATACCCATCATCATTCTGCTGGCAATCTTCTTAGCAATATCAACGGTAAGAACGAAACAAGCTTGTCCACAAAGCTCACCTGTTATACCGAGCATAATGAGCATCGGATTACCGTCAATCTTGAAATCTGTCTTGTCAATCTTACCAAACTGAACCTCAATGTTGCAGACCTGCTGCATAACCTGTCTGGTTGACATAAGGAAGGGATTAATCTGCTCTGCACGAATTGCTGCCATACGCGCCTCCAAATAAATTTCTTTTTGTATAGTAGCAAATTAAAAATAAAAAAGCAAGTGAAATGCAACTACTTTATAATCATTTAACATCCAATATTTAACAATTTTAGAAAATATGAAAATCAGCGTGAATTTGCAAAAACATACATACCTACGCCGGCTGCAATTGTAATATTTAATGAGTCAACTTCATCACTTTGAGGGATTATTACGCTTGTTCCCTTTTCAAGAAATTCGTTGGGAAGACCGGTTGCCTCGTTACCGAAAACAAGTGTATACAAATCTTTCGGCTTCTCCTCTCCTAGTTTAAGTTGTCTGGTGGCATTTAACATAAAGCAATATATTTCGTGTTCCGGGAACTCCTTCTCATAGTCATCAAAACTGTCAAAATATCTGATGTTCATACGAAAAGCGGCACCCATGGATGCACGAATTGTCTTGGGATTAAAAACATCGGCACCGGGAGCTATTATTGCAAGGTTTTTATATCCAAACCCGATTGCACTTCTGATTATCGTACCAAGGTTTCCCATATTTCCGGGATTTACAAGGCAGATATGCGGCTTATTATTATCAAGTCTGCATTCGAATTTATCAAAAACTCCTATAACAAAACAATTTTCCTTATCTGAAAGCTTATTGATAAGCTTATCGTTAATCTCAACAGGAATCCCGTTTTTATCACATAATTCGTGAATGCCTTCTTTATCCGTAAAGCTGGAATGCAAAATAACCGTTTTAACTTTATCCGGATTTGTTTTTAACAGTTCAAAAGTAGGAAAAGCACCTAAAGAATATGAATAATCGCAGTCCTTTTTGTATGTTTTGATATCCATGGATTTATCCCCAAATCAAAATAGTAAAAAGGCTCAAAGCCTCTGATAAACAGGAATTCCTGAATTAAGTGCTTTGAGCCTTGATTTAAAAGTAATAATGGAATTAGTTGCCCATCTGCTTTGCAACTTCTTCTGCAAAGTTCTCGTTCTTCTTTTCCATACCTTCACCAACTTCGAAACGAACGAACTTGGTAACGTTGATGGACTTGTTAACAAAAGCAAGGTATGCACCTACTGTCTGCTTGCCATCTTCAGCCTTAACATAAACCTGCTCGAGAAGGCAGATTTCTTTGAGCTGCTTGGAAACACGGCCATCAACAAGGCCAAGGAAAATCTTATCGGAAACGATGTCAGCCTTAATCTCGTTAGCAGCTGCTGTAAGCTTTGCCTTTGCATCCTCGGAAAGGAAGTTGAAAAGGAACTTGTTTGTCTTCTGCTCTTCGTAAGCAGCAAGATCTTCCTCAGACCATCTCTTCTCATTTACACAAATATCGAAGCACTTCTGAAGAAGGGGCTTAGGAAGTGTTGAAGGTTCGTTAACAGCACTGTCAAGTGTAACCTCCTTAAGCTTTGCAAGTTCAGCTTCGGAGATGTCTGTCTTTGCAATGTACTGAGGGTTCATAGCAGCAACCTGCATTGCTACGTTTGTTAATGCTTCCTTAACAGCAGCATCATCACCTGCGCCGTCAGCAGCAACAAGAACACCAATCTTTCCGCCGCCATGGATGTAAGAAACTACGCAGTCTCCTTCAGCCTTAGCGAATCTTCTGATGGAAAGCTTCTCACCGATAACTGCTGTCTTCTCAACAAGTACATCCTTAACAGTCTTGGAAGAATCCTCAATCCATGCTTCGTCCATCATAGCCTCTGCATCAGCTGCAGATGACTTGAGAGCCTGTGCTGCAACAGCAGCAACGTAGTTCTGGAAGAGTTCGTTCTTTGCAACGAAGTCTGTCTCAGAGTTTACTTCTACTACAGCAGCCTTGTTGCCTTCGATGGCAACACGGCAAATACCTTCAGCAGCAATACGAGCTGCCTTCTTTTCAGCCTTTGCAATACCTGCTTTTCTGAGGTATTCGAAAGCTTCATCCATATTTCCGTTTGTCTCGTTAAGTGCCTTCTTGCAATCCATCATGCCGGCACCGGACATTTCACGTAACTCTTTTACCATGCTTGCAGTAATATCTGCCATTTTGTTTTCCTCCGGTATTTTAGTTTAATTATGCTTCCTGGTTCTCTTCTGTCTCAGCTTCTTCAGCAGGAGCAGCAACGAACTCTTCGCCCTGATTTGCTTCGATAACGGCATCAGCCATCTTGGAAACAATAAGCTTTACGGCACGGATAGCATCATCGTTGCCGGGAATTACATAGTCAAGCTCTTCGGGATCGCAGTTTGTATCAGCAATACCGATGAGAGGGATGTTAAGTGCATGAGCTTCCTGGATGCAGATTCTTTCCTTCTTGGGATCTACAACAAAGATAGCGTCGGGAAGTTTCTTCATTTCCTTGATACCGCCAAGGTTCTTCTGAAGCTTGTCCCATTCCTTCTTGATATTGATAACTTCCTTCTTGGGAAGTACATCGAATGTACCGTCTTCGCTCATCTTCTCGATTGCCTTAAGACGTGCAATTCTTGACTGGATTGTCTTGAAGTTTGTGAGCATACCGCCGAGCCATCTCTCGTTTACATAGAACATACCGCAACGCTCTGCTTCAGACTGAATAGCGTCCTGAGCCTGCTTCTTTGTTCCAACGAAAAGGATGTTTCCGCCGTTAGCAGCGATATCCTTGATTGCGAAGTAAGCTTCGTCAACCTTACCTACAGACTTCTGAAGGTCGATGATGTGGATACCGTTTCTCTCTGTGAAGATGTACTCACTCATCTTAGGGTTCCATCTTCTTGTCTGATGTCCGAAATGAACACCTGCTTCAAGTAACTGTTTCATTGAAATAACGCTCATTTTATTTTCCTCCGTTTGGTTTATACTTCCGCTAAGCCGTTTATTCCGGGCCGAACAGCTTTGCTGCACCGTGGTCCGCGTGCTTATGCGTGCTCATTTGCGGGGCGTTAACCCGCATGTGCCGTGACAATATAACACAAAACGCCTGCGAATGCAAGCGTTTTGTTAATTGTGTATGAAATTTACTGAATTTCTTTTCCTGTAAGTTTTTCGACGATTTCTTCGAAGCTCATTTCACTGGAAAGCTTGAACTCGCCAACAAGGAAATCATTTGTAAGTTTATGAGCCATAACGTAGTTTATAAGCGCTTCCGCATTCATTACGATATGTTCTCTCTCGCACATATAACAAACGTCCGTACAAGTCATACCACTTCTTACAACAATCGTCGCAGTGTACACCTTAACAAGATTTTCGTCAGGACCTGTTGTAGGCACAGGAGTCATCGTTGCAGTCGGTATAGGTGTACTCGTAGGTGTCGGAACCGGTGTATCCGTAGGAATCGGTACAGGAGTATCCGTAGGCAATGGCTCGTCCGTAGGCGAAGGAACAGGTGTACTGCTTACGTCAGTATCAGGCGTTACTTCCTTTGTAGGCGCAGCGGTAAGCAACTTTGATTTGAGCTCATCAAGATCGATACTTCCGGTAGTGGTTGGAATCAGTTCGGCTTCGTCTTTAAGGACATAACCAAGCTGTTCCGCGCGCGCACAAATCTCTGCATCGCTCATAACATTCTTTTTTGTTATGTTGTTTTTAATTGTAAATATAATTGCGGTTATAAGTATGCCGAAGCCTAAACCGCGAAGATAATATTTTTTCTTTAAGTTCATCGGTTACGCTCCGTAAAGATCGATAACAAGCTTAACTTCACCCTGACCGAGTTTAAGTGCTTTTGAAATTTCAAGAATGCTCATGCCCTGCTTGTGAAGCTTAAGAATTTCATCGTTTTTATTGTCAACAACAAGCATATCGGGAAGCTTCATCTGACCATCGGCTTCGGTTGCCTCCTTAAGAACCGGCGCAGGTTTCTTTTCAGCCGGCTTTTTGGAAACCTTTTCTTCCTGAGACTTCTTTACAACCGAATTAAGCTTTTTTGTAATCTTCAAAACGTCCTGAACAGATGCTTTCATGTCCTGCTTAGCATTCTCCATGTCGGCAAGCGTCTGCTTAATCTCATCGTCCTTTTGATTAAGCATATTGTAAAGGAAAACAACATGCTCGTGATTCTCTTCTATTTTGGTAAGATTAGTCTCTGAAAACTCATTAATGGACATAATCTTCTCGTTGGAAATCTTGCTGAGAACGTCGTCTGTATTAACTATCGTTTCTTCAGAAACACGTTCAAGGGACTCCTGCGCCATTTTATCAAGCAGAGCCCTTGTCTTTGCAATTTCCTCTTCGGAAAAAGAGGAACCCTCCTGTAAATTGCCTTTGTCGTTACCCGTGAAGATAACGCTTGCGACAATCAGAACGATTCCTGTTATGATTAAGATAATCTCGGTAGTCATAAAATCCTCAAATCGTAATGTCAAAGGTGCTCCCCATAAGAATGCGGTGCGCCTCGTTCATTTTCTGTTCCTCTTCCTTTTTCTTTTTCTCAGCATCAAAATGCTCATATTCATTAGAACCTTTTTCTTTGGCATCATGATGACCCATCTGAGAATTTTTGTCCTCTGTTCTATTAGTGCGCTGAGAATCACGCAACTTCTGCTGTTCAACAGACTGCTGAAGCATGGGCTGTTCACTGTTTACCTTGTTATCCTGATTAATCTTGTAGAATGAAGCCTCCTGAGACTTCGGCGCTACAATCATGGTTTCATAGGAAATAGCCATCTCAGACCTCCTTAACCTGTGAAACACCTGCCTTTGGCAGCCTATTTAGAAGAATACATCAAGTTTAACGTCTCCGCCTTCTTTGTAGAAGCTGCAGTATGTAGTATCAGCTTTAACGTAGTATATTGCATTTGAAATGATAATCTTACATCCGGGATGAACGGTTCCTTCCGCACGAACACGTCCGCCGACATAATTGTCAATCATTTCTTTAAGTTCTTTGTGTCTTGCTTCGATTTCTTCGTTACGGTTATGAAGCCATTCACGTCTCTCACTGGACTTCTTGAGCTGAAGCAGCTTTGTGGGATCAAGCTTCTCACCAAGTTTAACTCGTTTGATCAGGCCCTGAAGAATAGGCAGAAGCTTCTCTTCTTCATCGGCATTTTCTTCCTGCTCCTTTTCAAGAGCATGATACTCATCGATAATGGAATTATCAATACCGCACTCAAGAACAGTCGTTGTTCCCATGGAAGAACCGATATTTCTTGCGGAAATCAATGAACCGGAATGAATGCTTCCACCCGAAATAAAGCCCTTCTTTCCATCTGCGGTAACATCACCCTTTGCTATAATCTCAGAATGCATGATGGAATCAGATGTAACGTATCCGCCTGCAGTAATCTTTGCGCTTTCAACGAACTTTGAAATGACATTAAGTCCTGCAACAATCTGACCTTTTTTATCCATACCGGAAATACCACGCTTAAGAATGATGCTTCCGTTTGCCTCGAGGTAAGCTCCTTCAACGGTGCCCTCGACAACAATGTCGCCCGCAGCTTTAACGCTGTATCCGGTATTAACATTGCCATGAACAACAACATCACCGTCATATTCGATGTCACCTGTGGATGCATCAACATTGGCAGCTACTTCAAAGGTGTTGGAAACGAATATCATCTCACCTTCCATGGATGCATGACCGTTAATTTCGGAATACGCTCTAAGTCCATCCTCGGAAAGCTTGATATTTTTACCGACTCTGAGAACCCTGTTACGTACTTTTGTCTGTTTAAGCAACTGACCGCATACATTGATTCCGGGCTTTCCCATTTTAGCCGGTGTAAGCTCCGCAAGAAGGTCTCCCTCCTTAACAGGGCTGATCATATCAAGATGATGGAAGTCTACGGTACCATCTTCATTTACCTGAGGCTTCATCGTAAGGTCTGTATTGAAATTATATTTGATGACTGCTTCTTCGCCTTCTTCGGGCATTGTGGCATTTGCAAGAACAACTTTTCTGACATACGGCCTGTTTGTCATGATTTCATCAATCTTGGCATTGTCAACACCATACTTTACGCCTGCTCTTACAAGCTCGGAAATAATATCATCCTTGGACATTGTTTTCCCGCCTTCCATGGCAGGGAAAAACATACCTGTTGCCTGATTTTTGTCAGGAGAAATATCAACGATAATGCTTTCATCCTTGGGAATAATCTTCTCAGGAGTAAGCTGCATTTCTTTGATTGTCGAAACAGGGTCGGCAAAAAACTTCGAGACAGCCGCTCTGTCATAAGGGTACCCCAATTTTAAATCAAGATATCTGATTACATCCGGTGCCGGAATAACCGGATTACCGCCTTCAATCGGAGGGTACATCATAATGTACGTTCCGGTTGCCTTAATGGTCATTCTGAAAAATGCATCCTTTGCCATAGTAATACCTCACTCCCTGTGATTTTTAGCTAACCCCGATGATAGTGTATTCAGTATAACATAACTAGAAAAATAGTTCTATATTTGAACCAAGTTTAATTTTAAGCTTCTGAATGGCTTTTGTATGAAGCTGTGAAACTCTGGATTCGGAAACATCAAGAACACTGCTGATTTCCTTCAAAGTAAGCTCTTCGTAGTAGTAAAGAAGAATAACTTTCTTTTCCTTTTCGGTCAGATCCTCAAGAGCGGCGACAAGAGCCTGTTTAACGGCCTCTCTGTCCATTGCCGCACCCGGTTCGTAGTCCTCGGACTGTCCGCCGATAACATTTGAAATGCCGGATTCCGCACCATCCTCCATATACTCATCAAGAGAAATAAGCCCCGAAGCCTTGGTCTGTGCCTGCCATCTGTCAAGCTCATCGGAAGAAATGTCAAGTTCTTTGGCAATTTCCTCGTCGGTAGCAGGACGTCCGAACTCTGTTTCAAGCTTTGTATATGCGGCGTCAATCTGCTTCTGTTTCTGTCTGACGGAACGGGGAAGCCAGTCCATCCGTCTTATCTGGTCGAGAATCGCTCCACGGATTCTCAAAGAAGCATATGTTTCGAACTTAACGCCCTTACCGTAGTCAAACTTGTCGATTGCATCGATAAGTCCAAAAGTACCGTAGCTCACAAGATCATCATACTCAACATTGTAACCAAGATATATTGATAATTTGCCTGCAACAATCTTTACAAGTCCGGCGTAAGACAATATTAATTTTTCGCGTATTGCCTGGGTTGGTGTTTTTGAGTACTCCGCCCAGAGCTTTTCTTTGTCATCTGATGTCATATGTTTTCCATCCGGATTTTATTCTAGTTTTCTTCAGTCTCCTCATTTGGGGTTTCCTGAGAATCTTCATCGTTTTCGTTTGCAGATGAATCACCCGAAGCTTCCTCTTCAGCCTTTTCAGCTTCTTCATTCATAAGCTCTACAGCTCTATTTTCCGCGTCTGCATTGATTTTGTCAATAAGCTTTGTAATAACTCTGCCAATAATATAAAAAACTAGCATCGTAGCGACAACTATCAGTATGCTGGACACAAGTTTTACCTTAAAAATCAGGCAGGAAATGCACATAATCAAACCTGCGGCGAGCATAAGAATAATTGCAGGAATTTTTTTAACCATCATAATCTCCCCAATATCATGTTAAATGTCGTAAGTAGCCTTACCGATGCAACGCACAGTCAGCCTGCAGTCTTCAGGATAAAACTCAATCGTTCGGCCTGCATTGCCTCCTGTGTCCTTGGCAGCCAAAGGAATGCCCAGTTCCTTCAAAGCCTTCTCAACCGCAGCAGCATTACGTTCTCCGACGCGCAACATGTCATTGTTCGTATTGAAAGCGAACATCTGTGCTCCTCCGGCTATTTTAGCCTTCAGACGAAGTTTGTTTGCTCCTGCTTCAAGAACAACGCGTAAAAGCTCTCTCACACCCGTATCTGCGAATTTTGCAATTTTTTCATTACAGCGAATTTCTGTACTGTCCGGCAGCATAACATGAACCATACCGCATATTTTCGAAGTAGGATCATATATTACACAACCGATACATGAACCAAGGCCCAGTGTCGTTATTGCATCCGGTGCGGTACAGACATCAAGCTCAGCCATGCCGATTTTATGCATAACACTCATATATTTTGCTCCGTTGGGATAAGGTTAGTTTACATTACGGTAATACCAAGTGACGACATAATCTTATTGTAAGATTCCATTGTGGGAATCAGAAGGAAATAACCATTAATATTCTTTCCGCTTTCCTCACCGAATTCCGTTTCAATCATAACGGCTTTGTCGCCAAGTTTACCAAACTCAATGGCAGGCACCGAGAGAACCGCTCCGGCCATATCGATGGACATATATGGAATGCTTGAATTGATTTTAAGCTTTGTAAGATCGGACAATGATGCAAGATAAGCTCCGGTAATAATATTTCCAAGCTCATGGAGCGCCGATTTATGCATATCGTTGAATTCATCACCGTCTTTAAGATCGGTAAACATCATTTGCCTAAGCAGACTGTAGGAAGAAGGCATGTCCATAATGAACATCATCATTCCGTTTATATCACCATCCAGCGTAAGTAATATACCAATAACAAGCTTTTCCTCACCGCCGACCATCTGACAAAGTGTATTAAAGTCACAGACAACGGCCTGAGGAACCTTGATATCAATTTTCTGATTTAACATTTTGGCAAGAGCTGTTGCTGCATGACCGGAACCGATGTTTCCGATTTCTCGCAGAACGTCGAACTCAAAATTATTCATATTATCTGCCATACTATAAACTCCCGAAAAGCAATTTTAGTGTATTATAGCAAAAAACATATATCCCCGAAAAATCCCAATAAGCCTGCCGGCATTTTACCGGCAGGCTGGTTATTATTTTACTAATCTTCTTCCTTATCTTCAATCACCTCAAGTATATTGAGAATTGAAATAAGGTCATTTCCCTTCTTGCCGACGCCGCTTAAGTAAATAAGCTTATCATCTGCAGTATTCTTTGATGAGGGCTTTTCAATATCATCGGTTTGAAGAGTAAGAACTTCTTTAACCGCATCAACGATGATACCGATTGTTCCGTGTGCTTCGGGCTTTAAGATAAGGATTCTTGTCTGTTTTGTGTATTCATCGGGCTCAAGCTCAAAACGAAGTCTGAGGCTCATTACCGGAATAACTTCACCACGAAGATTTATGACACCCTTGAAATATTCCTGAGACTTGGGAACTCTTGTGATATTCTGCATGCGGACAATGTTATCAATGTAATTGATATCAATACCATAATGCTCATTTCCGAGGTTAACAACGATGTACTGCTTGCTGTTAACATTTACATTTGTATCTGCCATAATCCGTTCCTCCCATTAAACCAATGTATTAACGTCGAGAATCAATGCAACTTCGCCATCACCGAGAATGGTGGCACCACTGATCATCTTAGGGCTGTTAATGTACTTACTGATGGACTTGATAACGATTTCCTGCTGGCCGATAAGGTTATCTACTACGAAACCTGAAAGCTTGTCGCCCTTGGAAACGATAACAACCGTAAGGTTATCATCAGGAGCCTTTGTGGACTCGATATCAAGAACATTGTTAAGGCGGATAAGAGGAATAACAGATCCACGAAGGTGAATAACTTCACTTGACTGTACATACTTAATATCCGAAACAGGAATATCCTCAATGGTCTGAATGCTTCCAAGAGGAATAGCATACTTTTCGCTGCCGATTTCAACCATGAGAGACTGAATAATGGCAAGTGTAAGAGGAAGTCTTACGATGAAGCTTGAACCTTCATGAAGCTTTGTACGAACTTCAACATCACCACCGAGCTTTTCAATGTTTGTCTTAACAACGTCAAGACCAACACCACGTCCGGAAAGATCCGAAACCTTTTCGGCTGTTGAGAAGCTGGGTCTGAAAAGAAGGTCAATGGCTTCCTTATCAGTCATGATTTCAGCCTGTTCCTTGGTAATAACACCCTTCTCAATGGCTTTATTCTTAACCTTTTCTACGTCGATACCGCCACCGTCATCAGTAACTTCGATAACTACGTTGTTACCTTCCTGATAAGCATTGAGGCTGATGGTACCAACTTCAGGCTTATTATATTTCTTTCTGATTTCTGCGCTCTCAATACCGTGGTCGGCAGAGTTACGAAGAAGGTGAGTAAGAGGATCGCCGATTTCATCGATGACTGTACGGTCAAGTTCTGTCTCTTCACCGGTGATATACAGTTCCATCTTCTTATCAAGCTTCTTTGAGCAGTCTCTGATAAGACGAGGGAATCTGTTGAAAACGCTCTCCAAAGGAACCATTCGAACCTTCATAACAGATTGGTGAAGGTTTGTTGTGATTCTTTCAAGATATTCAATCTGATCGTTGAAACCTGAACTTGCTGCCTTTGTTTCGCCGTCGGAATTGTTGAATGATACAAGGCCGTTCTTTGCAATAATAAGCTCGGAAACAAGATTCATAAGGTCATCGAGCTTTTCAATGTCGACACGTACGGAGCGGTTAACAACGGGCTTACCTGTGGAAGCTGTTGCGGGTGCTGCTGCCTTTGCCTGTTCCTGAGCAGGCTGTTCGGCTTTAGCCCCTTCGCCGCCTTCGCTTTCCTTGGCTGCTTCTGCTGCGCCGGCGGGCGAAGCCTTAAGAACTGTATCCTTGTCGAGTTCGCCGATAAAGCATGTCTCGATTTCGGAAACGTTCATGATGCCTTCTTTAACCTTGTCTGCATCTTCCTTTGTAAGGAATACCAATGAGAAATCAAGGTCAAATCTTTCATCTTCAATATCCTGTGTTGAAGGTTCGGACTTAGCAATTGTTCCGAGTTCTTCAAGCTTCTTGAAAACGAGGAATGCTCTTGCTGCCTTAAGGAGGCAAGCTTCCTGAACATATACTGTAATACCGTAAGCATGCATGCCTTCGTTAATTGCATTAACGATAGCGCTTGATTCGAAATCCGCATACTTAAAGTTCTTATATTTTTCTTTATCGTTTGCTGCTTCTGCGGGTGCTTCTTCTGCTGCTTCTGCGGTTGCTTCTTCAGCTGCTGCTTCTGTGCTTTCAGCTGCTTTCTTCTTTCCGCCTTTTTTCTTTGCGGGAGCGTCTTCTGCGGGTGCTGCTGCAGGTTCTTCCTTAGCGGGTGCTGCTGAATCGCCGTTAATAACGGCAAGGAGTTGATCAATAAGGTCCTGGCAATTATCATCGCCTTCGTTACCTTCTGTAACGATGGAATCAAGAATTGACTCAAGTCTGTCAAGTCCCTTGAAAAGGAGATCGACAATGTTCGCATCAACCTTCTTCTTTCCGTTTCTTACCTCAGAAAAGACATCTTCCATCTTGTGGGTAAGTTCCTGCATTACCTTATATCCCATTGTACCTGCCATACCTTTAAGGGAATGTGCGGCACGGAATATTTCGTTAATGGTATCCGAATTTTCAGGTTCTTTTTCGAGGATCAGAAGCTGTTCCGAAAGGTTCTGAAGGTGTTCTCTTGTTTCGTCGATGAAGATTTCCAGATATTGACTAACATCCATAGTTTAATACCCCCGTAATATTGGTGATTTCCTTGGCAACTTCTTCAAGCGGCTTCACAGAATCCGTAAGTCCCGCCTCGAACACGACTTTAGGCATTCCGTAAACTGTTGAAGTACTTTCGTCCTGGGCAATAACGTAACAGTTATTTCTCTGGGTCAGAGCATGTATGCCCATTGTACCGTCTCCACCCATTCCGGTAAGAACACAGCAGATAATTTCGTCAAAATCCATGCCCGCAATCGACTCGAAAAGAATGTCTGCGCAAGGTTTTAATGCATTTCTTGCAGGTTCTTCCGTATTCTCATCAATGATGTAGTCCGAACCGTTTCTTTTCAGTCTCATTTGGGCTCCTCCTTTAGCGAGGTAAACCTTTCCTTTTTGAATAACAGTGCCTTGACTGGCTTCAACGACTTCAATGGAAGACTCTGAGTTCAATCTGTCGGCAAGAGACTTAGTAAAACCTGCGGACATATGCTGTACAAGAAGTACAGGCGCATTGATGTTTTTCGGTATTCCCGGAATAACTGTCTGAAGTGCTCTCGGGCCGCCTGTGGAAACTGCTATAAGAACAAGCTTTTTTGCATTTCCCGAAACCGTCCTGTGAGGTCTTCTCGGAGTTTTGATGGCTGCCAGTATTTCCTGTGCGTTCATTGGGGAAACTACCTTGCCATCTTCCGTTGTACCTGTTGCAGGCCTTACATGAGGAGTAACCGGCGTTTCATGTCTCTCCGGCGTCGGATGAACTTCGCGAGGAGGTTCAGGTTTTGTGAAGAGACTGAAATGAGTTGCTCTGGTTGCCAGTGCAACCTTTTCCAACAGCTTTGATTTAAAGCTTTCAGACTTTAAATCCAGGAAGTTTTCCGGCTTGCTTACGAAGTCAAATGCTCCGAGCTGAAGTGCCTGAATCGTTTCCTTGCTGTCCAACGTAAGGTTGGAACTGATGATTATCGTCTTAACTGAAACCTGACTTTTTTTCAGAGCTGCGAGAAACTCGAGGCCGGTCATCTTAGGGAGATTAATCTCTATAAGAACAAGATCGTATGCCTCAGGATTTTTCGTAACGGTGTCGAATGCATCAAGTCCGTCAAAGCATGTACCAACTACTGTAAACCTGCTGTCCGAGTTTATAATATCAGACTCAGTTCTTCTCATAAGTGCAGAGTCATCAACGACGAGTATTTTTCGTTTTTCCATACTCTTTTTTCACTCCTGCATTATAAAGTTTACTCATTTTTCATACGTTCACGCTCTAACGCAAAAATATAGGTGATAATCTTCTCCCTTTCGTCATTTGTTATGTTAATAAATTTGAATTTATTCTCGTATGTTTCGTTTGCAAACCCAACCTGTCGGATCAAAACTTCCTTACAAAGCAGGAAGGGAATCGAGTCCATAATCTGAGGAATTTCAGGAATAACGATAAATACATCATCTTTATCGTAAAGCTCAAAAGAATTAAACCTGAGGCCGCCTCCGCTTATGTCAAGCATCGTTCCGTTGTTCATCTGAATGTCTTCAAGCTCAATCTGCTGTTCCAAAAGTCTCTTGCGGCTTTCGGATGTGCATTCCTTCAATGAACTGTAAAGATGTTCCTGATATTCGGTAAGCTTTGCGTACTTAACCGGAATAAGGCAGTTCATACGGAAATATTGTCGTCTCTGATATCTCTCCAAAGCACTTATGGTCCGAATGGTTGCTATGGCAATCTGACCTTCGCGGTCTGTATCTTTAACAACACATTTGCACTGATAAAAGCCTGATGTTGTATAGAACTGAACAGTATAGACATCTCCCTCGTTAAGAGTAATGAGTTTACTCTGATAGATAGGAACGGTTATCTTAAGTTCATAGTCCGAAACAACAGACACAAGACTGCTTGTATAAAACTGGACGTCGGTACCTCTTGTAATACCGTGTGCCCTCTTTACAAGCTGCATAAGTATTTTGTTGCTATGCTCAAAAACATTCTTCGACATGGCTCAACCTTTGTTTTTCTTTTTAAATTTGGTTCTGATAAGGTTTGAGAAAAGAAGTGAAATACCCTTCTCTTCATTTGATTCTTCACGTGTAACGTTGTTTAACGTTTCGGCAAGAATTCCGATTGCCTTTGACGCAGGACTGTTCGGGCTGACCATTGTAACAGGCTTCTGCTTCATAACAGCCTTTGAAATCTGATCATCCTGCGGAATTGAACCTACAAAGTCAAGATTGATGCTAAGGAATTTACTTACAACATTCTTCATGTTTTCATAAAGAACTCTGCCCTCATCCTCATCCCTGACGCGGTTTGCAATAAACTTGATTGTCGTACTGCTTTTCGAAAATTCTGACTTACGGTTAAGTGCTTTAAGAAGAGCATATGCATCCGTAATCGAAGTAGGCTCGGGTGTTGCCACAAGAAGAACTTCATTGCTGGATGCGACGAATTCAAGTACGCTGTCGGAAATCCCCGCACCGGTGTCAATTATTATGACATCGGCGTAATTATCAAGCTCTGCGAGCTTTTTGGTAAGATAAACAACCTGGTCCTTATTCATGGAGGCAAGTTCCTGTATTCCTGAACCACCGGAAATAAACTTAATGCCTTCCGGACCGTCTGTAATAATGTCTGAAAGATTACGTCCGCGGAACATAAGATCCGCAAGATTTGCCTGTGGCCTTATGCCGAGCATGACCTCAATGTTGGCAAGCCCGAAATCCGCATCCAGCAAAACAACCTGTTTTCCCATACGACTCATGCAGATTGCAAGATTCAGAGAAAGGCTGGACTTTCCTACTCCGCCTTTGCCACTCGTTACGGTAATGACTCTGGCAGAAGGACGGTTTTCGGTTTCAGACACCATCTGTCTTAATTTATCGGCCTGATCCATCAGTCACCACCTCCCAACAACTGTTTAGCGATAACTTGCGGATTAATTTTGGAAATATCATCCGGAACGTTTTGTCCGAAAGCCGAATATGAAAGAGGCGCATTCGTAAGCATCTTAATATTAAAGATGTTTCCTATGCATTCGGTTTCATCGAGCTTTGTGAAAATAAGGTTGTAATCCGCAAATTCGGAATAAGCTTCGGTAATTCGGACAAGGTCCTTATATTTTGTGGCAGCCGAAAGAACAAGATAAATCTCTCTTCTGTCCGCGGGAACCGTATTGATAAGTTTTTCTATATCATCACGCTGTTCTTTACTCTTATGCGAACGTCCTGCAGTGTCAACAAGGACGATATCATAACCTGAGAAATCCGCTATGGCATCTTTCATATCAGTTTCGGCATAAATAACCTTAAGAGGAACATTAAGAATCGATGCATAGCGCTGAAGCTGGTCAACAGCACCAAGTCTGTATGTGTCCGCTGCAAAAAGAGCTATATTGGCTTTCATGCCAAGCTTAAGACTTGAGGCAAGCTTTGCAATCGTTGTTGTTTTGCCTACTCCTGTGGGACCGATGAAGAATATGAACTTGGTTTTTCCTTCTTCAAGAGTAATTGTCTTTGCTTCTCCGAGCTTTAAAATAAGCTTCTGGTATATGTTTGAAAGAATACTCTTAACATCCGAATCAGGCTTTAATGTCTTGTCAATTTCGGAAATCAGATTATTTGCATATTCTTCGCAGACTTCATTGGAAATAAGCTTGTTGTATATCATTCTGACGCATGTCATTGCGGGGTTGTCGTTCTGAGATACGTCATTCTTTTCGGAAGCCTTTGCGTCCTTGGGCTTTGAATACTTCTCAATCTCGCTTTCCTTCTGCATATTCTGAAGCCCGTCAAGCAGCTGCTCTATCGGGAAAGACTTATCGTCTTCCTTCGGAAGTACGGCAGAAAAACCGCTTTCCCTGTTCTGAACAGGCTTGGAATAATTAACATTCGTATTAAGCGGAGGTAATGTTCTTTTTGCGTAATCCGTGTCATTGTCGCAGGAAGCCGTAACCTCAACGGAAGACTTTCTGAACAATTTGTAGATTCCCTTTGGTTTAATTGTCTTGATGTGTGTGATTATCACATCTTTACCCAACTCGGCTTTTGCCTTTTCAAGAGCCTCAGCCTCGGTAGGTGCCTCAAACTTTTTAATCAACATATCAGCACGTCACCATCCCAACAGATTGTAGTTCAACATTTGATTCAATTTCGTTATAGGAAATTACAACCAAATCCCCAAAATAATCCTTTGTCATACGTTTAAAATACATTCTGACAATAGGAGAAGTAATAATAATCGGATTTCCGCCGAGATTCTCAAGCTTCTCAACTTCCTCCTTAACCGAACGCATAATCTTCTGATTACGTTCCGGGTCTATAGCTATGTATGAACCCTGTTCCGTCTGTTTAACGCTGTTCATAATCTCCTGCTCAATCTTCGGATCGAGAGTAACAACATTCGTAGACATGTTAACAGGGAAATACTTGTTTGAAATAAAACGTTTTATCGAAGGGCTCTGCCTTACGTACTCTGTAAGAACATCCGTATCTCTTGTGGAGCCGGAATAATCGGCCAACGTTTCGAAAATGGTAACAAGATCTCTTATGGAAACGCCTTCTTTAAGAAGATTCTGAAGCACTTTCTGAACTTCACCAATACCCATAAGCTTCGGAATAAGTTCGGTAACGACTGTACCGTTGTGCTCCTGAAGATTGTTAACAAGGCTCTGAACATCCTGACGTGTAAGAAGCTCATCAAGATGCTGTTTGATAACTTCCGTAAGATGTGTGGCAATAATCGAAGGCGGATCGACAACCGTGTAGCCGTAGGACTCCGCTCTTTCCCTCTGACTTTCCGTAATCCATATTGCAGGAAGGTGGAAAGAAGGTTCGTATGTGGGAATACCGGTAATCTCCTCTTCAACGTATCCGGGATTCATGGCCATGTAGTGATCGAAAAGGATTTCTCCTTCACTTACCTGAATGCCTTTAATCTTTATGATGTACTGGTTGGGATTGAGCTGAATGTTATCCCTCATACGAATGGTCGGAACAACACAGCCGTATTCCAAAGCAATCTGCCTTCTGATGAGAACAACTCGGTCAAGAAGGTCACCACCCTGATTGGCATCCGCAAGAGGAATGATACCGTAACCGAATTCAAGCTCAATGGAATCGACATTAAGAAGCGAAACAACATTTTCCGGTTTTCGGATTTCTTCGGCACTTGTATCGACCTCGGATACTTCGCTTTCAACCTTGGCGACTTCAAGCTTGGACTGTATCGCACGTGCCGTAAGAACAAATATAAGGCCATAAATAACAAATACAAGAGTCGGAAGCGGTGTAAAAAGTCCGAGAATAACCATTGCCGCACCAACAATGTACATTGTCTTCGGAGTGCTGAACAGCTGACCGATAAGAAGGTCGCCGGTATTAGTATCGCTTGAAACCTTTGTAACGACAATACCTGTTGAAAGAGATATTACAAGGGAAGGTATCTGCGAAACAAGTCCGTCACCGATTGTCAGGAGTGCATATTGATTAAGTGCGGTGGATATGTCAAGGTTTTGCATAAGCATACCCGTCGCAATACCACCGATGAAGTTTATTAATGTGATAAGAAGACCCGCGGTGGCATCTCCTTTAACATACTTCGTAGCACCGTCCATGGCTCCGAAGAAGTTTGATTCATCCTGAATTTTCTTTCTTCTTTCCTGAGCTTCTTTATCAGTAATCGCGCCGGTGTTTAAGTCGGCATCGATGGACATCTGTTTACCGGGCATTGCATCGAGTGTGAATCTTGCAGATACTTCGGCAACTCGTTCAGAACCTTTATTGATAACCATGAACTGAACGATGATAAGAATTATGAAAACAATGGAGCCGATAACCATGTTGTCTCCACCTACGAATGAACCGAAGGCGTTAACGACTTCACCGGCATATCCCTTTGAAAGAATGTTTCTTGTTGAAGAAACGTTTAAGGAAATACGGAAAATGGTCGTAAACAGGAGTAACGTAGGGAACGACGACATCTGCAATACATCGGTACTGAAAAGAGCCGTAAAAAGAATGATAAATGCCACTGCCAGGTTGAATGCCATCAGAAGGTCCAGTACAACGGTCGGCAGCGGAATGATGAGGAAAATGATGGCGCACAATATGTAAATACCTATGAAAATGTCATTCCTTTTCATTTTGTGCACCTTTCCTTTTAGTCTTAGTATTGTTTTCCGGTAGTCTGGTAAACGTAGGACAGAACCTCTGCCGCCATCGCATAGAGCTCCGGAGGAATTTCACTGTCCAAATCAACGTTTGTGTAAAGCATTCTGGCAAGAGCCTTATTCTCAACAATAGGAACTTTAGCCTCTCTCGCCACCTCTTTAATTTTCTGAGCCACGTAATCGGCACCTTTGGCAACAAGAACAGGTGCAGATGCAACAGCCTTGTCGTACTTAAGGGCACATGCGAAATGCGTAGGGTTCGTAATTACAACATCCGCATCAGGAACCTTCTGCATCATACGTCTTTGAGATGCTTCACGCATTTTCTGCTTGATTCGGCCCTTAACCTGAGGATCACCTTCCTGCTGTTTAAACTCATCCTTAACTTCCTGCTTTGTCATCTTCATATCCTTCTTAAACTTTAAGAAGTGATAGATGTAGTCAGCAAGACCGATAATGAGATATACGGCGGAAATCTTGATTCCCATATTTATTACGAAGTTGCCTATATACTTTACTGCAGCCATAAGCTCGACTTCGTATAGAATTTTAATCGTATCGTAGTCTTTGATTATTGATGTCCACGCAATATAGAAAATCAAACCTATTTTTGCAACGGACTTAACAAGATCAAACAGCTTTTCCGAAGAAAACATACGCTTAAAGCCTTTAAGCGGGCTTATTTTCTCAAGTTTCGGCTGTAACGGCTTCGCGGTCGGCTTCCATTTAACCTGAGCCACATTAACAAAGAAAGCGACTACAACGGCAATAACAAGCACCGGAAGCGTTGTAATAATGATTCGCAAAAAACTCTGTTGCAGAATCGAAGTAAAAAAGCCAATCTCAGGCTTTTCGACAGCATACACATGAATGCTTGTGTAGCTCTCGGGGAAAGCTTTCAACAGATTTTCACCGATGAAGCTTACAAAAATCTTTACGGTGATAAACAGCGCAAAGAGCATGGCCGCCGTAACAAGTTCCTGGCTTTTGTTTACCTGACCTTCCTTACGGGCATCTTCCAGCCTTTTTGCTGTAGCTTCTTCGGTCTTTTCTCCGCCGGCTCCTTCATCCGCGAAGAGCTGAAGATTTAGCCTAAATCTGCAATCATATTCGCTTTGAATGAGGAGTTCGCTTCGTTTCATGTATTTACCCAAGATAACTCGAAAAATTGAAAAGCTCTATGATGTATTCTCTAAGCATTGTTATTATCCAGCTTCCCGCAAGAATAAGCACAAGGAAAACTCCGAGAAGCTTCGGTACAAACGTAAGCGTTGATTCCTGAATCGATGTAAGCGTCTGCAAAATACTGATTATAAGGCCAATGATAAGGGAAATCAGAAGCATGGGAGCCGCAATTTTAAGTGCAAGAACAATCGTCTGCGAAAATATGTCAATGATTGTCTGTTCGTTCATTTAGCTTCCTCCTCCCATATAATATAAAGCATTTTTCATGTTATCTATCATATTTCCGAAAATCATGTCCGATATACCCGGTAATAAGAGAAGCATAACGACAAGCACGGTCAGACCAACAAAGATCTTAAGCTGATAACCGATAACAAACATATTAAGCTGCGGTGCTGCTTTTGCAAGAATGGCAAGAACAGTATTTACCACAAGCATAGCCGCAAATTCCGGCAAAATAATTCTAAAGGCGATAATCATATAATCACATATATAAACGAGGTAAACTTTATATATGTCTCCGTGAAGTACAAGCCCTCCGACGGGAATAGCCGAAAAGGAATCGATTATCGCTTTGAGTATAAAAAGATGCATGTTTGTGACAAGTAATGTCAAAAGCACCGAATAGTTCAAAAGCGATGAGGAAATCGTAACCGAAATCTGGCTTTGAGGATCAAGTTCCTGAGTGTTGGAAAGTCCGACTTCCATATCAATCATCTGACCTGCAAAGCTGAGAATATAGTATGCAAGATTGGCAAAAAGGCCCAAAATAAGCCCAACAATAGCTTCTTTTACAAGAAGAGTTGCATACCCGATTACTCCGCTGTACTCAAGCTGTCTGAAAGGCGTGACGCAGTAAACAACAACCGCCACGGCAACAGAAAGAAGTATCTTCGCTCTCGCAGGCATATTTTTCAGTGAAAAAATAGGCGCTACGAAAATGAAAGCGGATATTCTGACGAGAATAGCAAGCAGAAATTCAAGGTTTTCAAGAGTAAACACTGCCATATCATCTAAACGTCATCACAAGCTGTTCTATTACGAGTCCCCAACCATCAACTACAACAAAAAGCAGAATCTTAAAAGGTGTTGAAATTGTTGTAGGCGGAAGCATCATCATACCCATTGACATAAGTGTGGAAGAAACAACCATATCTATGACAATAAAGGGCAGATATATGATAAAGCCTATATAAAAGGCTATTCTCAACTCAGATATGATAAATGCGGGAATAAGTACATATGTCGGAATATCGGCAAGCGTTTCCACTGTGTCAATTTCCGCAATCTTGCAGAACAATGTCAGATCCGACTCGTTTCGAATCTGTGAGAACATAAATTCTCTGATAGGCTCTATTCCTTCTGTTATCGCCTGTTCATATGTAATTTGATTGTTTTCAAGAGGAATTATTGCGTTCTGATTAATTTGGGAGAATACAGGTTCCATAATGAAAAACGTCAGGAAAAGCGCAAGTCCGATAATAACCTGATTCGGAGGCGTTGTCTGCATTCCCAATGCCGAACGCACAAAATGAAGTACTATGAGAATTCTCATGAAGCTTGTGACCATTATGAGAATGGACGGAGCCAATGAGATTACGGTTAAGATACCGAGAATACGAAGTGTTGATGATAAACCGTTGCCGGAATCATCTTCTCCTGTAGACAAAGAAATGTCCATGTCACCAAGATTACCTTGCAAAGAAAAACCGCTTCTTTTCTCAGTTGCATCTTCGGCAGCATAGACATTGTTTGTTTTTGAAAAACAAATAGAGGTTAACGCCATCATAAGAACCATACATACAAAAAGAATAAGCTTTTTGTAATTTTTCCTGTTCTGTGACATGCTGAATTAACCTTAATTTGTATTACTTATTTTCGTTTGTATTTTCTGAAGAGCCCGGTGCTTCGTTATTTAAAGCATCACCCTTTTTAAGCATTCTGCCAAGGACATCCTTAAAGGACACCTGTGTCTGAACGGTACCTGTTTCAACAGGCACGAGCTCATCCTCAGAAAGCTCCGCAAGAAGGCTTACGTTGTCCTTCGTTACACTTATGACAACGTACTTCCTGCCAATCTTCAACAACTGAAGATATCTGTTCTGCGCAATCGAATATGTCTCTATCAGCTGAATGTTACCACTGCTTTTCTGCTTAATCTGTTTACCGGCAACAAACTTTGTCGTCAGATAGCATAAAACGATAACTATGATAAAGATAACGATTACACCAAGCAGCTCCAGAAGGCTGTCCCTTGTGCTTTTCACACCAGGGAGACCTGTTGCTGAAAGATATATCATAAACATATTTAGCCGATTACTTTTCTAACAGCCTCAAGTACACGGTCTGCCTGGAAAGGCTTAACGATAAAGTCCTTAGCACCTGCCTGAATAGACTCGATAACCATTGCCTGCTGGCCCATAGCTGAGCACATGATGATATTAGCGCCGCTGTCTTTTGCACGGATAGCCTTAAGAGCACCGATACCATCGAGCTCAGGCATTGTAATATCCATCATTACAAGATCGGGTTTAGTTTCTGAATACTTATCGACTGCGATCGCACCATTTTCAGCTTCCCCTGCAATGTCGTAACCATTCTTTGTAAGAATGTCCTTAATCATCATTCTCATGAAAGCTGCATCGTCACAAATCAAAATACTCTTTGCCATAACTACTCTCCTGTCTTTTGTATTAGTAAAAACATTTGTGGTGTGATTATACCATATTCGAAGAATAAATAACAATGCAGTTAAGAGTTATTTAATCATTTTTTGGTAATTTAGATACTATTTAAAGTATTACTTTATTACATCTGAAATTCTTATACCAAAAGACTCTCCGATAACTACAACCTCGCCCTTTGCAACGAATTTTCCGTTGACAAGGACATCGATAGGTTCACCTGCAATACGATTAAGCTCAACCACGGTTCCGGGAGCAAAATCAAGTATTTCTTTAATGGATTTGCTTGTTCGTCCGAGCTCAACAGAAACCTCCAACGGAACATCAAGGAGAAGGTCAATGTTTTCTGTCTGAAGCAGCGGGCTCTGAGCCTGAACAAAAGGCTGGAACTGAGCAGCATATACGTTGGCTTCGGGCTGCTGAGGCATCATCTGAGCCATCATTGCAGGATTCATCATCTGATTCATCATTGCAGGATTCATCATACCCGGATTCATCATTCCGGGGTTCATCATGCCCTGATTCATCATATTGGGATCGGGCTGCGAAGGTGCTGCAGAAGGAGCTTCGGCAGGGGCAGGAGCAGCGGCAGGTGCGGGTGCAGGTGCCGGTTCCTCTTCTTTTGCAGGTTCTTCTCCGCCTGTAAACTTCTTATAGAGATCCTTTGCAAACTGTACAGGATAAAGCTGCATAAGTGTACTGTCTACAAGATCGCCGATTGTCATACGGAAAGCAACCTGACAAAATTCACCTTTAAGGAAATCTGAAATTTCCGAGCCGTCCTTAATTGAAGCCATATCTACGATATTGGCTGTCGGAGGCGTGATATCAACTTTTGTTTCAATCATTGATGAAATCGAAGTTGATGCCGAACCCATCATCTGGTTCATTGCTTCGCTTATAGCACTCAAATGAAGATCGGAAAGATCGCCCGCGGTGTTGGAACCGTCACCGCCCATCATAAGATCGGCAATAATCTTAACATCCTGTTCTTTAAGAATGAGGATATTATTTCCGTCAAGACCCTCTTTATAGAGAATCTGAATGAATATACAAGGCTTGTCATATTTGGCAACAAGCTGGTCCCATGTAAGTATATTTACTGTAGGTGTTGAAATATCAACCTTCTGATTAACAAGAGCTGCAAGCGTTGTGGCTGAGGAGCCCATGCTTATGTTGGAAATTTCACCGATTGCGTCCTTCTCGTCAGCACTGAGCTCAGCTCCGCCTGTTGAAGAAGCTCCGGTATCTTCGGTTTCGTCATCGGAAGAATTAAATAATGCGTTTATTTCTTCCTGGGATAATAAACCATCCATACTACTGCTCCTCTCTGATTACTGTAGAAATTTTAACTGCGTAGGAATCCGAGGATTCACCCGGCATTCCAGTAAATTTATATATGTTTCCGACATAAATATCAAGCTCTTCGTTAACCTTTTTATCAAGCCTTATTATGTCACCTTTAGCCATATTGATGTAGTCGTTGACGGAAATAACACTTTTTCCGAGAACGGTACGAATCGGAATCTTGGCCCTTTGAATCGCAACTTCGATGAATTCCCTGTAGGAAGTATCGTCTTTTTCCTGAAGAGTCGAATACCAGTATTTGGTGTTCAGCTTATCAATAACAGGCTCTACAACAGCGTAAGGAATACATATGTTCATCATACCTTCAACGTTGCCGATTTTGATGCTCATCGTAATGAGGGCAACCGTTTCATTGGGAGAGATAAACTGAGCGAACTGAGAGTTTGTCTCGATTCTTGTAAAGTGAGGCTCCAATTCAACAACGTTGTTCCAAGGCTCAGCAAGCTGATTCGTAATCATTACGAAAATACGTTCAAGAATTGTCTGCTCAATTTCAGTAAAGTTTCTGGACTTGTCAAGCGGAAGCCCGGCACCGCCAAGCATTCGGTCAACAATGGCAAATCCGATGTTGTCCGAAAGTTCGACAATGATATTTCCGTCAAGAGGTGTAAAATCAACCATGCCAAGAAGAACAGGGTTGGAAAGCGCGTTCGTAAACTCCGCGTAGATAATTGCTTCGGAGTTGATTACTTCCAACTGGGTATTGGCACGGAGATAAGCCGGAAAATGCGTGGAAAGCAAACGTCCGAAATGCTCAAAAATAATTTCGAGCGTACGGAGATGCTCTCTTGAGAATTTGGAAGGACGTGAGAAATCGTAGTTTTTAACAACGACTTCGTTAGTCTCTTTTAATTCCTCGGCATCAAGCTCACCTGTGGAAAACGCCTTCAACAGGTCATCTATTTCTTTTTGGGATAATACGTCTCCCATACCGGTTTCCTTTACTGAAAATAATTATGATACGATGAATGAAAGAACAACTTCAACAACAAGGTCCTGAGAGCCAAAGTAGGACTTGCAGTATGAAAGGACTTCCTTTTCAATGTCAGCCTTATGCTCCATAAGGTCTTCTTTTGTATACTGACTGATCTTTGTAACTACGTAATTGTTGAGAACCGTTTTCTGATTGTCGATGGTCGGTTCCGCATCCTTAAAAGCATCGGACTCATTGTTGAAAACAACGGTAAACTCATTAAGAACACAGAAAGCATCCTTTGTTTCGCCTTCGGCACGCTTAAGGTTAATTGTGATGCCTTCGCCGATAACCTTCGGTACTCTTGCTTTAAGTGGCACCTCTCTATAGTCTGCAGCATCGGGATTCTCAAGTTCAAGGTCAAGAATCTGGCAGATTTTTGAAACCAGTGCTGCATTCTGCTTTGCTGCCGGAACAACGGATATGAGCAACACAGCCGAAAGAATGATGTCAGCAAGCACGGCTGCAAGTATTGCGATTGCGAGTATATTTTTCTTCATAAGCCCTCCGTTACTTTTCGGAATTCTTTTTGTTGTAGAGACGTATCTCTACTCTTCTGTTAAGTCTGCGACCCTCAGCAGTTGAATTGTCTGCTATGGGCTCATGTTCTCCACGGCCTGCGAAATAAATGTTGTCCCAGCCCATGCCCTTGTTTTCGGCAAGGTAGGAAGCAACTGCAATTGCTCTCGCCGAGGAAAGCAGTTCGTTTGTTGCATAATCCGAGTTTTTGCCGTTCGGAACATTATCAGTGTGACCTATAACTTCGATTTTGTAATCTCTGTATTGTTTAAGAACATCACCAAGCTTTGAAATGATGGCTTTGGCATCATCCTTAATGATGTCTTTTCCGGAATCAAAAAGCACTGTTCCGTTAATCTGAATGGAAACGTATTGATAGCTTTCGGCATCAATGGCTATGTCGATGAAATCACTGATATTGTACTTTTCGGCGAGACCAAGAACTTCTTCGTATACAAGACCTGACTGTTCCTGATTTTCAGCAAGATCTGCCGCAGCAGCTTTCTTTTTGATTTCATCGATGTCAATGTCATCGATTGCTGCATTTTTATGATCGTTCTGATCTCCGGAGCCTTCGGGATTCTGCTGGTCCTGTCCGCCGTCCGCAACGTTTTCTTTATCGTTTTCTTTATCTTTGTCTTTATCCTGATTTTCGCCGGTTTGAGTATCGTCTTTCTTTCCGTCACCGGCTTTTTTGTCATCATCTGCCCCGACCTGCTGGTTCGGTTCATCACCCGGGTCCTGTCCGGGCTGTTTATCGGAGTCTCCTGTGTTCATATGATCGCCGGGATTTTCCTGAACGTTGTCCTTTTTACCATCTTCGCCCGCACCGTTCTTTTCACTGTTGACATTCTCAATGCTGTCACCATCATCCGTCTGACCCGATGAGGTGTAGTATTCGTCAAGATTGCTGAGCTGGGTAGCACCGCTGGAAACAAGTACACCGTCTTCAAAAGACTCACCGCCTCCGGAAAAAATGGAGAAAGTATCTGCCAAAGACTTAATCATTGCTTCCGCTTTGCTCTCATCAACAGATGACATGGAGAACAAAAGAACGAAGAAACAAAGGAGGAGATTCATCAAATCCGAGAAAGTTGCCATCCAGGCAGGTGCTCCAGCCGGCGGTGCCTCTTCCTTTTTTTTCTTAGCCAAACTTACTCACCGCCTCCCTCATCTGCTGAGCCCATAGCTGCACGTCTTTCAGGTGAAATGAAGGACTTAAGCTTCTCTTCAATGATACGCGGGTTTTCACCTGCCTGAATGGAGAGAAGACCTTCAACAACAATATTTTTAGCCATAATTTCTTTGGCACTGTTGCTCTTAAGCTTTGATGATGTAGGTGTGCAAACCCAGTTTGCAAGCATGGAACCATAGAATGTGGTGATAAGGGCTATGGCCATGTTAGGACCTACGGCGGAAATATCGGAAAGGTTACCAAGCATGTTGATAAGACCGATAAGTGTACCGATCATGCCCCATGCAGGTCCCATGGCACCGAGACTTTCCCAGAAGCCGATGTTTGACTTGTGTCGTTCTTCGATACACATAAGTTCCGTTTCAAGAATGCTTCGTACAAATTCGGGATCGGTACCGTCGACGATAAGAAGAATGCCTTTTTTGATGAACTCGTCTTCAATGGAGTTGTTGGCAGCTTCTTCAAGCGCAAGAAGACCTTCCTTACGTGCTACGTTAGAAAGATCGATGATCTGCTTTATGATATCTTCTTCTTTGTAGTTTACAGGCTTAAATATAAGCGTAAAGGATTTCAGTCCGCCCACAAAAGCCTTAATGTCATCGCACATGGCAAGAACAGCACAAAAGGCACCGCCGAATGTGATCATGGCTGAAGGCGGGTCAAGGAAGTCGCCGATGGCAGCAACACCTTTGTCGCCCAATGACATTGATACTAATACGAAAATCATGGCTACTACAAGGCCAATCAATGACGCTAAATCCAAAGTTTATACCATACCTTTCCCAATGCATAACGGCACTAACCGATACTGTTGATTTATTATACTAAATTATAAAAAAAACCACAAGATATTATCAAAGATTTTTTCAAAAAATACTATATCTTGAGTTTTGAGGTCATTTTTCAGGGGTTATTTCCAAAAATTTCCCGTTTAAACTTCAAAACAAGATTTTTAACCTCATTTCGAGTCTCTTTTACCATTATTTTTTTACCGTTTGTAAGTGTTATGGATGTATCCGGGACCTCTTCCACCGTTTCAATAAGGTCGGAATTAAGTGTAAATTTTTTATCGTTGAGTTTAGTAAGCTCTATCATGCTTTTCCTTTTCATTCACAGAATGGTGAATGCATATTTTTGTTTTAATGAGTAGCCAAAATCGGGCGGTTTTCCCGGTTCTCTGCTGAAAACCGTTCAAATCCGCCCGCTAAAGGCAAAATATTAATTAACGTTTAAGATTTATGAGTTCCTCAAGAAGTGTATCTGAGGTTGTTATGATACGAGAGTTGGCCTGGAAGCCACGCTGTGTCGTAATCATATTGGTGAACTCTGTAGCAAGGTCAACGTTGGACATTTCAAGAACGCCTGTTGAGAAGCTTCCGCCTGCGGCATTGATGGATTTGCCTATGCCGTCAAACTCGCCGGAGTTCTGTGTTGTTGCAAAAAGGCTTCCGCCCACTGCCTCAAGACCGGCAGCATTTGCAAATTCGGCAACTACAACCTGTCCGAGAAGTCTTGTTGTACCATTATCATATACGCCGTAGATAAGTCCCTGGTCGTCGATTGAACAACCTGTCATGTTTCCTGAAGCACGTCCTGCTTTAAGACCATCAAGATTACCCTTTGTGTATGAAATGTTTGTATTACCGCTCTGCGCAAACATCGTCATGGTTGAGAAGTCAACATCAATCTGCTTTGCAAAAGGATTTGCCTCTTCATCGTCTGTAGCGATTACGAATGCAGCTGAATTGTAGGACGCGGTCTCGAGATCCGTAGGAGCCGTGCTTTCGGTAGTAACAAAGCTGAACTTACCTGTAGCTGCGCTGAAGCCGAGAAGAAGTCCCGGAAGTGACGATGTTGAATCAGTCACAAGGTCTCCCGTAAGCTCGTCGATTGTGTAATCGCTGACAACAGTATCGCCGAAGCCGAAGTTAATGCCTTCTCTTGCGGTATATGTCTTTGTTGTTTCATCATACTTTGAAAGAATGCTTTCGCCGTTTGAATCAACAATGTTTAAAATATTAACGTTGTACTGGTTTTCAATCTTTTCGCCGTCTGCATCTTCAACCTGTGTAAGCTTAAGGTTTACGGTGTAGCTTCTTCCGAGTGCATCATAGAAAGAAAATGCCGTAAGCTTACCGGTGTCGGAATCAAATGCGGTGTCCGAAGAATCGATGTTACCTGAGAAGTAAACAGCCTCGGTGCATTCCGGAGCTGAGTAAAGATTCTCGGGAGCCATAATCTTAAGAGGTGAAACAGTGTCGGCAACAGTTGCGTTTGCGTTGTTGGGATCGACCTGCCATCCCATTACTGCGTAACCGTCTGCATTACAAAGTGTACCGTTTGCATCGATTTTAAAGGAACCTGCTTTTGTGAAAAGATTTCCCGAACCGTTATTAACTACAAAGAAACCGTCTCCTTCAATCATAATATCGAAAGGATTATCTGTTCTCTGAGAACCGCCGTTAATGTCAATTGCTGTAGAAATTGCATTTACGGAAGAACCGAGACCGATCTGCTTTGCATTAATACCTGCCGTACCGGTATCCGCATTTGGGCCGGTAGCCGGTGAAGTCGTTTGGTAGAGCACATCCGAGAATGTAACCGAGCTCGACTTAAAGCCCACGGTATTAACATTGGCAATGTTATTACCGATTACGTCCATCCTTGTCTGATGGACTTTTAATCCGGAAACACCGGAATACAATGATCTCATCATAGAAATCAACCTCCTGTCTGGTCCTCTCTTCTGGCATTCGGAGAGGATAGCGCCTCCAACAAGTGGTCCACGCTAACATATGGATATATCGGCTGATGTTTAACAAGTCTTTAGTTCAAAGCTGCATTTTATGCGATTACAGCCCCGTCAATGTTGGAAAAAACTCTTGATTCGTCACCCTTAACAGCGGTAACAACCATGTTATTTTTAACATTGACAATAAATGCCAGATTATCAACCATAATGAGAGACTCGTTTATTCCTTTTGAACCTGCTTCTTTAACGCCGTTTTTAAGTCGCGCCATCTGTTCATTGGAAATATCGATTTCTCTGTCTGCAAGCCTTTCGCCTGCGTGTTTTGAAAACCTGAGTTCTCCAAGTTTGCTTCTCTGTACAGAAAGCATTTCCTCGAAGGACATTCCCTGAGGCTGGCTTAAGGCATTGTTTCTGCCTGCCTGTCTGAATGCGTCCTGCATCTGCTGAATGGAAATACTCTGGTTTATTTTGAGATTTTCATTCATGTCTTAAACCTCTTCCGACTCTTCGGGTTCTGCATCCTCGGGATTTGTTTCCGAAACGGGATGCGGGTTATAAACATTGATTTTTACTGCATTGTAAACTGTTGTGTAGTTCTTGTCGTCAAATACAACGTCAACATTGTATGTACCGGGCTGAAGCTGGTTCATAAGCTCCTGTCTGATAATAACAGTGTTGCCTGAAAGGAAAGCATAATCGGGAGATAAAACGGTATTGCCGATCATAAGCGCAACATCCTTTGCTTTGGCGATGTCATTACCCATATCAACCTTAAATTCAAGGTCCTCGGGCTCGTCACCGTTAAAATTGAATTCTATCTCTTCAAGTACCTTCGGCTGATTCTGTTCGTAGTAGTATTCGCTGCCAACAACGGAGTAAAGATTGTCAAGCGCATAAAGATTGCCGTTCACGCTGAATTTTGTTTCTCCGCCCGCAGTGCTTACGAAGTCTACGGTACCCGACTTTAAGTATGTCTTTCCGTTTGTATCTGTTGTCTTGACCGTTACCTGTTTTCCGATAAGAGAGAAAATCTGAGTAGTCTCGGTTGTACCGGAAAGTGCCTGCAATTCTTCCAGGCTCGAGAATGTGGCAAGCTGTGATATCCACTCCGTATTTGATGAAGGCTCAAGAGGATCCTGATGCTTCATTTCCGCAACAAGAAGCTGAAGGAATGCATCTTTTCCAAGATTGTTCGTTCCTCTTGTTTCCGTTTCGGCAGATGTTGTTTTTGTGGATGTATCCACTACTTTACCATTCTGTACAGGTGCAACCAATAATGATGATGTATCACTCATAAATAAATCTCCTATGCTCTGTAACTTACAGTGCTTATTCCGTCATCGATGTAACTTTGCGTAAGCAGATCCGAAGTGTCAATAGCATTTGTTTCTTCAGTGTAGATAAATTTCTTTTTACCGTTCTGTCCGTTCTGAGCTTCCTGTCCGTTCTGACTTTCGTTTTTGTTGAACTCGAAATTACCGACTGCAACTTCTACGTTGTCAACCTTGAGGCCCTGCTCGATAAGCGTCTCTTTGAAGTGAATAAGGTTACTCTCGATTGCTTCTCTTGCAACATCCGTTTCGGTTGTAAACTTGGCTGTCAGCACTCCGTTTGCTTCGGATACCGCAACCTTGACTTTACCAAGACTTTCGGGAGTAAGCTGCATTTCAATCATCTTCATTTCAGGCTTTAAGTTGATTTTAACCTGAGTAAGAATCTGATTAGCGATTTCTCTGAGATTGTGAATCGGTGTAACGATGTTCTCGAGTTTTACGGCGAACTGCTCATGCGCTCTTTCAAGGCCTGTAAGAAATACTTCCTGTTTGGGAGTCTCTTTTCTGTCTTTCATAAGAGTTTCATGTTCTTCTTTTGTACTTGTGTGAGTACCTGCTCCGCTTTCTTTTGAGAACTCAATGGTAATTGTCTTTTCTTCTGCGGAAACCGCAACAGTTTCAAAGGCTTCTCCATCCTCATCGGATAAAACGGGCTTCTCCTCTTTTTCTGCCATTTCAGTTTCTTCGGGAGCTGCCTTTTCGAAAATAAACTGCTTGATTTCCTCAAAGTCCATTTCTTTTAAAAGTTCCGGATCGACATCATTAAAGATGACCTGAAGCTTATCCGAAAGAGCGTTGAGCTGATTCAGAAGATCGTTGTCCGTAAGAAGTTTGGTAACGTCACCATCACTCTTTACGAAGGAGAACAAATCCTTTAAGCTGTTGAAATCCGAAAGGTCACGAAGCTCAATTCCAAGTTCTCCGAGCGCGTTTTTAAGCTCTTCCTCGGAAATATTCAAAACTTCGGTAACCACGGTGGTAATCTGTACAAACAGACAACCGAGCATTTCTGTCGTTGATACATCGTCCGGCTCTTGTGCTTCATCGGTTACAGGCGCTTTTGTTAAGTTTTCTTCTTCGTTTACGGAATCGGATTTAAGTCCGTTCATGTCCGTTTCTTCTGTTTCCGTTTTTACGTTGTCCGTAGTCACTTCTTTCGAAACAGATGAAGTTGAAAGCTCAATTTTAGGCTTTTTGATGGGCAGAATCTCGTCAGCGGGTGCTTTGGAAGTTTTGACCTTTGAAACAGTAAACTTTCCTGCCGAAACAAAAGAATCCATCAATGTTCCGAAAGCTCCGTCAGACTTTTCAGCAATTTTTCCGTTAATAAGTTCCCTTGAAACGGAAAAAATGCCGGATGCATCCACACTTTCACGTGAATTAAGTACCAGCATTTTCATTCCTCCTTTCTCATAGTATATTTGCCCGTTTGGGCTTTTGACTACAAGATAAGGAGTCCGTTCCTTATTTGTCAGTCTTCGAGGTCTTCGAAGGCCATATCCTTCATACGATTGACGATACGGGCAGCGAAAAGGGAATCTTTCTTTTCAACTTCCGTGAGAATCTTTGAGACTGTAGCTGTCTTTAAGCACTTGAGAATGTTGACGGCAAAGTCAACATCGCTCGTGTATTCCATGAGAATTGCTGCTGCATCAACAGGCTTGATTTTGTTGAAGTAGGCGGCGATTTCTTTATAGACGTCGTCGACTTTTTCAAGCTCTTTCAGCTCTTCGTAAATCTTTGCAGCATTTTCCGGATAAATCGTTGCGTACCATTTTAAGTACTCGTCCGTATCCGGTGCCTTGTCGTTGTAAACTATTTCTCTGTCGAAGGCTTCTCTTTGCTTAAGGAACTCCTCATACTCATCTGCGTAGTGTTGCAAAGAATTCATCTCCGTCTGCATCTCTGCCTGCCGCGCAGCGTAATCGTCATTTTCCTCTATAAGTTTATCGGTCTTTAATTCCAATTCCTTAAGAGCTTCGATTGCTTCTGATAAACTTTTATAAGGATATTGATTCTCATACGCCAGCTGTTCGTCCGAAACGTCAGGTAAAATTCGATTCAAAACCGGCACATCTTTTAAAAGAGGCCTGAAAGTATTGGAACCGATTCCGCCGACATCAAACTTGATAAGCAGGGCAAGAATAGCAAGCCAAATGAAAACAATAAGCAGGATGATAATGAATGTCAGTACCTTGCTGCCTGCGCTTTCGTTTTCGTTATTTTCTGTTTTTACTTCGTCTTTTTTTGCCATAAATAAATTTATGCCTTTCCGTGTCTGTAAGAAACAAGCTCATTAATTTCAAGCTGTTCTTCGTAGTTCTGCTCTGCGACAAAATTATCGTAGGCTTTATCACGGAGCTTTTCATATGTTTTTCTTTCTTTCATTGCTTTATCAAGCCTTTCCTGTGCAAGCTCCATTTCTTTTTTAGCACGGATAACGACTTGTTTCTGGTCTTCAATAAGGAGCTTAGCCCCCGAGATTGCATTTTCATAAAGGTTAAGTTCCGAAGGCTTTATGGCGCCGGCCATAAGAGCTGCCTTCTGTGCGGTAAGTTCCTCTTTATGAAGATAAAGCTCTTTCAAACGTTCTTCTTCACGATTAAGAACCATTTTTGCCTGTCCGTAGGCAATCTTCTCCTGATCCTCAAGCTTTTGTTTTATGTTTAATACTCCCTGTAAGCGGAAATTAAACCTGGCCATCGAAAATCTCCTCCATCAGCTTAACACCATCGTCAAAAGAGAATTTTTCATCCGTCTGCTGCATCAGAAACTGATTTACAGCATCGATTTTCTGAATTGCATAGTCAATCTCTTTGTTGGAACCTGCTTTATATGCGCCGATATTAATAAGGTCTTCGGACTCGGTGTATGTAGCCAGAACATTTTTTAGCTGGTTCGCAGCTTTTTTATGTTCCTTCGTAACGATGGAGCTCATTACTCTGGAGATACTTTGCAGAATATCAATTGCAGGATAGTGATTCTTGTGTGCAAGCTTACGCGAGAGAACAATATGTCCGTCAAGAATACCTCTTGCGGTATCGGCAATCGGTTCATTCATGTCATCACCATCGACAAGAACCGTATATATGCCGGTAATGGAGCCCTTTTCCGTTCTTCCCGCACGTTCGAGAAGCTTAGGCATTTCACCGTAAACGCTGGGCGGATAACCACGTGAAACGGGCGGTTCACCCGAAGCAAGTCCGATTTCTCTCTGAGCCATTGAAAAACGTGTCAGTGAGTCCATCATAAGGAGAACGTCCATACCGCAATCACGGAAATATTCGGCAATTGCAGTAGCGGTCTTGGCCGCTTTTTTACGAATAAGTGCAGGCTGGTCGCTGGTAGCGCATACAATTACCGAACGTGCCTGGCCTTCCACACCCAAATCTCGTTCAATGAATTCTTTAACCTCTCTGCCTCGCTCGCCGATAAGCGCAATGACATTTATGTCAGCCCTTGTATTTCTGGCAAACATACCCATAAGTGTACTTTTGCCGACACCGGAGCCGGCAAATATACCGATTCTTTGCCCTTTTCCAAGAGTAAGAAGGGAATCGACAGCTTTTACTCCGAGCGGAAGAACTTCATCAATCATAACCCTCTGCATCGGGTTCGGAGGCATAGCCTCGGAGTTGTAATACTTTTCGTGAGTCAGCACGGTTCCGTCCATAGGTCTTCCGAGGCCGTCAAGCACATAGCCGAGAAGATTGTGGCCGACCGGAATGCCGAAGCTTTCGCCGCAGGAAACAACACAGTCTCCTATCGATACTCCACCAACGTCTTCATAAGGCATAAGGAGCAGCCTTCCTTCGCGGAAACCGACAACTTCGCACAACACCCTTTTATCGGTGTTTTTCAATAGGATTTCACAAGTATCGTTAATCTTCGCTTCGGGACCGGTGGACTCAATTGTAAGACCAACGACCTTGGAAACCTTACCGTACGTTTTTATGTAGTTTTCATCGCACAGCGAAAGGTACTTGTTAATGTCCATACTAAAGATTTATGCCAAAAGATTAAGTGATTCCAGAAGTCCGTTAAGCTCTGAATCAAGTCCGCATTCAACAATCGTCGTTTCATTTTCCAGTCTGAACGAACCTTCGGTAAGCTCATGGTCTACCGAAAAATTCAAATTAAACTTGTCGGAATATATTGAATTAATCGACTCAAACTCGGGAGAAAATCTGTCATAATCGTCCTTTGACAGATATACGGTAAAATCGGTGTCCTTCGGAGCATTGTTTATTCCTTTATCGATGAGATAACGGAATACTTCGGAGTGCTTCGCATAAGACATACCTGTAATCTTTTTCAGATACTCCTGTAAAATTTTAACAAAGGCAGGTTCCATATCAGCTACCTGCCTCTCATATTTTTCTTCAAGTTCGCGCTTCTTGCTTTCCAATGCTTCACGAGCATCGTTCATTTCTTCCTTTGCGCGTTTAAGGCCGTCCTCATAGCCTTGAGCTGAAGCAGCCTGCATTATGCCGCTTTTAACAACCTCAGATTCTTTTTGAGCTTCTTCCTTCGCTTTTTCTATTGCATCGGCGATAATTTTCATAGCCTGGCTTTTTGCATCGGCAATGATGGAATCCGCTTCTTCATGAATCTGTTCCAAAGCGAGCTGCATGGTGCGGTCGTCAGACTCAGCCGGAGCTGCTTCGTATCGGAATTTATTTGCATATTCTTCCAGTTCGGCCTTGGTCATAAGAATAGGAAGATCGTCATCTTCAGGGCCGCCTGTGGCGCTTCCGTCAGGCTCTCCTTCCAAATCCGGAAGATATTCCCCATCGGCGGAAAGAGGTACACCGTCTTCCGAAAGCTGTTCGGCTGCTATGCCGGGAATGAAACCGAAATTCTGGGCAGCTTCGATAACGGATTTCTGATGTTCGTAAAGCTCCTGAGCCTTTTGATTGATGACGTCTTCATTCTTTGAAAGGTCAAGGTGCCGGACTGTGTTTCTGTCATAGTTAAGGGTATAACCCTTTATCATGTTACTAGACAACTATCTCGTCACCTCCGCCTCTGGAAATAACAATTTCGCCGGAATCCTCGAGCTTTCTGATAATGTTTACAATCTTCTGCTGAGCTTCTTCTACGTCCTTCATACGAACAGGGCCCATGAAGTCCATGTCTTCCTTGATCATCTGGGCAAGACGCTTTGAAAGGTTGTTGAAGATTGCACTCTGTACGTCTTCGTTTGCACTCTTAAGTGCAACAGCAAGCTCGTTATTGTCAACTTCACGAAGAACACGCTGGATGGAACGATCGTCGAGTGAAAGAATATCTTCGAATACGAACATCTTCTTTCTGATTTCGTCGGCAAGCTCCGGCTCGTCGATTTCGAGAGATTCCATAATATGTTTTTCTGTACCACGATCGACGGTATTGAGGATTTCTACAACTGCATCCACACCACCGGCGATAGTGAAGTCCTGATTTACAAGGTTTGCAAGCTTCTTCTCCAAGACATTTTCAACCTCTTTGATAACATCCGGGGATGTTCTGTCCATCTGTGCAATACGTTTTGCAACGTCTGCCTGCTTATCCTGCGGCAGTGAACCGATAATTGCTGCAGACTGTTGTACGGAAAGGTAAGAAAGGATGAGTGCGATAGTCTGAGGATGTTCGTCCTGAATGAAGTTTAAAAGCTGTGAAGCATCCGTCTTTCGAATGAATTCGAAAGGACGAACCTGAAGGCTTGCGGTAAGCTTTCCGATAACTTCCTGAGCTCTGTCGTCGCCGAGAGCCTTTTCCAGAAGGTTCTTGGCGTAATTGATACCACCTTCGGAAATGTACTGCTGTGCAAGACATACTTCATAGAACTCGTCGAGAACTTCTTCCTTCAGAGCCTGACTGACACTCCTCGTATTAGCTATTTCGAGAGTAAGCTGTTCTATTTCTTCGTCTTTAAGGTATTTGAAAACCTTTGAAGACTTATCGGGGCCGAGTGTAATGAGAAGAACTGCTGCTTTCTGCAGACCCGTCAGCTCACTTGCCCTTTTGGATTCCATTGATGCCATATGTCTTTACTCCCATTCTTCATTAAGCCAGTTGCGGAGAAGTGCAGCAACAGCTTCCGGATTCTCGTCGAAGAACTTTTCTATCATCCTTCTGGTCTCGGACTGTTCACTGAACTCAACTTCTTCAAGGCTCTGGTTCTCTCTTGTTGTAGCAAGAAGCTGTTCAATGGACAGCTCAGGCTCAACCTCTGTAACCTCAACGGGTTTCATGCCTCTGAGGATTACAAACAGAAGAATAACAAAGAGAAGTACTGCAAGAGCAATCTGAACAATTGTCGTGTAGTCAACTGCATTCGTTTCTTCCTGTATGAATTTATAGGCTTCATATGTCTTGAAAGCAACGTTGCCTTCAGGAATACCTGTTGCCAGAGAAATGACACGAATCATGTCTTCGGAAGGTTCGACTTCCTCAACCCTCGTGTTCTTGATGGAATACTCTTCAAAAGTAGTATCATCAAGAAGTCCAAGTACTTTAAGCTCTCTTTCCGTCTGAGTAATTACTTTTCTTGCTACAACGGAAATGGAGCAATTTTCCCTTTTAAGCGTTCCGGTATCATAAAGAGTGTTTGTGATACGTCTTGAAGGCTCATAATCGGTTTCTGTTCTATTGTATGAGGAATTGCCTCCGTTTGCTGTAGGAAGGTAATAGTCGGTCTCATCATTGGAGTCGGTACCTACAACATCTCCACCTCCGGATGAACCCGTGGAAGATTCTTCTTCGTTATGAACGATAACGCCGTAATCTTCACCGTTAATGGGAATAACTTCGTTCATCGTATCCTGAACAATATCGAAATTGATATCAAGGAAAATGGACGGCTGGACTTCGGTGTAACCGGCAGCTATAAGTGCACCTGTAACACTGTCGCTGAACTCTTTCTTGAAGAATTCGAGTGTGGCCATCTTGTCGGTAAAATCAACTTCCTTGTCGTTCTCGTCTTCGGGACCGTCAAAAAGGATTTTACCTTCCTGATTAACAACTGTGATGTCCTCTGTGTCGCTGTTGCCGACGCCCGCCGCACAAAGCTCGGCAATAGCTTCCGCTTCGTCCTCGTCAAACCTGGAATCGGTAACGATTATACATGTCACTTTAATTGTCTGATTGTTTGCAAGAATGGAATTTGAAGTGTCTTTTGCAAAGAAAGTAACATCAGCGTCCTTTACTCCGTTGAACTTCATGATGAACTTTTCAAGATCTGATTCGTTACGTAAGAACTGTTTGAGCAAACGCTCACCGTTTGTGGTGGTGAGGGAATTGTCAAGCATTTTATCGATGTCAAAGCCGTCTTCTTCAATCTGAGCCTCAGATACGGCCACAATGGCATCGACATACATATCTTCATCAACCATAACGGTAAGCTTATCGTTTGAAAGCTTTGAAGAAATGTTGCCGGTCTTGAGTGTGGAAATTGCTTTACTGGCACTTTCTGTGGTGGAGAACTTGTAAAGCTCGGTGTAATGGGTTCTTCCAAGCAGGAAAACCAATAATGCGATAACCAAAATCACGCCCGCAAAACAGGAAATGATGATAGTTTTCTGTTTTGTGGACCATTTATTCCAGTATTCGACAATTTTCTTTTGAATGTCTTTTAACTTCTCCTGCATTTAAGCGACCCCTGAAAAAAATAAATTTAGAACTGAAGCTGCATTATTTCTCTGTATGCGTCCATAACGGCATTTCTTACAGCTACAGTATATTGCAATGACATATTTGCCTTGGTCTGGGCAATGAGCAGATCCGAAACACTGTCGTTAAGACCAAGCATGTATTGAAGTTCGGCATCTTCTGCTTTATTTGTGTACTCTTCCGTCTCTTTTATCATTCCCATAGCTGAGTTCAAAAGAGTCTCAAAAGAAGAAATTCCGCCTTTTTTATCCGTTTCAGCCGTTCCGAAAAGGCTGTTCACGGAATTGACGGGAAAAATACTTCCGACGGATGCTATATCGATTGCCATAAGTAATTACCTCCCGTTATCAGGTCCCGATCTCCAAGGCCTTTAACATCATGTTTTTCGTAGCGTTGAAAGCTGTAACATTGGCTTCGTAGGAACGGTTTGCGTCAATAAGGTTAGTCATTTCGGTGACGGTGTCAACGTTCGGATATGTAACGTAGCCGTCTTCATCTGCATCGGGATGATTAGGCTCGTAAACTTTTTTCATGGCATTTACATGGTCTTCTACTATTGTAGAAATCTTTACACCCGAACCGATGTTGTTTTTATATCCGACTTCTGCCTTACGTGCGGTAAGGTAGTCGTGGAAATTGACATTGTCATTTGAACGTTCTTCGAAAACAACAGTCTGACGGATATAAGGACCGCCGTCTTCTGTTCTCGTTGTGTTGACATTTGCAATATTCTGGGCAATTAAGTCCATTCTTGTACGCTGTGCGCTCATTCCCGATGCGGAAACATTAAAAGTAGACATTACAGACATGGCATACTCCTTTCAGGCCGGAATTAAGAATTAAGGACCATCTTAATACGGCTGAATTCCTGGTTGATAGTGTTAAGGAATGTGTAGTATTTAAGCTGGTTGTCTGCAAGATATGCGGATTCGGTGTCGATGTCGACATTGTTTCCGTCGTATCTGTAGCTCAACTCTTCGTAATCTGTGTAAATCCTTGCAACAAGAGACTTGTCTTGAAGATTCTTGATTTTCTGATCCATATTGTGTGTCGATGACTGATTCATCTGAGCAGCAAGAAGTGACTCAAAATCCAGATCTTTTCTTTTGTAATCCGGGGTGTCTACATTGGCAATATTATTGGCAATGATTTCATTTTTAGCCCAGCTCGCATTTGCTGCTTTGTTGAGAATATTGATGTAATTGTAAGCATCAGAACCTATCATAAAAGCCTCCGTTCATAGGATACGACAGTTTATCGCTATATGTATCGGCATGTCTTTACCGGGATATAACAGTCTTCTGCGCGTACCATAAAATTATTATAGCGTTTTGCAAAAAGAAACACAAGATATATTCATAAGATTTTTTAACAAATACTAAATATAGCGTTAATGATCTATTTGCTATTCGATTGTATGTGAACACATCATCTCGAGAGCGGGCTCTCTCCGTTCGCACAAAAAAAGTCGGGCAGAAAATATCCTGCCCGGCCAAATGTTCGATTATTTATCTTTTCTTTGAATATCAAGCTCGCTGAAAACGTAATCATTAAGTACCTTAATGTAGGTTCCCTTCATGCCTGAGCTTCTCGATTCGATAACTCCGGCACTCTCGAACTTTCTGAGAGCGTTGACGATAACAGATCTTGTAATGCCGACACGGTCTGCAATCTTGCTTGCAACAAGTGTGCCCTCATCAGACTCAAGTTCCGAAAAGATATGTGTGATTGCTTCAAGTTCCGAATAAGAAAGAGTTCCGATTGCCGATTTGACAACCTGTACTTTTCTGTACTCTTCGACCTGCTCCTCATTAACGGAACGCATTGTCTCAAGTCCTACAACTGTAGTGCCGTATTCACTGAGAATAATATCGTCAATAGAATATGTGGCATTGCGTTTGTAGATGAATGTAGTTCCGAGACGCTCATCCGAAATTACAACAGGCACAATAATCGCCTGATATGACTCAATTTCATCACTTTCAAAACCAAGTGTTGTAAGATTTACATTTTCCTTTGTAGAAAGAATGTTAAGAAGTCTTTCATTGAATTCCTTCTCAATATACTTACCCACGCTTAAGTCCTTAAACTCCCCGATCGGTGCTATGTCGGAACGATTCTTCATTCCGAGTACCTTACCCTTTTTACTGATGATGAGAATATTGGAGTCAAGGATATCACTGAGTACCAGACAAATATCACTGAAAATTACCTTATTTGAGCTGTTGTTGTGTAAAAGCTTTTCAATCTTTCTTGTTTTATCAAGAAGTTGTACGCCCATTGGTATCACCGCCTTCCAAATATTTATAAACCGCCTTTTAGCTTTTGCCGAGTTTACACCCTGACAGCAAAAATTTCAAGTGTTTTCAAATAATTTCACAATAAATTCAAAATAAAAAAGAGATTGATAATAATTAAACGTAAATTATCAATCTCTATAATAATTTTTTCGTTGTTAAAATAAGCACATGTTTAATATAGTTGCATCACTTCTCTGTTTTAGGAAGCTGCCAAGCCATATATTCACATTCGGGATACTTCGAACAACCGAAATAACGTCTGCCCTTCTTTGTTTTGCAAATAACAAGCTCACTTCCGCACTGAGGACATGCAACACCCGTTTTTTCAAAATAAGGCTTTGTATTTCTGCAGTCCGGGAAGCCGGGACAAGCAAGAAACTTACCATGAGGACCGAACTTGATGACCATCATTTTTCCGCAAAGCTCGCATTGTGTATCACTTACTTCATCTTCGATTTTAAGCTTTGACAGATTATCGTTTGCGGTCTTAATAGCCTTCTCAAGATCAGGGTAAAAATTGGAAATTATGGACTTCCACTGCACCGTACCTTCGGCAACACCGTCAAGAAGCGTCTCCATTGTCGCCGTGAAATTAAGGTCAACAATTTCGGGGAAAGCTTCGATCATCATGTTGTTAACAGCTTCGCCAAGTTCTGTCACATAAAGGTTTTTGTTTTCTTTTGTAACATAATGTCTTCCAAGAAGAAGCGTAATTGTAGGTGCATATGTACTTGGTCTGCCTATGCCGAGTTCTTCCATCGTCTTTACAAGTGAAGCTTCGGTAAAGTGTGCGGGCGGTGTCGTAAAATGCTGGCCTTTTTCAAAGTCTACAGCCTTTACGGAAGACTTTTTATTAAGCTTAGTGAGCGACTGGTTGGTTTCGTCCTCCTCGTCCTCTTCCTTGTCTGCATAAACACTAAGGAAACCTGCATTGACAAGTGTTGAAGAAGCAGCCGTAAACCTGTAGTCACCTATGTCAAGCTTAACGGATGTCGTTTCATACTCTGCTTCTGCCATACGGCATGCAACAAAACGCTTCCAGATAAGCTGGTAAAGTCTGAAGAGATCCCTCGGAAGAGAATTCTTAAGTTCTGTAGGGGTAATGTCAACATAAGAAGGTCTGATGGCTTCATGAGCATCCTGAATCTTCTTGCCGTCATTTCCCTTTGCTGTGCCTGAGGAATATAATTCTGCACCGAAGGTGTCAACAATATAATTCTTAACGGCATTTTCAGCTTCTTCCGAAATACGTGTGGAATCTGTACGAAGATATGTGATAAGACCAATCGTGCCATGGCCTTTGACTTCAACGCCTTCATAAAGCTGCTGTGCCGCTTTCATTGTTTTCTGCGTGGAGAAGTTAAGCTGTTTTGAAGCTTCCTGCTGTAATGTACTTGTTGTAAAAGGAAGAGGTGCCTTCTTAAGACGCTTTGAAGTCTTTGTTTCGGAAACCGTTACAGGCTTACCTTTTATTTTCTTTAAAACGTCCTTAACTTCATCTTCGGAATGAAGCTCAAGTTTTTCCTTTGTTGTACCATAAAACTGTGCGGTAAAGTCCTTCTTTGTGTCAGGTGAGCTCATAACGGCACTGAGCAGCCAGTACTCTTTCGGATTGAAGGCATTAATTTCATTTTCACGATCCGTAATGAGCCTTAAAGTTGCAGACTGAACACGACCTGCCGAAAGGCCTCTCTTAATCTTTGCCCAAAGAAGCGGGGAAATTTCATATCCGACAACACGATCGAGAACACGTCTCGCCTGCTGAGCGTCAACAAGTTTCATATCGATGTCCCTGGCATTCTTAAGGGAGTTCTTAACGGCATTCTTTGTGATTTCATTGAACGTGATACGATATACCTTTTTGTCTTCGAGCTTCAGTGCATAATACAAATGCCATGAAATAGCCTCGCCCTCACGGTCAGGGTCAGTTGCAAGATAAATCTTTTCCGCTTTCTTCGCTTCCTTACGAAGATTGGAAAGAATGTCGCCCTTACCACGAATGGTGATATATTTCGGATCATAGTCTTTGTCCACCTCAATGCCGAGGGAACTTCTGGGCAGATCACGTACGTGGCCGTTGCTTGCGCACACTTCGTAATTCGGTCCCAATATTTTCTTAACAGTCTTTATCTTGGAAGGTGATTCCAGGATTACCAGATATTTTGCCATCGCATTG